>CAWHDI010000017.1:0-241574 GCA_963827985.1 uncultured Chloroflexia bacterium | reverse complement strand
CCTCTTATATCCTTGATAATGTATGCCCCTTCCAACTGATGTAAATATACCTACAGTGAAACATTGATGCCGGTATTCGTTCAATGGTAATAAAATCTAGCGGTACCGCAACTCGGATTTTCATCTTTTCCTGCGTTGCAACAATCTGAACATCCAGCGCTTTTAGGGCTTGTTTTTTATGCCAAGAGCATTTCCTAAGGTTTGCCTCTACCCTGCTGCAATATTCTTGAATCTTCTGTCTGGCAAGTTATACGTAGTTGAGCCATTGAAATGATGAACTTAGTGGAGTATGCTGGTAAAATCCATTGGTCACGATATTAAGATTGTTATAATTATTAGCTAGGTGTCTGTGACTCAGATTCAGGCGGTTGGATCTAGAGGAAGCAAATCAATACCCCTTTTATTAAGCTAAAGCATAGTGAGCCTGTAAAAGAAGATTCATCAGACAATAGTTGCCAATTTTTAGGTAAGTCAAATAGCATAGGAGGTGAGGTATGACTCTGCAACAGCCCTGTAAAGATCCTCGTGTGTCCGCTGAAGATCGTATTATAAGGCTTAAGGTCAATGGTGTATGGCATAAATTTTATGTTGGCCACGATATTGAAGAGGCTGATACCTTAGCATATTTACTGCGTGAAAAATTGGGGCTCAGCGGGCTGAAGATAGCTTGCGATGACGGCGCCTGTGGAGCGTGTACAGTAATACTGAATGGAGAAGCTGTTCTCTCTTGTATGACGCTCGCGGTTGATGCAGATGGCCAGGATATTTTAACCATTGAGGGTTTACCCAAGGATGACCCTGTTATAGCAGCCTTCGCCGAACAAAGTGAACCAGGCTACGGCACTGCCATGCAATGCGGTTACTGTACACCTGGATTTGTAATGACAGTTAAAGCTTTTCTTAATGAAAACCCGAACCCGACAGCACAAGAGATAAAAGATGCACTTTCAGGCAATATCTGCCGTTGCGGTTGTTATGCCGCAATCGCAAAGTCGGTCGAGCACGCCGCGGAAAAAATATCCAGGCAAGTGAGTAAACCATGAGCAATGAATTTAAACGCCGTGTAAACCGTAAATACCTGGGAACTTATCGTCCCCGGATTGATGGCTGGGAGAAAGCCAGCGGCCGGGCAGAGTTTATAGATGACATGACATTAAAGTGCCGTCTGCCGAACATACTTTATGCCAAAGCGCTACACAGCCCTTATCCGCATGCAGTCATCAAAAGTATCGACATAAGCAAAGCTGAGAAGCTGCCAGGCGTTGAGGCGATATTGACCTATAAGGACCCTGAAATAGTCTCATTAAAACCAATGAACGCCGGTTGGACGGATGGAGTAGATACGGTAAGTTATGAACGCATGATGTGGAAGAAGTTGCGGGACAGGAGGATACTTGGCAGCCATGCATGCTGGGTGGGTGACGAAGTAGGCGCCGTAGTAGCAGCCAAAAGTGAACGCATCGGCGAAGAAGCATTAAGATTAATCAAAGTCGAATGGGAAGTATTGCCCTTTGTGCTTGATCCTGTAGAGTCCATGCAGCCGGGAGCGCCGGTAATACATCCTGAGCTTTCACAAAGCAATATTTTACCGGCTGAACCAATTGGTGGCGCAGATGTCTTTGTGAATATAGGAGATGTGGAAAGAGGGTTCACTGAAGCAGATATAAACATCGAAGTTAAGGCAATTTACCATAATGCCACACAGTGCTCCCTGGACAATTGGTGTTGCCTGGCTTCATGGAAAGACGACCAGCTTACTGTATGGTCGAATTCATACGAAGCTGATCAAACTCGAATGTTTCTCAGTGAAATGCTGGAGATCCCGCAGAACAAAGTAAGAGTGATCAGCCCGTTTGTCGGTGGTCAATTTGGGAGGGGAGATACCGGGGAAGATCCTTTCTTTATTTACACTGCCTTGCTGGCGAAGCGGACAGGGAGCCCCGTGAAGTTCAAACATACGCGGCGGGAAAGTTTCCACAATACGCGTCAACCCATAATATATACGTGCAAGATGGGGTCCGGAAAAGACGGCGCCATCAGTTCAAGCTATTTTAAATCCATCGGGAACGCGGGCGCCTATGCTGACCACACATGTTTTGCCACGAAGTTTGTTCCGCAGGAGATTGTGGAGGTCTCATTCGCACATATACCCAATGTAAAAATGGAATCTTACGCAGTCTATACCAACAAAATCCCCGGTTGCATGATGAGAGGTGTAGGTAATAACCAGTTCAACCTGGTATTGGGTCTGGCAGTTGACACGCTGGCTGAGAAGCTCGGCATCGATCCTATAGAGTTAGCCTTAAAGAATTTCGGGCACAAATGGGAGAAGTTACCGGATAAGAGCCTGGAAGCTGTTTTGCATGAAGGCGCCAGGAGGATTGGTTGGGATAAGCGGCATAAGCCGGGCAAAGGGCGTACCTATGACGGCTCGAAGAAACGGGGAATTGGATTCTCTTTTCATCCGGGTTGGCATGCCGCCTGGCAGGAGCAGCGGCGCGGTACAATCCAGGCAGGAATCAAACTCAATCCCGATGGCACAGTGGTGCTGCTTGCCCCTACAGTGGAATGCGGGCCCGGTTCCAATACCTGCAACGTACTGGGATGCGCAGAAGCTTTGAGTTTTCTAGGTGTAAAGCCTGAGGATATCAGGTGGGCGTCGACTGTGGACACGGACAGCGGCCTCAAAGATACCGTACAGACCGATAGCGCCGTTTCTTACCTGCAATCAGAAGTGCTATTGGAAGCTGCAGCTAAAATCAGGGGAGAGGTCATGAAGCTGGCGGCGACGCACTTCAAGGTCAGCCGGGACCAAATTGTAATAGAGGACGGACAGGTACGCTTGAAGGCACAGGTGAAAAAATCGATTACAGTTAAAAAACTCTTGCAAAAAGGGGACCTGGTGCCGATTGTAGCCATGGCCAGCAGAAGGCCTGATACCAGGAAAACGGGCGTGCCATATCAAGCTTCGTTTGCTGAGGTCGAAGTGGATACTGACACCGGGCAAACGCAGGTGCTCAGGATGATCATCCTTAATGATTGTGGCACGGTCATGTTTGCCTCCGGGGCTGAAGCGCAGCAGTGCGGAGGCCAATGTATGACTGTCGGCGAGTCACTATTTGAAGAGATAGTCTATGATGAAAAAACGGGTGTACCGCTTGATTTCAACTGGGTGGAATACAAGATACCGACAATAGCAGACATGCCGAAGGTGGAGCCCGTGCTTTTTGAGGTATGGAAGGGGGCCGGAGAATATGGAGCCTGTGGAATTGGAGAAGGGGTGGTGACCTGCGGGCCCCGTGCGATTGCAAATGCCATTTATAACGCAATTGGTGTAAGGATAGATGACATTCCAATTACACCGGACAAAATATTAAAAGCACTGGGAAGGATTTAAATAAAATGGCTGCTTTAAGGTCGTTTAAACATCAGAATGCCACTTCCCTTGAAGAAGCAAGCAATTTGCTGGGCAAGTATGGAACGAAGGCAGTCGCAATTGCAGGTGGCACTGACTTGCTGGGAGTACTAAAGGATAATGTACGTCCTGAATACCCCGAGTTAGTGGTTAACATCAAAACCATCCCGGGACTGGACTATATCAAGGAAGATAATCTTGGGCTGAGGATAGGGGCGCTGACCCGGTTGCATGCCATCGAAAAAAGTGAAATCGTAAAGAAGAAATACAAGTTATTGTCGATGGCAGCGCACAGTGTTGCTACTCCTCATATCAGAAACATGGGGACGATCGCTGGCAATATCTGCCAGGAACCAAGGTGCTGGTATTATCGCAATCCGGAGTGCACATTCCACTGTCTGAGAAAGGGCGGCCAGACTTGCAATGCTTTAACCGGGGAGAACCGCTACCATTCCATCTTTGGCGCAGCAAGAATGGCAACAACCCCTTGCTCGGCGGAGTGCCCGGGGAAGGTCGATGTACCCTCGTATTTTAGCCTTATCAGAGATAAGAAAATAGATAAGGCGGCGGAAATACTGCTTGCGTCTAATCCGATCCCGGCTATAACCGGCCGGGTATGTCCGCATTTATGCGAGACAAAATGCAACCGCAGCGAATTTGATGAAGCCGTATCTATAAGAAATATTGAGCGATATATAGGCGACTACATTCTGGATAATGTAGAGTCGATAATGCGTCCGCCCCAAAAAGAAAATGGAAAAAAGGTAGCGGTGGTAGGAGCGGGGCCGGCTGGCCTGGCTGCGGCATATTACCTTAGACAGTCGGGCTACTCAGTTACGGTCTTCGATAAACATGAAGAAGCAGGCGGCATGCTGATGTATGCTATACCGGCTTACCGCCTGCCTAAAAACCTGGTACGCAGGCAGATAAAAGCCTTGCAGGGCACGGGTATTAAATTCAGGCTTCAATTTGAAATCGGCAACGATTCGACTCTAAAAGATATAAGGAATAATTTTGATGCGGTATTCCTGGCAACCGGAGGATGGGGCCAGAGGCCGTTGGGTGTAAAGGATGAGGGACTGCTGATATCCGGACTGGATTGGCTTACAAAAGTGAACTCAGGCTTGAGCAAGGCGCCGGGTAAAAAGGTATTGGTTATTGGAGGTGGAAATGTTGCGGTTGACGTGGCTATTACGGCAAAGCGGTTAGGCGCAGCAGACGTCACCATGGCATGCCTGGAATGCCGTGAAGAGATGCCCGCTATCTCTTCAGAGATCGAGCAAGCCTTAGCCGAGGGAATTCATCTCATGCCATCATGGGGGCCCGATCAAATACTCCAGGAAAATGATCATATTCAAGGCATGCAACTTGTACGCTGCACGTCAGTATTTGACGCTAAGGGTTGCTTCGCACCAGCTTTTAACAAAGCTAACAGGACCAGGGTAAATGCCGATTCAATCATACTGGCTATCGGACAGCGAGCGGATTTGTCATTTATCGGCTCGGCGCTCAAAACGGAGCGCGGTTTGATAACGGTCGATCAGGATACACAAGAGACAAATGCTGCTGGTGTTTTTGCAGGTGGGGATGTCGCCACGGGACCTGCATCGGTAATTCAGGCTATTGCCGCCGGAAGAAGGGCAGCGGCTTCAATTGATTTATACCTGATGAAGAGGCGAATACATACAAAGAGTCAAAAAGTAACTATGCAAAAATGCAGCACAGATTGCCTGGTCAAAATGGATAGAGGTAAAACTGCTATATTGCCCGTATCTCGCAGACGCATTGATATAGAGGATACTGTCGGCTTCAATCTCAGTGAAATGGAGAATGAGGCCAACCGTTGTTTCAACTGTGGCTGCGTGGCTGTCAACGCCTCTGATATAGCTCCTGCTTTAATAGCACTGGGAGCAAAAATCAGGACTACGAAACGCATTCTAACCGCAGAGGACTTTTTTTCTGCCGGGACTATGAAAACCAGCCAACTCGAAGAAGGTGAATTAGTAGTAGAAATACAGATACCCAAACCTGCATTGGGCAGCCGGCAAGATTTCATCAAATTTGCGCTAAGGAACTCGCATGACTTCCCGGTGGTGAGTGTGGCTGCCCTTTTGAACGTGAATGGGGACAGGGTGGATTCAGTCAGAATAGTCCTGGGAGCTGTAGCTCCTGTCCCGCTCAGGATAAAAGATATCGAAGACTTCTTGAAAGGGAAAAAGTTAGATAAAAAGTCGGCAGCAACTGCCGCTAAAATAGCGGTAGAGCAAACTTTATCCCTGACAAAAAATAAATATAAGGTGCAAGTAACCAGAGCTCTCGTGGAAAGGGCATTTCTGAACGCCAGGTGAGCGCGCACTGAAAGGTAGTTTCCAGACTTCTGACCTCCTGTGTGCAGTGGTAGGTAAATCTAGCGGAATGACACCCTGAATCTCTACGTCGTAATTGCCTCGACGTAAATATACCTACAGCGGAACAGTGATGCCGACGTTTGTTCATCGCCTGCCAGATGCCTATTTCCACCAGCGGTAACTAATGATTATATAGTTACGATAATTGAACAGAAAATTGCACTGGTAAAGAGACGTTACTATGCAACACGAATTGTTTGACAGGTAAGGGTGCGCTCGATGCCCTCAATCTTGTGAACATGCTCGGTGATAAGCTTGCCCAGGGAGTCAATGGAGTCACCTTCTATTTCTGCGATGATATCATAGGGGCCCAGTACAGCATCCGCAGATTTGATACCGTCGAGCTTTTTGAGTTTGTTGAGTGCTTCCTTAGTCTTGCCTACTGATGTGATGACGAGTACAAAGGCTTTGGCTCCCATGGTATTACCTCCATATTTCCAGACTTTGTCGTCAAAGCTAATGCTTCTTTTTGCCGGATGCTCCTATAACCGACAACGTAATACCCCGAGTCATCAAACCTTAGCCTTATCTTACGATCTGGATTTGCAGTTGAAGCAAAGGCAATTATTAACGGCAAGCGTCTTGCATTCCTGGCAGTCTTGGAGATTGGGCGGTGGACAATAAAACCATCAAGGACTACCTCCACATATTTATAACCGTGTTTGGGATATGGCAGATCCTTCTCTTTTAGGATGGCCCGATATTGGCATAAAGCTGAGATTGTTTTTTCCACGTACCCTTACCTTTGCCGCCAACCTATTATAATCAATTCAGGCTTAAATTTGAATAGCCCCCAGCAGCCCTTTCCGCCCCGTCAATGATTTTCGTCGGGTGAAAAAAGAAAGTTACTGAAGGTCTCTGCCAATCGTAATTGCTGTCTATCCTTCTGCCATTCCAATAAAGATGCCGATTTTTCAAATTGGAATATTTTGGAGGCCAATATATAGTATACGTACGTATTGACCAGCATTTTTATGTTGTGATATTGTTTTAATATGGATGGAAATACACATCAATGCCCTTATGATAGAGATGGATGGTGTGAGAGTCATGGCGCGTGCAATGATCGATGCTTGGAAGAAGTAAGGGACGGGAGCTGCGAAAGCAGCCCAACATCAGACCAAACTGAAATATAGGTCAACCTCCAGAAGAACTGCCCATTTCCGCCGCCAGATAAATTTAGTTCCTACGGGATTACACATCCCGGCAGCCAGTAGGCTTGCGCTATTAAATTCTTTATTGAACCTGGCTCTCTGCCGTATCAGAGCATATATTTAACTTATTGCCACTTATTTTATTTGAGTCATGTCTTGTTGTTATATATAAGAAGGATTTCTTTCAGCTCCATCAAGCGGCCGATAATCAAATTTGTCATTGATGTACTGAACCAGTACACATATTTGTCATTTTATATAGTTTGGCGTAAAGTTGACTGGAATAGGGTAAATTTAAAGACTTCTATTTGCAAATAGTGACTTACAAAAGGCGTTTGCAGAAAGATCAATCAGACGCGGTGTGGCAGAGGATAACCCGATCATTTGTAAATGACCGGGTCTTTTTATTTTACGGCACTTTTATACAGGAAAGGTGGCAGGAAATACCAAAGGTAAGCAGTGGAAAATGCAGAAGCGTTTTAACATAAAAGTCATATCCAGGGAGGAATACCTGAGAAATCGGCAAGACATATTTCGGGTAATCATTGACAGCACGATGGCCCCGGTTTAACCAAACAACATACGTTCCCGAAAGGGGTTAATGTAAGTGATCTTTTGTAACTAAACACCAAGGAAGGGAAAGAAATGAAAATCCGTCGTATGGCTTATTTGTGGGTGGCTGATGCTGGTTATTGCCGCCACTGTCCTCAGTTCGTGCGTTCCAGTGCCCCAACCAACCTCGAAGGGCATACAGTCCTTACCCAATATGGGCCAACAGATTTCGCCCCTGGCGCCCCAGGGTTCCACATTTGAACCATTGAATCCCGACCTGGCCGACAATCCAAACTGGCTGGCCGGGCAGGCGGCTACTTCCCTGGTGAGTCCGGATAAAAAGACCCTGCTGGTCCTGACGAGTGGCTTTAACCGCGTCTTTAGAACCGATGGCAAGCCAGATGCCTTCGGCACCTATTTCAACTGGCCGGATTCGCAAGAGTACGTGTTCGTCTATGACATTTCGACGAACAAGCCGGTCAAGAAGCAAGTGATCATGGTCCCCAATACCTACTATGGGATGGTATTCGATCCTAACGGGACGGCTTTCTACGTATCCAGCGGATCGGGGGATCTTCCCTATGACACTACCGGCGCCTTTAATCCCGGCGAAGGCCGGCGGTGACAATGTCCACGTCTTTACCCTGAACGCTAGCGGATCCTGGCAGCATGCCACAGAGCTTGCCTTGAACCATCCCGCGGGCAACGGCCTTGTTGTAGAGCCGCCTACCGGCGAAAAGATCCCGGTCAACGAGATGGTTTCTGTAAGTCCTATGGCCGCTGGCGTGGCGATCTCGCAGGATGGCCTGACGCTGGTGGTGGCGAATTATTATAACGACTCGATCACGGTGTTTACCGGAGGACTGGGCAAATGGTCCAAGGGAACGGATCTCGACCTGCGCCCCGGCAAGAACGACCCTGCCAAGGTGGGCGTACCGGGTGGGGAATATCCGTTTTGGGTGGCTGTGAAAGGGACCGGATCGAGCACCACTGCGTACGTGTCAAGCCTGCGCGACCGCGAGATCGTCGTCGTGAATCTGGGCGGAAAACCGGTAATAACGGCACGCATTCCGGTAAAAGGCCAACCGAACAAGATGACGCTGAACGCCGCCCAGACCCTGCTGTATGTCGTCAATGACCAGGCGGATACCATCGATGTCATCGACACTGCCAGGAACGCGATCCTCGAAACGATCCCGGTACTGCCGCGTGGGTCAGTCTTGCCTGCCGCGCTGGAGAAGTATAAAGGAGCGAACCCCAACAGCGTGGCGCTATCCCCGGATGAAAAGCTGCTCTACGTGACGAACGGCAATCTGAATGCCGTGGCGGTGATTGCGCTGAGCGCGAGCAACAGAGGTTCCAAGGTGGTTGGACTCATTCCGACCGGTTGGTACCCGACCTCCGTGAGTTTAAGCGGCGATGGCAAATATGTGTACGTGGTGAATGCCAAGTCGCCGACGGGTGCAAACCCGACCATGTATTATAGCTACGGCCCGCCGACACACCAAAGTGGCTGGGCCAGTAATGCGTATAATCCCCAGTTGACCAAAGCTGGTCTGCAGAGCTTCCCGACCCCCGATGAGGCGCAACTCCTGACGCTCACTGCGCAGGTAGCCGCGAACAACCGTTTCTCAAGCACCGTGAGTACAAATGACGTGGCAGTCATGGACGCCGTACGTCAGGGTGTCAAGCACGTGATCTTTATCATCAAGGAAAATCGGACCTACGATCAGATTCTGGGCGACCTTGAGATCGGCAATGGCGACCCTTCTATGGCTGAATTCGGCAAGGCGCTCACGCCCAATTTCCATTCGCTGGCTCGAACGTTCGTCACGTTGGATAACTTTATGTGCACCGCTGAAGTCAGCTATGATGGCTGGGCATGGTCCACTGCTGCTCAGGCTCAAAACATGATAGAAAGCCAATACCCGGTGGCCTACGCGGGACGCGGCCTCAGCCTCGACCAGGGTGGTTTAAATCGTAGTGTGAACGTTGCCCTTCCGGGTGTCGCCGGGCGCCAGGCCGCCGATCCCCTGACGTCGGACGATCCGGATGTGCTGCCGGGCCAGACCGATACGGCTGCGCCGGATGGCCCGGACAATGAAATCAATACCGGCTTTTTGTGGGACGCTGCGTTGCGGGCAAAACTCACCGTGCGAAACTATGGGTTCTCCATTGATGGGACCCGCTATACATTCCCCCCAACCTCCTCCTACAGCCTTTCTCTCGCTCACGATCCGGCCTCAACCAACACGGTTACGGCTTACCCTACCGAGGTTTCCCTCATCCCGTATACTGATCCGTACTTCCGCGGTTGGGATCCCACGTATCCGGACTATTGGCGTTTCAAGGAGTGGGAGCGGGAGTTCGATACCAAGTACGTCAATGGTGGAGAGGATCTTCCTCAGTTAAGCCTGGTCCGCTTGATGAATGATCACACCGGAAACTTTTCCACCGCGATTGACGGCGTGAATACTCCGGAGCTGCAACAAGCTGACAACGACTATGCGGTTGGTCTGCTGATTCAAAAGATCGCAGGCAGCAAGTACGCCAACAACACGCTGATCTTTGTCATTGAAGACGACTCCCAGGATGGACCTGATCACGTCGATTCGCATCGCAGCCCTGCGTATATCGCCGGTGCTTATGTGAAGCAGGGTGCACTGGTCTCCACGCAGTACAACACCATCGACTTTTTGCGCACGATAGAAATGGTCCTGGGCCTTCCGCCGATGAACCTGAACGACGCACTCGGGAGACCCATGGCTGATGTCTTCAATACGACGCCGAGCAAGTGGAGCTTTACCGCCACTCCCTCACCGGCTCTCTACAATACAGAACTGCCGCTGCCTCCCAAGCCGGCCAGCCTGATCGTGCCCAGGCCAACGCACGACGCGGAATACTGGGCAGAGGTCACGAAAGGGGTGGACTTTACCTCCGCAGACAAGATGGATTTCCCGACCTATAATCGCATCCTTTGGACAGGGTTGATGAGCAGTCAACCTTATCCCGCCGCACCGACCGGAATGGACCTGAGTCAGAACCGCGAAGAGCTCCTCGCGAGGCACGAGACGTCTCTGAATCAATGACCCGTTTAGCGAAGGCGGCTACAACTATCCAGAAGGAAGTCTGGGTGAATTCTATTTGCTTTGTCGGGAAATTAGCAATCGTTGTAGACAGTGACAGTAAGTGTCTAACCAAGCGTTGTTTGCCACCAGTGGTTTGTCATAGGCGCTAATGTAAGCGCAATTTTACCGGCTATCTGCAACCACATGTGGAGTGTTGTGTACGTATCCTGCCATGAATTAAGAGGCAAATCCGGCCAGGCATTCTCTTGATGCGGTACGTTCTTCATTGTGTCGCCTCCCTGCTTCTACCTAAATATACATTTCGTCCACGTAACACCACTTCCATTCTTCGCCTTTTTCGAAAGACTTTATCAGCGGATGCCCTGTAGTGTGAAAATGTTTGGTGGCGTGCTTGTTTTTTGAGTCGTCGCAACAGCCGACGTGGCCGCATACCAGGCAAAGGCGAAGGTGGACCCATGTGTCTCCCATGGCCAGACATTCCTCGCAACCCTTGGAGCTCGGTTTTACATTTTTATTTTCAAGAGCAAGGTGAGTACATTTCGCGTTTTCGCAGCCATTTGTTCCCTCCTTTCCGGAGCGATCTCTCTTACCCCGCCATACGACTATTCCCCAATAATGAAAGCCAAAGCTAACAGGTTCACTGCTGGTATTATTTCAATACGGTCCTTTGATTTTCAGCAAGCAGGTTGGAATTACTTCCCCACCGTCTAGCCTCACTCCCCACTCGCGTATTTTAGCTAAGACTGATAAATAATACAATGCGTTTTGCTAACCTTTGGGAAGTCATGGGAAAAGGCAGTATTTGCCAATTACTTGTCAGTCACACTATTAAACCAAGATGTGGAATAGTATGATACCATCGTACGCGCTGCAAGATAGACGTACCGCAGTCTGCGGAGAGGAAGATATAACCCAGGGCAACTGCAATGCGGATTTTCATGTATGTACTGCAAGTTGAAAATTCTATACAATATACAGGCAATCATCAGAATGAAGGAGGTTTGAAATGCCGGTGACAAAAGTCGGGGATATCGACATTTATTATGAAATTCACGGTGGCGGAGAGCCATTAATTCTAATTATGGGATACGGGTCCAACTCCGGTCATTGGTTTGCCATCCTTGACAAGCTGGCTAAAGAACGAAAGGTGATTGTGTTCGACAACCGCGGCACAGGACGAAGTGGCAAGCCCAATGTGCCGTATACTGCAAAAATGATGGTGGATGACATCGCCGGTTTGCTTGATGCAGTGGGCGTCGGTACCACGGACGTTTTTGGTGTATCCATGGGCGGTATGATTGCACAGGAGTTTGCCCTCATCTATCCGGAACGGGTAAACAGCCTGGTCCTCGGATGCACCTCCTGTGGAGGGGTTAATGCCATCCCGGCTACCGAAGAAGCAGCGGGCTTTCTCTTTAGTCCGGATATGGCCAAATTCACAGGTGAGGAAAAAGCCCTCGCCACTATTCCATGGTTGTGGAATAAGGAATATATTGATAAAAATCCGGGCGCTGTTAAACGCTATGTAGCCGTTACCACTGAACACCCTACCCCACCTGAAGCGTATACATGCCAGGCTAATTTGCTTCTTACTTTCAGCAGCTATGACCGCCTTCCTGAGCTTAAAGCACCGACTCTGGTTATATGCGGCGCCAAAGACCGGTTGATCCAACCTGAGAACTCACGGATTCTTGCATCAAGGATACCCAATGCCGAATTAGCTGTGGTTGATAACGCCGGGCATGGATTCAACACGGATCACTCAGAGGAAAGTAGCAAAATAATCCTGAGCTTCCTGCGCAAGCATTCAAAAACTGGATAAACTACTGCGGGCCTGCGCATTCGATGCCTGCAAGCCTGTAGAAAGCGGCAGCCCCGCGTAGGACCTGGAAGCCTGCATTGGGGTGCGGTGTCTGCGCCGCAAAGTGCACTTCCGGTGCGAGAACGCTGGTCAGGGACGAATCCCGCGGCTTCCCGCTTGATATTGATTTGTGAGCAGGCGCCTTAATCGATGCCAATCATGACATTGCTGGCTTTGATAATGGCATAGACTTTTTTGTTCTTAGCCAGCTTCAAGTTTTTGCTCGATTCCCTGGTGATTATGGCGACAACCTCGTCCCCTCCGGTCAGTTTCACGATTATCTCGTCGTTAACTGCTCCCGCCTTGATTGATTTGACCTTGCCGCTGAGAACATTGCGAGCGCTGATTTTCACTTTGCACCTCCCAAACTCTTATAAAAGATAATGCCGCCAGACCGCGTGATTCATCGCAGTATTGCTTTGATTTTTTATTATACACCCGCTGGCGGCGAGCCATGAGCAGCTAATCCTCCTGCCCCCATTTTGCATGCGAGCCTTTTACAGAATACACTTCTCTTAGTACTTATTGGAGGGCAGGCGGTTGTTCAGACGCATTGCAAACATATGGCGTCCGGCCATTTACCAGGGCAGCTACAGGATGAAAGCACATTTTGAGGGATGGTATTTCAAGCTGGTCGATCGGGCTGAAAACAATATCTATGCAGTCATCCCCGGCGTCTCGTTTGACAATGAGGGTGGCGCGCACTGCTTTATCCAACTCCTGGACGGCAAAGACGCCACCAGCCGCTATTTCAGGTACGACATAAGCAGCTTCCGCTACTCGATCGAGCGTTTCCAGATATGGGTCGGGCAAAGCTATTTTAGCAGTGATAAAATCGAACTTAATTTGAGCGGAGAAGGGCTGGATATCAGCGGATCGCTGGATTTCAACGGCATCACGCCGTGGCCCTCTGCGCTTTTATCACCCGGCGCAATGGGCTGGTATGCGTTCGTGCCTTTCATGGAATGCTACCACGGTGTAGCCAGCTTTGATCATGAGATCCTGGGCAGCCTGAAGATCGCGGGGCGGGATGTTGATTTCAGCGGCGGACACGGCTATATAGAGAAGGACTGGGGCCGCTCCTTTCCGCACTATTATGCGTGGACTCAGTCCAACCACTTCGAGAAGCCCGGCACTTCCATCATGGTGTCCATTGCCAACGTCCCGTGGCTGGGCAAATCGTTCGATGGTTTTATGGTGGGATTCCTCCATGAAAATAGGCTCTACCGCTTTACCACGTATAATGGCGCAAGGTTAAAAAGCCTTGACGTAAAGCCGCAGTCGCTGGTGGCTGATTTTGCAACCGCAAAGTACCTGCTGCAGGTGGAAGCATACAAGTCGAAGGATGCTCCACTGGCTGCTCCCAGGCTGGGAAGCATGGAAGGGCGCATAGCGGAGAGTATGACCTCGCAGATCCGAGTCAGACTGAGCGGCCTGGAACGAGGCCGTCAGCTACCTGATTTTCGAAGGGACGGGCCGCAATGCTGGACTTGAAATAGCCGGCGATATCGGCAAGTTCCAGCCTGTTGAGCAATGAGGGCATCATGGCCGGCGACAATCAACAACGGAAGATGGAATGGCAGCCTGTATCCGTCCGACTGCCTTACTCGTGTCTGAGTGATTCGATGGGGTCGAGTCGGGCGGCGCGGAGGGCAGGATATGTGCCTGAAACGAGCCCCGTTCCGATCGACACGCCGAGCGCGATGAGAGCAATAGTGACCGATACTTCGGGGATAACCTGAGAGCGCCCTATCGTCACCTCCCCCATGGCCTTGGCGCAGCCTACGGCCAGTGCAAGCCCGATCAACCCTCCTACCAGACTGATCGCGGCGGCCTCGATCAGGAACTGAATGAGAATATCACGGCGGCGTGCGCCGATGGCTTTGCGTATGCCGATCTCCCGCGTCCGTTCCGTTACCGAGACCAGCATGATATTCATGATGCCGATGCCGCCTACGAGCAAAGATATGGCGCCGACAGCGGCCAGGAATATCGAAAAAGCCGCCAGCGTGGACTGCATGCTGTTAAGCGTCTCGCGCATATCCATGATGCTGAAGTCATCGGGCGCCCCGGGCTTGATAAAATGCCTGACTCTCAATAGGGTTGTGATTTCGGCAATGGCCGTATCCACCTGGTCAGGGTCGGTCGACTTAATTGCGATCGTCTGGACGATATCGCCCCCCATCAATTTGGATTGCATTGTGGATAGCGGCATCAGCACATAGCTATCACCTGCGAAACCGCCGAATTTCTGCAGGGTGCCGATCACCCGGAACCTCAGCCCGCGAATACGTATAATTTGATCTATGGGAGAATCTGTGCCAAACACGTCGATGGCCGACTGATAGCCCAGCACGACCACATTGGCCCTGTCTTTAATATCCTCGTCGCTGATAAACCTGCCTGAGTCAACCTGGTAATTCCTTATCTGCGTCACGACAGGCAGGATACCGATGATCTGTTCGGCTGCGTTATTATTGCCGTAGGATATGGTAACGTTGTATCTGGTGCGAGTGGGAGAGACCACACTTACCGACGGCACGAGTTTCTTATCCTGCAGAGCTGCAACGTCCTCATTGGTCAGAGGCCGTATCCCGGCAACCACCGTCCTGGACGGTGCACTGGAAACGTAGAAGGCAGTGGCGCCCATGTTGTTGAAAGTTTCAGTCATGCTGGTTTGAAAGCCTTGCCCGAGCGCAACCAGCAGGACAACGGCACAGACGCCGATTACCATGCCCAGTATAGTGAGCGACGACCTCAACTTGTTGGAACTGACTGATTGCCAGGCCGTTTTAAGGCTTTCCCAAACGCTCATTAATCCTTAATTTCATGATTATCTTTTGTCAGGGCAGGATACGCCGACACTTCGGTCTGAGTTATCCAGTTTTTGCCCATGACGCTGCCCTATGAAAGGACTGCTGGCAGGAAGGCAACGCTAAATATTATAGCACCCGTCAGGGGCAAAGCGTCGGTTTAAAGTCAACCGGTACAGCCCCCGGCAACTGGAAATTCGATGTCCTAAGCCTTATCATAAGCATGCTGGTTGGCGGCATCCTGAATTTACAGATGGAACGAGTTCTTAGTCCCGACGCCGGATATTAATATGGACGTTTTGGAAGATTACTACGAAATACTCCAGGTACATCCCCTTGCAGAACCGGAAGTTATCGAGGCCGCTTACAAAAAATTGGCCCAGAAATACCATCCGGACGTCAACAGGGCAACGACCGCCGCTGCGAAGATGAAGAAAATAAACGAGGCCCACGAGATACTGAGCGACTTTCCGCGCAGAAGGGAATATGATGCCAAACGGCTTCAAGGACGGGGGCCCTCAGAAAAGCCCAGGGAAAAAGCGGAAAGTGTAAAACAAGCCCCCGCCTTGAAAGTACTACCCAGACATATCAGGTTTAAAAACCTTGATTATGATCAAAGCAAGACCACGCATTTTGATATCGAAAATACGGGCGGGCCGTTTACCGGCTATAGCGTAGGAACAGACAGGCTGCCTGCCTGGCTGGAAGTAACAGGAATTGAGAAACTGGGCGGCCAGGCGCTGCCGGCACGCGTGCATATAAAAGTGAACGGGCGGCATGTCGGATCGCAATATGAATGTTTTATTCCGGTCAGGATTGAAAACCCGCTTTGAACTATTCGGAAGAGGTGCAGGTACGTATTGAGATCGCCGTGGCGGGGCCGGTCCTGCAGATAGACGGCAAATTCATGGAATTCAAAGTGACAACCGACGTTCTCCCTCAACCGCAGTCTTTGAGGTTAATTAACACCGGCGTGGGATATATCGAGGGCGACCTGGTTCCCAGGCAGAGATGGATAAAGATCAGTCCCCGGCACGTGCGCTTTGACTCCCAGCAGGCGGTCCAGGTGCAAATCGATACTGCCAACCTCGTCAATAACATGATGGGCTATATAGACGTCAAGACCAATTGTGCTCATGATGTAATTACTATCAAGGCAACCCTGGTAGAGGCAAAGAAGAAAACCAAATAGACAATTCGATAATTTACCCTGTAACGGCCAGCATTCCATTCCTCAATAAACAATTGTATAATCTACGAAATTCCGGTCACCAGCAGCGTTAGGAACGAAGAAGGAGCGGGAAGATGTCCAGAAGCAAAAAAAGTGTTCGTTGCGGGAGTATTCTTAATCCTGGTTTTATTGGTGGTCCTGGGTTGTGTACCAAATAAGCAGGGAGGTTTTTCCTGCGTTGCCGCCCCGCTGCTAAGTAAGATACAGTCGATGCTGCCTACTGCCAAGAAGGCAGCGCAGCCGTCGGCTGTGGGGACCGGTCAGCCTGCTTCATCGTCAGACGATGCCTTTAAGGTACCTCCATACACAGCCAGCGCAGCCGATATTAAAGCCAGTAATGACGCAGTTACAGCGGTTGCCAGCGCAATTAAGGCCAATGATGCCAAAACCGTCACTTCTCTGATGTCCAAACGCACGCTTAGCGTAGTAACGGGCAATCCCGACCTATCCGGACCTGAAGCTGCCAGCCTGGCCAAAGCCATGAGCAGCGCCAAGATTGTCAAAGCAGAACCGGATGCGTTTGTATATGAAACGAACTTCAATGGAGTGGACATTACATTCCTGGTTATCAAGGAGGATGGAACATGGAAAATAGCCGAGCAATAAGAGCCATGCGGATTATCCTCGCTGCGGTTATCGTTCTGTCACCCTTCGTATTGGTGGGCGCCGGCACCGAAAGGACTTTTGGCTGGGACAATGTGGAAGGCCACCCGTTTATCAATGAGTTTGCATACAATAATTTCGTTGGCCAGTGGATGCCTTCGGACCAGTATTTAAAACAGGCCTCATTGGATGGGACAGCCCGGGGAGAGTCATGGGAACTGAGGGACGGCACGTCCTTCGTTGATCGCATAGACCCGCATATACGCACCAAGAGCATCAAGGATTGGCTTATGGAAGGCGGCTTTTCAGCGGATGAACCAGAACTGGACATGTCCCTGGTGCATTTCTATGATCCGGTCAGGGAGCCCCATTATCTGACCGATACTATAAACGAGATTCCCCTCTCAGCCGGGAAATGTATAACCCCACTACCGACGCCTACCAGTGGGCTTTCGAGTCATTCGGTAATTCTTTTAGCTTTGCTAACGGCGAACAGAATTTCCTGGCAGCGCTCAACGGTAAAGATCCCGATGACATCAATTACGGTAAAGCCTGGAGGGCCGTGGGGGAGACGATGCATCTCATCTCCGATATGACGATCCCGGCCCACGTGCGCAACGACGCCCATATCCCCCATTTCGGCATGTGGGACTCACTGGAATTTTTTACCAAACGGGCCGACGTTATGATTTATGGGACACCCGGGACATCCTTGCCCGCAACCTCAGATTTCGGCGATTATCATACTGCCTATAATACCCAGAAAGATATCCGGACTTTGTTTAAAGAGGTGGCGACCTGGACTAATAAGAATTTTCTCTCACGGGATACGGTGCCGCAATACAATTCGGACTTAACTCCCAACGGGAAAAAAGTGTATGCCAGCCCGGCAGTTACCATTGACCCGAACTTTAGCGGGTACTATACGACCACTTTCGATGGTATCGACAAATTCCCATTGGCCAGGGCGTCTATCACGGGTTTCATCTGGAAAACGCCCAGCCTGGTGGTCGACCAGACCGTCTGTAATGCCCAGCGCTCGGTGCTCATACCAACGGCAATTAAAGCTTCAGCTGCAGTGATAGATGCATTTCTCCCCCGTTTTGAGGCTAAAATCGATAAAGTTGAGCCGGACAGCAAGGTTGAAGGCAATTTTGTAGTTTCTGCCCATATCAAATTGATACCTACCCGTGAGTGGCATAATGACGTCAATATCAGGAATGGCGCCCATATTGTCGTGGATGCCAAAGATACCGCCGTCACAATGGTTAATAACCTGGATTTCAACGATAATTTGAATACCATCCGCTACAGCCTGCCGGCCGGGTCGGAAGTAAAATAACGGTGTACTACAATTTTGGGGGTTATAAAATCAGCTCTTCCGAATACAAGATACCAACTACGGTTTCTATCGACCCGCCGACGCTGAACGGGGAACCCAATAAGGATTACACCTTTACCGCTAAGGTGGATAACCCACCCAGTGGGGCCCAGTACCAGTGGTCCGTCAACGGTAAGCCGGTGCAGAACGGCGCTGACAACAGCATGAAAACGAAATTCCCTGATGCCGCAGGCACCGTCAGCTATACAATAGCGGTCAGCCTCCTTGATGGGAAGGGAAAGGAGATCGATTCGGCAAAGGCAACGGCGAATATTGCTAAAGCGGCAACACCGTCTACCACAGATACGCCTTCAGGGAGTGGACCTTTACTGGCCAAGCTGCAAAATTGCACAACTATGTCCTTTGACATGGATGTTTCTCTGATTATGACTCCAAGCACACTCGATAAAAATACAGGGAAATGGGTGGATTCCACCTTATATTACGACGATAATTGCTATTGTATAGGTAAACCCACATGGAACGGCAGTTCATTTTCCGTTCATTATAAGGATGGCGATATTACAGGGACTGTTTCATCCGACGGGACCAAAATAGAGCGCTTAACGTGGAAGTCCCCGGCTACTTCATCGAGTAGTTCCAGTTATACCCTTATTAATTTAAATCTCACTGCCAGCTCCTTCAGCGATTATAGCGGTAAGCATACGCTGATAAAAGCAAAGGCCGGCAATCCTACCGCCATAAATGTGCAGGACATGCGCCCATGTCTAACCAGCGCCAGCTTTAATATCAGCAATCAGTATTATCATGTTTCGGGTTCATTACAGAATGTGGATTGGACCCAGAAGAAGTATTCTAACGGACTGGATTTAACTTTCGATTGCCCGGCAAATTGAGATCGATGGTTTCAAGCAGAGCAGCGGACCTGGGAAGTTCCACAGGGAGAGCCGGGCGCTGGCGGCCCGGCAGCACTACCTAGACTCTCAGTACGGAGAAAGCCAGATTCAAACGTCGCGGGGGGAAATCGTAATGGTACATTGGGTCACTATTCTACACCAGAGCCTGCGATTTTTAAAAACACAGACGTGATCTAAATACGAGTTGCCGCTGTCTGTCATCACGAGGTTTTGCGCAATACCCTGCCAGCATTAGCACCAGCATCGTAAGTACCATCTTTAAAGACAACTTTGCCGTTGATAATAACGGTCTCGATTCCGGACGGTGTCACGTCAGGATGTTCGGGGGTTGTGTTATCCTGGATTGTGTTTTCATCGAATATAACGACGTCGGCATAATAACCATTTTTAATCTGGCCCCGCTCTTTGATTCCGTACCGGCTGGCAGGAAGGGAGGTAATTTTCCGTATCGCTTCGGTCAGCGGTATTATTTTTAACTCGCGCACATAGTGCGAAAGGAATCGCGGAAAGGCGCCGTATGCCGCCTGTGGCGGTTTACCATGGGCCGGCAGCACGGCATCCGTCATCACCGACATCTGCGGATGACCAAACAATTTACTGTTGAACTTCTCGATCCAGCGTTTCGGCGGGAAACCCGCCTGGATCGTGACCATCCCGGCCTCTTCGAGCGTTATCTGCCGGGCGGCTTCCCAGGGGTCGGTCCGCCGCTTTCCTGCTATCTCAATTATTGACATCCCCTCCAGTGCCCGGTTCCTGTCGCTCTCGACGGAGAGCACACGGATGATATGCCAGCCCAGCGCTTTGGAATAGTTATCGGACCATGCCCGCTCACCCCATGGCGGCCACTTTGGCGTGACTGTCTGCATATCGTTCTTCATGTCCGCCCAGGTACGATCATCGGCGAGACGCTTCAAGAAGGCGCCTGTTCCACCCAGGTATGACCAGGGCGGGAAAACAGCGGTTATGGTGGTATTTGCCATAATATACGGGACAATATCCATACCGAAGTCCAGCCCTTCCGCCGCAGCCTGGTCGACGATTGCCAGTCCCTTTTTCACTGCTGCGTTGGGAATGGAGGGAAGGGGAATCAGGCTGTTGATTGATTCCATCAGCCCCACCATGTGATAGAAGAGCGCTGCCTTATTGCCAAGAAACGGCTTGGCATGAAAGTGCGATATTTGCAGCCCGGTTCGTCCTTTGCGGGCAATCTCGACGGCCTCAGTTACCGCATAAGGAAAAGTGGTGCACTGTGCCCGCAGGTGCGTTGAATATCTGCCCTGGTACTCGCCGCAGACCGAATTCAGTTGTATGAGCTCTTCCGTGTCGCTGTAAATGCCGGGGTAGTACATCAGCCCGCTGGAAAAACCGTAACACCCTGCCTCCATGCCCTGCTTTACCATTGACTTCATGCGTTTCACATCTTCCGCCGATGCGAAAGTGTTGCGTTCTCCCATGGTAAGGATTCGCAGCGGGCCGTGGGGAACAAGGTGCGCCATATTGAGTACGGGGCCCTTGCGATCAACATAACTGAGGAACTCATCGATCGTTGCCCATTCGAATGGCCTGTCGACTGATACGCCTATGCTGGCGACCGTGTCGATGAATAGCTGCCTGTTCTCTACCGGCACCGGCGCAATCCCCCATCCGCAATTCCCAGTCACGCAGGTTGTAATGCCCTGCCTGACAAACGGTTCGAAGAGCTTTGCCAGATTGTCACGATTCATGTACGTGTCATTATGTGTATGGATATCGATGAAACCGGGAGAGACTATTTTCCCTGCTGCATCGAATGTGGTCCCGGCTTCGATATCCGTCAGTTTGCCAATAGCGGTTATCCGGTTGCCGGTGATGGCCAGATCAGCCACATAACCCGGCGCTCCGGTGCCATCGATGATTTTTCCATTTTTGATCAATACGTCAGCATACATCAGGTATAATCCTCAAAGTTATTAGCTGGCTGCCTGCAGCTCGACCCTTTCGACGTTTACCAGGTCTTTTTCGTAGAAGCGCGAGGCAATGAAGAACATAATGCCGGACGCCAAAATGAAGATTGGCAATAATGAGAGCGCTGTCTGGATGTTATATGCGTCCGAAACGGCTCCGACAAATATCGGACCAAGCGTGCTGCCCAGTATATGCTGGACAATGATGCAAAGGCCGTAGGAAATGGCGCGCAATCCAGGGTGGACCACATCCTGTGTGACCGCCGCTGCGGCCGGATTAAAGGCAGCAATGGTGACTCCCACTAATATTAGAAGCCCGTACTGCAGTCCTCCGCCTCCCGGAACCATGAATGCCGCAAACAGCGCCACCGCCGTTATGCAGGAGGAAATGCCGCTGAACAGCAGGCGAGCGTCCTTTCGACGCGTGAACCATTTGTCGGCAATTATCCCTCCCAGAGGGGTGCCAACAAGCGCGGCCAGCATGATAATTCCGCTCTTGACCGAAGAGTCGGTGACCGACATTCCCCCGGCCCTCTGAAAAAACGATGGCAGCCAGGTAAGAAGGGCCACAGTCGCGAAAACGTTCCCGGCGTAGGCCAGGTAAGTTAGAATCAGCGAGGGCTTTTTGATAAATTCCGCGGCAATGTCCTTAATCTTCATGTTCGTTTTGGCCGGGCCCTGCTCATCCCTCTTTGTCTTTACCAGCTTGACGGTCCTGTAATCCTTTACGAAGAAGAATAAAATGCCCAGCACCAGTCCTGGGAAGGCAAGTACGCCAAAAGCATGCCGCCACCCGTACTGAGTAGCAATAATTCCGCCGAGCATTACTCCTGCTGCTGCGCCGATTGGCACCGAAGCCATCCAGATTCCCATAAAGAGGGAGCGTTTCTTCTCCGGGAACAGCCCGGATATCATGGCAACACCACCCGGCGCGTATCCGGCTTCTCCTACGCCTATTGCAGTGCGCGTAGCAAACAACTGGGCGAAGTTTTTAGTGAAAGCGGAAGCCGCCGCAGCCAGGCTCCACACCACGGCCATGATTCCGATAGTATGCTTTCTGCTCCAGCGGTCAATAAGGAGGGCCGACGGCAGGGCGAAAATGAGTAAGGACCAGTAGACTGCGGAAACCAGCATTCCGCACTGGGTGTCGGTTAATGCCCATTCTGCCTTGAGAAAGGGAAACAGCGAAGTTATTACATAGCGGTCCGCCTGGTCAAAAAGGTAGAGAAGAAAAAGCAGAATATAGACGAAGTAGGCTTGAGACCTGGGAACCAGATATTCATCGGATTTGCCGTTAGCCATTCGAAATAGCCCTCACTTGTAACGTATTCAGGACGCATGACGGGCGCCGGTACGCGAGGTCGGCGGAGAGTAGCACTGACTGTAGTCATTGACTACAGTCAGCTTACCATTATATCGGGGCAAAACGGGTCTGTCAATGAGCGAATATTGACGGATTCGCAACGAGGATAATAATTATCGTGATGGGGGCCGTTTGGTTGGTTCCGGGTGGGGCTCAGGGCGCAAGCCCTTCAGCAAGACGCCAAAGGCCTTCTCCCCTTCGGAGACCAGATCGAAGCCGCCGTCTGCGAGGCACCAGGCATGGGTGATGCCGCCGACACAGCGCATGACCATGTTGGTAATCTCGTCGGTGCTTAAATCACCCCGCAGGCAGCCTTCTTTTTGTGCCTCCTTGACCAGTGATCAGCGCTATCTTGTATAAAGCCCTTCCTTCCGCAGCATAGTTAGTGCCCCGCTTGCGGAAAGTGAGCCGGGCGCGGTATGAAACTTGCAGGACGTCCACGCCCATTCGTGTAGAGTAGTCCAGAGCCTTCCTTCCGAGAAGCCACAATTTCTCAACCGGGTCACTGATTGATGCTAACTCATTTGCGACGTAAACATCGTATGTTTCGTCAATTTTGGAGAAAAGGTCTACAATGACCTGCTCCTTAGATTTGAAATAAACATAGAAGGCGCCTTTCGAGACGCCCGCTTTTTTGCATATTTCGTCAACCGTGACCCTGTCAAACCCTTCCTTGGAGAAAAGTCTCAGGGCGGTCTGATTGATTCTTTGGTGAGTGGCAATCCCCTGTTTTTTGCGATCAGTCAGATTACTTTTGTGCAATGCCGACTATCCCCGAATATTTTCACTTGTCTATTCTATCTGCACGTGCCGCTTAATACAATATGGGTCACTGCAATCGAATTTATTCAAGCGTTGTTTAAGATAAATAGTTTCAGCTATACTTAGCTTATGTCGTTTCTGGACAGGCTGTTGTGGAGGAAGGGCACCTGCCCGTGGTGGCTGTGTTTCACCTTTGATAATCCTTTGCGCCGCAGATTGCAGAATCCCGATGATATTTTGCGGGGCCTGGTGCACGAGGGCGAGACAGTCCTGGATATCGGCTGCGGCATGGGTTACCTTTCGTTGCCATTAGCTCGTATGGTTGGGTTCAAGGGCAGGGTCATTTGTGTGGACCTGCAGAAAGAGATGTTGGAAGCAGTCAGGAAGAGAGCAGAGCGTGCCGGCCTGGCAGATGTAATGACTTTCCATCAGAGTACTCCCGAGACTCTCGCACTGTCTGCAAACGCTGACTTTGCCGTGGCCTTTTGGATGGTGCATGAAGTGAGCAATAAGCCGAAGTTTCTTCAGGAGGTCCATGGATCATTGCGGGAAGGCGGCACTTTCCTGATAGTGGAACCGAAAGTGCACGTGACCAAAACTGCTTTCGAGGAGACTGTTGCAGCCGCACAGAAAGCAGGCTTCCAAATTGCCTCCAGGCCCAGTGTGAAAATCAGCATGGCTGTACTTCTAACCGCGGCCAAATAGAGGCTTTGTCAGTAACATTGTGGATCGAAGCTAGATTCCCAGACTTTTTGATGCCGTTTTTATTTCGGCGAACTGCACTTGCAGGGTACGTAGTCGTAGGTCATCGTCCCCAATACACGCGGGGCCTCAGCAGTGACAAATAACATTTCCGGGGAGGTGGAAACATTGCCTGCAGGATCCGTTGACTTGATCCGGTAATAGTAAGCTTTACCGTTGGTCAGGTTGTCGATAGTGACCGTGTGAGTCAACGATAGAACGGTTTCCGGCGGCGTGATATTTACGTATGATACATTCCTGTCATATTCGACCTGGCAAACCGCAAGCTCACTGGTAACCCAGCTTATGGTTGCACTCATATGTGTCACATTGGATGTGGAGACATCGGAAACAACAGGGGCTGTGAAATCCGAGGGGTCCACGGTCGTAAATGTCTGATCTTCGCTTACCGCCTCATTTCCGTTTTTATCAATAGACCGCAGCCTGAAGTGGTACACGGTACCCGGGGACAGCAAATGCAAGTCGAAGTAATGATTATATACGGAACTGGTATTTACAGTTGTCGAAGTGCCATACGCCATTGTCTTGCCGTATTCAACCTGGCCGGTAGCGGGAGCGTCGGTAGCCCATGCAATAGTGGCGCCAGTCCCGGTGATCTTTACCATGCCGATGCGGGAGATTGCAAGAAGCCTGCTATTAAGCTGCTGCAAAGTGCTGAAAGCCAGGTCCGGGCCGGTTAACTGTTCACCGCTCTGATCCCTGATAGTGACCCTGTAATGATATGTTGTGGCCGGTCGGAGCCCTGTCAGTCGTACTGATTGTTTCAGCGAATATTCTTCGCCGGCCTGCGCAGTGAATTCGTAATCCGTTGTTTTTCCCCACTGTACAAGGCCTGAGGAAGGTTTGACAGTTGTCCACGTGATATTTGCGCTGGAACTGGTTACTCCGTTTGCCTGGATATCGGTTATGGGAGAATCGGGTTGCAGGGCTTTGACCGGGCTGGATGCCGGGACTGTCTGCGAGGGGCTGTCCGTATTCACGGGTCTACCGGCAGCGCATCCTGCGATGAATAACAACGCAGCAACACTTGCTAAAGCCAAATAACCCCCGCCACAGGCAACAACGCGACGCATTTTAATAACCTTTCATTTTTTATTGTATCAGCATACCTGTTCCGGTGAAACAAATAATCCTGTAAGACTATTAACTCTTTAGAGCAATTAGATATGAGTTGACTAAAGTTAGAAGAAATGCCGAGCCGGGGGGACCGATATAAGGCTATTCGAATTTGAAGTTATGTTCCTTGAAGAGTTTAACGCAGGCGTCAACCACGTCTGGATCGTATAGTTTGCCCTTATTCTTCGATATTTCATCCAGCGCCGCATCGATGCCGAGGGCAGGACGATAGGGCCTGTGGGAAGCCATAGCTTCTACGACATCTGCAACGCTCAAGATTTTAGCTTCGAGGAGAATATCCCGGCCTTTGAGTCCCAGGGGATAGCCGGACCCGTCCAGTCTCTCATGGTGCTGGTAGGCAATCCGGGCGACGGGCCAGGGAAACTCGATATTCTTTAATATGTCATAGCTGATTTGTGAGTGTCCCTTTATGACGATCATTTCGCCTTCCGACAACCTGCCTGGCTTGTTAAGTATATCAGAGGGCACAGATATCTTACCGATATCATGAAGCTGACCGGCGACAATCAGACCTTCGATTTGCGCTGAGGGTAAATTCATAAGTCCTGCAATCCCGCGGGCAAGCGCAGTGACTCGGCGCTGATGACCGGCGGTATACGGGTCTCTTGTCTCCCCGATGACTGTTACTGTATTAACGGTCTCATCCAGGGCCCTTCTGACGGCCGTCGTGATCCGACGGTTATCGTCCAGCGCCTGCCGCGCTCTCGATCGTCCGGCCCAGTTGGTCTATCTGTGCCAGGACCTCGTGCAATTGTTTCTCGCCGCACTCGGGGCAGAAAACCGCCTTTTCAGGGAGTTTTTTACCGCAGACTATACAGAATTTAGGACCTGCCGAATTTATTTCTGACGTGTTTTCAATCAGATCCGCTTGCGGTTGCGATAGCATGAAGCGGGTCTCGATCCAGTCAGACAGCCTGACAGCGGCGTTGCCGATCAGCGGCAATGCATAAGGCTTGCCCTGGAACGCTTTTAAGAGCAGCAGTATCCAGAGGTAAGCTCCTACGGCAATCAGGATTGCCCATATAGCCAGCATTAAATAATAGATGATCCCGAAGGGCACCGGTGGCAAGAACGAAAGCAAAAATAGAATTAAAGTCAGCGCCCCGAATGTGAGTATAGACTGGCAGGCATGGAAACGGACCGTGCCGTTGCGCCTCTCAATTACAAGCATCACAATACCGCTCACCCATATCCACAGGTAGCACAATGCAACCACGATGTTGAGTGGCAATCGTGTAGCGGTCGTATCAGCCTGTTTCTGTAAATCAGTCACCGATGCTGCTCCTGGAAGTCATCATTGCCATTCATCTTCGTTCGCAACAGCCTGTCGACCCGCAAAAGCCAGGCCGACGAACGAGCTCCAGTTTAATGGCAAATGCAAATCCTTGTCAAAGCTCTGCTCTCATTTTGGGCTGACATCAACATCCGTTGCCGTCCAGATGGAAAAGAGAAATTGTCACGGACGAACATGCTCATGCGGAGGATATACTTGACACGGCAGACACCGGATTGTATAGTGAGCATCTCCACCATTTATTTTTGCAGGCAGTCCTTTTTGACAGAGAGCGGAGGCATGTTTTAAGAATGGGCAAGCGTTATGTTCAGAACATGGTGAACATTCTATTGCAGCAAGGGAGTCTGGACCCTGTCACCTTGTTTTTGAAGTGAGACGAAATAAATATTCGGGGAGGTAAGTGAACATGGACAAGCTGCAGGAGAACCTGCTGAGGAGAGCGGTCATTGGTGACCTGGTCACGAGGTCGGCTGAAAGGTTTGTGGACAGGGTCGCGCTGGTTGCGGGGGACGCCAGGATATCTTTCAAAATACTTAATGAGAGAAGCTGTATGGCGGCCAACGCATTTTCGGCCCTGGGGATCAAGAAGGGCGACAGAGTGGCTCTGATGAGCCATAACTGCCTGCACTATATCTACTGCCGTTTTGGCCTGGCCAAAATAGGGGCAATCTCAGCGCCTATCAATTTCCTGCTGAAAGGGGAAGAAATCGAGTACATCATTAACGATTCGGAGCCCAGGGCTTTCTTTGTGGAGGATTCCCTGGCAGGCACGGTAATGGAGATCAAAGAAAAGCTGAAGGGTGTGGAGATTTTCGGGTGCTTCGATTTCGGCAAGGCACCAATTCCAGATAAATGGGTCAATGCGGCGAGCTTCTTCACGGGCGCATACCCGGTGACGGAACCCGAGGTCATGATAGATTCCAACGATATGGCGACATTGATCTATACAACGGGAACGGAGAGCTTCCCCAAGGGTGTGATGACAAGCCATCTCAACTATTATATGAGCATTTTGCACCTGGCCTGCGACGTCGATTTTAGGCGGGAGGACTCTGTGATCATAGATATCCCGCTTTTTCATGTAGCGGGGACCACCGTTCTGAACGGTTCCATCACCTTTGGCGGGAAGGCCATCATAGGCTATGCCCCGGATCCCAACAACATCCTGCAGAAGACGCAGGACGAGAAGATCAGTATGTGGGTTTATCCGCCAACGTTGTATGCCATATTGCCAATGATGCCGAATTTCGATAAGTTCGACCTGTCTTCCCTCAAGAAATGCATATCTTTCGGTGCAGTTATGCCAAGACCGGTGCTTGACGCCTGGAAGAAGATCAAGCCGGATATCCTGTGGCGGAATTACTGGGGACAGACTGAAAGCAGTCCGGTTGGTACGACCTCGACTCCCGAGAGCTTCGAGCAAAATATCAGCTCGATCGGCATCCAGGACACGGCAGTATCCGTCAGGGTGTTTGATGAGCAGGACCACGAGGTAGCTGCCGGCGTTATTGGGGAACTTGTGATCCGCGGACCGGCTGTTATGCTGGGGTACTGGAAGAAAGAGAAGCAGACCGAAGCTACGTTATCGAGCGGCTGGCTGCATACAGGCGACCTGGGTTACAAGGATGATAAGGGCAACGTCTACTATGTCGACAGAAAAAAGGACATGATAAAGAGCGGCGGGGAGAACGTATCGTCGCAGGAAGTGGAAGGAATGATCTCTAAACATCCCAAGGTCATGCAGGCCGCCGTCCTGGGCCTCCCCGACCCCAAATGGATCGAATCGGTTACTGCATTCATCATTCCGCGACCGGGAGAAACATGCACAGAAGAGGAAATAATTGCATTCTGTAAAGAGAATATGGCAGGGTACAAGGTCCCCAAGCGTGTGATCATGATGACATCCTTTCCGACCAGCGCCACGGGCAAAATCTTGAAAAGGGTACTCAGGGAGCAGCACAGCGACAAGAAGGCATCTGCTTGACCGTACATAGCCAATAGCAGCGCCCTTTCGCAGAAATCAAGAGCCCCGTATATGAACTATACGGGGCTCCTTTATTATGAACGTGCGATGATGCTAAAAAGGCAGTATTACTTGAAGGTAAGGGTCCCGAAGATTTCTTGGGCCTGGGTTTTATCTTTGGGATTGCCCGACATTACAGTGGTCGCCACGACTACAAACTTGCCGTTGTGGACCACGCTGAATGAATAAGTATCCAGGTTGTAAGACCCCATATAATCCCAGTTGGTAACTGTGTAAAGGCCTGTCACGCTACCGAGTTGAATATTTTCGAAGGGATCTCTTTTGATGTCGGAGCCGCTGGACGCCTTGAAGCCGGCGTCTGAAAGCTTGATAAGTTCATTTTGATCGGTGGTTGCATATACGTAAACCAGAAGCATTGGGACCTGGGAAGCCGCCCTCGCTGCATATACCATGCCTGTACCTTCATCCATGCTTTTTGTCCAGTCGGCAGGATATTTCACGGTAAAGCCGTTTTCGTCATTGGTATAAGTGGCAGCTTTAAATGACAGCTCTTTAGTGGGCTGCGTTGCCGGGGCCGCGGGAGTGGTGGGTGTGGTTGCGGCTGGAGCTGTTGCAGCCGGGGCGGTTGGAGTCGCAGCGGGGGTTGTTGCTGCAGGTTTGCTGGCCGGGGTTGAGGCCACCGGCGTGGCTGTCCCTGATGCACAGCCTGCAACCATAAGCATAATGCTGACTATCGTAACTAATAAAATATTGCATATTGTTGACCTGGACATGTTCACACTCCTCAAAAATATTTTTCTTGTTTTTGGACAGTTGCGGGCTACTTGCTAAAGCATTCACCTCCTTATATAAGTACATACTGATGGTATAAATATTATATAATATGTATAATAAAAATACCATAGGTATTTGACTAACTAGGCTGCCTGCAATATTTCAACGGACCGGGAAGTGCTCAATACCATCTCGAGGAGGTAATACATGGGAACTTACCATCGCCATCTTTGGGTAACTGCAATACCTGCGTTTCTAATCATCGTAACCGCCTGTTCCGCTCCGGCGGCTGTACCGGCTGCTCCCGCCCCTTCCAGTCAGGCCCAATCAACGGCTAAAGACGTGGTACAAATAATTACGGCTGAGATGTGGCTGCAGGTGAGCGATAATGCATCCTGCGTGATGGAAGGGCCGGCTTTTGACCGGGACGGCAACCTGTATTTTGTAGATGTTTCCGGCAGGGGGCGGGTCTACAAAGCCGATACCGCGACAAAGGCCTTTAAATTGATCTACGAGGATGGGAAGAGCAACTTTGCCGCGGCCAAAATACATAAAGACGGGCGTATTTTCCTGTGCGGTTATATTGACAATAAAATCGTCATCATCAAAACGGACGGGACGCTGTTAAACGAAATTCAACCAGTATATAAAGGGCAGAAGCTAATAGCGGACGACCTGGTTTTTGACAGTGCGGGCAATTTCTACTTTACGAGCTATGACAAGGCTTCTGACACGGGCGGCATCTACAGGATGTCCGCCGACCTGTCCGGCCTCGATCTGATAGTTGGTAACCTTGACCATCCCAACGGTATCTCCATGTCGCCGGACGGCAAACAGATATGGGTATCGGAGACAATAAAGAGGTTTGTGCACAGGTACGCCCTGGAAAGTGACGGAACGGTGAACATCTCTGACGCCAAGAAATCTGATATATTCAGTATCCCCTCCAGCGAACCCGGATACCCGGATTCCAACCAGGTCGACTCCGCGGGTAATCTGTACCAGGCTTTATGGCAGGGAGCGCGGCTGGTTGTATTTAACAGTCAGGGCGAACAGGTCGCTACAGTCAGACTGCCGGAAGGCGACGAAGCGAATTACAACCAGACAACAAACGTTACCTTTAGCCCCGGTACGGACATGGGATTTTTGACCACATCCGGCAAGGGCGGAGGGCGTATTTATACGTTTAAAGGCCTGGCCAAAGGCCAGACTTTGTATTCACATAAATAAAGGCAAACCCCGGCCAACTATCTCTGAGCATGGACGGGTCGCACTGCGTCACCGGTCGTGATATATTGCTTTGCGCTTCTGGAACATGGCCTCACCGCCTTCCCTGTGGTCCTGGGTAAACGAGAGAAGTGACTGGTTGCGATTTTCAATGTTCACTGCACTTTCCAGGCTTGGCGCATCGACATTCAGGTTATAGGCTTCCTTGGTCATACGCAGGCCAAAAGGCGAATTCTGCAGCATCTCTTCCGCCAGTTCGATTGTGGCGGACTCGAGTTCATCGTCCGGCACTACCCTGGAAACCAGTCCGAAACGGTCGGCGGTAGCAGCATCGATCACCCTTCCAGTGTACAAATATTCGGCTGCACGCGAAAAACCAATTATGCGGGGAAGGAAGTAGGAGCTTCCCATGTCACAGCCTGAAAGGCCGATACGGATATAGCCTGCATTCATACGGGCTGACTCTGCTGCAATGCGTACATCACAGGCCAGGGCAAGGCTGAAACCGCCGCCGACAGCATGGCCGCGGACTGCCCCGATTATTGGCTGAGGGCAGCGGCGCATATTTAGAATGATCTCGCTGAGTACGCTCTGCACCTTATGATAGTGAAACTGGACCGATACCCATTTCTTCTGTTGCCTCCAGTCGGCCCCGCCTGCGAAACTGCCCTCGTTGAGCTGCTGCAAGTCGGCGCCTGCGCAGAAGGCGCGCCCGGCCCCGCGCAGGATGATTACCCGCGATTTGTACTCGTTACACATCGCCGCAAAACAACGTGTGCAGATCATTAATCAGCTGCATGGATAGGGCATTCAATTTGTCCGGACGGTTCATAGATATAATGGCCAGAGAGCCCCTTCGTTCCACTTCAATCGTCTTGTACTCATCAGTCATATGAACTACCTCCTATTGAACGGTGTGATAATTGCGAAGTTGAACGCTAATTATCGTTTATCGGAGTGCGGATATCAATGTGTTCCGGAAAAGAAATAAGCCGCCCGCTTCTGAAGCGGGCGGCTTATCATCAATTGCTATTTAGCCTGATTAATCGTATATCCGGCGGTTATTCAGCCTTAATGATAGCTGCGACACCCTGTCCTCCGCCGCAGCACTGTGTGCCCAGACCGTACTTGCCTTTCCTTTCTTTCAAAATCCTGGCAGTGGTTCCCACGAGCCTGATGCCGGTGGCGCCGAGCGGGTGTCCAATAGCGACCGCGCCACCGTGGATGTTAACTTTCTCGGGATCGATGCCGAGCTCTTTTATGGCATACAGCGATACTACCGAGAAGGCCTCGTTGATTTCCCAGACGTCGATGTCTTTGGCTTTCAGGCCTGCGAACTCAAGCGCTTTCTTTGACGAGGGGACCGGTCCGGCGCCCATGAGGTCAGGCGGGACGCCTGCGACGCCGAAGCTGACGAAGCTGGCCATGGGCTTCAAGCCCAGTTTCTTGGCCTTGTCCCTGGACATAATTAGCATAGCGGTTGCGCCGGCGTTGAGCGGTGAAGCGTTGCCGGCTGTGATCGTGCCATCTGCCTTATAAGCGGGTTTAAGCGAAAGCAGCGTCTCGAGTGTTGTGTCAGGCCTGACGCAGGCATCATAGTCATACATTTTCTTGGTGCCATCCTGCAGAGTGATCTCCACGGGCATAATCTCGTCCTTGAAGAACCCTTCTTTCTGACCCTGGGCTGCAAGCTTGTGTGACCTTTCAGACCACTTGTCCATATCCTCGCGGCTGAAACCGCCCAATTCCTGCAGTTTCTGAGCTGTAAGGCCCATGTTTAATGCGGTGGGGAGGTCGAATTTCTGGAACTTGGGATCCGTAAAAAGCTTCTCGTTAATTACTATGGCGGGCATCGGGCCCATGGGGATGTGTGACATGTGCTCTATACCGCCGACCAGGGCAACGTCGGAGAAGCCGGAAGCGACGGCCATGACCATGGTTCTCATGGCATCAAGGGAAGAACCGCACTGCTGGTCAACCTGCTGGGATGCCATTTCTACGGGGAGGTCGGCGAAGAAAGCAGGGTATTTGCCGCCGAAGGTGAAGTTCTCGAGTACCGGCCTGGCAACGCCAATAGCTGCCTCATCGATGATCTTGGGATCAATCTTGGTCCTCTTGACGATCTCTTTCCAGAGCATGCCCAGGACCTCGTCCATGTGATAACCGTTGAACAGGTCCTTTTCCGGTGCCTTGAAGTTGGATTTGGAGAAGGGGGAGCGCAGATAGTCTACGATGACGACATCGCGTGCTAGTTTCATTGTTTGTTCTCCTTTTGGTCAAAAATTTGCGAATAAATTATAGAGTCTTGTATCTCCAAAGGCAAACTGCGGAGAGTTATGCCACTGCCTCCGGCAGCGTTCGCTGCTGTCCTGGGGGCAGAAGGATTGCAATTTAAATTGTATTTGTTTATCATGTCGTAATCTTACGCTGCGATAGCCAAAGATTAGTGATGTGCAAGCTAATTTGATATTTCAGCGGCTATTTGCCGGTTATTCGGCCCGAGGCGTTCGGACGGACGCGTTATAATATATAAAACGTTTCATCGTTGTACGTTGTCCTGGATATGAGAACTAATGATGGACGATATTAACCCGGTCCAGAAGCCTATCAGGCTCTGGAACCGCGATTTTCTGCTGCTGTGGCAGGGACAGCTTATCAGCCAGATAGGGCAGCGCGCCTTTAACCTGGCCATGATTTTCTTCATCAAGGAAGCCACGGGCTCGGCCACTCTTGTGGGACTGATGATGATGCTATCCAGTCTGCCAGGCGTGTTGCTGGGGCCATTGGGCGGAACGTTTGCCGATAATTTTTCCCGCAAGAAAATCCTGGTGTATGGCGATCTCATCAACGGACTCTTCGTACTGTCCCTGGCAATCTTGATGTTTGTGCTACCCAATGCAAACGGGCTGTCACTGGGCTGGCTGTTTGTGGTGGCGACCGCAGGAGCCATCATCTTTGCGTTCTTTACCCCCTCTGTACAGGCCGCAATACCTGACCTTGTTCCTGAGAATAAGCTCGACATAGCAAATTCGCTTAACCAGCTTGCCCTCTTTATCTCCCTGTTCATAGGTATGGGGTTGGGTGGTATTCTCTACAATGCAACAGGCGCTGCCGCACTATTCCTGATTAATGGATTTACCTATTTCTGCGCATCCGGCTCAGAAGCCTTTATCAGGATACCGCAGACAGTCGTGAAAAAGGTGGGGAAGGGCAGTTCATTTAGAATTTTTCTTTCCGGCACAAAGGAAGGCCTGCAGTATGTGTGGAACCGCAAAGGGATGAGAGTGCTTTTCATAGTGGCTGCCCTGCTGTATCTCTTTATTGCCCCGATGTATATGCTGCTGCCCTTTTATGTAGAGGATTATCTTAAATTGGACGCGTCCTGGTATGGCTACCTGCTGATGTCGCTTGGTATCGGTTCAGCGCTGGGTTATTTAATAGCGGGCACAGCAAATGTGCGGGGCAGAGACCAGAGCAACATGATCATCCTGTCGCTATTAGGAGCATCGCTTGCGATGGGAATTCTGGGTTTTCTCACTCAGCCTTATATTGTTATCCCGGTGATTTTCGTGGTGGGCCTGCTGGCGGGAGTTTTTATGGTCAAGGCCACGACCGTTCTGCAACTGGCATCACCAAGCGATATCAGGGGAAGGGTCTTCGGCTTGCTGGCAACACTCACCAGCGGCCTGGCGCCGCTGGGATGGGGAATAGCCGGCGTGATTGCTGACCTGGCCAACAAAAACATCCCCATTATCTACGCAACTTGCGGCGTCCTCGTCCTGGCCCTTGCGGTAGCCATGGCGTTCTCGAAGGAGACCCGGGATTTCCTGACGATTTGCGTGAATCCGGACCCCGGAAAAATGCAAAAGGTTAACGCCGACAAGTCCGACCAAAGTAAATAGTATTTGTGGTATACTTTTTAACCACAAATGAATTGGATGAGTCTAATCTCCATCCCTATCGCCTGTCTCCTGGGTTCCATCCCGTCTGCTTTTCTCGTAGCCAAATATAACGGCAAGATCGATATCAGAGATGAGAGCGATGGACGAATCAGCGCGGCCGCAGTTTACCGCAGGGTAGGGCTGCTATCGTTCTTGATGGTGGTAATACTGGATATCGGCAAGGCCGCCCTTTCCGTGTTGATTGCTCAGTGGCTTGGGGCGGACGCTGTTATCGTTATGCTGGCCGGCGTAGTAGCCATAGCTTCTCATCAATGGTCCATGTTCCTTAAATTTCAGGGCGGACTTGGCTCAACGACCATGGGCGGGGTACTGGTTTGTATCGCCACGGTCCCCACTGTAATCGCTGCTGTCGTAGCCTCCGTGCTGGTATACAAGACGAAGAGGTCCACTGTTAGCTTTATCGTCGCCATCGTCACAATAGTCATCCTGCTTTTTGCCATGCAGTGGTCGAAGGTTGCGCCTCCTATTTTGATTGCGGTCCCGTCGCTTCCTCCCCCGCTTACTTCATATCACCTGCTGATAATCTATCCACTGATCCTTTTAGGGATGATGGCCTTGAAAGGTCTGCAGATCAAATACCGGCCGGGCGCTCCTTTGAAGAAGAAATAAGTGCTACTATACGTAAGTGATGAATTTTATTAATCAGACTGCCAGTGGATTTGCCGCATATAAGGCCATCTGGGTGCCTTTGATTGCATGGTTCGTGGCGCAGGCAGGTAAGGTCATAATTAACCTTGTCCGCAAGAAACATCTCGATCTTTCCTACATGTATAGCCCGGGTGGCATGCCAAGTGCGCATTCTGCACTAATGACGGCGTTGGCGACTACTATCGGATTGATGTATGGGTTTGACTCGCCCTTATTCGCAATCTCACTCGCGGTAGCGTTCATCGTCATGTACGACGCGGCCGGTGTCAGGAGGACCGTAGGCTATCAATCTACCGTACTGAATAAAATGCTGGAAGAACTGTTTAAAGGCAATAAGGAATTCAGCCAACGGCTTCAAGAGATCATCGGCCATACCAAGTGGGAGGTGTTCGCCGGCGCGCTGCTGGGAATTGCATTCGGTATAATATTTACCTGGCCATGGTAGTCCATTGAGAAATGTCCTCGCTGAAAGATTGCGGGAAAACTTTGACAAACAGAACATGCTGCCCTAACATTTTCTATCCTTCAATCGAGAGAATCTGACTCAAATGGCTGTGAACATGCTTATGGCACATATTCCGGATGAACCTGTCCTGTATATAGTGTTGGGGCTCTGCTTCATCACGCTGCTGGTTCTCATCCTGCCTTTTATCGTGAAAAAAGTCGAAGAAAACCTCGAGTTATTTTTCGTGATCATGGGCATTTGTGCAGTAACTGTTTCGGGGCTGTGGAGTTGGGAGCTCGTTATTGACGCACTGAAAGCGCCGGTTGTAATAGGTGCGGTACCGATAGGGATATTCCAGGTGGTGCTGGTTTTGGACTGCTGATCCACTATTTCAACCGTTCATTCTGCCGGGCTATCCTGACCATCGCCTCCAAACTGGGATGGAGATTATTCACATTCCTTTTGATACTGTTGTCCGGGATCCTTTGCAGCGTAATCTCCATTATCATGGCGGCGGTTTTACTCTCAGAGATTATCTCGGCACTTCCGCTGGACAAGAAGGAAAAGATCAAATTTGCCGTAGTTGCCTGCTTTGCGGTTGGGTTGGGGGCGGTATTGACGCCGGTTGGTGAACCGTTATCAACTATCCTCGTAGCGAAACTTGCAGGCGCGCCCTTCAATGCGGGGTTTTTCTTCCCGATGCAGGTGTTCGGCCTTTACATTGTCCCGGGTGTACTGGTAATCACCCTATTCGGCGCATTTTATATCGGCAGAAACGTCGACCTGAAGAACTTTAGCCATGAGATCGAATACACGGAAACACTTAAAACGGTAATTCTGAGGGCCATCAGGGTATTTCTCTTTGTAGCCGCGCTGGTGTTGCTGGGCGAAGGGATGAAGCCTTTGATCGTCTGGTATATCGTCCACGTGCCTGCCTGGATACTGTACTGGATAAATATGGTGTCGGCCATCCTGGATAATGCCACGCTTACTGCTATGGAAATAGGTCCTACGATGACACTGTCACAGATAACCGGCATAATTATGGGACTGCTGATAGCAGGCGGGATGCTTATCCCGGGAAATATTCCCAATATCGTGGCGGCTGGCAGGCTCAAAATTACCATGAAAGAGTGGGCCGTCATGGGCATTCCCATCGGCCTGGTTATCATGGCCGTCTATTTTCTGATACTTCTTCCCCAATTTCTGGGCCAGCCCGGCTAAATTTTTCCCGCTATTGACAAAACTTAATCCATGTTTTAATATTTGAGTCAATCAAGCGCTTGATTGGGTAGTACTTCCGGTCTTTTCTAAGGAGAGATTATGAGTGATAAGACGGATGAGGTAGGGGAAACCTAAAACGCATTTCACCATCCCAGCCCTACGGCGAAAAAAAATGGGAGATAGTGCAGGCGGCGGCAAAGCTTTTCATCAAAAAGGGGACGTTTAATACGGGTGTCAGGGATATCGCCGAAGCCAGCGGGATAACGGTCGGGACGCTCTATCATTATTTCAAGTCCAAGGACGACATCATAGCGGCATTCATGGATTTCGCTGTTTACGGTACAAATAGTTTTATGGCCGCTGCAACGGAAATTACTGGATAAGATGGGGCCCAAAGAAGCACTCCGGTTGGCTATAGTACGATACTTTGACTATGTGAATGAGGCCCAGAACGTCGTCCTGTTCTGGCACCAGGAAACCCAGAATCTTAAACCGGAACTACGTAACTAAGTTGCTGGATAACGAGTTGGTCCTCATGAGTCTCTTTGAACGCATAATAGAAAGGGGCATGGAAGCGGGAGTCTTCAGGGCAGGTGGATAAAAGTTAGTCTGCGCATAACATAATTGTACTGGGGGATATGTGGGCGTTCCGGCGCTGGGACCTAAGCCGGCGATTTACATCGGATAGTTTATAAAGAAACAAGTGGATTCATATTACATAGCTTATGTGAAGGGAGTGTGGATACTGGGAAAAAGAGCAGGGAGGTGAAGGGAAAGCAATAGGTTGAATGTTAGGGCTAATGTTCCATTCGGTGAGATTAAATTATGGAGGTTGAAAATGGCGGAACAGAAACCTGAGATTATGCAACGGAAAGTTGGTCTCTTTGAGGCCGTAGCCATGATTACAGGACTAGTGGTTGGCGCTTCAATATTCGTCCTTACGCCGGTACTCACGGGAATGACCGGTCCCAGTATTTATATAGCCTTCGCATTGGCTGCCATACCTGCGCTGTTTGTGGTGCTGTTTGAAATACAATTGACCGGTACGCTGCCAGTGACAGGCGCCAACTTCGTGACAGTTACCAGGGTGGCAGGATCGACATGGGGGGCAGTGGTCTCTTTTGCTGCCGTGCTGTCCTTGATCGCATCAAATATACTTGTATCGGTAGGGTTCGGGCAATATATAGTCGCTTTTATCCAGTCATTCAACCCCTCTTTTACTATCAATCCCTATATACTGCCTATAATATGCGTCACGTTCTTTGCCCTGATTAACTTTTTAGGCGTTGAGATCGCCAGTGTGGCGCAGGGCATTATGTTCCTGGCCTTTGTGATCGGCATGGTCGTCTTCGGTGTAGTGGGCTCTGCCAACTATAACCCTGCTAATATGACACCGATGTTCACGGGTGGAGCGCTAATGTTCATTGTGACCATGGTGCTGGCAAGCATGTCATGGGCGGGGTTGGTTGCCCTTGCTGACATCGGTGGCGACGTCAAGAACCCGCGGCGGAACTTGCCGCTTGCTCTGATCATCGCCTTCATCATCATACTCATACTTTATGTAACCCAGCCGTTCGCTCTCGTTGCTTCCATGGGCGCGGCCGCTGCAGCCAAAGCAGGCGCTCCAGCCATCCTGATCGATGCCGGCAAACTGATGCCCGGCTGGGGAATATGGGTCATCTTCATCGCAGCCATGGGTGCTATTCTCACCACGGTCAACGCTCTCACATGGTCAGCAGGACGTGACCTGCTGGCATGGGCGCGTGATGGGCTCTTCCCCAAGGCCGTAGCGCATCTGCATCCGAAATTCAAAACACCGGATCTGGCAATCCTGATTATACTGGTCATCGAAATTCTCGGTATCCTGGTGGGCACCACTATTGATAAATACGCCCTGGCTGCTGTGCTGGCGCTAATGGTGATCCAGATTGTTCTGGCCTGGTGTGTGCTGCGAATACCGAAAAAATTGCCTGACCTGTATAAAAAAGCTTTGTTCAAATTCAATGGATTCTGGCGCTGGTTTACCTTCGTGGGAACCGCTATTACATCAGGCTTCATACTGCTCATGGGCATCGTGCTTGACATGATGGATAAACAGGGCAATCCAACTCAAATACCCTGGATCGTAGTCAGTCTTTGTGGGAGTCCTGGTGATCGGCATCATCTGGTTCTTTGTACGCAAAGCTTATCTCAAGGGCAAGGGCGTGGACCTCAGTGCCAACCTGACAAAGATCGCCGATGCAACACTCGCCGAAGCCGAAGAAAAGCTGTCGCTTTGATAATCAAGAGAATTTTAAATCAATGATTGTAACAAATATTCCAACCGGGGGGCCGCATTCGTGCAGCCCCCCGGAATTGGGGACTGCCCCGGATGATGCCGGAGGCTAAGAGCCCATTCCTGACCTGGCGCTAAATACGAAAATAGATATAGGCAAAGGAGGCTTCAATATGGCATCAGCGTTGGATGGCGTAAAAGTGGTAGAGCTCTCAACCTGGTTTGCGGGGCCGACCTGCGGCATGTGGCTGGGGGAGCACGGCGCAGACGTGGTAAGAGTGGAGCCGGTCGAAGGCGACCCCTACGTGCTATCTATTCATCGGGCGTACTGCCGGCAGAGTTGGATATTGGCTATAACTGGATGTGGGAGATGGCCAACAGAAGCAAAAGATGTATTACCCTGGACCTTAAGCAGGCCGAGAGCCGCAAGATCATGCATAAGATGATTTCGCAGGCCGATGTATTTCTGGCCAACTTGCGCCCGTCAACGTTAAAACGTGCGGAGTTGGACTATGATACTCTGGGCAAGCTGAACCCGCGCCTTGTTTACTGCAATATCACAGGCTATGGCTCAAAAGGACCGGGGGCGGACTGGCAGGCATTTGATGAGACCGCCTTCTGGACCCGCTCCGGCATCATGTCAACGATGGGTGAGCCCGGCACGCCAGCCGTCCCCCTGCGAGGCGCTATGGGCGATAATACTACGGGCATTTTTGCGCTTGGCGCCATTTGCCTTGCACTCTATTCCAGGGAGAAGACAGGCAAGGGCCAACTGGTGGAGCTCTCTCTATACGGCAACGGCATGTGGGTGGCAGGCATCGACGTCCAGGGTGCGCTGGTCTACAACATGGAAATGGGCAGGCAGTCACGCCTGACGCAGGGCAATCCCCTGTATACGACCTACTCCGCCAAGGACGACAAATGGTTCATGTTCCAGATGCTGCAGACCGACCGCTTCTGGCCCGGTGTATGCAAGGCTGTGGGCAAGCCGGAATGGGAGGCGAAATATCCTACCCATGGCAGCAGGTGCAAGAACAGCGCTGAGATAATCAAGATGCTGGATGCTGAGTTCGCCAAGCAACCACGGGAATACTGGGCGCCCAAGTTCGATGAGAATGGGCTGATATGGGCCCCGGCTCAAACGCCGACCGAAGTGATCAAGGACCCCGTAGCCCTGGAAAACGGTTACATAATCGAGTACGAACATTTCAACTATGGCAAAGTGAAAGGCATACGCTGCCCGCTGCAGCTCAAGGGCACGCCGGAAAGGACGCCCTTCGGGGCGCCGGAATTCGGCCAGCACACGGAGGAAGTTCTGCTGGAACTGGGCTACAGCTGGGAGGAAATCGGCGATTTCAAAGAAAAGAAGGTGATTCTGTAATATACCGGGCTTAAGCAGGTAAGGAGATAGGTATGTCGATCCTTTTATACGAGAAAAAAGGACCACATTGCGTTTATCACGCTTAACCGGCCGGACAAGCTCAATACAATGAGCGTGGAACTCAGCCGACAATTGATTAAAGCCCTGCATGATTATGATAGTGACAACAGCCTTTATGCCTGCATAGTCACTGGCATGGGGGAAAGATCGTTTTGTGCAGGGGCAGACCTAACCGACCCTGAGCATATCGAGGAAGGGGTCGACTGGGAGGCTAACTATGACTGGCAACTGGCCGGCATCAAGAAGCCGCTTATCGCCGCTATAAACGGTTATTGCCTGGGCGCCGGCTTCACACTGGCCCTGTGCTGCGATATCAGGATAGCTTCCGAGACAGCGTCGATGGGGACGCCCGATCAGAAGCTAAATACGGTCGACGCTTATGCGTCGATAATGCTCTCCCGCATGATCCCGGCGTCTACAGCCATGGAAGTGCTGATGACGGGGGACCGCCTGAGCGCACAGGAAGCTTACCGAATCGGGCTGGTCAGCCGCCTGGCCCCTCCCGGCGAGCTGCTTCCCGCGGCGGAGGCGATAGCGAAAAAGATCTGCAATAATGGGCCAGCGGCCATCTGGGCGTGCAAAGAGATCAACAGGAGAGCAAGATATATGTCACTTGATGACAGCCTTGCCATGTTTAAGACAATTACGCGACCTATTTTAAATATGGACGATACGAAGGAAGGCATCACCGCTTTCTTTGAAAAGAGGCCGCCCGTCTGGAAGCTTAAGTAACTGATCTGGAGGACAAACATGCAGTTGGAAACCGTCATCTACGACAAAGTGGACGATATCGCCATCATCAAATTGAATCGTCCCAAGGTGCTAAATGCTATAAATGTGCAGCTTACCCGCGACCTGCACCAGGCGCTGGCTGAGGCAGCCCTTGATGCCAGCGTAAAGGGAGTCATTCTTAAAGGTGAAGGACGGGCTTTTTGTGCAGGCGACGACCTTTCGGAAAACCCGCAGGGCATGGGTGTTGAGAATATCCTGCGGCATGTGGAAGTCCTGCAGGATACGACCCGAATAATGCTGAATATGGAGAAATGCGTAGTGGCGGCAGTCCATGGCTATGCGCTGGGAGCAGGGTGCGAATGGGCCATGAGCGCCGATATCCGCATAGCGGCCGAGGGCACGAAGTTCGGATTCCCCGAGACCAATGTCGGGGCGGGAATTACAAACTGCGGCACCAAGCTGCTGCCTTTATTGATAGGCATCGGGCGTGCCAAGTGGATGGCCTTCACAAACGAACGTATCGACGCTGTAAAGGCGGAGCAATGGGGCCTGGTCAACTTTGTTGTGCCGCCGGATAAACTGGATGAGACAGCTATGGCCATGGTAAAGAAAATAGCAGCTAATTCCTCGCTGTCCATCAAGATGACCAAGAGGCAAATGAATTACGGCGTATACCAGGACTATGAGCAGCAGTTCGAACTCGAAGCTCATGACGTTGTCCTTTGCCTGACCGGCATGGAAGCAGCCATGCGTGCCAAGGCTGCTCTTGAAAGAACAAAGAAAAAGTAATTATGGAGCGAGAAAAAATGATTATTGATTTTCGTGTAACAGCACCGGTGTGCGAGTGGATGGAACCGGAAGAGGCTAAGAAAGTCTTTCCCAACAGCTTTATGCGCGGGTATATGGAATCTGCTTATGAAACTGAGCTGATGCTCAGCGTGACGACAGAGCATATGGTGACTGCGATGGACGCTGCGGGCGTTAAATACGGCGTACTGCAGGCGGAGTGGGCACTGGGTGATTATAAGAAGCAGAATGACGCCGTCCACCGTATCGCCCATAAATACCCTAAGAAGTTTCCCCGCTATTACCTGACTATCAACCCGCTTGAAGATATGGAGTTGGCTAAAACCGTCGAAACCGAAGTCCTGGAGCGCGGTTTCTCGGGTTTAAATACTCAGACGTGGGCGCAGCGCATGTATCCAACGGACAAGAGGCTCTATCCTGTCTATGCAAAGTGCCAGGAGCTGGGCATTCCAGTGACGTTCCATTCTTCCATCAACTTTACTATCGACCGCACTATTGACTTCAGCCGTCCCATCTACCTGGACCAGGTGGCCTGCGATTTCCCCGACCTCAAAATAGTCGCCAACCATGGCGGCTGGCCATGGGTGACCGAGATGGTGGCGGTGGCCTGGAAACATAAGAATGTCTATATCGAGATCGGCGCTGTGTCTCCCAAGTACATCGGCACAGCCCGGCACCGGCTGGGAGCCGTTGATCGTCTACGGCAACAGCCTGCTACAGGACCGGGTACTTTTTGCTACCGATGATATGATCCCGTGGCAGCGCTGCGTTGATGAGTTAAAAGCCCTTCCCCTCAAAGATAAGGTAAAGGAAAAATGGCTGGGCCTGAACGCCGCGGCATTGCTGGGGATCGACGATTGATATATTTAAAGAGTGCCAGGTCAGAAGTTGACGCAAGGCAGCGGACGTTTCGCGTGCTTCAACCAGTCGGTGCACTGAACGGGGAGTGAAACGGCTGCTGAAACGAGCTAATCAAATAGGGCAGGCCGGATCCGCTGTCAGCATGAAAACCATAGAAATGAGATAAGTTTATTCACTATTCCATTGAGCAGCAGCCAACGAGCTAGACAAACATCATATTTTCAAGTAATCTAACAGCTTGGCATCCGTTAAATTATAAATTGCTTCTCCGAATTGGTGATGCCGGACAGACAACCAATAGCATCGAAGAGCAGAGCGATACTCTGCGGGAGAAAAACATGGATAAGGTTTACACTTCAACCGAGGCTGCCATTGAAGATGTTTTCGATGGCGCCGTAGTGGCTTTTTCCGGATTCTTTTCGGCGGGGCGGCCGCTCGAATTGACCAAAGCACTGGCGAAAAAGGGAGTGAAGAATCTAACCATCGTGGTGCAGCAGGTCGGGACCGGCAATGAGGAAATTCTGGAACTGGTAGTTAACGGGCAGGTTAAAAAAGCCATCTGCAACTATCCTTTTCCCAGGTCTGCGACCAAGGGCCTGGAACATGCCTTTGAGCAGGCTGTTCGCAGAGGCGAGATAGAAATGGAAGTGTATCCGATGGGCACATTTGCGGAGAAACTGCGCTGTGGCAGGCGCTGGGATTCCGGCTTTCTATACGCCTGCCGGTGTTGGAACTGTGGTGGCCGAAGGTAAGGAAGTCAGAGTTTTTAATGGGACCGAGGCCCTGCTGGAGACGGCGCTGCCCGTCGATTTTGCATTTGTCCATGCATGGAAGGGTGACAGGGAAGGTAACCTGGTCTATAACTGCACCGCTTACAACTACAATAACATAATGGCCATGGCAGGCAAGGTGACCATAGCCGAAGTTGAGACGCTTTTTGAGGCAGGTGAGCTCGACTCCAATTTCATTCACACACCGGGCATATTTGTTAAACGGGTGGTCGAGACGGGGCGGCCGAAGTTGGAACAGGCGATCGTTTAAAGGGAGAGATTATAAATGACCGTAATGAGGAAAGTTGTAGTGCCCGAGATGCCACCGCTGGAGCGTGAGATGATCGCTCTGCGAATCGCCAATATGCTGGAAGACGGCTCCTATGTTAACCTGGGCATCGGAATACCCACGCTGGTCTCTAACTGGATAGAAGGCAGGGATATTATTCTGCAGGCTGAGATCGGCATGCTTAAGAGCGGACCGCTTGCCGAGGAAGATAATATTGAACAGGACCGCATCAATGCCAGTTGCCAGTATGTTTGTGAAATGGCCGGATCAAGCTATTTCGGGATAGAGACTTCCTTTGCTATGATCCGGGGCGGACGAATGGATGTGGCGGTGCTCGGGGCGCTTCAGGTATCGGCCAAAGGCGATCTGGCAGGATGGAACAATCCGTCCCGCGGCCTGGGAAAAATGGGCAATATCGGCGGCTCGATGGACCTGGCTGTCGGCGCCAGGAAAGTGATAATCGCCATGGAGCACTTTACCACGGATGGTGAACCTAAGATCGTCGGGGAGTGCACATATCCTCTGACTGCCAAAGCCTGTGTCGATGTGATCGTCACCAACTATGCGGTTATCGAGGTCACTCCCAGGGGACTCGTGCTTAAGGAAGCCATCCCAGGAGTAACGGCGGAAGACATCAAGAAAATGACTGCTGCTCCTCTCATCGTTGCCGACGATTTCCATGAAATGGAGCTATAGAGAGGGTTTTTGCAAATACCCATAAGTGAGACTAAAATTATTGTCTGGAGGGACGTTACAATGGCAAACCAAATTGGGAAAAAATATATATGCACCGTATGTGGTTCTGAGTTTATCGTAACCAAAGGCGGCAACGGCACATTAACCTGCTGCAACAAGCCCATGGAACTGAAGAAATAGACTGGGGACCACAGGAGAGATAAAATGGCTAACCAGCTTGGAAAGAGATTTAAGTGTGAAGTGTGTGGTACCGAGGTGCTATGCACCAAAGCCGGCACCGGCACGATAGTTTGCGACGGCAAGGAAATGGAGCTTCAGAAGCCCAAAGCCCTGCCCTCTTCTGACTAACACAATTTGGTCGTGTAACCGACTACCCTGCAGACTACAGGGTGCGGAGCGCAAGTCCGCATCCCGCTGCCGTTATCGGCGCACTGAAAAGTGCGCCTTATTTTTATCCAACTGCGATCCCCAATGTGCCTGTTTGGCGATGCTATAATAGGGCATATGATGTCATCGGATGCATCTCAGCCCTTGAAGGGCATTCGTGTCATCGATCTGGCAGACGAAAAGGCCGCTTTTTGCTCGAAGTTACTGGCGGACCTGGGTGCTGAGGTGATAAAAGTGGAAAGGCCGGGTGGTGACCCTTCCAGAGATATAGGTCCTTTTGCGGATGGTACACCCGGACCCGAACGGAGCCTCTCATTCTGGTATAACAATAGTGGGAAACTCGGACTTACGCTGGACTTGCAAGACCGCGAGGGGAAGCAGGCCCTCCTGCAGCTCATCTCAACGGCGGACGTGCTGATTGAATCGTTTGCGCCTGGATATTTGCGGGGACTGGGCCTGGATTTTGGAGCTTTATCCCGTTTGAACCCCGGTTTGATAATGGCATCGGTTACCGGCTTCGGGCAGACCGGGACCCTACAGTGCTTATAAGACCTGCGATCTGACAGCCTGCGCCTCGGGGGGCCAGATGTATGTGAGCGGAAGGCCGGACCGGGAACCCCTCAGGCCTTATGGCAACCAGTCATTTTATCTTGCCTCCCTGTTTGCCGCCAACGGCATCCTGCTGGCATTACGGTGGCGCAGGCGCAGCGGCCAGGGTCAGTATATAGATATCTCGCTGCAGGAAGCTGTGGCAGCATCCCTTGAGCACGTGCTCGTACAATACTTCAACGAGGGTATAGTGCCCTGGCGCCAGGGCGCCCTGCAATGGAATTGCTCATCCGACCTGTTTCCCTGCAGGGACAAATATGTGCTGCTGACGTTCAACCGGGAATGGGATACCCTGGTCGAATTGCTCGATCAGCCAGCATATGGCCGCAGACCTTCGCAGTCAGGCTTGGAACGACGAGGAGTTTCGCAAACGACACATCGAGAACATCCAGGACATTCTTTCGTTCTGGACATGCATGCATAACAGCGGGGAGATTTTCGAGCTTGGACAATCGATGCGGTTCCCCTGGGCTACGGTCAATTCCATTGAAGATGTGGTTGATAACAAGCAGCTAAATTCCAGGGATTTCTTTAAAACTGCTGCTCACCCGCAGGCCAAAAAGGAGTTTAAGGTGCCCGGGCCTGTTGTCCGCTTTAATACTCTTCATGATTGCACATGGCAGAGGGCGCCTTTTACAGGCGAGCATAATGATGTTCTCGGGCAGCTTGTTAAAGACGCGTTAAAGAGTCCTTCGACCAAAGTTCAGGCCAGGCATGACCCCGGCCCGCCGCTTGCGGGTGTTAGGGTACTGGATTTTACGTGGATGCTGGCTGGCCCGTATGCCACACGTATGCTCGCTGATTTTGGCGCAGAAGTGATCAAGGTGCAATCACGCAAGGTAGCCACGGGGGCCGAGCAAAATGACACCTCTTATTTTGCCACCTGGAACCGTAACAAGCTGGGCATAACATTGGACCTGAGCCGGCCGGAAGCACGCGGACTGGTGCTCGACCTGGTAAAGAAATGCGACGTAGTCATTGAGAATTTTACTCCCAGGGTAATGGATAACTGGGGTCTGAATTACGAGAAATTGAAGCAGGTTAATCCGGGGCTGGTGATGGTCAGCCTGTCGGGATTCGGGCACAGCGGCCCGTGGCGTGATTTCGCCGCGCTTGGCCCCACGGAACAGGCGCTATCCGGGCTAACGCAGTTGACCTCGTATAGCCGTGGGAAGCCGGACGGCATCGGCTTCGCCTATGCTGACCATGTATCCGGCCTATATGCCGCACTGGCAGTTACATCGGCCCTGTACCGAAGGGATGTTATTGGTCAGGGAGCCTATCTGGATATATCCGAATACGAGGCGGCCTGCAGTCTACTCGGCCCTGCCATAATCGATTACGCCCTGAACGGAAATGCCGCCAGACCAACGGGAAACAGGCCGTCAGGGCAACCGGCTGCCCCGCATGGCTGCTATCCCTGCGCAGGCGAAGACCGCTGGTGCGCCATCGCCGTATTCTCCGAGAATGAATGGCGGGCACTTTGTGAACTAGTGGGTAACCCCAACTGGTCAAGGGAAGAAAGGTTTGGCAATCTGCAGCGCCGTTGCGACAATTCTGAGGAACTTGATGCATTAATAGCCGGATGGACAGCCGGTTACGAGCCGCAAAAGCTTATGGACATTCTCCAGACGGCCGGCGTCCCGGCCGCAATAGTCAGCAAAGCAGATGACCTTGCCCGTGATCCGCACCTGGCTGAGCGTGGATTTTTCACTGATTTGATACATCCCATACTGGGCAGACTGCGCTCGGACGGCAGTCCGATAAGGCTGAGTGCAACTCCCGCCGGCTGCCGGAAGGCTGCGCCGATGCTGGGCGAGGACAACAGGCGTGTTTTTGTGGACCTGCTGGGAATGGATGTAGGCCAATTTGAGAGCTATGTGAACGATGGCATAATCGGCTAAACCATGCGGCGGTATGCCACTTTTCCTGCCAGTATAGTCATATCGACCTTCAGGTCTTTTATCTCTTCCGGCCCTATCCGTCCGGGGTCTGTGTTCAGTACAACCAGATCTGCATACTTTCCGCTGGCTATGGTCCCAAGCTGCAATTCACGGAAGCATGAGTAAGCGGGCCCGGAAGTATAGAGCCTGACCGCATCGGTAAACGAGACAGCCTGTTCCGGCAGCACTTTCTGACCGGTTTCCGCCAGGCGTGTGACCGCAGCATAAATACCTTTAAGGGGGTCAGGTGGTGATACCGGGGCATCCGAACCTGCTGCCACGTTCAAACCTGCCTGAAGCATGGTCTTTAATGCGTACAGATGTCCGAGCTGCCCGCGCGGGCACGGTAGCCAGATATCTTTCACCGGAATAATAGATGAAGGACGGGTTGGTGACTATAGCAGCTCCCAGCTTCGCCAATTTCTTAGCAATTCCAGGAGTGCAGATTGAGCAATGCTCGATCCTATGGCGGTGGCCGCTGAGCGGGTATTTTTTCAGTGCGAAGGTCAGGGCCTTTATGGCTGCCTCCACGGTCGTCTTCTCCACTGCGTGTATGGCCACCTGCAGATGCCTGCTATGGATCGCAGCTATCAAATTATTCAGTTCCCTCTGCGGGGGATTAAGGCTTCCCCTGACCTCATCCAGCACGATCTTCACCGGACCGCCGTGCAGGCCGCTCTGTTTATCATAGCGAGGCAGGTTCTCGACCTCATCAGGACCGAACATGAGCGTGATCCTCGGATCGAATAGACCACTGTTTTTCCAATCTACAAATTGGTTCCAACGATCGAGATTATTCCCGGGTGAAGCGTCCTGTAGCGAAGTCACGCCCAGTCCCAGCAAATGCTTGCCGGCGTATTTGATAGCCGCGTCAAGTTCGCCTGCGCTTAACGGGGGAATTACCTTTGAGAGAAATCCCCCCATGCCGTACAGGACCCCGTTTGGCTCCCCTGTTTCCAGGTCCCTCTCGATAATAGTGCCCGGCGGTTCCTCGGTCTCACCGGTAATTCCCGCCGCTGCCAGTGCAGGCGAATTAAGCACATGGGCGTGGCCGCTGCGATGAGACAGCTTGACCATGTGCGTTGTTGTGGCCCGGTCCGTGTCATATCTATCAGGGTGCCTTTTCTCCGCAAGGTAAAACTCATTGTAACCCATACCGCGTATCCAGCTTCCCGCCGGGGCTATGGAAGCGGCCTGCCTGATTTTCAGGATGATGTCCTCGATGGAATGCACGGAGGCGGGGCTGATATCGACGTTAACCAGGCTTTCTGCATAGCCTACGACATGGCAATGCGCATCATGGAAACCCGGGATGACCATCTTCCCTGCGCAATCTATTACGAGCGTTCTTCGCGATGTTATGCTGCGGTCGAAATCGGAATTGCTTACTTTCGCGATCTTTTCGCCCTGAATATAGATAGTTGCAGCGTGGGGGTGATGCGGATTAAGGGTAATCACCCTGGCATTACTGAGAACAAGATCTGCCTTAATATTTTCCATTCCGGATTTCCTGGAAAAAGGTATTCAACCCCTGATAAAACGCGCGTGCGTTGCTGTCAATGTCGGGCGGCGGCATAAAATTGGCCTCGGACGGGTAGTATAATTCTTCATCGCCGGTGGGTAGAATGGGCAGCAGGGTATCCGATTCTCCATCCCAACTAATATTGACGGGCAGTCCGATACGTCCGAGCGGCGGGTCAACGGTGGCGTCCACCAGCACCCAGCGGTCGTTTATCTCAACCCTGCAAGCCAGGTGATGGGCCGGGGCCATCTTCAAAGCCAGTTTCCAAAGCTCCTTCGGGTAAAGCTCCTCAAATTCGGCCCACCGGTACGGATATACCGAGTAGAGTACTTTCAGCCCCAGCTTCTCGTACATATTGCACAGTAGCAAGTGCTTGGGCGTGCATGAACCCATCCATGTTTCAAAGATGCCCAGATAGTTGACGGGGTCATTGAGCTCAGGAAGGATACCGTAAGGAATATCGCGGATTTTGTAGTATATAGCGATCATCGCATCCTTCCTGCTTTTGCCTTCCGTCCACTCCTGCAGCTTAATGTCAATGAGATCTTCGGGGGACATGGAAAGCCTATGCCTTCTTGCCGACCGGTATCAGGTAAACTGGCGTCTGGTTGGCAGGTAATTTCAACAGGGAGCGCGCTTTATCGCTGTCATAGCCGGTGGCTGTCACCAATCCCAGGTCGAGGGCTGTGGCCTGCAGAGCGATATTCTGGGCAACGTGGCCTATTTCCAGGCTGGATGCTCTTACGCCATAATCACCGAAAGTCTTGGAGGATTTCTCGTCCAGCGCTGCTATCACCAGTACCGCAGCGCCGCTGCTGAATACTGCCTGGCCCAATCCGCCGAGCTGTGGGCGCAAATCTCCTTCGAGCATCATCTCCAGGCTGTGGTCCTCGGGCTTGTAGCTATAGACTCCTGGCTTCAGGCCTTCCACGGCGCCTGCAACGAGGTAAACCTGCACCAAATATACTGCAATCGGTGAAGGGGCGGTGCGCAGGCCGTTCGGACCGGTAACGCCCTGTGCCGCCCAGAGAAGCTGGGACACATCCTGAAGTTTCAAGGGCGTCCCTGCGTAAGTTCGGATAGACCTCCTGGCGTGGATCGCCTCCTCCAGGGAAAGTTTGCCCTTTAACTTTGCGGCGGGGAGTTTAATTGAATCAGCCATTTTCTTCCTCCACATCTTATTTTGCGGTTGTGTACCAATGGAAGTTTATTATCTTGACGGATTGCAGTCAATTACTGTTGACTTGAGCCAGACGCTTGAATAGAATTCAGCCTGCACATAAGGAAGGTGAGTTATGGACCTAATTGAGGCTATTCAATCCAGGTACAGCGTCAGGGCTTTTAAACCGGCCACGGTGCCCAGAAAGGTACTGGAAGAGCTTTTAACGGTTTCGCAGCGTTCCCCGTCGTGGGCTAATACGCAAACATGGGAGTTTGCGGTGGTAGGCGGCGAAGTAATGAAAGACATGAGGGAAACCCTTGCGGCCACGGGCGTTTTCACAGGATGACCGCAATGCTGATATACCCTATCCGGAATGGTCCGGGACAATATAAAGAACGGCGCAGCAGCAACGGTCACAGGTTATACGACCTTCTGGGCATTAAAAGGGATGACATAGAAGCGCAACTGAACTGGTTCGTGAGCATGTATCGCTTCTTCGATGCCCCAAACGCCATCTATATATACACAGAGAAGGGCGTCAGCGATTGGACAATCTTCAACTGCGGGCTGGTGGCCCAGACCATCAGCCTGGCAGCATTGAATTATGGGCTAGGTTCAATAATGCTGGCCGCTGGGTGTCAGCTATCCCGACACTATCAGGAAGAAGCTGGACATACCGGAATCCAAGCGCATCGTGATTGCCATGGCCATCGGCTACCCGGATGACAGCGCTACCGTGAACAAGTTCCGTACGGAGCGAGTGCCTGTTATCAGAAGTGTGCACCTGGCACGGATTTCCCGGCTAGCCAGCTTACCTGTCCAGGACCTTCGTCAAACCAGTCGAACACAATCTGCGACATTAAGCTAAGGTTGGTGCCGATGCCGTGGCTGTCGGCGCCCTCGTTGGTCGGTCCTATGACGAGCCTGGTTTCAGGGTTCGCTATTTTCTCCAGGCATGCTTTCGCCCATTCCTGCGCTGCCGGGAATTGCTCGTATTCCTGCTGCGCCACTACGTTCAGGAAGGGGCAGCTTATCAGCGACGGATCGACTTTGTATCTCTTGAGTTCTGCGACCAAGCCGGCGGCATCTCTGGCTCCCCAGCGCCAGTAATAAGTGTGAAAGACGTTTATCGCAGATGTGAACTTGCTGCCCATGAGCAATTTGAAGAGCTTTATCAGGAACGCGTCATCGAATTTCTTCACGGTCTCGGGGAAGAGTTGGGAGGCGTCGAAAAGTGCGCTGCATACTGCCAGTGCTTTGATGCGCTTCTCGAACATCGCTGCCCGCGGCGCCAGATATCCACCGAAGCTAAGCCCGTACATGACAAGCTTTTTTTCATCCACACCCGGCAGTTTAAGAATATAGTCCATAACCGCTTTGACCGGTATTTCGCAGTCCGGCCTGAATAGCGAGTCCATCGGCGGGCAGTTCTCCCTGTCCCGGCAGGTCCACTATTACAAGGTTGTAGTTGCGTTTGACGGCGGCAGGTCCGACGTAGCCATAAAGGTCCTCCACAAATGTGTCTCCTCCGCCTATCATCAGCAAGGTTTTCCTCCGGCACCGTCAGCGGACGGCCTGATGAAATAGCCGGGCAGGGTCTTTCCCTCAAAGGGAATAGTCAAGGGCAATATGGGCGGGTCGAACATGCCGGCGGCTTGCTGAAGCACTCTCTGGCTTTATGGTATTGGCTGATGTGCCTGGGATCGGTGAACGGGTCCAGGAAAGCCGTTGCGGCCCTGTAATAAACATACGCGCGCAGGTATGATTCGCGGGCGCTGACCTGGTGGCCGGCTGCCGCCGATGTCATCGGCACGTGCCTCAACTCGTTTGCCCATGTCAGTGAAGCTGTCGTACCAGCTTTCACCATCACCGTCTTTTATTTTGGCCGCCGCGTAGAAGCACTCTCCTCCCTCAGCGCATCCACTGGTCTGGGCACCGGCCAGCCACTGGAAAAAGAACTCGAAAATTCGGAATTTGAAGTGATAATTGTACCTGGGATTGCGCGGTAGCCCTTTGTTTTTGCGACATTGAAAGCCTCCTTGTTTAAATCATTTATTAGTTAGTTCACAAAAACTAAATAATATATTGGCAAAAAATTTTATGGCAGCGAGTCGATGATTTTATTCAATGGCGTTGGCGAACGCCCTTTGCTCTTCTTCATCCAGGACGGTCGCTATGTGCTGGGCGAAACGGCCGTGCATGTCCCGGTGTATTTTGTTGATCTCATGGCCGCGACGGGTGAGGGAGATGCGGGATGCACGCTTATCGTCCTTATCCGGCGCAGTCTGAACATATCCTCCCTTGATCAGTTTATTCACGATAGCCGTTACCGACGGCTTGCTGAGCTTAACCCTGGCGGCAAACTCGCTATAAGTGGGCTTATCCATCTGCCCGAGCGTCTCCAGGTAATAAACCTGCTTCATGGTCAGGTCCTTGAACACGCCGCGCCCCGTCATACTCTCCAGTTGTGAGAACTGGTGGGAGAACAGGTCGATCATCTCAGATAAACTGCGTTTCGCCATTCCATCAATTAGTTAGTTAATGTGAACTAATAATAGTCAGCACACTGCCGCTTTGTCAAGATACATGGTATGATATTTCATCTATCCAATAGGAGAATCACATGAACCGGATTAGCGCACAGGCAACAACTTTAATTGATGCAGTAATACCCGGCCACGGCATTCTTAGAGAAGCCGCGCTCATAGTTAGTTTCGCATGTATTACAGCGATATGCGCCCAGTTGAGCTTCTGGATTGGCCCTGTTCCCATAACGGGCCAGACCTTCGGGGCCATATTAGCGGGCGCAGTACTGGGCAGCAGGCGGGGTGCTTTGAGCCAGTTAAGCTACCTGCTTATCGGCGCCACCGGTCTGCCATTCTGGTTTGCCCTGGGCGGTCCCATTGGCATTGCCAGGCTTATCGGGCCGACAGCCGGGTATCTTTACGGCTTTGTTGCCCAGGCATTCGTCATCGGATGGTTGATGGAAAATGGATGGAGCAGGAAGCTCTACAAGATAATTCCGGCGATGCTCCTCGGTGAGGTTGCGCTTTATTCATGCGGACTGGCATGGCTCTCTGCATTCGTTCCGGCTGACAAGCTCCTGCAAGGCGGGCTGTACCCGTTTGTTATCGGTGACCTGGTTAAGATCGCACTGGCTTCGGCTGCTTTGCCGGCCGGTTGGGCCATCGTTGACAGAATCAAGAGATAACGGGTTGCCGTGTTTTTATCCTCAGGTGTAACGCCGATAGGTGCGTATACGCCTCTTGCGCGGGCGGGGTGACTGTATATACTTGCGCTGAAATAGAGCCATTTTAAGGGAGGTTGGTATGAGCGAAACCGCGAACTATGATCTGAAATCAATCAAATTGCCGAGGTTGACCGGTGGACAATTATCTTTCGCCGCTAATGCTGTAGAGAATTCATTATTGAAGGCGGCGCTGATGCCCTCGATGTTGAAGACGGGAGGAATAGATGTGTTTCGCTCGCTGGCGCCGGAGGAATCACCGACCGTGTTTCCCATTCTCTTTGTAGATAAACCGGCAAGCCCTATTGATAAACCCGATCTTAAGGAGCTGGATAGAATAGAGGCCGGCAAAGGCGCATCAGTCCCGTATAAGACAACGCGGGATTATGCGAGGGCATACCACGATGGAAAAACCAGTCCTGAAGATGTCGCAAAGCGCGCTCTCGATGCGATTAAACAGGCCGACAGCGGCGAACTGAAATTGCGTCCTTTCATCGCCGTGAATGAGGGCGAAGTTTTAAGCCAGGCCCGTGCTTCGGCTGAGCGCTGGAAGAACAAGAAACCGCTGAGCGTACTGGACGGGGTGCCTGTGGCGGTGAAGGACGAGGTGGACATGGTGCCTTATCCCACAACCGTAGGCACGCGTTTTATGGGAAAAGCGCCGGCGAAACAGGATGCCACGGTAGTTGCACGATTACGCGCCGCGGGCGCTCTCTTGCTGGGCAAGGCCAACATGCACGAGATCGGCATTAATCCTGATGGGCTGAATGTGAATTATGGTTCCACCCGCAATCCGTTTAACCCAAAATATGACACGGGCGGAAGTTCGAGCGGTCCTGCTACGGCTGTTTCAGCGGGTATCTGCCCCTTTGCAGTCGGCGCTGACGGAGGAGGGTCAATACGTGTCCCGGCGGGACTTTGCGGCATAGTCGGACTCAAACCGACGTTTGGACGCCTGAGCGAGTTCGGCGCTGCTCCGCTTTGCTGGAGTGTGGCGCACCTGGGGCCGCTGGCCGTTACAGTCGAGGATGCGGCCATCTCCTATGCCTGCATGGCCGGTCCTGATGTCATGGAGCCCAACTCGCTGCATCAGCCTGCTGTCACGCTGGAAGGCTGGAACAAGGCCGATCTCAAGGGCGTAACCCTGGGAGTCTACAAGCCCTGGTTTGAACATGCATCGCCGGACGTGGTTAAGGTTTGCCGGGAACTGCTTGAGAAGCTGGCGGGGGCGGGGGCGCAGGTAAAAGAGATCACTATCCCCGGCATGGATACCATGCGCATTGCCCATGTCATCTGCATACTGGGGGAGATGTCGGCTTCCATGAACAACTATCCTGCCAACATGCGTGACTTCGGCGCGGAAGTGCGCGTCAGCCTGGGTCTGGGGCGTGAGTTCACTGCCTCGGACTATGTGAAGGCCCAGCGTCTGCGCACACGGGTAATGAATGATTTTAAAGAAATTTATAAGGGAGTGGACGCTATCATTACACCGGCAACAGGTATTGCGGCCCCGGAGGTTACCTTAAAGGACGCTGCAGGGGGCTGGTCCGACCTTTCCAGCACAACGGAAGTAATGCGCTTCGCCTTCCCCGGCAATTTGGCGGGGCTGCCTGCTATCAGCTTCCCGGCCGGATATAATAGCCTGGGGCTGCCGATCGGCATGCAGGCCATGGGACGCTGGTGGGAAGAGAACGTCTTGCTGCGTATAGCCTACACTGCCGAGCAACTGGTGGAACGGAAGAAGCCGGCGGTTATGTTCGAGTTGCTATGAGGCTGAGGGCAGGCCACAGGTTGTGGCTCTTCCTATAAAGTAAACATCGGCTCGCTGGCAATAGATTGCAGTAGTTTTACTGCTGCCTTCTCGTTTGCTTCTGTTCCGTCTATAGCAAGATATACGCTTCCCTCGGCGCCGCAGATGCCTCCACCTGCAAACAATTCGGTATGTGCTCCTGTCAGCAGAGAAATGGCGTCTATCTCTGTGAATACCTCTCCCGGAACAGGCAGAAGCCGAGGACCTGTTACTCCCGGGGCATTCAATCGGGATGCAAGAGCATCAATATCTCCCGGTATACGCTTTTCCAGTCCAATCGGTACTATCAGCCGTACCCTTCGCCCGATCATAGCCTGTAAAGCAGCGATGATTGTGCCGCCACGCGGGTGTCCAACAAGGACAGCAGCGCGTTTTCGGATTAAATCCAGAGCGTTAGCACCTTTCAGGATAATGTCGCCCTCTTTCAAATCGTCGAGAACATCGAAAATAGTTTTGCCTTTTAACCATATACCATCTTTGATAATCACGTCACCAGGAAACCCGGCCTCATCAGGCAAGCGGCCGGTATTTGAAGTTGTGTATGAAGGTGGGAGAGTGATGCCCCGAAAGAACCTGCTGCGCTGGAAATCACCGGTTTCTCCGGTATTTTTGAATATTTCTTCTGCTACAAAACTATTTGTTGTGCCGGCTACTATTACCAGTGTGCCGCTCTTCAGGACCTGCTTTATTTCCGGATGGACCGATATTGCCTTCCCGATTAACCGTTTCCCTGCAGCCGGTGTAAGTAAAAATTGCTTCAAAGTGATTCCTCCGATGATTTTACAAGGTCGAAATGTTCAGGCGAAATTTCGATTTAAGCGTCTTCTCCAACTTCAGACCCTTATCAAGTGGCAGGTCGAGTCCTCTCGAAATGGCCTGTTTCAGTGCTCTGACAGCGCGCTGGTCCAGACAAGCTATTTTATCAGCCAGTGCCTCTGCTTCGGTAAGTAAATCGGCGCGGGGCACGACGCGGTTGACCAGCTTCATTTCCAGCGCTTCAGGGGCTTTGATGCGGCGTCCGGTCAGGAACATATCCAGCGTATGGCCCGGGCCGATGGCGCGGGGCACGGTCTGCGTTGCTCCTGCCGCCGGTATGATGCCCAAAGCTACTTCAGGCAGTCCCATCACGACATCATCCGAAGCTATCCTGATGTCGCAGCACATGGCCATTTCGATGCCCGACCCGAATACATAGCCGTGTAAGGCGGCTATGACCGGCTGGGGAATGCTGAGGAAAAGCCCCCATACGTCCCTGCGCCAGCGCACGTGCCGGGCGGCTGTCGGTGATGGAGCGGAGAGGAACTCCGAGAGGTCTGCCCCGGCGCAGAAGGCTTTTTCTCCCGCGCCTTTCAGAATTACCGTGTATATTTCCGGGTCCGCTTTGACTGCACTTAAAATTTCGTAAAGCTCATCGCGCATACGGACGTTATAGATGTTCAGGACCTGTGGACGATTGAGCGTTATATGGGCGGTCCTGCCCTTTTTCTCGTAAATAATCGTCTCGTAGCCGGACATTTCCGCTGCCTTACTTGCCCTTGAAATGCGGCTTGCGTTTCTCTTTGAAGGCGGTGATGCCTTCGGTGCGGTCTTCGGTGGTGTGCAAAAGAAAATACAGGTCGCCTTCCAGGCGCAGTCCCTGGTCGAGCGTCATATCCAGCCCCTTCAGCACTGCTTCCTTGCAATATTTGAGAGACAGCGTGGCTTTGGCTGCCATCTCTTTCCCCATCTCCAGCACAGTGGGCATCAGCTCTCTGTCAGAAGTTACCCTGCTTACCAGTCCGATGCGGCGGGCCTCTTCGGCTGACAGTGTCTGTCCCGTCAACATGAGCTCCATGGCTTTGGCCCTGCCGACCAGCCGTGGCAGCCGCTGCGTGGCGCCGTCATACGGGAGCAGACCCTTCGTGAGGTAAGGCAGGGAAAAGTGGCGCCGGCAGAGGCGATCCGTATATCGCAGGCCAGGGCAAGCTCAAGGCCTATGCCGGTTGCGTCGCCGTTAATGGCTGCTAATACCGGGCACTCCAGCGCTGCTACCGGACTGGATAACGAGTAAGCCCCTGTATTAGACGTGCCGGGCAGCCCGGTACAAAAGGCTTTCCCTTCTGTCCCGGTGATAATTACGGCCCGTACCGATGTATCGAAATTGATCTCCTCGCAGACTCCGCAAAGGTCCTGCGCCAGGCCGGCGCCGGCAACATTGTTCTTGCCGGCGCCGTTGATAGTCAGAAGGACCAGTCCCTTAACGGGATGCGATATTGCCAGTTTATTACTCATAAGCCAGCTATATTACGGCATTTTAGCTTGAACTACCAGCCCCTGTGCTTTGAAGCCCTCGATCTCCTCTTTGGTATATCCGATTTCAGCCAGGACTTCATCCGTGTGCTCGCCCAGCATGGGGGCAGGTCCCTTAACTTTGCCCGGTGTTTCGGAGAACTCAGGTACGATTCCCTGCAACTGGACATCGCCCCATTGGGGATGCTTCTGGAACTCGTATACGCCGGTATCCTTGCAGAACTGGTCTTTTAACAGGCTTTCCAGGTTTTGCGCGTAGGCCGCCGGCACACCTTTTATCATCATGAGGAATGACCATATACTTGCCGGGGTGGCCAGGAATGCTTCCGTAAGTATCGCCGTCAGCTCCTTATCGTGCCTTTTCCTTGCCGCAGGTGTAGAAAAACGGGGGTCGGTGACAAGTTTCTTCAAGCCGATAACCTCGCACATCTTCTCCCAGTGCTCTTCTTTGGCGCAAAATACGTAGAGCCATTCGCCGTCGATACCCTGGTACATGCGGTTGGTGGCGCTCAGGCCTTTAATATCCGGCTTGCCCAGGTTTTTACGCTTCATGCCTTTGTATTTAATGAAATTTCCTGACTCCAGTGTGATGGCGGAACGCAGGAGCGAAGTTTCAAGAAATTGGCCCTGTCCGGTTCTAAGCTTGTTGAATAGGGCCAGCGATGCGCCGAATGCTCCCAGCAGGGGACCCATCTCGTCGCTCAATTGTATCTTGTGGAAGACTGGAGTTTGGCCGAGACCTCCCTGACCCTCCATATGTCCGCTCCATGCCTGAAAGAGGGGATCGTATCCGGGACGCTCTGCGTCCGGGCCCTTTGAACCGAAGGCCGGGCTGGAAACGTATATGATATCCGGCTTAATTTTCTTGATGGTGTCGTAATCCATTCCGAGCTTTTTCATAATCCCGGGCCGTGAGTTTTCCACCAGCATCTGACACGTGGAAATAAGCTTATGGGCGATCGGGCATGCCTCAGGTTTACGCAGGTCTATGACCATCCCGCGCTTGCCGCGGTTGACGCCCATAAATCCTCCGGCAAGCATGCGCCAGGAATCACCGTCTGCCGGCTCTATCTTTATCACGTCGGCGCCCAGGTCAGCGAGCTCACGGCATATACCGGCGCCCGCAAGCATTGTAGTGAAGTCTGCTACTCTAATATTCTCAAATGGCATCATTTTCTCATTTCCTCCGCGGCGGTAATTTTATGACCTGCTCTTTCTTCAGCCGTTTCATATCCTGCGAAGAATAGCCCAGTCCTCTCAGTATCTCGCGGGCATTTTGTCCCGGCGAAGGGGCAGGCCCCTTTATTTTGCCGGGCGTGCCTTCAAGGCTGACCGGAATGCCCATTTCTTTCACCATGCCCCGTCCGGGCTGCTTGATTGTCTTGACCATATCATTAGCAGCTACCTGGGGCTCTTCCATGAAAGCATAGACTGACTGGACCGGCGCAACCGGAAGGCCATTTGAGGAAAGCAGCTCCAGCCATTCGTCGCGCGTTTTGGTCAAATATATATCCTTCATCATGGCCATGACCTGGGCGTTCCTGGGGGGCATTATCAGGAAGGGCGCACCTTCAAAGAGCGGGTCGGTGAGCCACTCATCGTGTCCCAGGGTCACCGCAAATATGGTAAAAAACTTGGGGTTGCCCAACCCGGTGAACAACCACTTGCCGTCTTTGCACTGGTAAGGGCGGTACATCGGCATAGGGCCTGTCGGTCCCCAGGGGGCCCGGAACATGCCCTCGAAGTTGACCAGAAATTGGCGGAAAGTACTGAGTATGGCGCGGAACATAGACAGGTCTATCTTCTGTCCCCTTCCTGTCTGCTCACGCACGCATAACCCGGCAGTAATATCGAAGGCGGCCTCGACCGCAGTATAGAGGCTGGCCAGCGGCAAAACAAGGTAGAGAGGATGCGTGGGGAATCCCTGTTCGGTATAGACCGAGGCCACCGCGCTGACAATCTGATCATAGCCGGACAGGTTAGAATAAGTTCCCCTCGGGCCGAAGCCGGATATTGAGCAGTACACTATGCGCGGGTTGATTGCCTTTACGGCCTCATACCCGATTCCCAGTTTGTCCATTACACCGGGTTTGAAATTCTCGATGATTACGTCGGATTGTTTGGCCAGATCGAGTGCAATCTTCAGCCCTTCAGGTTTCTTGAGGTCCAGAGTGATGGCTTTTTTGCTGCGGTTCCAGACCATGAAACCGTCCTCATGGCGGAGAGGGTCTCCTTCAGGTCTTTCCACCTTGATTACATCTGCCCCCTGCTCTGCCAGCAGCGTGGCCGCAAACGGGCCCGGTATGTACTGGCCGAAATCGAGGACTTTGATGCCTGACAATGCTCCTTCAGACATATGGTCTTACCTCCTTTTATATTGGCAAATTTGCGCAAGAGTTATGAATCAGCCTTACATAGAAGCTTATCATTTCACCATAGTTATCAATGGAAACACGTTCGTTAATTCCATGAATCGCGGCCATCTCGCCGGCGGGTACCCTCTGTGGAACGAACCTGTAGCAACAGGATGACAGGCCGGTAAAATACGTGCAGTCTGTTCTGCCAAGAACTAGCATTGGCGTAACGAGGGCATCCGGCATGATCTCACGGATGGTTCTGACCAGCAAGCCGAAGCTCCATCCGCTTGTCGGAGAAACGGGCGATGGCTGGAAGACGTTGAACTTCACAGGGTTGATCTTGACGCGCGGATCGTTTATCAGTGTTGTCACGCGCCCCGTGACGCTCTCTATTGTATCGCCCTGTAAAATACGAAAATTAATGGCGGCTTTAGCCAGCATGGGTAGTATATTATCCTGCGGGCTGCCCTGGAACATGGTGGGTGCGATAGTGGTCCTGATGGAGGCCCCTGCCACCGGGTTTGCGGCAAGTTGGGCTTTCACAACCGGTCGAAACAGCCACATATTGGCGAAGATCATTTTCTTAACCCAGCTCATTTCAGGTCCGAGGTATTCGAAGAGGCTTTCGGCCGCACGAGTCAATCGAGTTGGGAATGGGTTTTTCTGGAGCTTATCAATGGCAGCGGCCAATATCCCGACGGTGGTCTGCCTGGGCGGCGACGCCGCATGGCCGCCTTTCGCTTCGGAGGTCAATTCAAGTGTCAGATAGCCCTTTTCTGCAATGCCGACCAGGGCGACCCAACCGGATATGCCCGGAACCACCCCATTGGTGGCTACCATGCCTTCGTCTATCACAAATTCGAATTGCAGGCCCTGCTCCTTCAGATAATCGGCGATTTTCCCCGCGCCCTGGTACCCTCCAACTTCTTCATCGAATCCAGATGCGAAATATACTGATCTCGAGGGTTTGAAGCCTTCTTTGACCAGAAATTCTACAGCCTCCAGTATACTCATCAGGCTGCCCTTGTTATCCAGCGTTCCCCGTCCCCAAATATATCCATCGGCGATATTTCCGGAGAATGGGGGGTGTTTCCAGCCTTCGTCCCAGGCAGGCACTACGTCATGGTGGGCGAGTAGCAGGACGGGCTTTTGGGCTGTGTTGCTGCCTTGCCAGGTATACAGCAGGCCGTACTGATTAATGATCTGTTTCTTGAGCGTGGAGTGCACCATGGGAAAAGATTGCTGAAGGAATTGCCGAAACGCAGTGAATTGTGCGTAGTCGACCTGGCCCCGGTCCAGACTGGAGACGGTCCTGAATTGCACGGCCGCACCCAGCCGCCCGGCTGCCTCATCCATATTTACAGGGTAGCTGACTTTGCCAGAGACGCTGACTTGTTTGGACTTATATCCGCCCGTTTTGGCTGCTATGACAGCCAGAAGGATGACAATCAAAATAACCAGACATAGCAGTGCGATGGCCCATATTACCATATTGCCGCCTCCTCAAAATCCGGGCTGGAAAATTGTAGCACAATATCTGTTATTGCAACTATGCCTGCAAATGCTGTATAGTGCTTTAACTCCCTCCCACAATCACCGGGAATCCCACTAATGATAAGGAGGCACATTCATGAGCGACCCAGCTGCTAACGAGACCAAGAAATATAACGTAGGCGGATGGAACGCCCACTTTATATTGATCACCTGCACGCTCCTGTACGTCATCAACTACATGGACAGGCAGGTATTCTCGGTGATCTTGCAGCCGATGAAAATGGAACTTGGGCTGACAGATGCCCAGTGCGGGCTGGCCTCGACTGTTTTGATACTGTGCATGGCCCTGTTCTCCTTTCCGATCTCCCACATGATCGACCGCTGGAGCCGGAAAAAGTCCATCGGCATCATGGCCCTGCTTTGGAGCGGATTTACCTTTGCTACCGGCCTTGCGCGAAATTTCGTGGGCGTGATAATCCCCCGGACATTCGTTGGTCTCGGTGAAGCCGGCTTTGCGCCCGGCGGCGTGGCCATGGTGAGCGCCTCATACCCGCCCCAGTCAAGAGGCAGGGCATTGGGCATTTTCCATATTGCCATACCCCTCGGCGCAGCGGCCGGCGTTATGATCGGCGGGCTGGTATCAGCCAAATTCGGGTGGCGCACACCATTCTACTATTTTGCTATCCCCGGAGTCATACTTGGCATTCTGGCGTTCTTCATGAAAGACTATAAGACCGTGGAAGTGGCGGGCGCCTCTGCCGGCCTCAAAGGCTTCGGCATTGCGTTTGTCAATGTTCTTAAAGTGCCGACTACACGCTGGTTTTGGCCGGCCCTTGGCCTGACCGTATTCATGAGCAGCTCGGTACTGGTCTGGCTGCCCAGCCTGGTGATGCGCATAATGAACGTCAACGAGGCAACGTCCGGGATGATCGTAGGCGGAATCGGGTTGTCTGCGATAATCGGCGCCCCGCTCGGCGGGTTTCTGGCTGACCTGTGGCAAAAGAAAAACCCGCGCGGCAGGATGTTTATACCTGCCTTCGCCAATATTGCCGCGGCTGTGCTGATATTCCTGGCAATACTACTTAAACTCAGCGCGCTGGGTATAGCTATAGGAGTACTCTACGGTGTTGTCGTCTCCATGACGATTCCTGCCTTTGCAGCAGTCTCCCAGGATATCGTTCCGGCCGCGCATAAAGGCCTTTCCATGGGACTGTGCGTATTTGCCCAGTATGTTTTCGGCGGCGCCTGGGGGCCCTATGTCATCGGAGCGATCTCTGATGCACTGGGAGGAGGGGCGGACGGCTTAAGCATTGCCCTCATGCTCTCGACCGTGATAGGACTTATCGGCGGCATATTCTTCCTGCTGGCGGCACGCACGTATCCCGCAGACGCGGAAAGGGTGAAGAATGAGACCATACTTGCAGAGACACATTGACTGAAGGATAACTGATCAGGTGGAGAGCCGTGTTCTAACTGAGTTCCTGCTGCCAGGGCTGCCGGTTATTTTTTGCGCAGGCCTTCCAGGAGAACTTCGAACACGTCCTCGCACATCTGCTTAAGGTCGAATTCGGTATCAGGTAAACACCAACTATAGACGACGCCCCTTGCACTATATAAAACGGCCGTGGCAAGTTGAACGCTGCTGAGGTCTTGCCTTATCTCACCGCATGCCTGCCCCTCGACGATCAGTTCCTCAATTATCTTATAAAACTCTCTTTTGTCCGGATACAGCGGAGATGTCTTTTTAGGATTGGCAATCCGAAGCCGGTAAGAGAGCCTGGCGAATTCCACGTCTTTGCCACTCTCATAAGCCATGGCCAATCGAAGAAAAGTTATCAATTTTGCCAGTCCGGGCTGCAGTTTTGCGACCTGGGACCGCAGTTTTTTCCGGTAATACAGATTGTCTTCCGCAATATCATCCAGTATCAGATGCTCCTTCGAGCCAAAGTAATTGTAAAATGTTCCTTTGGTGACGCCGACTTCTGCGCAAATCTCGTCAATTGTCACCCCTTCGTACCCTTTCTCCTTCACCAGCGATTTGGCAGCATCACGTATTTTTTGCCGCATTATTTGAGATCGAATCTGGCGTTCAGAGAATACTTTTACGGCCATACTTTAGCTCCTTGCAAGTAAAATACTAACACATATGCCAGTGATACTAAACTCCGGTATGACCGAGTATTTTCCGGTTATGCTATTGACAAGATAGCTGATGGGGTGATAAGCTCGGCGCTAATAATAGTTATACCACAGTATAGAGATATATGTATTAGAACGATACTATTTATAGTGTACTGTGGTACAAATACTTACCTTTGCACAGGGGCAGGTTGAGGCGCTCCCAACTTTTTGTATTCAGGCCTGCAGTCATCGCAATATTGACGGAACTTAAATATTACTAATAGACGGAGGAAACCATGAAGATTGAGCCTGTAACCGCCAAACCGGGCAAAGAAGAACTGGCGGCGCGCCTGGCAAAAGTAAGGGAACTGATGGAGCGGGAAAAACTTGACTATTATGTCTCTTTTTCGCCGGTTAATATTTACTACCTGACCAATTTTGCCAATAACGTTCATGAGCGGCCTTTCATATTGATAATACCGAAGAGAGGCCTGATGAAAATGGTCTGCCCCCTGCTCGAGTCAACACATGTCAAATCCAGGGCACGTTGTGACCTGGATTACGTTATCTACTACGAGTTCCCCGCACCAGAAGGGCAAAACTGGTACGATGTTTACAGGCCGCTCTTCAAAGAAGGCGACCGGGTCGGCGTCGAAACGGCAATGCCTGCCGGCATTCTGAGGGAGACGCGCGGCACCGCGATGATCACTAATATTATTGAGGAAGCGCGTGTAATCAAAACTGATTACGAAATCGGCCGCACGGTCCATGCCTGCCTGGTAGTGGATGAAGGCATGAAAAAGTTGCTGGAATTGACTCGCACCGGTGTGCCGCTGATCACTATTTACAGCGGCCTGGTGCAGGCTATGATGGGCAAATCTCTGTTGGAAATACCTGATATCAATTTGCTGGCCAGCAAGTTCATTGGGGCTGTGTGGCCGCCGTCTATGTCCCATGATCCTCACATCGTACCGACTCCCTTTCAGGTGATGGAAGAAGGAGGACCCTCCTGCTCCATCGTCAGCGCAATCGTGGACGGCTACGGCGTGGAGATAGAACGGACATTGTTCCTTGATTATGTTCCGGAGCACGCGAAGAAGCTATTTGAAATCATGATGAAGGCACGCGCTTTGACCTTTGAGTTGGCCGTACCGGGAACGGTGCTGGAGGAAATCGATAAAAAGGTCCGGCAGATTTTCATCGATGCGGGCTATCGTGATAATATTATCCACCGGACCGGCCACGGTTTTGGTATTACGGGTCACGAGGATCCGTTTCTTGCGCTGGGAGATAAGAGGAAGCTTGCGCCGGGGATGGTTATCAGCGTTGAACCGGGCATTTATTTCAAGGGCAAGGGAGGCTACCGCCATTCCGATACTGTGCTGATTACGGAAACAGGCAATCGCCAGTTAACCACGGCACCCGAATCCATCGAAGACTTAACGTTCAAAAACTGATAAGAAATGGAGGCAACCCAATGGCCCAAGATTTAAATGAAGCGGAGCCAAAGCAATATAAGACCGGGGGCTGGAGCGCTCACTACATCCTGATTATTTGTACTTTACTGTATATGATTAACTATGTTGATAGGCAGGTGTTCTCCGCCGTTCTCCAACCGATGAAGGTGGAGCTAGGCCTGACCGATGCGCAGTGCGGCCTGGCCCAGACACTTTTTATGCTGGGAATGGCCCTGTTTTCGTTTCCCATTTCATATCTCATCGATCGATGGAGCAGAAAAAAGTCGATTGCCATTATGGCCATATTGTGGAGCGGGCTGACCTATCTGACCGGTCTGGCCACAAGTTTCGTCGGCGTCCTGATTCCCCGCAGCATGGTAGGTGTCGGCGAAGCCGGATTCACCGCCGGCGGTACGGCCATGACAAGCGCCGCCTATTCAAAACAATCGCGGGCCAGGACGTTGGGCATTTTCAATATAGCCATCCCGCTGGGCGCCGCGATCGGGACAATGGTAGGCGGGCTAATCTCGGCCAAATACGGATGGCGAACCCCTTTTCTTATTTTTGCAATTCCAGGGATTATTTTGGGTATACTCGCCTTATTCATGAAAGACTATAAGACAGCCGCTCTGCCGTCTGCGCAAGGCACAAAGACCGGGTTCGGCCATTCAATCATTAGTGTGCTTAGCATTCCAACATTGAGGTGGTACTATATCGGGTTCGGCATATTGACCTTCACCGGGACATCGGTGCTTGCATGGATGCCGGCACTAGTCATGCGCACTATGGATGTGTCGGAAGGCCAGGCCGGCCTTATAGTGGGCGGCATGGTTCTCATGGCAATTATCGGAGCACCGCTGGGAGGTTACCTGGCAGACCTGTGGCAGAAGAAGAGCAAGAAAGGCAGGATTTACCTGGCTTCCGCGGCAGCCGTCCTTTCGGCCATATTGCTCATTGCAGTTGTGCTTATCAAATTCAATGTAATTGGGATCATTTTGGGTATGCTTTATGGCATTTTTAACGTTATGGGAAATCCGGCTCTTGCTTCCGTCTCGCAGGACGTAGTCCCCTCGGCCCATAAAGGGCTCTCTTTCGGAATCGCTGTATTTTGTGCATATGCTCTGGGCGGCGCCTGGGGTCCGTATGCAGTTGGCGGTATTTCAGATGCTCTGGGAGGAGGCGCAGCCGGGCTTAGTACAGCGATGATCATATCGAGTGCCGGAGCCATATTGGGCGGCCTGTTCCTTTTGCTTGCTGCCCGGCACTACGGCCCTGACATGGCGAAGGTAGAGCACGAAACGCTCATGGCAGGATAAATAGAGAGGTGATAAAGGGATGAAACTGACGACGCTGCTGAAATTACAGATCCTTTACGTAATCCTGGGCATTGGATATAACTGCCTGAGCTTATATTTCACAGCCACAGGAAAACCGGCGCTTGCGCCCACCCAGCCGGTGCTGGGACTTGTCTCCATGGTAGTTTATGCGCTGTTCCTTATCCCCGGTTATATGCGGAAGCTTGTCCTATACAGGATACTGATGGGGGTCGCCATAGTGGTCATGGGCTATGGCGGTGTCGTTACGCATATCATCAATATTTTCACGCAGCCGCAACTCTACAGTTCAATCGTGGCCTGGGCAGGGGCTGTCGGCATCAACCTTTTCGGCCTGGTGCTGAATGTTATTGCAGTATTAGGCAAGTATAAGCAGTAACGGAGGGATAAGTCTGAACATTCTTTGGGGCGGGCGGCTGCAGCCGGCTATCTTTTGCGCAAGCCCTCTTCGAGCACCCTGAACAGGTGCTCGCCTATCTCGTTAAGGTCAAAGTCGGTGTCGGGCAGACACCAGCTATAGACCATGCCCCTGATATTGTATAAAACTATCGTGGCTAATTGACCGCTGCTCAGATCTTGTCTTATCTCCCCGCAAGACTGGCCCTCGACGATCAGTTCTTCAACTATCTTATAGAGTTCCCTTTTATCCGGATAAAGTGGAAGTGCCCTTTTGGGATCGGCAATGCGAAGTTTGTAACAGAGCCTGGTAAATTCCTTATCCCTCTCATTCTCATAGGCCACCGCCAATCGAAGAAAAGTGATCAATTTAGCCAGCCCTGGCCGCAACTTCGATACCTGGGACCGTAGTTTATTACGGTAGTGCAGATTGTCTTCCGCAACCTCATCCAGGATGATCTCCTCCTTGGAATGAAAGTAGTTATAAAACGTTCCTTTGGTGACGCCAATCTCGGCGCATATTTCGTCTATCGTGACGCCTTCGTATCCCTTCTGTTTTACAAGCGTCCTGGCGGCTTCACGCATTTTATGCTTAATTAGCTGCGATCGAATCTGGCGTTCAGAGAATACTTTTACGGCCATGGCATTATCTCCTGTTAACTGAAAATGCTACCACATTTAAGTGGAAAACGAAACTACAGTATGAAAATGATCTTTCTTTTCTCTATTGACAATTAGTCCTATGGGTGATAAGCTCCTTATGTATATAAATCATACCAGAGTATAATTAAATTGTATTTAAATGAGACTATTCAAAGAATACCTAAGTATAAGGATTCCTTAATGGCCGCACGAACGGGAGATTAGTCCTATGGATGTAAAAATGATGGTTGCAACTTTTCTCATTGGCGGGACGGCGGTTTCCGCTTCGGCCTATTTTGGAAGCCAGTCTAAATCCATTGTTGCGGCTCTAATCTCCCAGTTGCCCCTTATCAGCGCTGTAACTCTGCTTACCATATATGTTTCGGTCGGGTCGCAGGCCAGCGAGTCATATGCCAGGAATATTTTAATAATGGCGCCCGCCCTTGTTGCCTATTTCCTGTCACTATTCTTTCTTATTCCCCGCATCGGCGTGATCTGGTCCCTGGCTGCAGGTTTTACAGCTTTCATGGGTATTTCATATGTTGCCGCCAGGATTTTTCCATAGCGGCGCCGCCTGTTCAGCCGGCTGATTTCATTACCGGAATGGGTGATAACTGCACCCATTAATGCCGTATAATATGTGACATGCCCAGGGTCAGGTTGGACACACTTCTTGTAAGCAGGGGCCTGTTCGAAAACAAAAGCAGAGCTCAGGCTTCCATAATGGCCGGTGAGGTCACCATAAACGGATCTTCAGTTACTAAGGCAGGCAGCCTTGTACAGGATGATGCGGAGGTGCAGCTTAAAGGCAGAATGCGATATGTGAGCAGGGGCGGTTTGAAACTGGAGCATGCGCTCAATGAGTTCCAAATCGACGTCAAGGGACTGGTATGCCTGGATGTCGGGGCCTCAACCGGGGGATTTACTGACTGTATGCTGCAACACGGGGCCGCCAGGGTGTATGCGCTGGATGTGGGATACGGCCAGTTGGACTATAAACTCAGACAGGACAGGCGCGTCATTGTAATGGAGAAGGTTAATGCGCATTTCCCCTTTGATCTGCCGGAGAAGGTGGACCTGGCTACCATGGACCTGTCATTCATATCGATTACCATGGTGATACCCAATGTGCTGCCGCACCTGGGGCCGCCGGGCGAGATAATGGCATTATTCAAACCTCAATTTGAAGCTGCCCGGGAGGAAGTAGGCAAGGGGGGAATTATCAAGGACCCTGCGGTGCATGCCAGGCTGCTCGGCAATTTCACTACCTGGATGAATGAAAATAGATTGAGGTTGATTAACCTGACCGCCTCGCCAATACTGGGGGCCGAGGGCAACAAAGAGTTCCTGATTTACATGAGGAAAATAATACAATGAGGTTCAGTAAAATTGAGTTGCGTCACCTGGCGATCTGCTGGATAACCCTCGGCCTGTGCTTTTCAATCGGCGTATTTTTCAATAAGGCCGGAGACCCGTTCACCACGACGCTGATGAATTTCTTCGCCAGGCTGATGGCTGTGCTTGTCGCAATCGGCATTGGTTTCATAGGTCATGAACTGGCCCATAAAGCAGTCTCGCAGCACTACGGCTGCTGGGCCGAATTCAGGATCTGGACACCCGGGCTGGTAATTGCCGTCGCAACTGCGGTGCTCAGCTTCGGCAGCTTTCTTTTCTTTGCGCCGGGAGCGGTCCATACGCTTCCCACCCGTGATTTGACCGAAAAAGAAGAAGGATTTATATCTGCGGCGGGACCGGTGGCAAATATGGCGCTGGCCGTTGTGTTCCTTGCTTTATTTCTCCTCAGGCATACCTTTGGCCTTTTCGGGGATTTCATGCTGCATTTCGACATATTCGGCCTGGCCTTCAAGTCATACCCGTACAATATTTTTACTTCTCTCGGAAGGCTGGGATTTCAGTTGAATTTGTGGCTGGCGGCTTTCAATTTGATACCCTTTAGCCCGCTGGATGGCGCCGCCGTTTATCACTGGAGCAAGCCGGCCTGGGGAATTCTGGCGGGGTTATCCTGGGGTGTTATTCTACTAACCGCCTTTGGAGTGATTAGTCTATGAGAAATGCAGCTGTAATATTGAGTTCGGATGAGTTGATGCTCTCGGGCGAAGTTTATATGCCCGATGCATGCGACCGGACCTTTCCCGCGGTCTGCCTGTGCCATGGCATACCGGCAGTCCCGTATGATCCCAATGAGAAGGGCGGATACCCGGAAATGGCGGCCCGTTTCTGTGATGCCGGATTTGTGGCGCTGGCCTTCAACTTTCGCGGAGCAGGCCCCAGCCAGGGTAACATCGATATGATAGGCTGGACCCATGACCTGGTTGCTGCACTGGATTTTCTTGACATGCTGCCGGAAGTAGATAAAAAACGAATCTGCCTGCTGGGATCGTCCGGAGGTGCAGCGGTGAGCGTTTATGTGGCGGCCAGGGACCCGCGTGTCCATGCGGTTGCGACACTGGCTTGCCCTGCCGAGTTCGATTTTATGGCTTCCGGTCATACGGCAGAATCGCTGATAAAAAGCTTTCGGGACATAGGGATTATCAAAGACCCGGATTTTCCCTCGTCCGTCGACAAGTGGCTGGATGGCTTTAAGACAGTTAGCCCGATCGAATACATCGATAAAATCGCTCCACGTCCGGTACTGCTGATTCACGGGGATAAAGACGAGACCGTGCCGGTTGCGCATGCCGGAAGGCTCTACGACAAGGCCCGCGAACCCAAAGAAATGACCATACTGTCAGGCGCAGGACACAGGTTAAGACATGATGAGAGAGCAATAAAGGCTGCCCTGGAGTGGCTGATAGAAAAAGTCAAGAAATAAATCCTGGTCGGCGTAAAGGTTGCGACTGACGCCATGAAGCGGAGGCTGTGCCCGGCATGACCCAGAATTATCAATCCGGCGGTTGGAAAGCGCACCGGATACTCATAGTGTGTTCGCTTCTTTATACGCTCACCTATATGGAACGTGTGGCGGTCACGGTAGTGTTGCAGCCAATGAAGTTGGAAATGGGACTGAGCGATACACAACTGGGCGCAATACAGACGGTTTACATGCTGTGCTACGGCGTCTTCGCCATTCCTGCAGCTTATCTGATTGATCGCTGGAGTAGAAAGAAATCCATTGGCGTTATGGGTTTAATCTGGAATGCAGCAACAGCGGTTTTTGGGATTGCCAGGAATCTTGCAACATCATTGATCTCAAGGGCTGTTGCCGGTCCGGGTGTAACTGCTATTGTAACCGGAAGCATTTCTATGATCACGGCAGCATATAACAGGGAAAAACACGGCTGGGCAATGGGCATATTTAACATCGGAATTCCTCTTGGGATTGCCCTGGGGGCTGCCATAGCTGGTTTGATGGCTGCTTCCTTCGGTTGGCGCTCTCCATTTTTCTTGCTGGCGGGAGTAGGTGTTTTGTTGGCAGTGGCCACGTTCTTTCTGGAGGACTATAAAACCATAGATCAGACAATCACCAGCGGTTTCAAACATTTGGGTCAATCAGTTTCGATGCTCCTGAAAACCCCCACTTTGCGATGGTTTTTCCCCGGATATGGACTAATGCTCATAACGGGCCTGGCGCAAATCAACTGGCTTCCCACATTTTTGATGCGTCAGTATGAATGGAGAACCGATACCGCCGGCTATATTACATGCGTTGTGAGCCTGGTCGCGATCATTGGCGCCCCTATTGGCGGAGTTCTATCTGACGTCTGGTATAAAAGAAATCGCAAAAGCAGGCTCTGGCTTCCAGCGATTGCCTCCCTGCTATCCTCAATCTTCCTGGCTGCGTCATTTCTGGCGTTCAGCTACAATTTCGCAGCGGGCCTGTTTTTAAGCTTTATTTTCGGCATCGTAAACATGGTCGCCATACCGGCGCTAAGCCTTATATCCCAGGACGTGGTTCCTGCGGCACATAAAGCCCTCGCCTACGGTTTGGCCTCGCTATTTATGTATGTTTTTGGCGGCGCGTGGTCGCCGTTGATGGTCGGCGCTATTTCAGACAGTATTGGGGGCGGCGCTCCAGGTTGATGTGGGCAATGGTAGTGGCCAGCATCGGCGGTGTACTGGCCTGCTTCTGCTTTCTGATGGGGGCCAGACATTATTGGCGGATGAAGACAGGGTCAGGGGCACTGTGCTCCGGTCCGAGAATTGACCGTATTTTGGCGTGACGTACTGTTGCAATGCCCGGAGCATTCATTTTGCGAAGACTGTTTAGCTTCGATGCTGATTGACTAATCAGCCATCAGAAGCTATCCCTGACAAGATAATCGGACCGGCCGGTTATTTAACTTAACTATAACAATAGGTTAACTGTCTTTTAACAGGCGCACCCTATACTTTGAACTGATGGGGAAACGCATCACTCCAAGTCGTGAAAACCCCGGTTATCAAGTCCAATCAGCAACCGCCTGTTTCAATTTCTTTGCAAGGAGATTATTATGAGAAGAGTCCTGCGACATAGACTGTTCGTAAGGAGGCGAATAATTGTTAGGAACCGTCTTACTCTACTCAGGATCGGCCGTAGTATTAATCTGGGGCGCCGCCCATTTTTTCCCTACAGGGACTATAGTCCGTGGTTTTGGCTCTATTTCTGAAGACAATAGAAGAATAATCACGATGGAATGGCTGGCAGAAGGCGTGGCCATGTGCTATATGGGAATTTTGAGTATAGCGGTTACGGCGATTGCAGGCAGGACTGCCACCGCCTCGATCGTGGTTTATCTTTGTACGGCAATTACCCTCGCCGTTATGGCTGCAATGGGCTGGCTCACTTATGCACGAACGCCGATAATACCTATGAAACTATGCCCGTGGATACAGTCATTGTCGGCCGTTTTATTGCTTGCAGGAGCGTTTGTGTAGCTGGATTCCGGGTTAGTCCGAGACATACCGAGAGTTCAGAGAGGAGCTGCTTAGGGTGCGCAATCTTACACTGTTAAACATAAGTGTAATTGTACTCAGGCCGGGCTTCAGGACATCTCCAGTAAGTTGCCATTTCTTTTTCCAGGAACCTGAACAGGATGAACTCGGCAGTGGTCAGATTGTTGGCGAAGGGAATATCCTGCATATTGCAGGACCGAAGTAACTCCATGATGCCCGGATCATCCAGGCAAAGCAGCGGATCGTGCAGAAATATGACCATTCTCAAATTGCCGGTATTAACTAACCTGGCCAACTGCAGGTAACCGCCTTCAGGCCCAAAGGAAAGGGTGTGCATATCAATTCCGGTCACGCTTTTGATAATGGGTCCGGTTTCGAGAGTGGCAACTACCGAGTGTTTAGCTATTCCATCCTGATATTTCCGCACGAGGTTTACCAGGTCCCAGATTCTGGAGTTCTGGGCTATCAATGCTAAATCATACATGGCTCTCATTTTTCCTCCTTCTTTGTATCTTAGCAGTAGAAGTTTATGGCAACGTTAACGTCAGGTTAAATATGTGTGAAATTTATACCGGCTTCAATTGACCGTCAGTTAACAAAAGCCGTATAATCCATAGGGAATCTGATGCACGATTTGCACGAAAGCTGCGGCATATTCGGTATTTACGCCCCCGGAACTGATGTAGCCAGAGTAACTTTTTTTGCTCTGTATGCTCTTCAGCACCGGGGACAGGAAAGCGCAGGTATAGCCACCGCTGAAGGAAATAAGATCTATATCCATACGGATATGGGCCTTGTCTCGCACGCTTTTACCGAAGATGAATTGGTCCGGCTGAAGGGCAATATTGCCATAGGCCATAACCGCTATTCCACTACCGGCTCCAGCGTTATCTGCAATGCCCAGCCCGTACTGGTCGGGACTACCGACGTCAGGATTGCGCTTGGGCACAACGGCAATATCACCAACTCGATGACTCTTCGCACCGAGCTGGAAGAAAAGGGTTTCAGTTTTAACTCATCCACTGATTCCGAGGTGATAGCCAATCTAATCCTGTCTTCTGCAGAGAAAGACATGGAGTCCCGCATCAAGTATGCCATGCGGCGGCTTCAGGGCGCCTATTCGCTGGTTTTGATGGCCAACGAGAAGCTTTATGGAGTGCGCGATCCCATGGGGGTGAGGCCCCTTTCCCTGGGCAAGTTCGACACAGGATGGGTGCTGGCCTCCGAAACGTGCGCACTTGACCATATCGGTTCGCAGTTTGTCAGGGAAATCGAACCGGGAGAGATCGTTACCATTGATGCCGACGGTGTACGCAGCACGCGTATTGAAAGTGCGAAAAAAGCGCTGTGCATTTTCGAATATATTTACTTTGCGAGGCCGGACAGCCTGCTGAACGGAAAACTGATTTATTCCGCCCGCGAGAGAATGGGGGCCATCCTATCCCGTGAACACCCTGTAGACGCTGATATGGTGATGGGCATACCTGACTCGGCCACCGCTGCCGGCATAGGTTATGCGCGGGCGTCAGGCATACCGTATCACGAAGGCCTGCTTAAAAACCGTTATGTAGGCCGCACATTTATTGAACCCGATCAGCGTCTGCGTGAGCTTGGTGTGCAGCTTAAGTTCAATCCCCTGACCCAGGAGATAGCCGGGAAGCGACTGATAGTGGTGGACGACAGCATTGTGCGCGGCACTACAACACCCAGAGTGATTAATTTGTTAAGGAAGGCAGGGGCCAAAGAGGTACACATGAGGATCTGTGCCCCGCCTATTCGCTACCCGTGCTTTTTTGGCGTTGATATGGCAACCAGGTGGGAGCTTATAGCAGCACAGAAATCTGTAGCTGAGATTAAGAATGTCATAGGCGCCGATACTCTGGGATATATCAGTATGGAAGGATTGATTGAGTCGGTGGGGCAGCCCAGGGATGTATTTTGCGCTGCCTGTTTTACCGGGGATTATCCCACCCCGGTCCAGCTTGAAATGGATAAACTGCAACTGGAGACTCTGCCCTCAACTTCTATAAGGAGCCTCAGTGAAATCGAAACGTAAAGGCGCTTACGCCGAAGCCGGCGTGGATATCTCTGCCGCTGATAAGACCAAGGACCTGATAAAGGAGCTTGTACGCCCCACTTTCGGGCCGGAAGTGCTTACCGACATAGGCCATTTCGGGGCCTTTTTCAAAATGAAGCAGTACAACGACCCTGTGCTGGTATCCAGCACTGACGGGGTCGGCACCAAGCTGAAGATAGCGGTACTGATGGACAAGCATGACACGGTGGGCATCGACCTTGTGAATCACTGTACGAACGATATCTTGTGCTGCGGCGCCAGCCCTCTTTTCATGCTGGATTATATAGCGCTGGGCAAATTGCAGCCGCACAAAGTGGCGGCCATAGTATCCGGCCTGTCGGAAGCTTGCAAGGAAGTAGGCTGTGCTTTGATAGGCGGCGAGACCGCCGAAATGCCGGGTATGTATAAATCATCCGACTACGACCTGGCGGGCTTTATTGTGGGTGTGGTGGAGAGGTCCAGGGTCATCAACGGCGAGAAGATAACCGAAGGGGATGTGGTGATCGGATTGCCGTCCAGCGGCCTGCATACGAATGGCTACTCCCTGGCCCGTAAGGTATTCGGCACCGACCGCGACCCCCTGGCGCTAAAAATGATCTATCCCGAACTGGGAAAAACGCTGGGTGAGGCCCTGCTGGAGCCGCACCACTGTTATCACAATGAGTTGAAGCCATTTCTTGATAGAATCCATGGCATGGCCCATATAACAGGCGGCGGACTGGTGGGCAATGTCCCGCGTATCCTCCCGGCGGGTGTTTCGGTAGAGATTGACCGTTCCTCCTGGCACGTACCGCCGATATTTGAACTGATCCAGAAGCGGGGCTCGGTTAAGGATGAAGAAATGTTCCGTGTCTTCAATATGGGTATCGGCATGGTTGTTATTTGCCCGGCGGATATTGCCGAAATGATGAAATTAGACTCCGGCGTACCTGGTGCAATTGAAATCGGCAAGATTGTCAAAGCCAACGGCAGCGAGAGAGTGATAATTAGATAAGGGGGGTCCAATGAGAGCTATCCTGAGCGTCTCAAACAAATCCGGACTGGTAGATTTTGCCAGGCAACTCCAGGAATTGAAAGTAGAAATATTCAGCACGGGCGGGACCAAGAAATCATTGTCCGAAGCCGGCCTGAAAATCCACGGCATTTCAGATATTACAGGATTCCCCGAGATACTGGACGGGCGTGTTAAAACACTGCATCCCATGGTGCACGGCGGCATCCTGGCGCGCCGCGATAAGCCCAAGCACATGGAAGAGCTGGACAAACATAAGATCGGTCAAATAGACATGGTGGTTGTGAACCTGTACCCGTTTGTGGAGACGGTCTCAAAGGCGGGAGTGACGTTGGAGGATGCGCTGGAGAACATAGATATCGGCGGCCCGACCATGATACGAGCGGCAGCCAAAAATTTTCCGGCGGTGCTGGTCGTTGTTGACCCGGCTGATTACGGTCCGGTTATTGACGCCCTGAAGTGCGGCAAAGTTGACATGGAGTTGCGTAAGAAGCTGGCGCAGAAAGCGTTTCAGCATGTGGCGTTGTACGATACAGCTATTTCGCAGTATTTGCTGGAAGGGGAAAAATTCCCGGATGATATGACCATAGCGCTTCAAAAAGTGTACGGCCTGCGCTATGGTGAGAACCCTCATCAGCGTGCAGCCCTGTATGTTGAGAAGAATGCCGGCATAAAACCCTGGGGTATTACCCAGGCGAAACAGCACCACGGACCGGAGCTTTCGTTCAATAATTTCCTGGACCTGGAATCCGCCTGGAACGTGGTGAGCGACTTCGAAGAGCCGGCCGTTGCTGTTATCAAGCACACCAACCCGTGCGGGCTGTCCAGCTACAACGACCTGCCGGAAGCGTACCGCAGGGCGCTGGCGGGCGACCCTATCGCTGCCTATGGCGGCATCGTGGCCGTGAACAAGGTAATGGAGATCGACCTTGCTACAGAGGTCGACAAGACCCATTTTGACGTAATTGTGGCGGCGGGATACTCGAATGAGGCCCTCACTCTGCTCGGGCGCAAGAAGACCCTGCGGCTGATCTCGATGCCGGCCAGCGCTAAGCCTCCCAAAGGACGGACGGTGGAGTTTCGGCCTATCAGCGGCGGTTTCCTGGCCCAGTTGAAGGACTTCTATACCGACGAGGAGTTCAAGCCCAAAGTCGTGACTAAACGCCAGCCCACGCAGAAGGAATGGGACGACCTGTTCTTCGCCTGGAAAGCTGTCAAGCATGTTAAGTCCAACGGTATCACACTGGCGAAGGACCGCACCTTAATGGGCATGGGCGCCGGACAGCCGAACCGCTCCGTGAGCGCACAGATAGCCCTGGAACGCGCCGGGGATAGGTCCAAGGGCTGTGTGCTGGGATCGGACGCTTTTATTCCCTTCCCGGATACCGTGGACCTGGCGGCCAAGGGTGGCGTAACAGCCATTATCCAGGTGGGCGGCTCCATCAGGGATGAGCAATCCATAGAAGCGGCGAACAAATATAATATGGCCATGGTCTTTACGGGCGTTCGCCACTTCAAGCATTAGACGATTGGCGTTACAATAGAAACAGGTGGTGCAGCTATGATGATAATTAACATGGAAACTTACCAGGATGCTTTGAAAAAGCTGGCGGAGCCTGCCACGCGAGGGGAAGGGGTGGATATGCTGAAGAAGATGCAGGAGATTAAGGAAGCGCACCTGTGGCGGTCTGAAGTTATCGCACCGTGCTGCGGAAACCTGGGAGGGTTTGCCTGCCAGCTAAGCGAGGAGATTACCCTGCTCGAAAAGGCCATTGCGCTGATTGAAAAGGACGATATGGCGGCGGCATCCCCCTTGCTTGAGAGGCTGGGTTTGCTGATCGGCTACGGCATGGGGCAGAAAGAAACGCCTGACCTTATCTCCCGTCTGACCGCTTCAGCCAAACAAACTCCTGCCTGAGCGGAACGGGGCGCTACAAATGACGCCTTCGATAACGGAATTGGCCGACCGTATAGCTGAGCTTCCCCCTGCCGAACAGCGTATTTTTCAACGTATTTTCTCCCTGGACGTCGTGAGAGGTAACCTTAAGCTCCCCAGATCCATGGTTCCATGGGCAACGGAGCAATTCGGAGCCGCCAGCCGGGTAACCAGTCAAAAAATAATCAGGATAACCAATCTTATTACCCTGGAGAGTTCGGTATATAACCCGATGCGCGCCCTGCGGCCACACAATTATTCGCGTAAAGGGGCAGCGGGGGCCAATGGAAGTGATGACGTTGACCAGTTCGCCGCTCCGCTGGATTACACGGCTGAAGACCTCTTTGGCAGGGTGCAGGGCAAACACTGTATTACCGCAGCCAATATCGCCAAATGTGAGCAGTACCACTGCGTCGTGGTATTCAAAAACGCCGACCCGCTTGATTTTGGTTGCAGTGAGGTTGCAGATTATATTGAGACTGGATGGAATTGGGCGCAACGCGCGCATGATTTCGACCCTCTGGCGCGTTATTGCCTCTTTCTCTGGAATTGCACAAACAGGGCCGGGGCCAGTATTCGCCACGGCCATGCCCAGGTAATCCTGGGCCGCGGCTCGCACTATGTGAAGGTCGAGCACCTGCACAGGTCTGCCTTGAGATATGAAGAGCAGTGCGGTTCCAACTATTTCGAAGACCTTTTTGCAGTGCACGAGGCCCTAGGGCTGGGTTGGAAAGTGGGGGATATCCGAGTAATGGTCTACCTGACGGCTTTCAAGCAAAACGAGGTCATGATATTGGCTCCCGAACTTGCTCCATCGCTGACCGAAAACATATACACCGTGCTGTCGAGTTTTCGGGATAAACTGGACGTGAAATCATTTAATGTCGGTATTGTCTTTCCTCCTCTGGGAGATAGAGCAGGCTGGGAGGGTTTCCCGGTTATCGCCCGTATGGTAGACCGCGGCGATACAGAGAACCTGTCCTCCGATATCAGCGCCATGGAGTTTTACGGCGCAAATGTGGTCAATAGCGATCCATGGGAGACGGCGAGGGCAATTAATAGGTCAGAAACCTAATTTTGGCTGGTTATTCGGCTGAAACTCCGACAAAGCGTGTGGTCTTAGTGAGGAATTAAAATTTGTACGTAGTTTCGCTTCGACGGCTTACCATAAGAATAACGATAAGTCTCTTATCATCGTAAATATCATAGACTATGCGATAATCTCCGACTCTAATCCGGTAGGCCGCCCCGGCTCCCTCGATTTTACGGACACCATGCGGACGAGGTTTGATCACCAATTTATCGATGGCATTGCTCAGGCGGGTGAAATCCTGCCTGCGTACACGGTCCTGTAATTTCTGAAGATCGCGATCTGCAGCGGGGGAACTTCAATCCGGTAATTCGGGGAATCTGGCATACGGCGCTTATCGCTTACCCTTCTTTTTGTCGACGGTCTGGTTCATTTCCTCATGCACTTTCTTCCACGGACGCCCACCCTTGGCCCCATATTCCGCACGCGCCTCTTCGATTTTGGGCTGTAATCCGGCATCCTCGCGGCTTTCGAGCCACTCCGTTACAGCCTGGGCTATGATATCGCTGGCGCTGGTACGACCGCGAACTGCCGCCACTTTCAAATCGGTGTAAAGGTCGTCATTGTGAAAGACCACCGTCATTCTCCTGCTCATAATGTACCTCCATACAGGCATAAAAGCATACAGGCATACATACACATGTATTATAGCATGAAGTGGGATGACTCTGGTTGAGACATGTTTTCAATTTGTCATGGGCCAGTAGATTACCACGTCCCGATTGCATCGGGACTCGTAATGACAGGGTAAAGAGGACTATTATAGGTTCAATGGATTCCTACCGGGCTATGCATCCGGCAATGATATGTTAGAGGTATTGCTATTGAATTGTCTGCTAAAGACTTTGGACTTTGAAGCCAGCCGTTATATACTAAAATTACTTCTCAAAACCGGGGGATATAGTTGGCTGAACATCATCATCACGACGCTATCGGCGCCGGCACCAAACTAAAATACGGGATCGTCATTACGTGTGTAATCCTGGTGTTGGAGGTAGCGGGCGGGATCATGTCTAACAGCCTTGCGCTGTTGAGCGACGCCGGGCATGTGCTGACTGACGGAATAGCGCTGCTATTGAGCTGGTACGGCGTCAGGCAAGCAGCCAGGCCGCCGAGCAGCCGCATGACCTTCGGCTACCACCGTGTGGGCGTACTTATTGCCATTGTTAATGCCGTGAGTATCCTGGCAATCTCAGGCATTATCCTTTATGAGGCATACGAGCGTTTTTCCCAGCACCCGGTGATCAACAGCGCTATGATGCTGATCGTCGCCGCCGTCGGCCTGGCGGCCAATGTGTTTGTAGCGCTATGGCTGCGCAAGGAACAGGGGGAGAATATCAATATCCGCAGCGCCTTCTGGCACGCTGCAGGCGATGCACTTGCATCCGTGGGCGTGATCATCGGGGCGATTTTGATAATGGCCACCGGAATCTACTGGGTCGACGCTGCGGTGAGCATCCTGATAAGCGTAATTATCCTGGTATCGGCATTCGGCATTTTCCGTGAAGGGCTCAGGATTTTGCTTGAGGGTGTTCCTCATGACATCAATGTCTCAGAGGTTGTGAGCGCGATCAAAAGCCTGCCTGAAATAAGGGATGTGCACGATATACATGTCTGGAGCATTGCATCAAATTTGCGAGCCATGAGCAGCCACGTGGTAGTTGATGATTGTTATGTGAGCCAGGCTGAACTGGTGCGCAGAAAAATCGAGGGACTGCTGCTCGAAAAATTCGGCATTGGGCACACAACGGTTCAGATAGAGTGTGGTGAGTGCGGCAAGGACGATCTTTATTGTAAGATGACGCCCGAACCTCATTCACATGACGCTGACGATGAATAACCCAAGGGATAGACAGGAGGTGACATGAGCAAAAGGCAGGCTATCAATCCTGGATGGGACGTCTACCAGCACCTGACCTTTGCCCCGGCGGTACGCAGGGGAAACATGCTCTTTATTTCCGGGACCGATGCCACCGAGATTGATGCCGATACCGGCCGGTTTGTGATTAAAGGTGACATCGTCCAGCAGTACAGGACCATCTTCGAGAAGATCAAACTGATACTGGACAGGGCGGGGGTTTCCTTTGATGATATAGCATATACCTGTGATTACATTCGCACAAAAGAAGGGTATAAGGGCACGGCAGCGGTCCGAAGGGAGTATTTTGGCAGCGACTTTCCTGCTTCCACAGGGATCGTGGTCAAGGAATTGCTTAGCAAGGATGCCCTGATAGAGATGGATGCGGTGGCCGTACTGGACAAATAGCATGAAAAAGGTCATTAATATCGCCCACCGCGGGTTCACCCGCAACTTTCCGGATAATACCCTGGAATCGTTCAGGGCGGCGCTGGAGTTGGGAGTCGACGGCGTAGAATTCGACGTGCAGGAAACTGCGGACGGGGCGTTTTTTATACATCACGATGATGATATAAGCGGCAGGCTCATAGCGGGCATGACATCGGAAGAAGTGCAGCAAACCAGGGTGAAGGGCATGTATAGCGTGCCCACGCTTCAGCAAACACTGGAACTGCTGGGCCACAGCCCTATTTTGATCGTGGAGCTCAAACAAATCAGGTCGCTGGATAAGTTCCTGGAGACGCTGCGGTCATATGCAGACGTGACCCATACTGTGATCGTATCTTTCGACGCGGGTCTGATATCCAGGCTGGCTGAGCTTGCACCTGACGTAATGCGTGCTGTGATCACCAATACCGGCGTCAAGAAAGCGGACGAAATTACAAAATCCACTCATTCCATGGCCATCGGCATGTCCTGCCGTGATCTTAATAGCGATGTCATCGAAAGATTGCACAAAGACGGCACGATGGTCTTCGTGTGGGACTGCACTGACGCTGAGACCGTTCACAGGGCACTGGAGTTCGATATTGACGGTGTTATATCCGATGTGCCGGATGTGGTCATGCAAGAAACCGGGAACTCAAGCAGATGATGCCTTCAATCGATGCCTGGCCAGCCTGCAGGCAGCAGGAGAAATATCCATCCCGATCCATTTCCGCTTCAGCCTTTGCGCCACTGCTAGTGTTGTGCCGCTGCCGCAAAAGGCATCCAATACCACGTCCCCCTCGTTGCTGCTGGCAGTAATAATGCGTTCCAGCAGCGCCTCGGGTTTCTGCGTCGGATAGTCGAGGCGCTCATGACTGGTCCTGCCCACCATGTTGATTTCCCAGTAGTCCTTCATGCCAACTGTAGTGTACCAACCTAACTCGTCCCGGTGTTCCTCAACGCCTTCGAAATTGTAGGGTTTCAAGTCGCGGTTATACGATTTCTCCTTGAGCCCGTTAAATGTATAATTGCCGGTTTTGGTGTAGAAAAGAATGATATCGTGCTTGCGGCTGAACCTTTTAGCGGGGCTGGCGCCGCCGGACTTATATAGCCACACGATTTCATTTTGAAAATTGCTGTATCCGAATAGTTTTGCGCTATCCAGCAGCACTTTCACGTAATGAGAAGCGTGCCAGTCGCAGTGGTAATAGAAACTGCCCGCTGGTTTAAGCACGCGGTGAATCTGCAACAGGCGAGGTCTCATATAATCGAGATATGCTCTCACGTTTTCAAACCGGTCCTTGAAATGACGTTTTTCCTTTTTCGCGGGATAACATCACGTGATCCCTGTGCGAATTAAACGGAGGGTCTATGTATGCCAGGTCGATGGTGTCATCGGGGATATCCTTTAATTTGGCCAGGCAGTCGCCGCAGATAACAACGTTCGTATCCACGGAACCTATTGTATCATTCGTGCGAGGTGAGCAAAAATGCCCGCGCGGAACAGCGGGAAGAAAACGGTCGAGAAATGATATACTTCTTTCGTGCATTTAAAGTCGGGGGAGAGCATTTAATATGGTTAAAAACGGCCATAAAAAGATCAGCATTTTGGTACGCATATTTCTGATTTTATCCATACTGTTGGTGTCAGGCGTAAGTATGGCCTGCCATCAAAATGACGTTGTAAGGTATGAGGTTACGGGCAACGCCGATTCGGTGGATATCACTGTAAATACCGACGCCGGCGGTACTGAGCAGTACAATGACGTTGGTTTGCCCTGGCGGATGGAATACGGCGGCTTTAGCGAAAGCTATGTATACATATACGCGCATAATAACGGAGATTACGGTACGATTAATATTTTCATCTATGTCAATGGGAAGCTTTTCAGAAGTGCTACGAGTTCCGGCCCTTATAGTTACGCAGTTGTATACGGCGACAAATAATGGCGAGAAAATTGGTCAGTCAGCCTATGTGGAAGCGCAATGCAACTATGAAGATTCGATGTCCAGCCAGATAAAGTCCTTTGTCCTCCCGGTCACTATATTGCTAATTATCCCGGCTGTCATATTCTGGTTGGAGAAATTCAGGATCGGCTGGGGGATGGGACTGCCGTGGTATTTGGCCGTGCTGACGATAGGTGCGGTATTAACAGGAATCGGGCTGTATTTTCTTGTCCTGTGCGTCAAGCTATTCATTGACGTTGGCAAGGGCACGCTTGCGCCCTGGTCGCCGACGAAAAAACTGGTTGCAGCAGGACCTTATCGCTATATGCGAAATCCCATGATCAGCGGCGTGCTGATAACCCTGCTGGGTGAAGCTATTATTTTAGGATCGCTCGGCGTATTCGTCGAGTTCGTACTATTTTGGGCCATTAACCACATTTATTTTATCTTCTCGGAGGAGCCGGGGCTGGAAAAAAGGTTCGGGGAAGATTACAGGATATACAAGAGAAACGTACCGCGCTGGATCCCGAGATTAAAGCCATGGAATGGTGTGGACAAGTGACTTGTTTGATCATTAGATTGCCAGGGGCATGTGGCCCGGCAAAGACAAATAATATTTTAAGGATGTATTTCTAAATGGCCTTTCAAAGATCGGACCTTATCAATTTCTATTCGCACCTGTCAGGGGCTATTGCATCGCTGGCGGGCTACATAGTGCTGCTTTTCGTATCGGCGGGCGATGTCACAAAGATAATCCTTTCCAGCATATACAGCGTATGCGCGATTTTTATCTTTACCTGCAGTTCCATCTATCATGGTCAGAAAAAAGAGCAGGATGACAACAATCCCTGGCGTAAACTGGACCATATCGCTATCTTCTTTATGATAGCCGGCACTTACACCCCCATATGCTGGATGTACCTGGATGTCTACTGGCGATGGAGTATCATCGGCGCACAATGGCTGCTGGTTATGCTGGGACTGGTCTTCAAGCTGGTCTATATAAAAGGCCCGCGCTGGCTGACCATTACAATCTATCTCCTGATGGGATGGATGGCGCTGATACCGCTGGGCCAGTTCCTGGCGACGATGCCCTTCAGCTCGCTGATGCTGCTGTTTGCCGGTGGGGCGGCCTACTCTGTGGGCGCCGTTATATATGCCCTGAAGAAACCTAACCCCTTTCCGGGCATCTTTGGGTTCCACGAGATATTCCACTTCCTGATAATTATCGGGGCAGTGCTTCACTATTTCATGGTATACGCGGCAATTAAGGGCTAATGCAACTCGCGAATTAGCGGTATCATTCCGTTCGTACCTGGCGACTTGTCGACCGGGTAAGGCGCGGAATAATTAGTTCTACATGGTATAATTCTATAATGTAGAAACCGGTCAAAATAGACAAGTTCAGGAGGAATCATGAGCTACAGGAAATTATCACCCGTGGGGCGTATTGTTGCATTGTTCCTTATCACGGCACTCGTAATTGGCGGCACGGTTATCCCCCTTCAATTCACGGCGAATGCGTGTTCTTCATCCTGTTGCAACGAATGGTTGAATGTCGGAGACGGGATGGCCATGGTAGTCCCGGATAGCGCAGGCTCCGGAAAAGTCTACCCTGCGGACATAGAGAAGCTTGACTATCGCCAGACTGCGACAGAAGACTACTTTAATCAGCAGACAGCCGGGAAGATGACGGCGGACGAGTCGAAAGACTTTTATGCGCTCCGGGAGTTTATGAATCTTCCGCGGTCATGTTTGACGGGTACAACCCTCCAGAAAACAAGTGGAAGTATGGCCTGGCATTCACGGCCTACGGGATTGCCAATATCCCCTATATCGAGCCGGGGCAACGTGTTTGCGTCGGGCATTACCTCGATAAATTAATCCAGAAAATGAAGCAGAAAGTTGTCTGGCAGGATTGGATTGAGCAGGGCTACGGTAATGACCCATTATCCAAGCACAATATGATGTATAAGGGGCACCTCAACCTGATGTACGGCCTGTATGAGCTGGTTTACGGCGGCACCAAATGGGACAAAGACTTCGTCTGGCTTACGGACAAAATCACCAAGGAAATTGACGAAACCCCTTATTCCGGCGTCACCTGCGAACCGGATGACTACTTCGTGCAGTGCAACACCATCGGCATCTATAGCCTGATGGTCTATGACAAGATCCACGGGAGCGATCATTCCAAAGAGATCAACAATTGGCTGAAATTCGTCAAGACGCGGATGGTTATCCAGCCATGGGGGCTGCTGTCATCCAGGTATCATCCTGCTCATGACTATGTAGATGATATGGTTTCCGGTTACGGCAATGCATGGTCAATAACCTTTCTTCATGCCATCGATCCGCCTTTTGCCGAAGAGCTGTATCCCAAATTCAAAGACACGTTTGTCAAAGATGCTGGGACTATGGCCTATGCCACAGAATATCCCGGCGGCAACCTGGACGGGCAGGCCACGGTAATAACGCTGGCACTGGCCAAAGAAATGGGCGACAAGGTCCTGTTCGACAAGATATTGAACCTGATAGAAAAATATAATACGCCGACCTTTAATGGGCCAACAGTGAAGCTATGGTAAGGACATTGATAAAAACGGTCAGGGTTTCATCCTGTTTAGCAAAATCAATATCGGTTTAGGCAAATTACTGCAGGGCAAACCACTGGACTGAGCATCAGATAAATTGAGCTGCAGCGGCGGAGGCAACTATGAAAGTTGAGATATTGGGAGCCCATAACACAGAAACCGACACTGCCCGGTTACCGGCCCTGCTGGTTGACGACGTAATCGCTCTCGATGCCGGTGGGTTGACCTCCAGCCTTCCGTTAGAACGGCAACAGAAAATCGGTGTGGTGCTGTTGACGCACCATCATTTTGACCACACACGGGATCTGATTATGTTGGGCGCCAATGATTCCGTACCTCCGTCGACTGTCGAAGTATACGGCCTGCGGGACACGCTTGAGGTGGTATCTATGTACCTGCTGGATGGAAAGCTATACAAGGACTACACGACCTGGCCCAGTCCCCAAGCCCCCAGGCTGCGGCTGAAGCCGATAGCACCGCTCCAGCAGTTCATGATACATGGTTGCATTGTTATGCCGGTAGCAGTCAGCCATTCGGCGCCAGCTGTGGGTTACCAGGTCACTTCCGATGAAGGCAGGAGTATATTCTACGTTGGTGATACAGGATCCGGGCTGTCTGAGTGCTGGGAGCGCATCAACCCGGACGTGCTTTTTATCGAGGTGACCGGGCTTAACCGGATGGGTGAAACTATGGCAAAGCTTAAGCACCTGACGCCGCAGTTGCTGGTAGAGGAATTGCTGCAGTTCCAGCGGATGAAAGGCCATATACCGCGAGTTATAGCCACTCACGTTCCGGTGGTCTACGAGGAAGAGCTACGGGAGGAACTGGCCGAAGCCGGCAAGAGTCTTGAAACGGAACTGGAGGTTGCCTACGAAGGGCTGGTCATCGAAATATAGGCACCCTAAACCTTCCTAACAAAGAGCATTTTCACGGCGAAGAAAATTAAAGCAACTCCGACGGCAAGGTTCAGCAATTGGATCACCACGGGGGGCAGAAAATCCCTGACCAGGGTACCCACCAGGGCAATCAGCGTTAAGAAAACCAGCGTTGCAATCACGCACCCCACTGAAAAATATATGATATCTTTCTTTGAGAAGTTATTTTCCGACATCCTCGTTGCGAATACCCCGGACCAGAATATAATGGTCAACGGGTTCGACGCAGTTAATAGCAATCCATCATAAAAGGGATTATCAAAAATTACGTCCGAAAACAGATTTACTGCGGGAATGAGACTGATTCTAAACAGTTGGGAAAGGATAATACTGATTCCGAAAATCATGACTACGGCTGCTCCGATAATGCGGAGCACCCATTTCGATTTTACGCCGTTGATCAGTCTGGATAAGCCTGTGACTGCTAGAACTATATAAAGAGAATCGATAAGCGCCACAGCCAGTACGGCGGTCTCAGCCGGGACAAAACCCCTGGCAAACCCGGTTTTAAGAATATAGAGGCACACCGGTCCAATCGATAGTTGCAGCATCATCCCGAAGAAGAATCCGCCGAAGACTGCCGGATTGATTCTGCTTTTGAATATCTTAAACATATCAGTCACTTACCATGTTTTGTCGCGAATGTAATGCCCTCCGCCTTTAAGACGGAGGGCATCGTTTTTCAGTTCACCAGGATATCCCAGCAAGGCGAGAGAGCCAATCCCTGAAAGGGCAGAGATATATCTTATTTTAGCTTCGTTACATCGAACGGCGTTACTTTGCCGTCCGGCGAGTAGTCGTAGAAACCCTTGCCTACTTTGCGTCCCAGGCGGCCGGCCTTGACCATTTTCTCGATGATGTCAGATTTCGACAGCAGCTCGCCCTCACCGAGAGCGGCGAAGGCCTTGCCCACTCGATAGTAAGTATCGATGCCGGCATTATCTGCAATCTCGAAGGGGCCAATATTCCAGTTGAAACCGTAGTGCATCCCTTTATCGACATCCTCGACCGTTGCGATCCCTTTTTCCACCAGGTCCATAGCCTCTTTAAAGGCGGCCCCGCTGATGCGGTTCATGATAAAACCGGGGATGTCCTTCATAACTTTGACCGGGTACTGGCCGATCGAAGCGATGAAATCGACGGACTTTTTAAACACTGCATCAGACGTTTTGTCGCCTTTGATAACTTCTACGAGGCGCATCATGGGCACGGGTCCGAAGAAATGAAGGCCGACCACACGTTCAGGGTGCTTCGTAAGCGATGCAAGCCTGGTGATGGGTATACTGGATGTATTGGATGCCAGGACCGTCTCGACCGGGCATGCTGCGTCGAGGTCCTTGAAAAGTTCCTTCTTCATTTTTTCATCTTCGAAGACTACCTCGATTACCCGCTGGCATTTGGGGGCGATTGAAAGGTCCTTAACAGGGATTATCCTGTCTTGAACAGCTTTGGCCGAGTCCTTTATTTTGCCTTTAGCGGCTAATTTTTCGGTCGACCACTTGACCTGCGCCAGAGTCCTTTCCAGTGCCTCGTGATTTATATCTTGCAGATAGACAGTATAGCCGCCCTGGGCTACTACCTGCGCGATCCCTCCTCCCATGAAGCCAGCGCCTATGACGAGAACGTTATCCATGTAGGTTTTTCCTCCGGTAATTAAATTTTGTCAGATGCTCCCTATTTTGCATAAAATGTGTTTTTTTTACAACAGGCAAAGGCGGCATATCCGTAGTATAATAGCAAGCGGTTTCCACACTGAAACTAATTTTTTCGGAGGTATCGTAATGCCTTCAATTGACTGGAAAGTTGATGAGAATATCGCCATTATCACCATGAACCGCGGGGAAAACCGGTTCAATATAGCATTTTGTAATGAAATGATGGCGGCTTTGGATGCAATAGAGAAAAATAGCGAGGTCAATGCGCTGGTGGTCACAGCCAGCGATGCCAAGATCTGGTCAAACGGCATGGACCTTGACTGGCTGGTGCCTGCCATCGCTAAAAAAGATCCCGATGTTGAAGTATTTTTCCCGCTGCAGGACAGGCTGATGAAGCGCATGCTTTTCTATCCCATGATTACAGTGGCGGCCCTGAGCGGCCATGCCTTCGCTTCCGGAGCTATTTTTGCCTGCTGCTTCGATTTCCGCTTTATGCGTTCGGACCGCGGCTTCCTTTGCTTCCCTGAAGTCGATATAAATATCCCGTTCCTTCCATATATGACGGGCCTGGTTAAAAAGGCGCTCCCATTGTACCTGGCGGAGGAGGGAATTCTGACCGGCAAGCGGTTCACAGCGGCCGAGCTGGAAAAAGCCCATGTTATCCGTAAGGCCTGCACGATGGATGAGCTCATGAAAGAAGCCACTACCTATGCGAAAGGCCTGAAAAAGGGCCGGGCGATACTGACGGAAATGAAACGCGTGTTATACCATGACCTCGGCGTGTTGATGGATAATGCCGGCCAGCACCGTCCCAAGCTGGACGCCGGCAATGTGCCGATAAAATAGCGTGTAGTCAAACGATTTCTGCAGTTCGATCCGGGCCATAGCCGCGACCCCGCGTTGCACTGACCTACAGAACGCATGGCACTCAATGAATTACCTTGCCGCCTGTGAACCGCAGAAGTATAAATACATCGATTTGTCAGTGGGATTGTTTATAATATTAGGTGCCGATGAAAAGTAATAAATACTATTTTAAGACCGCTACTGCTATAGTAGCCGCATCCATTCTTTTGCCATTGCTCTTGAGTTCATGCTCCTTTTTTACAAATAAAGTTGCGGAAGCCATGGTGCGGATATACGCGGACGATGTAGCCGGGCAGGGAATAATTGTGGACAAGGCCGGCTATATAGTCAGCAGCAGCCACTCGGTCCGCGGCAGCAAGTCCATTTCGATCGAGTTGAATTCCGGCAAACGTTACGACGGGAAAATACTCTGTATTAACCAGGCCAATGACGTGGCAGTGATAAGGATGCAGGGAGATCTGCCCACATTGCAGCCGCTTGTCATGGGCGATTCGGACCTTGTGCAGCAAAATGATGAAGTGTCGGTGGCCCGCTATCTAACAGGCTCTAATAATTTGATGATATCAAAGGGCAGTATTAGTGCGGTTACCAAGTCAAACGGCGTAAGCTATCTGCAGTCCAATGCTGCCCTGGATGCGGAGGCCGCGGGCGGCGCCCTGATGAATAAGGCCGGTGAGTTGATCGGCGTAATAAGTTGGAATTTTGGACAGTCCGGGCGAGAAGGTTTTGCTATCGCATCGAATGAGGTCGCAGCAGTTATTTCCCAGGCGCAGGAGGCGGAGGCCAATCCTCTGACAATAGTTTCCTCTGACCCTCCTGAAGTCACCAATACCGGTGCAATATTTTCCTGGAAAACTAACAGGCCCTGTACCAGCCAGGTGGAATACGGGCTGCAAGAAGGGGTTTATGCCTTTAAAACCGATGAAGACGCCAGCCTTCTTGCTGTTCACGGTGCAGTTGTGGACAATTTGCAGCCCGGCATCACATATCATTTTTGCGTGAGATCGGCAGACGTATGCGGAAATGAGGTAATTTCTGCTGACGGCACGTTTACCACCTCGTTGACGGCCCCTGCGGGCAAATTAGCTATAGTCAATGTAGTTGTCTTTGATATCTCCAGTTCTGCAGCGTCGGTGCGGTGGATTACCAATAAGCCTGCCACCAGTACAGCTTACTTTACGAAGGATAAAACGGCCAAACCGCAAACAGTGACCGACAGTAACCTGGTTTATGAACATGAATTGAGATTGGACGGCATGGACCCGGAAACCCGCTATTTTATCAGCGTCAAGTCCGATGTAAAAAATGAAACTGCCCAGACTGATGCCACAACCATAACTACCCCATCTACTGCGCAGGTCTGCTGCAAAGTATTCTGCCGCGTCCCTGATTTCAGCTTCGAAAGTCCGCAGGGATCCACGTTCACCAATGCTGATGTATCCGGCAAAGAGACAATCATCGTATTTGTCAATATTCAGTGCTCAATTTGCATGCAGCAGGCGCTGTTCTTAAACGATTACTACATGGCGAATCCCAACAGCGAGATCAAGATGCTTCTGGTGGCCAGCAATGAGAAGATGGCCAATGTGGTTGCGTGGAGCAAGAAATATGGAATCACGGTACCGGTTTACCTGGATGCCAACGGTGACCTGGTGAATACCTGCAAGCTCAGGACTATACCCTCATGGTTCATACTGGATACCGGCTCGATAATTAAATACTATAAGAGCGGCGGATTTGGCAGCAGGCCGGAGATGGAAGACGCGCTCAAGCACAATTTGTAAAGCATGGCCCTGACGGGTGATCACGCCAGGGCTTTGTACATAATTACAGTGTCGTGGCTTTTATAAATTACTCTTTTCATTTCAAGCCAGCCCAGTTTCCTGTACATTTGCTCTGCCGTGAACGTGTATAGATAAATCTTCTTGTTGTTTTGCGCCCTGGCCTGTTGCTCAATCCTGCTGCACAGCAATGAACCTATACCGAGCAGCCTTTTTCCCGGAACGACATACAGCATCCCCAGCCACGGGCGGTAAGTGCGAAATTGGGGGTAGACATTAAGCAAGCTGACATCATCGTACAGGCCGGCCGTGCCTACCGGAATCCCTTTCTCCCGCGCTATTACCTGGAAGGTTTTGAGCAGCCTTGCGGTCGTCTGCGGCTTTGTGTCCCATTCCTGCTCATACCGAGCGCGAGATTGTATCTATTAAAAGAGGATCATCACGCACCGTTTCTATGGTTATGTCCGGTTCCATCTCAACCAAGAACTTTCTTGACCGCAAGCCCGATTTCCGCCGGATTGGGAACAATGACGGCACCGGCCGCAGCGAGCGCCTGTATCTTATCCACCGCCCTGCTGCTGGCTCCGGCTATGATAGCGCCTGCATGCCCCATTTTTCGCCCCGGAGGGGCCGATGCGCCGGCCACAAAGGCGATTACGGGCTTGGTCATTTTTTGTTTTATATAAATTGCCGCTTCCTGCTCCAATGTGCCGCCGATTTCTCCAATTAATACAACCGCCCTGGTCTCCTTGTCCTCTTGAAACAGCCGGAGGATTTCAGCGAAAGGTGTACCAATGAGCGGGTCGCCGCCTATTCCCACGCAGGTTGACTGGCCGATACCGAGAGCGGTCAGTTGCGATACGGCCTCGTAGGTCAAGGTCCCGCTACGAGAAACCACTCCCACATTCCCGGGCATGTGGATATCACCTGCCATTATGCCCGCTTTACATTTTCCCGGGGAAATGATCCCGGGACAATTAGGCCCTATCAGACGCGTATTTTTTTCTTTGATATAGTGAAGCACGGTAACCATATCCTGGACGGGTATCCCCTCGGTTATGCATACCACGAGCGGTATGCCGGCATCTGCGGCTTCCATAATCGCGTCCGCAGCGCCCGCGGGAGGTACGAAAATCATACTGGCGTTGGCTCGGGTTTCCTTTACCGCGCTGTCAACCGTATTGAAAACTTTAACGTCCGACATTTGAGTGCCGCCTTTCCCCGGGGTCATGCCTGCGACTACTTTAGTGCCGTATTCCACGCAGCGCCTGGCGTGGAAACTGCCTTCGCCGCCGGTAATGCCCTGGATCAGCAGACGGGTGTCCTCATTTATCAGTATGCTCAATCTCGGCCTCCTTTTTACACTAGCTGGTCATGCCTGGCAAGTCCTTATATGTTCACCTGGCTGCGGCGACGGCCTTACGCGCAGCGTCGAAGAAATCAACGGCCTCAATGTAATCTATCTTTGACTCGACCAGCAGTTTCTTACCCTCGGTTACGTTGGTCCCGCCCAGCCGTATTACAACCGGAACATTAATATCCATCTTACTGTAAGCGTCGATGATGCCGCGCGCCATGACATCTCCGCGGGCTATGCCGCCGAATATGTTAATCAACACGGACTTTACATCCGGGTCAGTGGTGAAGATCTGGAATGCGTTTACTACCCTGGCAGGGTTGTTTATGGTGCCGATATCAAGGAAATTGGCTGCCTTGCCTCCCGCGAAGCCTATCAGGTCCAGCACTGCCATGGCGAGGCCCGCACCGTTGACCATGCATCCTATATTTCCGTCCAGCTTGATGTAGTTTTTGATATCCAGCTCGCTGGCGATAGCTTCGAATGGATCGTCCTGGTCCCGGTCGTGGAACTGCCTGATATCATCATGCCGGAACAGGGCACTGTCATCGAAATTCAATTTGGCATCCAGGGCGATCAATTCGCCTTCGGCTGTGATAGCAAGTGGGTTAATTTCGGCCAGGGAGCAGTCCTTGGCACGGAACAGCCTGTAAAGATTGGCCATAAGTTTAACGGCCGGCCTGGCCTGCTCGGGTGCAAGGCCAATGCCGTACGCCAGTTTGCGGGCCTGGAAGTCCTGGAAGCCGGCAACTGGGTCAATGTGCGCTTTAAGGATCTTTTCGGGATTCTTGCGGGCCACTTCTTCAATATCAATGCCGCCTGCAGAGCTGGCGATCATCACTGGCATTTGTGCCGCATTATCAATCAGAATGCTGAGGTAAAGCTCACGCTGGGGGGTAACGGCTTTTTCAATCAGTACCTTTCTTACAGGGGCCCCCCGGGCAGGTGTCTGGTGAGTAACAAGCCTCGAATCAATAAGGCCTGCGGTTATTTTTTCCGCTTCATCCGGGTCGATCGCCGTTTTAATGCCTCCGGCCTTTCCCCTGCCGCCGGCGTAAATCTGCGCCTTTACCACGACTTTTCCGCCCAGCTCCGAGGCGATACGCCCTGCTTCAGCAGGCGTCTCCGCAACTTTGCCCGTGGGAACAGGAATCCCGTACAGCGACAGCAATGCCTTGGCCTGATATTCGTGTATTTTCATCCAGGTCTCCTTAAAATTCAGATAATATCCGGCCGCGCCGGCCGAAAAAGCGGTACGTAATTAGACACTATACCAGAGCGGCGATTTATTTTCTCGTCTGGCCGTGACTTACCCTGTATTTGGCTTTGCCTTCTTCGTAAAGATCGCCGCCATAGATGTCATTGATGACGGTTGCGGGAAAGTCGAGCACCTCAAGGCGCCTGATTGCCTCGGCTCCCAGGTCCCCGTAGGCAATGACATCCGCCTTTTTTATCGTCCTGGAGATCAGTGCGCCTGCCCCGCCGATGGCGGCAAAATAAACTGTTTTGTATTTCTTCATGGCGTCCTTCACGGATTGTGTGCGGTCCCCTTTGCCGATCATGCCTTTAAGACCTTCGGCCATCAGCCGCGGCGCGTATGAATCCATCCGTCCGCTCGTGGTCGGACCGGCCGACCCTATGGCCTGCCCCGGCTTGGCGGGTGACGGCCCCATATAATAAACGACCTGGCCCTTTATATCGAAGGGCAATTTCTCACCTTTATCCAGCGCCTCAACCATGCGTTTATGCGCTGCGTCCCTGGCAGTATAGATGACGCCGGAGATAATAACCTGGTCTCCGGCTTTGAGATTTTCAATCGTTCTGTCATCCAGCGGAGCTTTAATCTTAATCGCATCCATAGCTGTTTCCTCTATAAAAGACTCATTTCTGTTTAACGGTAAAATCAGGCACGGGAATCCTGGGTTTGCTCTGTGCCGGCGCTCCGGCCACGGGAGCAGCTTTTGCGGGCTTCCCGGCGCCGATGGCCCTGGCCGTCACTTTCCTGCGCAGCAATTGTATAGCCAGTGCGGGGTCCACGCCTTTCGGACAGGCCTCGGAGCAGGCGGCTGCAAAGTGGCAGTTCCACAGGCCGTGTTCGGCCTCTACTATGGCCAATCTCCTGTCACGGCCTTCGTCCCTGCTGTCGGCACAGTAGCGGTACGCCTGGCCCAATGCCTGCGGTCCGAGGAACGCCCTGTCACTGGCGGATGTTGGACAGGCGGCGACGCAAAGGCCGCATTTTATGCAGTATGTAAATTGAAGGAACTCGTCGAGCTCCTGTGGTTTCTGCATATACTCAGCGGTCGGGTTCTCCATCTCTCCCTGATCCGTGCGAATCATAAATGGCTTTATTGACCGGTGTTTCTCGAAAAGCGTATCGAGAGCGGGCACGAGGTCTTTAATAATGGGCATATTGGGAAGCGGTTTTAGCGTCAGCGTTCCCGCATGAAATTCTTCGACCTGGGTGTGGCAGGCAAGATGCGGGTACTCATTAATCAGCATTCCGCAGGATCCGCAAACACCCATGCGGCAGGAAGTGCGGAAGGCGAGGCTGCTGTCAAGGTTTTCTTTGATATACAACAGGCCGTCGAGTATCGTGGTGCCGCGCTTGACCGGGACCTGGAACTCCTGGAAGTATGGTTTGGTGTCCTTCTCAGGGTTAAACCGCTGCACGCGGAAAGTAATATCTTTTGCTGCGTCACTGTTCATAACATTATCCGGCCGCTCATTTATTTAGAAGTACAATCGGCACATACGTACCGAGCGCGAAAAAAACTATGCCAAATAGAAGAATCAACCAGGTCAGAACGCGCATTGCCGATGATGACAGATTGGTTTCCAGAAGGACGTTGCGCAAGCCGTTCAACCCGTGAAACAGGCCGAAGGCAAGCAGACAAATGTAGATGCCGGCCCATGACCCCTGGTGCGCTCTTTCTATCATGGAGCTCCAGGCGAGGGGATCGGCAATCTTGATGCCGATCAAGCCTAATATAACATCCAGCCGCTGGACAGCGAGGTGAATCGTGAGCAAAATTGCCACCAGGACGCCGGTGATCATCTGGGCAAGCTGAAGATATGTATTCTTCATCCCCTGCCTCCCATTGCAGCATCTATAAAGAAGGCTGCTACGAGCACCATTACCACTGCCAGCATGAGGAGCGTCCACAAACGCTTCCTGCGGATCGCATCACTAAAGGGATAAACAGGCGGGGTAGTTTTGCCCAGTGCGAACCCCAGTTCCTGCAGTATGAGACGCAGGCCGTTGAGAGCGTGGAAAGCGAAGGCGATGAGCACAAGAAACTCGCCTGCTGCCAATGCAGGATTGCTCAAAAAGGCAATAGTAGAGTCCCATACTGCTTTTCCCTGCATGCGGAAGATAGTGGTTGCTGTCAGGTGGAATACACCGAAGAGCAGAAGACCGAGGCCGGTAATCCTGTGCAGAAGGTAAAGGTACCGCTCCAGCTTGTAGTTGCCCGCCCAGACCCAGCCGGCAATACCCAAATTGTTCTGACGAGGCCGTTTCTCTATCATGCTATCTCCTAGTATTTCCGCTCCACCGGGTTCCACATTGTGATCGAGACCGGTATATATTCGAGCTTCGGCCCGCCGGGGGTCCTGTAAGCCAGTGTGTGTTTGAGCCAATTGACATCGTCGCGGGTCTTGTAATCACGGCGGGAATGCGCACCACGAGACTCTTTTCTGGCGAGTGCCCCGGATACTACTACTTCTGCCAACTCGATCAGGTTATCTGTCTCAAGAGCATTTAACAGGTCGGTGTTGTAGATGCGGCCCTTGTCTTCCACTTTCACTAGTGGGAGCCTCTCTTTTATCTCACGGACTTTCTTGAGCGCGTCCGACAGCTCCGCTTCGGTCCTGAATACGCCGACCAGTGAATCCATGGTCTTATGGAGGTCGTTCTTCAATGCGTAGGAGCTCTCCTTCCCCTCGCCTGCGAAGCGGCCGAAGATGGCGGCCTCGGCTTCATGCAGGACTGCCTGGGACGGAAGATCGGCGCAGGATTTTTGATTGGCCACGTAGCGGGCCGCCTCCTCTCCAGTGATCTTGCCCCAGACGAGGCATTCGGCCGTAGAGTTCGATCCGAGCCGGTTGGCGCCGTGCAGTGACACGCAGGCCGCCTCACCTGCTGCCCAGATACCTTTAACGGGTGTGGCCCCGTTGATGTCCGTATGTATACCGCCCATGGTGTAGTGAGAGGCCGGACGCACCGGAATGGGAGTGAATATAGGGTCAATGAAATCAAATCGCATGGCCACTTCGCGTATCAGGGGGAGCCGTTCGTTGATCCTGGCAGCTCCGAGGTGGCGCAGATCGAGATGGACGTAATCGAGGCCGTCCGGTTGAGAATATCCGCAGCCTGTCTCGATCTCGGTCATTTCGGCCCTGGAGATGATATCCCTCGGCGCAAGCTCCATTTTTGAGGCTGCATATTTTTCCATGAACCGCTCGCCCTTGCTGTTGTAAAGGTAGCCACCCTCGCCCCGCGCCGCCTCTGTGATGAGGATACCCGACGGCACAAGGCCGGTGGGGTGGAACTGTATGAATTCGAGGTCCTTAAGCGGCAGACCGGCGCGATAGGCCATGGCCATGCCGTCGCCCGTGGCGGTCAGAGAATACGTGGTAAACCCGTACATGCGGCAGGCGCCGCCCGTGGCAATTATCAGCGCCTTGCCCTGCAAAATATAGAATTCGCCGGTGGTCAGGTCCCAGACACGTGACTCCACAAAATACGCCGTCTTTTATCAAAATTGAATGCACATAACACTCATCATACCTGTGCCACCTTAACGTGCTTCTGCAGGGTATCGTAGAGTGTCTGCATCTCGAAGAAGCCGGTCTTATCGGCGGCGAAGGTGGCGCGATCGAAGGAATGCCCGCCGAAGGGACGTTGGTTGATCCGGCCGTCCGGGCGGCGTGACCAGGGAATGCCCCAATGTTCGAGCAGCCTGACTTCTCCAGGGATTTCCGTTGACGAAGCGCATTGCCACGTCCTGGTCACAGAGGAAATCAGCGCCGCGCACGGTATCCCAGGCATGCAACTCGATGCTGTCGCCGTTTTCCGGCTGCATGCAGGCGGCAGTGCCGCCTTCCGCGCAAACGGAATGTGCTCGCATTAACTGGACTTTGGATACTACGGCTACGTCGGCTTCAGGGTTTTTGCGGGCGATCTCCACGGCTGCCCGCAGGCCGGCCAGGCCGGCGCCAAGGACAATTACGTCGTGCTTTTCTGAAATTCATAATATTATCTCTTTATGGCGTGCGGCGTGGCACTGAAGATTGACCGCCAGCGGCATGCTGGCGATATGCGCCGGAAATATCTCCACGTTGACGGCCAGTGCCGTCACTGTGCCGCCATAGCCCTGGGGACCTATGCCGAGAGCATTCACGCGTTCGAAGATCTCTTTCTCAAGCTCCGCCGCTTCCGGATCAGGGTTATGCGCGCCGACCTTGCGCAAAAGCGACCTTTTAGCCAGTTCCATTGCTCTCTCAGCAGTGCCTCCTATGCCGACTCCCACGATGATGGGAGGGCAAGGGTTGCTGCCAGCCTCTTCCACTGCCTTGACGACCGAGTCTATAATGCCCTGGCGGCCCTTCGATGGAGTTAGCATGAAAAGGCGGCTCATATTCTCGCTGCCGCCCCCCTTGGGTACGATCGTAATCTTCAGCTTGTCTCCGGGCACTATGTCTGTGTGGATTACGGCAGGCGTATTATCCTTTGTATTGATACGGGCCGAGAAGGGTTGATTTACCATGGATTTACGTAAGTAGCCGGTATCGTAACCGCTGGCGCACACCCTCGTTTATGGCCTCATATAGGCTGCCGCCGATGATATGAACATCCTGGCCTACTTCGAGATAGACCACCGTGGCGCCACAATCCTGGCATATGGCCATCTGTTCCTGCCCTGCGAGCTTTGCATTCTCGATGATCTGCTCAAGCGTTTGTCGTCCTATCGGCGATTGTTCCAGGGATAGGGACTGTTCAAGGGCATCCAGGACATCCTGGGGCAAGAAATAATTAGCTTCCTGGCAAAGGCGGGCAACCTCCGTCGTAATCCTGTCAATGCTGATTTCTCTCAATTCTTATCCTCCACTGGTGACCCGGCGCAAAGCTAATCTTCCGGAGCAGCGGGTATCAGTCCTTCTTTCATTAGCAGAGCTGTGACGTCGCGGGCGTCTTTTATCATGGATTCAGCGCTGAGCGGTAAGTTCTTCCCGGGTGGCCTTGAGCCTGGCAACGCCCTGTTCCTGCGCTTTCATTCCAACAGCTACCGCCACGCGAATGAAGGCATGCCACTCACCCATGGTCGGCGCTATATTATCATCATTTATACCTCTGTCCTCAGCATATCGGGCCAGCTCATGAGCGGCAGCCAGGCACATCTCGTCTGTGATCGTTTTTGCCCGCACATCGAGAGTGCCGCGGAAAATGGCCGGGAAACCGGTGGAATTATTCACCTGGTTGGGGAAGTCCGACCTTCCGGTGGCGACGATCCTGGCTCCAGCTTCTTTAGCTTCCCACGGCCAGATCTCGGGGATCGGGTTCGCGCAGGCAAATATTATTGAATCTTTACCCATGCCCTTCACCCATTCTGGGAGGATAACGCCGGGGCCGGATTTGGACAGGGAGATACAGATATCCATCCCTTTGAGCGCTTCTTTGATTCCCCCGGTGCGTTTTTCGGGGTTGGTTTTCAGGCAAAAATCCCATTTATAGGGATTTTCCTTTTGCTGTTTCTCAAGATCTGTCCTGCCGGGATGCAATATGCCCTTGCTATCCACCACGATAGTATTCTCCCGTTTAAAACCGTCGGCAAAGAGCAGCCTGAGGATAGCAACGTTGGCCGCGCCGCTGCCGATGATCGCCATTTTAGCATCTTTCCTTTGCTTGCCCACAATTTTCAAGGCGTTGATCAAACCGGCCAGCGTTACGGCAGCCGTTCCCTGCTGATCATCATGCCAGACAGGGATACGCGCTTCGGCGCGCAACCTGTCGAGTATGTAAAAACACTTGGGATTGGATATATCTTCAAGATTGATGCCGCCGAACGACGGCTGAAGCCATTTTACCGCCTGGATTATTTCGTCGGGGTCTTTTGTATCCAGGCAAATTGGAACTGCATCGACCCCTCCCAGGTATTTGAACAACAGGGCCTTGCCTTCCATCACGGGCATGCCGGCCTCGGGCCCTATGTCGCCCAGTCCGAGGACGCGGGTGCCGTCGCTAACGACGGCTATTGTATTCCATTTGTTGGTATAGTCGTAGGCCTTATCTCTATCGGCCTGTATGGCCCTGCATGGCTCTGCGACTCCCGGTGTATACCAGATGGCAAAATCATTAAAATCGCGGATAACGCACCTTGGAGCCGTCTGCATTTTACCTTTGTAGAATTTATGGAGTTTATTGGCGGCTTCAGCGGGCTTGCGTGCTTTAGCCAGAAGCTCTTCGACGGTTGGTTTGTAAGACATATTAGTTCCTCCTATACGTGTTAAATGCGCAGCATCCTGGAAAATTTGGCTAGTGTTATGCGGTACAATCATGTTAAGCCAATAATCCGCGCGAAGTAAAACCAGTATCAAAATGTCTCAGCCGGGATGGTCTGTTGATTTATTCGGTCGCTCGACCTAAATGGTCCATAGAATCTATCACCATTTTTAATCGATGTCAAGATTCGTTTTATTGGATCATCGCTACGGAAATCACGTGAGCTTGAGAATATATGCATATTAAATCTCAAAATCCTTTTCACTGTTCAGGGATTCCAGGCTCGGGATTTGGGCGGACTGCATGCATTGATCAAAGGCGCGAAGGCTTATCTCTACCTTGGACGAAGGCAGCCTTTTTGTCATTATTGTAGCAATGGACTCTCTCGAAACATAGGGGCAAAACGCTGCGATCGCACCCAAGGCGGCCATGTTCATGGCCCTTTCTTCATGTAAATCCTTGGCAATTTGTATGAAAGGAAGGCTTATGATTTTATTGCATAATGTGCGTTGCACGAGGTCCGAGTCTACAAGGACAATGCCATCCGGTTTCAATTCGCCAATATTCTGATCGTAGCCTTCCTGTGTGAGGGCGACAAGAATATCGAATTCCAGCCCCCATGGGTAGTCAATATCAACATTGCTCAGAACTATGTCGGCCCTGGACATCCCCCCTCTTGCTTCAGCGCCCATAGGTCTGGCTCTGGGCGGCATATTTACCATCCAGTGTCGCTGCTTCAGCCAGAATGATTGCGGCCAGAATTACGCCCTGACCGCCGGAGCCGGCAATCCTTATTTCGAATCGTGGATCTTTATTTGATGAGCTTTGCATATTCTTCATGGTAGTTGGGTCTCTCCTTGTCTGCCAGAATACCGATGACTATCTTGCCTTTGCGTTCCTCTTCACTTAGCTCCTTCGCCTTGTCCACGTTCACGGCATTCTCCTTTTGCCATTTCATCATTTCAACCGGCGAATTAAGGCCCATCCAGCGGCCCGTATGGGTTACGCACTGAGAAATTACTTCAACAACTGAGAATCCTTTCTTTTCGATGGCCTTGTCTATTAATTTGTCGAGGAGTCGAGTATGGTAGACCGTTGACCGGCCGACAAAGGATGCCCCTGCAGCCTCCGCAAGCCGGCAGATGTCAAAATCTTGCTCGATGTTTCCGTATGGAGAAGAAACAGTCTTCACGCCAAAGGGTGTTGCTGGAGAACATTGGCCCCCGGTCATGCCATAGATCTGGTTGTTCACAATAAAGGTGGCGATCTCGACGTTACGCCGGGCGGCATGAATGAAATGATTTCCGCCTATACTAACGGCGTCCCCATCTCCCATTATGGTGATAATTTTAAGCCGGGGATTGGCAAGCTTAATGCCTGTGGCGAACGTAAGTGCCCTTCCGTGTGTGGTGTGTAATGTATTGAAGTCAACATATACCGGGAGCCGGCTGGAACAGCCGATCCCGGAAACGAGAACAAAATCATCCTGTGCATAGGGGCTGCGGTCAATGGCCCTGATCAGGGCGTTCATAAAAATGCCGATTCCGCATCCGGCGCACCAAATGTGCGGGAATTTCTTGCTCGAGCGCAGATACTTATGTATTGGGTGGCTTGTTTCTACCATCACGGATGCGCCTCCTCAATTTTCCGGAGTATTTCTTGAGGGGATATCAGTGTGCCATCGACCTTGTTCAAGGTGAGCACTTCGCAACTGCCCAGGCTCACTCGTTTTACCTCGCGGGAAATCTGGCCCATATTCATTTCCGGAACCAATAATTTAGGGAGTTCTGTCTATCACATCGGCTATCGTCTGGCGCATAAACGGCCAGAGAATTTTCAGTTTGATCAACCCTGCTTTGAGGCCCTGGTCACGAGCTTGTTTGACGGCCTGCAACGCCGCGCGTGCAACGCTGCCGTAAGCAACAACTGTCACCTGCGCATCGTCAGTGGCATACGAATCAAACCACTGCAGGCGGTCCAAGTCCTTCGATATCTTGGAGAAAAGTCTCCGGATGAGGGGTTCAACCTCGTCCTGCCGGGTGGTTGGATAGCCTCTGACATCATGGCACAGGCCTGTCACATGGTAGCGATATCCATCCCCAAATGCGGACATAGGCGGAACACCTGTGCCCGGATCGGCATAAGGGATGTACCATTCAGGTGGTACCGTTGGCCTTGGCCTTTCCTCAGTGCCGATTTGCCCTTCGGGCAGAATGACGCTTTCTCTGGCATGAGCTACTGCTTCATCCACAAGAATAATGACCGGAGTCCGATATCTCTCCGATAGATTGAAGGCCTGAACGGTCAGTTCAAAGAACTCATAGACAGAGGATGGGGCCAGGACAATAATTGGATGGTCGCCGTGGGTACCCCAGCGGGCTTGCATGACATCTCCCTGGGATCCCTGAGTTGGAAGCCCGGTGCTTGGACCGCCGCGCATTACATCGACGATAACGCAGGGGACCTCGGCCATGCTGGCATAACCGATATGCTCTTGCATAAGAGAGAATCCCGGCCCGCTGGTAGCCGTCATGCTCTTCACCCCTGCCAGGGAAGCGCCGATGACTGCTCCCAGGCTGGCGATTTCATCTTCCATCTGGATAAAAGCTCCCCCTATTTGGGTAGTTCCCTGGCCATCATTTCCATGATTTCCGAAGCGGGGGTAATAGGATAGCCGGCATAAAAGCGGCAGCCCGCCATCAGAGCGCCCTTTACGCAGGCCTCATTTCCCTGAAGAAGAAGCTCGTTTCGTCATCATTTTTGTCACTGTTCTCTGTTTTTTCATTACTTTCCTTGTCGCCTCTAACTGTTATTGCGAAATCCGGGCACCTGTCGGCACATAAATTGCATCCTGTGCAACGGTCTGGATCCTTGACAATCGGATATCCCGCCTCATCGCCCCAGCACCTGCCGGGGACAAAACGCGATACAGATGCCGCACTTCTTGCACCATCCTCTGTAAATTTCAACCTTGCTCATTGCTTTGATCACCATAGTTTTTCTGAAAAGAAAAGATTTGCCGGAAAATTTTATTCTTGAGTTTCACTTTACTTATTTTTTTCCTCCGTCGGCGCAAACCCGCGCCGCAGAATGTTTTCGCAGATTGATTTTTCGGTCATAAATGCACGCAGATAATTCGGCCCGCCTGCCTTAGGTCCTGTTCCGGACCCTTTATGACCTCCGAAAGGTTGTCGGCTTACAATTGCGCCGGTAATGTGGCGATTGATGTAAAGATTGCCTACATCGAAATCTCTTCTTGCCTTTTCAATATGACTGGGGCTGCGTGAGAATACACCTCCTGTAAGTGCATAACCTGTACAATTTGCAACTTTAATGGCTTCCTCGTAACTATTAACCTTAATAGCCGCCAGAACAGGGCCGAATATTTCCTCCTGGGCAATCCTCGCCGTCGGAGATACATCCGTGAATAGAACAGGGCCCATGTAGTATCCTTTTTCCTTAATTTCGGGAGGGACATCCCTTTCCAGTGCCAGTTTTCCTTCCTTTTTCCCGATCTCCACATAATTGCGGACTTTCTTCAGGGCATCTGCGCTGATTAGTGGACTCATGTATGTGCCGGGTTTCTGGGGATCACCGATTGTAACGCTTTTGGCCGCTTCCACGAGCCGCTCGATAAAGGTGTCATGAATATCTTTCAGAACGATCACGCGTGACAGGCTGAACATTTTTGACCCTGGTATCCGAGCCAGGAAGCGAGTGTCCCCTTTACAGCTTCATCGATATCTGCGTCACTATCCACGATGATCGCATTTTACCTCCGGTCTCCAGGACCGTCTTCTTGATTCCGTGCTTATGGGGGAACTCCGCCGCCAATTTACTGATTCGAAGGCCGGCTTCGCATGAACCTGTAAGCACTATAAGGTTAATATCGGCGTGTTTGACCATATACTCACCTACTTCCGCTCCGGCGCCGGGGACAAAGTTCAAAACTCCGTCCGGGAGGCCCGCCTTCTGGAAGATCTGAACAATCTTATATCCAATGACCGGTGTAAGACTGGCCGGCTTGAAAATGGCTGTGTTTCCGGAAACAATGCTGGCGGCAATCATTCCTGTATTGATTGCCCATGGGAAATTCCAGATACCAACAACCAGACAGATACCTCTGGGCATATAGTTGGCAATGTTAGACTCAGCAGGAATCTGGGGTTCGGTTACGCGTATCTCACCAAGCAAAATCATCTCTCTTCCATAATATTCAAGAAAGTCAATTGCCTCGGCCAAATCCTTTTCAGACTCCCGCCAGGTTTTTCCCGCTTCGAGTACTCCCCATGCAATCAATTCGAAATATTGATGGCGCATTAATTCGGCGGCCTTAAAAAGGTAGCCGGCCCTCTGACTTGAAGGAAGTTGTCGCCACAATTCCCAGGCTTTCTGGGCCGCTTCAATTGCCTGGTTGGCCAAATTCTCATCAGCCTTTGCCACGGTCCCAATAATTTCACTCGCTTTAGCGGGATTCACCGAGACAATGGTATCCTTTGTCTTAACGGGTTTCCCGTTAATGATTAAAGGATAATTATTACCCAGTTCTTTTCTCACCTGGGCAAGCGCATTTTTCATTTTCGTTCGATTTTCGGCCAAAGACCAATCAATGTCAGGCTCATTCCGGAACGTAGGCATTGCTGTTGTCATTATTCACTCCTTTTGCTTTAATGGTCGAAAAAATATTAGTTTCTGCTACGGCATTCCTATACAGCGGCTGCGTGGGGATTCTCAATCAGTTCCTCTACAGGAACGCGTTCTCCCATGCTTAAAAAGAGGAAACCGGTCTGAGAGGTATTTTCGATGATTCTTCTGACCAGGAATGCCATGCCCGGTAAAAGCTCTCCCGATGGCACATAGACAGTAACGGGATACCCCATCCCAAGAATCGCCTTCTTTAAATGGTCTCCCATGCCCATCAAGACCTGAAATTCGAGTTTTCCCGGGGCAATACCCAAAAACTCGAAATTGGCCATGGCCTGAGCAATTGTACGGAAGTTGTGAGAAGCAACAGCCAAATGAACAACATCACTATTCTCCAGCACGAGGCGGGTACATCTTTCATAGCTCATGTCGGTTTGCCATTTTTCTTGATACACGGGGATGGGCAACCCTTTTTGTTTAGCTGCGATAACTTCCCAGTCCCAATAGGCTCCTTTGACCAGACGCATCATAATGGGAGTACGCCGGGTCCTGGCCCACTGGATGACCTCTTCTATCCTTGCTTCTGAATCTAAAAAATAAGTATGCATGGCAATGCCGGCATTCTTGAATTCTTTAAACTCTTCTTCCTTAAATATGTCCATGAAAATTCTTAAGACCATTGCACGATAGGCCAACTGTTCGGCGTCAATAGTCACTGAAGCTCCCCTGGAGTTGGCTGCTCTAAGTATCTTTCTGAGCCGGTTCTTCGCTTCTTCACAGCCTTCAATATTAAGTGGATCGAACTGGGAATAAAGGGCGGAAAGCTTCAGCGAAAGGTTGATCGGCGAACATCCCAGCGTGTAGAGCCGCTCAATAAACGAAATATATTTTTCCATATGCTTATCGGCTTCGGATTCACTAAGGACCGCTTCACCGAGGACATCCAGTGTATAGCCAGAACCCTCTTTTTGCAAGTCCTTAACTGCCTTTAAGACCTCTTTTGGGGTTGCTCCGACCACAAAATGTTGTCCCATGATTTTTACGCCCAGGCCGGCAATTGCCGTTACTAATTCGGCACCCAAGCCCAGTTTGCACATTACGTCTCCCATTTGGAAAAGAAAGGGGGGCCGACGTACGCCTTGAAACAGGTATTCTTTCATGTGCTCCCGTTTTTCCTGCGTCGTGCGCAATACAGGAAAAACGTCGACAAACCTGAGCATCTGGGTTCTCAAATTCTCATCATCTGCAAACCACATGATGGCCTTCTGTTTCCACCAATAAGTTGTGGCCATTGAAGGGGTCGTCTTTTGAACGGAGTTGTAAAGTTCTCTGCCAAGAGATCGGGTTAGCTGTTCTACAATTTGCATTTTCCTCCTTGGTCTCCTAAAAAAGGTAGTTATTTCTTCCCCTTCATTGCCCCGTTTCTAGACAAATATACCAAAGTAGAATACCATGGTATAATACTACTACCGGAATAATCGTATGTCAATAATGTGGATTTGGCTTTGATGGGTCAGACAACCTGCTTCGGACATATCTGCGGAAAAATGTTAATATAATAATTAGGAGCTGTAATATGCGTAAAAAGAATTTTGTTGTTCGTCGAAAGCGCGCAATTACCTTAAGAAAAAAGTTATTTGACACTGCTGCTGCCTTGTTTGAAAGCAAAGGCTATGATGATGTGAGCATTGACGAAATTTGCAAGAAAGTCGGGGTCACTAAAGGCGCCTTTTACGGGCATTTTAAGTCGAAGGACCAAATTGTCCTGGAAAAAATGGCATCATACGATAATGTCTACAAAACTGAGCTGCTTTCCCAAGTATTAAACATGAAACCAGGTGTGGATAAGGTATTAGAGTACATACGGTTAGTCATGAAATACCAGGAAGGTTTCACGAAGAAGTTAGTCAGAATGAGCTACGCTGTGCGCGTATCTAATATGGATAAAGCGCCAATATCAATTCCGAACAAAAGAGAGCTTTACTATGTGCTTGAAGAGTTGATCCGCGAAGGACAATCATGCGGTGAAATAAGGGACGATCTCTTGCCAGGACAGATCGCTGAAATATTGTTGTACAGTATCCGCGGATTGGTATTCAGTTGGAGTCTGCCGGGTAATAGATTCGATATTGAAAAAAAGGGTGAGCATTTAGTCCAGATTCTGCGGCAAGGGTTATATAAATAGCGACCTGCTTATAATAATGCTTGAATATCACGTTGCGTAGTGGCCGTCCACCGCACCTTTTATTTCTTTGGCTACTGCGTTATCAAAGGGTTGGCCTGCGCTCTGTGGTTTCCTCTTATTCTCGGCTGGAAGGCCAAAGTGCGTTAGTATTGAGGCCATCAGTAACCCACCGGCCACCAGAAACATTCCGGGTACCCGGGTACAATCAATCAGGGGCTATGCACGCTTTAACCAGGGTTTGGCCTGGAGGCGAACGATAATCCCCAATAGAAGTGGAGACTGGGGCCATTATGCAGGTGCGCTTTCTCCAGTTCTTCCCACAGAAATAAGTCTAGTTCTCCCCCCTCGCATATTTCAGCATTTGTGCGATAACCTGTTGACCCAGTTGGATATCGTTCATATCCGGGCAATGCTGACCCTCCGGGACATAAAAGTATTTCCCATTTTTTATGACATAGTCCTTGGATATGCCCAGACCCATCCAGGGGTCCATACCACCGCCCACATACACAAGAGGAACGGTCAATTTATCCAGCATAGACCGGGGAGACCATGCGGCATTGACGGCTGATTTAGGTTCCTCACCGAACAGCGCCTTACTCTCGGCGTAGAAATCGTCGCGACTCCTGGTAAACACCCCACCCGGCTGGGCGGAAACCTCGAAAATGCCGGTCTCCATGCACTGCTCGTAACGCCAGACCCTCCAGTCGAACTTTCCGGTCATCGCTTCATCATGAGTCAGTGTCTTTTTGGAGTTACCTACGGCATATTTCCAGCCGAGACCCCCGGTGACCGTACTATCAAGCATATGCAATATACCGATCAGCACCGGTGTGGGAAGTGCAACGCAGAACTTGAAAAGGGGCAATAACGGCTTATACTGGGCATACTGTGTCATGCCGTGAATGAAAGCAATCAGCAACTCCCTATCCATCCAATTCTGATCGAATAATTGTTTGGGCTCCAGGTTCTTGACATGGGCCGCAAGCCGTTGATAAGTCTCGTCACCCATCGTGATGCGAACTTGTTTATCGTAGGCATCCATGGTGAACGGCCAATCCACCACACCGCCGGAACTGAGAATCACCTTCACGTCATCCGGATATGTGGCAGCAAAGTTGATGACCAGGCCGCCGCCGTAGCTCTGCCCGGCTGCCATCCACGGCCCCGTATATTTTGTCTTGTACTGCTGTATAAGCTGATGATAGTCAGCCAGAGCCTGGTCGATACGGACATATGTGGGAACGGATTGATCTGCATCGGCAGTTATACTCTGACCATACCCTCTATGCTCAGCCATAATGAAGATAATATCTTTAGGCGACCCATGTGCCTTATATTGCGTAAGCAACCAACCGTCAAAAGTCATCTCCATTCCAAAGAATACGGGCGATGAAAGAGAGGCTCCGGCAGGAACGAGTATGTCCACTCTCTCATTAAAAGTGCCGCTTCCCGGATTGTTATGGTCGACCGGCTGCTGTATAACCGTACGAGTGAATGTATACTCCGAGGTATTTGGGCTCTGCGGAGAGCACGAAATTGCGGAAGTGCACAGCATTACCAGCGCTATTACCAGGCACATTGTTTTGGCTGCAATGTTTTTGGATTTGGAATTCAAGTCTCCTCCTTAAGTTACTAATTGATATTAAGGGGTCCTGTAGAGGAAAAGCTTGCGCAGGTAGCCAGGGATAAGGAACAGCCCGTAGACTACCATGGCAATGATTCCCGGCAGCGGTTGTGCGGATACCATAGAAGTTTTCCCTGTGGCCATGAAATACACGTTGAGACAATTGTAAGCAAGGCCCAGGATAACGTAAACGATCTGCAATCTCAGTAGCGTTGTCAGTTTCATGTTTCTATCGTAGAAAATAGTTTATTTCTCACCCCTGGCATATTTCAGCATTTGTGCGATAACCTGTTTACTCAATTGGACATCGATAAAATCCGGGCAATGCTGATCCTCCGGGCGATAAAAATATTTCCCGTTCTTTATGACATAGTCCTTGGATATGCCCAGACCCATCCAGGGGTCCATACCACCACCCACATACACGAGAGGAACGGTCAATTTATCCAGCATAGACCGGGGAGACCATGCGGCATTGACGGCTGATTTAGGTTCCTCACCGAACAGCGCCTTACTCTCGGCGTAGAAATCGTCGCGACTCCTGGTAAAGACTCCTCCGGGCTGCGAAGAGACCTCGAATATTCCCATCTCTGCGCATTGTTGGTAGCGCCAGACCCGCCATCTGAAATCGCCCGTCATCGCTTCATCGTGCGTCAGCGTCTTTTTCGAATTTGATACGGCGTATTTCCATGCCTCATTCTTAGCCACTATGCTATCCAAGGCATGTAAAATGCCCAGGAATGATGACGTCGGCAGAGCGGCACAAAATTTAAAAACAGGCAGAAGGGACCTATATTGGCCATCCTGGGTCATGCCATGTATAACAGCCGTCAGCAACTCCCTATCCATCCAATTCTGATCGAATAATTGCTTGGGCTCCAGGTTCTTGACATGGGCCACAAGCCGCTGATATGTCTCGTCTCCCATCGTAATACGCACTTGCCTGTCATAAGCATCCATGGTAAATGGCCAATCCACCACACCGCCGGAACTGAGAATCACCTTCGCATCATCCGGATATGCGGCAGCAAAATTAATGACCAGACCGCCTCCGTAGCTGTGCCCGACCGCCATCCATGGGCCTGTATATTTTGTCTTGTACTGCTGTATAAGCTGATGATAGTCAGCCAGGGCCTGGTCGATGCGGACATATGTGGGAACGGACTGATCTGCATCGGCAGTTATACTCTGACCATACCCTCTATGCTCAGCCATAATGAAAATAACATCTCTCGGCGACCCGTATGCCTTGTATATCATAGTTAACCAACCATCAATAGTGTTCTCTAATCCCAACTCAAAGAATACGGGCGATGAAAGAGAGGCTCCGGCAGGTACAATTATATCGACCCTCTCATCGAAAGTGCCGCTTCCCGGATTGTTATGGTCGACCGGCTGCTGTATAACCGTACGAGTGAGTGTATACTCCGAAGTATTCAGGCTCTGTGGAGAGCATGAAATTGTAGAAGTGCACAGCATTACCAGCGCTATTACCAGGCATATTGTTTTGGCTGCGATGTTTTGGATTTAAAATTCATGTCTCCTCCTTAAGTGACTAACTGCTATTAAGGGGTCTATGGTCATGACGTTGCCGTTTTGAATTTTCCAAATACTGCAATGATATTCAACACCAGCCCGAAAACGTTAATACCCACCGCGGCTGCCCAGGCCAGGATCGAACTATACAATTCAGGCCGCGTGAAGATATTTATAATGTTCGCAACCACCCCGCCATATCCCATTACCACGATGGCGATGCCCATGAGTATCCTGTAGAGGAAAAGCTTGCGCAGGTAGCCAGGGATAAGGAACAGCCCGTAGACTACCATGGCAATGATTCCCGGCAGGGGTTGTGCGGATACCATAGGAGTTTTCCCTGTGGCCATGAAATACACGTTGAGACAATTGTAAGCAAGGCCCAGGATAACGTAAACGATCTGCAGTCTCAGTAGTGTTGTGAGTTTCAATATAGTTTTTACCCCTTAGTTACCCATGAGGATATCTGCTCTGCACTTTTTATTCAACTAGTGGAACGTCAGCGCTTCGATGGATTCGGGAGCTGTAGTCAATTGAATATTGCCCGTATCTGTAATCAGCACGGTATCTGAATGGCGGTAGCCCCCTTTCCCATTGAAATAGATGCCAGGCTCTATGCTTATTATCATGCCAGGCGCCAGTTTCCTCCTGTCACCCAGCGCCAGGAACGGGTCCTCATGGCCGGTGATACCGAAACCACGACCCATGCGGTGAATGATATTGTCCGCATAGCCGGCATCTATAAAAACCTGCCGTACCTTTTTATCGATTTCCTCAAGTACGGTGCCCAGCACGGCCATCTCGTAGGCCAGGGCACGCTCCTTCCGAAATGACTCACCGCTAGCATTAATGGTGTAAGAAAATGTTGGTCTGTGGGGAGCACTATCGATTCAATTATGAGATCTACTTAAATGTAATTGTCTGTGCTATCTCCTTCAGCAAGTCTATTTGATTTCCTTCACCTGCTGTTAAGCCGATAACTACTATTGTATTATCTCCTTTATCCACGGCCAGGCCATAAATACGTAATGTGTAAGTTGAAACTGTCACTGTCAGCTTGGCCTCATAAGCAGATGTGTTACTGCTGGTAGCAGTCGCTCCACTGGAATCAAGCTTGGGGCTAATGATAAATCCCTGTAAACCCGGGTACAGATTCAAAGACTCTTTGATTGCCTTAACATAGTCAGCCGTCTTAGGGATAACACGGATATACACAGAATCGGCGGTCATAACTTCAGTTTTCATTACCCAGAATATAATATCGCCTGATACGTCTTTTTTAATCCATCCCTTGGGGTATTTGATGGAGTAACCATATTTATCATCCGAGTATAATACTGATTGGAAAGATGTAGGTTTCTCAACAGGTTGTGGCGGTTGTGCAACGGGTTGCTGCGGTTGAGCAGATGGTACTATAGTAGATACTGGGTTAGCTGTGGGTGCTTTAGGGGCTTCCGCCGGTGTTGCCGCTTTAGCTGGCGTAGCAGGTTGTACCGGCTGTGAACATGCCGGGTAGACAGACAAGATCAGCAATACCATACAAAGTGAAACAAAAATGACTTTGCTCATTGGAATATTTGTTCTAACCTCCTTTAATTCTTGCCCCTCAAATTGAATGTTCCCGATATATGATTCATTCAATTCAATCTATTTTCATGTCTTATTCCTCTCTTATGGCATTACATCATTTGTGACAACGTAATACTTGCCAACCCTATTGAAAACCGGAAGCTTTATCGCAAGTATGCCAAATACAGGACAGGTTACTGTGGTGAACACTAATCCGAATAACCGCCGGCCTCTCAATCAAATACTACAGTATAGTACTATAGTACATGTTTGCGCGTATGTCAATATTTGTATAGGCCGTCTGTTGATGGTCTAAAATTCTGTCAACGTTAACTGTTTAGTGAATATATTACAGTGTGAAAAATGGAAGACATTTATCAACAATTGGCAGACTTCGCCTCTTTTTAGGGAATACCCTTGCGCATGACAGTCATTGAATTAAGTCACATATATGGATAAAATAGGGCAAGTGGAACGGGCATTGAGGAGACTACCTTGGGCAAGAATCATCTTGCCGACCGAAAAAACAGGCAAAAGTGACTCACCAGAAATCAGAGCTGGGCTTAGGCTTTTCGCAAAGAAAGGATTTTATATAGTCACGGTGCCAGTATGGCATCCATCACCACCGACATTTGAACGTGACCAAATAGATTACTGCTAAATTTCTCGATCCGGCAGGCACGGAATAAAAGAGCGGGAACAGATTAAGACCGGGTATCACGCGGATATGGTCGTATTTGATGAAAATCCTGATCTGACACCAACTGGAATCGAGACTGTAATAATCAATGGCAAAGTTGTTTTTTAAAGTGAAACATTCCATGCCGGCGCAGACGAGTGTCGGATGTTGTGAAAAGGCGGCTAACGGATATCGCAAAATATTGATGTAGAAGGTGAGAAAAAGATCAACCTAGTCATGAATTGTTGTGTATTGTCCTGGCCGATCGTTTTCTCTTGTCCGTTGAACCTTTATCAGTGGCGCCCACGATACCCAGAGCGGCATCCTGGCATTTCTTAATATATTCTTCCAGTGTGTAACGTTTTCTCAGGTGCCACCGTTTCAGGCACCACATATGTTCCAACATTGTAATGTGGTAAGCGGCCAGTTCGGGATCATCCGTGTGAAACTCTCCCTTTTTACAGCCCGCCTCGATAATCTTGGTAAGCAGCTCGTTGGCTGCATATTCCATTTCTATTACCTGGTCCAGGTGCTCACGACTCATGGTACCGGATTCGCGGTACCAGAACATCATCATGTCCTGGATGGCATCCTGCACGAGGAGGGCTTCGTGAATTTTCATTTTCAGCGCCTTGCTGCAGGATATGCGGGGCAGTTGCCTGCTAATTTCCCGATCATATGCCCTGAACATTTCGGTTGTCATATCCACAAAGAGGTCAAAAAAGCCTTCCTTGGATTTGATGTAGTAATATAGATTCCCCTGGCTGATTCCGCAGGCGTCAGCTATCTGGCGCGTTGTTGTTTGTGCATAACCATTCTTAAAGAACAGTCCTGCAGCCGTTCTGACAATTTGTTGCAGGCGTTCATCTTTGTGGTCACGTTTGGCAATTGCTTTTGTTTTCTTCCTGGCGGTCATTTGCTTTCCCTTGATCCCTTTGTATTTCTATTGCATATTTTGAAAAACTGTATGCCGCTGCCATTCCGCCGAAGGTTCGAGGAAATCGGTACGGTAATGCGCTCCTCGGCTTTCTTCCCTGAGAAGCGCAGCTTCCGTGACAAGGCGAGCATTCACGACAAGAGCGTTTAACTCGTACGATGGGCGGTCTGTCGGCTGGGGCAGTATATTCTGCCATACGGCTAAAATTCCCGCCGCGCGTTTTAGTCCGTCTCCGGATCGAACAATTCCGACCTCATCCCACAACATTGACTGCAGGTTGGGCAGGTTCAGAACGGGGATATCCTCCGTGGCTGCAGCGGCGGACAAACGGTGATAGTCAGGTGACGATACCGAAGTCGTCCGAGGCTGTTGTTTGGGCATTTGTGTTTTTTCTATGATACGTTTGCTAAAAACTATAACTTCCAGCAAAGAATTTGATGCGAGCCTGTTGGCGCCATGCACCCCTGTGCAGGCTGTTTCGCCTGCTGCGAAGAGGCCGCTGATATTGGTTTCTCCCCAGGTATTGACCTTGACCCCGCCCATTAGATAATGGGCGGCCGGCGCCACGGGGATAAGGCCTTTGCAGATATCCAGGCCATGGTCGAGGCAAAACCGGTAAATGTGCGGGAACCTGGTGGTAACCGTGACGGGCGGTATGTGGGTGACATCGAGAAATACGCGGTCGCTTCCGGTTTTTCTCATTTCAAAGAGTATGCTGCGGGCCACTATGTCCCTGGGGGCCAATTCACCTGCCGGGGTATAATCCGGCATAAACCGATAACCTTCTACATTGCGTAATATGCCGCCTTCGCCCCTCACCGCCTCAGTAATCAGGAACGGCCAAACGCCGGGAAGCCGGAGGGCAGTGGGGTGGAACTGGAAAAATTCCATATCGGTGATTTCCGCACCTGCCCGGTAAGCCAGGGCAATACCGTCTCCGGTCGCAGTATCAGAATTGGTGGTGTATTTATATAGACGTCCCGATCCTCCCGAAGCCAGGATGACGAACCCGCACCCGTATTCCTCATTCAGGCCGCTGCGAAAATCCGTTGCTTTTATGCCTTTGACCTCGCCTCCCTCGATTACGATTTCCGTTGCCAGGCAGTATTCGAGCACATTAATCCCTGAGATCAGGACCTGTTCACTTAAGGTAGACTCGATATATTCGCCGGTTGCGTCTCCCCCAGCATGCACGATGCGAGGAACGCTGTGGGCTGCTTCTCTGGTGAGGGCGATCTCTCCTTCAAGCGTGTCGAACGGCACACCGAACCTTATCAGGTCTGATATACGGTCGGGCGCCTCGGTAGTCAGAATTTTAACTGCTTCCGGGTTACACAAACCGGCTCCTGCCTTGATCGTGTCGTTATAATGAAGTTCAGCCGAGTCATTTTTGCCTATTGCGGCGGCAATTCCTCCCTGGGCGTAGCGTGTATTGCAGTCTTCAATGCCGCCCTTGGTAATTATCAGCACGCTGCCATAGTCTTTAGCCAACAGTGCGCTGTATAAACCCGCAATGCCGCTTCCAACAATGATATAGTCGTAGTATTTCATTTGGTCAAATCTTATCTGGTCTGCTCCAACTTTGACCTATATTATACTACGCCTTCTCAAAAATGCCGCATATGCCCATACCCCCTCCACCGCAGATGGCGATGAGCCCGAGCTTTGCGTCCCTTCGATGCATTTCGTTAGAGAGTGTTGTCAGAATGCGAGCCCCTGTTGCTCCCAGCGGGTGTCCCAGGGCTATGCATGAGCCGTTGACGTTGACGCGGTCACGGTCTTTACCGGTTATGGCAAGTTCCTTAAAGTTGGCCAGTATCTGGGCGCTGAAAGCTTCGTGAATTTCAATAAGGTCAATTTGTCCAAGCGTAAGCCCGGTCTTTTTCAGGGCCAGATTAACGGCCTCAGTCACAGATTTCCATGCCATCCGCGGGTCAGCTCCGCTAAATGCGAAGCCTTTGACAGAAACCAGGGGTTTCAGATCCAGGCTTTTGGCCTTCTCCTCCGTCATCAGTACGCAGGCCGCGGCCCCGTCGTTCTCGCCGGATGAGTTGGCCGCAGTACACACGCCGCCCATGACCGGCTTTAGCTTAGCCAGCGTGTCCATGCTCGTATCCTTCCTGGGCCGCTCGTCCAGGCAGAACAACAATGGCTCGCCTTTTCCCTGCGGTACAGGAATAGGAGTGATCTCTTCCTTGAATTTTCCGGATTCAATGGCAGCGCAGGCCCGCTGATTGCTGATCATGGCCCATTCGTCTACTTCCGTCCTGGTGAGGCCGTGCTCTTTGGCAGCAGCTTCAGCCCATGTCATCATCGACTGTAATACTCCGAATCTTTCCTGGGGCTGCGACATCACTCTGCCGCGCAGCATCCTATCATACATGGGCATTGACCATGTGGACAGGCTGCCATGCCCCTTGGGCATATCGCCGGTCCCGCCCACACCCCATCTTATGTCCCCCTTCAGGTAAAACTCTGTTGTGCTCATGCTCTCCACACCGCCCGCCGCCATGATTGAGGCATTTCCCGTCTGAATCATCATGGTGGCCATTGCAATGGCATCCAGCCCGCCGGGGCAGCGTCGGTCGATCGTCAATCCGACTGTCTCAACTGGCCATCCCGCCTTTAGTAACGACATACGGGCGATGTTCACATATTCGCCGCTCTGGTAATTTTGCGCCATGATTACCGCGTCGATGGACTTTGGTTCCAGGTTGGACCTTTTCACGGTCTCATTAAGGACAGGGGCGGCAATGTCATAGGCCGGAATGGTCCGCAGGGCGCCGCCGAAATTACCGATTGCGGAACGGACGGCACTGGTAATCACTATTTTGCTCATCTAACCCTCCATACGAACGTAGTTATATTTGCGAAATAAATCACCCGCTGACTGGCAAAGGTCCGACTGAACAGGTATGAAATTAATGCTTACTTGACCCCTATTTCACGTGCAATAACGCGTAATTGAATCTCAGATGTACCCTCGGTGACGGTCCCAAGACGGGCGTCCCGGAAGTAGCGTTGGGCGATAGAGTCCTCCATCAGGCCATAGCCGCCGTTTATTTGGAGCGCTTCAACAGTCGTGTGTATTGCTGCTTCGCTGGCAAATAGTTTTGCCATGGCAGCTTCCCTCAGATGGGGTCTTCCGTTATCAAAAAGCCATGCCGCACGGTAAATCATCCACCTGGCGGCCTCGATCTCCATGGCCATGCGTGCCAGTTTAAAAGCATTGGCCTGGAAGCTGCCGATTGTCTGGCCGAACTGTACACGGTCGTTGGCATAGGCCAGGGCATTATCATAGGCGGCGCGTGCAAGCCCCAGGCTGCGGGCCGCGTGGGAAATCCTGCCGCCCATCAGCGACTCAATTACATAGGAAAATCCCTTGCCTTCCTCGCCGATCATATTCGCTGCAGGCACGGGACAATCTTCAAATATCAATTCAGCTGTCTCACTCGAGCGTGAGCAGAATTTATGAAGTTTCGAACGCGTGAACCCGGGTGTATCTTTCTCAACTATGAACAGGCTCATGCCGCCTTTAGCACCCTTGCTCTTATCGGTATAAGCCGCGGTGACCACAAAGTCGCAGATTGTTCCGTTGGTTATGAAGATCTTGGTCCCATTAAGATAGTATTTGCCATCCTTTTTTGTAGCAGTAGTCTGCAGTGAGGCAGCATCGGAACCTGCGTTGGGCTCGGTCAGGCCGAAAGACGCTATTTTGCGCCCCTTGATTGCGGGAGCGAGGAACTTTTGCTTTTGTTCTTCGGTGCCGTGCTTGTAGATAGCTGCCGTTCCGATGCCTCCCTGCACCATGGTGGCAGCGGCAAATCCGACCGAGTAATAGGCGACTTCTTCAACGGCGATACACTCTCCCAGTTTGCCCATGCCCGCCGCCCCGTATTCAGGAGAATAACTGAGGCACAAATAACCCAGGTCCCCCATGTGCGAGAACAGCTTTATAGGAAAAACGCATGTCTTTTCCGCTTCTTCTACCAGCGGTGCGATCTCTTTTTCAGCGAAGCTATGAATAGCGCCCTTTAGCATCTTTTGTTCTTCAGTCAGATCGAAATCCATTCTTCTCTCCTTTAAATTAAGAAATCAGGTTTGTTTAATGATTGCGGATCAATAATCTATCAAGTCATGCGTATCTGCTGTGAAACCATGTCGTTCGCGTGGTATAATCGCCGTCAATTATATCAATCGCTTGACCAAAAATACAAAGGGAGGATTTCTATGAGCATCGAGGAAAAAATCAACAACATCAAGACAGTTGCAGTCGTTGGAGCAGGAGGGATGGGTAACCAGATCGCCGAGATTATGGTTCGCCTGGGGGGTTTTAAGGTAAACCTCATGGATATCAACACGGACCTGGTGAACAAGGGGTTGGGGGCAATTGACGGCAGGCTCGAAAAATTCTTTGTCGCCAAGGGCAAGATGTCAGCAGATGATAAGAAAGGCCTGATGGCCGGGATAAAGGGATTTGCGACTGTGGAGGAAGCCGTCAAAGGCGCCGACTTCGTTATTGAGGCAGTGATAGAAAACCTTGCTTTGAAAAAAGACATTTTCAAGAAACTCGACGCGTCGTCGAAGCCGGATGCTGTGCTGGCATCCAATACGTCATATCTGAATATAACTGACATGGCATCAGTCACCGGGAAACCGGAAAAGGTTGTCGGCATGCATTTTTTCAATCCCGTGTCTATTATGAAACTGGTTGAAGTGGTGATGGGAGCCAGGACTTCTGAAGAGACGGCTGGTGTGATCAGCGCGCTGTCAGTTAAGCTTGGTAAAGAGCCAGTGATATGCCGTGATTTTAGCTACGGATTTTGGCTAACCGTGCATACCGGGGCTTACCAGTGAAGCGACGCAGATGGTATGGGAGCGTGTGGCCTCGCCTGCAGACATAGACAAAGCGCTCAAGCTTGGATATAACCTGCCCATGGGGCCGCTCGAATTGTCCGATATGACGGGAGGCTGGGCGCTGAGAGCGTCTTCTGAGGAAGATGCCATCCGGGAGCTTGGCTCCGAAAAAGGGCGATTGCACCCGCTGGTGCGGATGATGGTCCGGGCCGGATATACAGGCGGCCCCGGGAAAAAGGGTATGTACGATTTCTATAAAGATGTACTTTCCAAATGGTGAAAATGACGCATTCGAGAGGAGAAGATTATGACCACCGAATTCAAAACCATCCTCTATGAGAAAAAAGGTAATGTGGCATGGATTACTCTGAACCGACCTGAAGTGCTGAATGCCCAGAATGACCCGCTCCGCAGCGAACTTGTCGCTGCTGTTGAGCAGGCCGGCAGGGACGACGAGGTTTATGCCATTGCGATCACCGGCGCGGGCGACAAGGCGTTCAGTGCGGGGGCCGACATAAGCGAGTTCCCCAAACGGTTCCCGGACGACTATGTAAGGACGAAGTGGATAAGGCGACCTTATGACGTGATCAGGGAAGTGCCCAAACCGGTAGTAGCTGCAGTAAACGGCCTGGCCCTGGGAGGCGGTTGCGAGCTTGTTCTGGCTTGTGACTGCGTTATCGCAGCGGATACTGCGCAATTCGGTCAGCCTGAGATACGCATTGGCGTTATACCGGGTGGTGGAGGCACTCAGGTGCTGCCGAGGCTCATAGGCGACAAAAAGGCCAAGGAGCTGATCTTCAGCGGTCGCAGTATCACTGCGGCTGAAGCACTCAGCATGGGGATGATCAACCAGGTCGTCCCGCGTGACAAGCTCATCGAAGCTACAGAGAAACTAATACAGGACTTTTTGAAGAACAGCCCTGCCATATTGAAGCTGGCCAAGATGGCGGTAAATAAGTCACTTGATACGCCGTTAACTGTGGGGTTGGGGTGCGAGCGCGAACTTTTTGCTCTCTGCTTCGGCACGGAAGACCAGAAGGAGGGCTCCAGGGCATTCCTGGAGAAAAGAAAACCGGCATATAAGGGCAGGTAGAAATGGGCGCGTCCGCTCCACCGGTCGAAAGGGAGTGGAAATCCATTCACTTTTGCTATAAGCTTTTGTCCGGGTGAATTAATAATAATGGCCAGGCTTAATTTGAAGCTGGACGGCCGTGTGGCCGTCGTAACTATGGGAGAGGACGACAATAAGCTCAACCTCAACATGTGCGGCTGTCTCCTGGAAATGCTGGACAGAATCGAGCGGGAAACGGACGCCTTAACACTGGTGGTGACATCCGGGCACGACAAGATATGGTCAAATGGGTTTGATATTGATTGGGTCAGCGCACGGTTTGCGGCAGGAGACAGAGAATCTGTCACGAAGTTTTTGCAGAAAGACCTTGAGCTTCGCAAACGTCTGCTGGCATGTCCTCTGGTCACTGTCGCCGCACTGAACGGCCATGTCTTTGGAGGTGGGGCCGTTCTCAGTCTGTGTTTCGATTTTCGTTTCATGAGGTCGGACAGGGGCTTCTTTTGCATCCCGGTTGTAGACAGGGGCTATCCAATCCTTCCTGGTACCAGTGCGCTGCTCCAGGGTGTCATGCCAATGTACATGGTTGAGGATGTGGTGCTGACGGGAAGACGCTTTACCGGCGCGGAGTGTGCGGCCAATCAAGTGGTTGTGGAAGCGTACGACAATGCTGAACTTATGAATAAGGTCATGGCTTTTGCCGGCAGCCTTAACAAGGGAAGGCAAATAGTCGGGGAGATGAAGAGAGTGCTGAATGGCCGGGTCCTCAAGTTGATGGAAGAGGATGTGGATCACATTAAACCGGGAGAAATCCGGGTTTAGGCAGGCCGGTTTGAAATAGGTGCGGCAGGAGCGGCCTACTGCTGTTCGGTGTACTCAACGAAAGAATTGCTTTGAGCGTCCCAATAGTAGCTTATGTCCTGCAGCGTGTCGTAATCGCCCTTGAAGTAGAGATCGAATATTATTCTGAATGTATTAACGGGGCTTATGTTTTCATACAGCTTGCTGTAGTTTTTATCGGGGAAATAATAGGCATTTAATATCTGATATATGTGCTCCTGTCCGTTAAAGTTCATAAAATGGTCGCCCTGGAGGATTATAATCGGCTTGCGACTTTTTGAAAGCAGCTTGTCAATGACTGTGCGGATTTGCCCATTGATGAAATCGAGATTCGACGGGTAACCGGTTTCATCATCAGTGTTATCTTGAAACAATTTAAACTTGTCCTCGCCCCCCGCATTGAAAATATACGGAGGATGCGGGCAGATTATATGAGCGTAAACAAATTTTGGACTGCCGTTATCACTGATATTTGGGATTGTGTTCAGGGCATAAGAAACGGCCGCTCCATGTCCGCTTAACAGCCTGGAGAAAGGCGATAGGACTGTCATATCGCAGAGGGCTTCTTCAAATGGTCCGGAGGGCATTCCGAACACGCCTGAATATGAGAAGACCTGCGCATATTTTTTCATGTCCTTGAATCGCAGGTCTCCATCAATAAATATGTCGCGGTAGCCGATTGACCGGAGCGATGCCATCACCCTGTTATTCCTCCACATGCTCAAAAGGACGCCCTGCTCAATTTCGTCCTCGTCCGTCAGATACCGCATATTCAGGCTGCTTGGCAGGCTATGTTCAGTATCACTGTAGTTGCTGGAGCTGTCCCCGGCTACGTAAAATCCCTTGTCCCCCAAATAGCTTACAAACTTACTATTGTTGTAGTTGAAAGATTCTTTCAGGGCATCCTGGCGTCCATATCTATCGAGAATAATGTAATAGATGTCCGGCCTGGAATCTGATGCTGTTAAAGAAGATACATCCGCTGCCTCGGCCTTTTCTCGGGATGCCAATTCAACCGCTTTCGAATAATTTACTCCGATACCAATTTGCGTGAGCACCAGCAGGGCCAGCGCAACGATATTCATAAACTTGGTGGCCGAATCCAGACCGCCGCGTGCGCGGGCTATTGCCATGGCAAATAACACGAAGATTATCGTCCATACGGCCACCATCGCAGCATTTATGATTAATGATGATTCGGCATTCGGAGAGAAGATAATATCGCGTACAGCCCCGTACAGGAAAAAGAGAAGCAGGAACCCTGAAGTGATGAGCCCGGCCTTTTTGTAGTTTCTTGTTATTAGTCTAAAACTAAAGAACACCAGTGTTGCCAATGTCAGGCTGACAATAAGGGGCACAGCCAATTCCCGGCCGGACACAATGTCCATATTATTGGAAAAGAGAAAAAGGACCGGGAACAGCGCCAGCAGGAACGGATGCACAGGTCGTGCGAACATTTTTCTTAAGGCGCTCCTTTTGTCATCAGGTATAGTGTACGACCGGAGTTAGCGATCTGCGTTGAATATGCAATTGTGAAGAACTGACTGAAACGCTTCTCAAACATTTCTTGCGTGTAGCCGGTGAAAATATCAGCCCGCGATGTTAGGAGCCTTTGCGAATTCGGGTCGTTTTTGGGGACAAATTCTATTATCAAGGAGTCGCAAATTTTTCCGAAGAATGTCGGCTATCCTGTCCAGCGGCAGATTATTGGAAATAGCCAGGTGATGGACCAGGGCCAGGGCGAGCACTGTTTGGGCGTGGCCCCGATGCCATAAAGCGGGCCTTTCATCGTTCTCCCACCCGATGCCGGGGCTCGGGTTGGTGAGATCAATTACCAGTGGGAGAATATGTGTCTCGCCCGATCTGCGGACGGCGCTATAATTACTTTCAACACAGGCGGGGTCCGAATCCAGAGATAGTGTGAATATCCCCATTTCACTTGCCAGCCTGCTGAACCTTCCGGTGTTCGCCCCCAAATCCCAAACACTGGCGGGTTTGAGCCTGTCCAGCATCTCGCTAACAAGCTGCTTCTTGCGATCCATGTACTCATCCGGGAATAAGGAATCATCCGAGTAATAGCCATGCCAGTCATTTCCGGTTGGACGCCAGGCTAGCGACCTGATACACGTGTCCAGGCTGTCAATCAGCCCGGCGAAGGAATTCTTGTTGATTGGTTTAACAAGGGCTTTCTTGTCAGTCGCCCTGTCTGCATAACGTTTTAGACTTCCCGCATGCATGAAGATATGCAGCAATAAATTCAAGTTAAGATGTGCTTTAGCAGGCAGCAGCCTTGCAGCCAGGTCCAACGGTACGCCATCCAGATAAATCCTGGAAAGCTGGTTCAACCGTACGTCCCTGTAGCTCATTAATGCCAGCGGGGCCAAAAAGTGCTGACAAAACTGGCGGTAGCCGCTCCACGGCTGGTTCTGGGTATATATCTCGAACGAGAGAGTATCGATAAGAACAGGTTTGCCTTTGTTGAACTGAATGTTATAAGCCGGGCAGTCTTTGAGAGTCATGCCGTGGCGAAGAGACTCCCTTTGAATCTCCAACAGTGCCAGGGCTGCATCCTTTAACTGGCTGAAACACCATTCATACGGATAGGATATGAATTCTATCCGTTCCGGCCTGATGACCTTGTAAGGGCTTTCCGAAACGTGGGAATCGACGTCTACTTCTTCATGAGGGACCAACAGTCCGTTCTTTAGCAGGTTTTCATATAGTCCCGAATTGATTAAACGGTCGTAATGGTCTTTATAGACGGAGTTTACCTGGCGGTACAGCTTACCATCACGGACAAAAAGAAATCCGCTTGGATCTCTGAAGGATCCGGCTATCCCGGCATCAGTCATCATTCTTGACAGGTCTGGAGAAGATGCGCTGAAAGAAGGATTTCACTTTCAGCCATCGAGTTTTAATTAGGTAGATAAAGCCTACACTGCTGGCTATAAGGATTTGAAAAATCAGGCTGCCTGTTCCAGGATCAATATACATAAAACTCTCTATACTATTTCCGAAGATTTCTACTATATGTTTATATAATGAAACGTTTGCAAATATATGTCAATTATGAAGAAAAGTTTACAAATCTATTGCGACCACATGAGGAGCAGCGCTGTTTGATGTACCCGCGATATGGAAGTTGTATAAACGGCTGCCCTGCAGAGTTTGCAGCTCTCCACAGTAACGGCCGGTATGCTTGTAGCCTAAAACGGCAGAGTATATGTAATCGGTAAATGCATATGCCCGACGGACCGAGGATAGTAGGGCCCATTAAAAGGTATAAAAAACGGCGTCCCGATGTACATCGGGACGCCGGATCCCAATCTTTAGAATCTAGACTTTAAACGTAAGGTTAAAAACGCCGGCAAGTTCCACCGCATCTCCGCTCTCTATTGTATGTTTGCCCGTTCCACGGATCTCGGACCCGTTCAGCTTTGTGCCGTTTGTACTGTTCAGGTCTTCTATCGAATACTGGCTGTTTTCGTATGTAACCAGTATGTGCTGTCTGGAGATCAGTCCAGCCTTATCCGGCGGCATGAGCGCCTGAAAATCGCGGCGGCCTAATGGTTTGCCTGTAACTGGCATGGTTGTCCCTCCGGGAGACACAAATTTGGCTGGAAGGCCTGCTTCGACCGGGGTAGTCACCGGTGTAGAAGTGGCAGGCAGAGCAGAAGAAGGTGCGGTGGCTGAAGCTGCAGTGACCGACCTTGCCACTGAATTAGTCCCGGCGACGGAACCAGTCCCGGCACGAGCGGCGGCCGGCTTCCTTACAAGCAGCGCAATTATAACGACCGCAGCTACTGCCAGCAAACCGATGAGCAACACATACATAAGCCAGAGATTGAGGGTCGTTGGAGTACCGGCAGTCACGCCGCTGGTATTTAAAGCACTGCCGGCGCTGCCGACAGCATAGGTTCCTGCGCCGGTTGTGCCGGGAACGACTGTGCTGCCCGTGCCATATGTGCCACCGTATATACTGGCGTAGGGTGCTACCGTCACGGTCGTTGTTGCAGTGACGTTTCCCTGATTGTTGGAGGCTGTTAATGTATAAGTGGTCGTATATGCCGGGATCACGGAAAAAGAGCCTGCGCCGGCAACTGACCCGACAGAGGGAGAGATGTTGACCAGGTCCGCGTTGCTGACGTTCCATGACAGGGTCGCCAACTGGCCAGCCTGTATGTAATTAGGACTGGCTGTGAAAGAACTGATAACAGGGGCATAATAGACCGGCTGAGGTTGCTGGTAATCCGGAACCGCAGGGTATGAATAAGTGCCTATGTACGGATAATCGCTTGACCACGAATAATATGAATTGGGCCAAGTTACGCCTGGATTATATCCCGGATAGTACCCGTTATTGGGCCACGTAGTATGCGGATAGGTATACGGGTGTGGGAATGGATGTGGGGAGGTATGATTATCTGAAGACCAGTAACCTGCCATATCCGCAGTCGAAGAGGAAAATGTAGAAGACGCCCAGACTCTTGTGTGCGTCGAACCAGCAGGTGGTACGGCAGGGGTAGATGTTGTCATCGTGTACGAAGGCGCGATGGTCGCAGTATCGGCTGCCGGCGGGGGAGGCGGAGGAGCAGCCGGTTGAGTAGTTGTGGTGACAGGTGTCGTCACTGTCAGCCCAGGTATTATCAAATTGCCATTGGAGTCATATTGCAATACGGGATTGTCGGCGAAAGCAGGCGCTGCCGAAAGCAGCAGCATGAGGCTTACAACCAATGCCGCCGCCAGTGTGGATATGAGTTTTTTTGTATTCATTTTGCACCTCCTGATGCAGTCTATATCTTAAACGTAATACTTAGTTTGCCGGCGAGCTCGATTACATCGCCGTCTTCCAGTGCGTGCCTGCCGGCGCCTTTTATGTCTGATCCATTGACCCGGGTGCCGTTTGTGCTGCTGCGGTCCTCGATGTAATACTGATCATCCTCGTACCAGATGTTAACATGCTGCCTGGAGATGAATGACCTCTTGTCCGGAGCAAGGAATTTATCGAAGTCCTGCCGTCCAAAAGAGCGGTTATTACCCGCAAGAAGTAATTCGGTGCCGTCCGGCATGGTAAGCTTGGCCGGTGGAGCCTCCACCGGCATCGTAGCTGATGACGATGTTGGAGATGCCACCGTAGCTGCCGGCATAGTGGAGGCAGCAGGCCGTGCTCCGCCGCTTTCTTGTGCGGCAGAGGCTGTTTTGGACCTGGTTACCAGCAGAACTGTAATAACGATGGCGCCGAGAGCCAGCAATCCTATCAGCCCGTATAGCAGGTACGGGAGCCGCTCAACATTAACGGTTACATAGGCGGCTTGTGTTGCACCGTCAATATAACTTGCAGTGAGTGTATAAGTGGTTGTTTTGTCAGGTGTCACCTGGGTGCTGCCCGATGCACTGAACGTGCCGGCCCCTGAGACAGTAACGCTGGTTGCAGATGGGGCGTTCCAGGAAAGCGTTGCTGCCTGGCCGGCCTGGATGGTAGCCTGATTGGAATTAAACGTGGGTGGTACCCTCGGAGTGACGGCAATTATTGCGGAGGAAGTGACCGGGCTGCCTGAGTTGCCGGTAGCGGTAAGGGTATAAGTAGTAGTTCTTCCCGGGCTCACGGTAGTTGAACCGGAAGTGCCTACTGCTCCGACGTCCGGCGTTATGGTTACGCTGCTGGCATTGGATGTGGTCCAGGTCAAAGTTGCGGTCTGGCCCAGATCGATAGTTGTCATATTTGTGGTGAAAGAATTGATAACAGGCTGGTACACAGGTTGTGGCGTTGGGTCAGGAATACCGGGCAAGTAGTACCCCCTGGTGTATGTGAAACTAAGTGAGCGCGTCGAGAAAGAACTGTCCGACTGGTACCACATCTTCCATACGTAGCGCCCGTTGGTGTCCCAGGCCTCTGCCTGGAACGGTCCGATCTTCCATATTCCGGCGGAAGGTCTGTACCACCTATACACGAGCCAGTGCCCGTAGGGCAGCGAGCCGGAAGGATAGTATTCCCAAAGATAGAAGTACCCGGGCCCGTTCAGGGATACTATAAGATAACAAACATCTCTGCCCCGCAGGGTAGACAGTACCTGGCCGTAGCTATTAACAAGATAAGCGTTGACAATTGATCCTGGAAGCCCGACGGGAACGCTGGGCGACGGTGTCAACTGCAGATTCGGATATGATTGGTTGTACGTTTCCACACCTACTGAAGGCGCAATGGATTCCGTGCCTCCCTCCGGAGGCTGCCAGCTGGTGTCGGGATTGCTGGGTGGAGAGGATTGCGCTTCCACAGGCGAAAATACACTAACGGCAGAAGCAACTGCCATAATAAATACAAGAACCGGAATTAAGATTCTTTTCATTCTATGACTCCCTGGTCCTATAAATCTTCACGTTATCAAATATACGCCGGCGACCGGCCCTATGCTTGACGATAATCTGACAGCTCTCTGACAGTTCTCTGACAAAAAACTCGTGGTAGTTCTCTGCCCTGGTCATCGTATTTTACCGCCTTGACAAAGTATGAAGTATCACTTTATACTTTGCATATGGTAAATGAAAAACCTTCGGCCGTTGCACTAAAACGGGCCAGGCCAGTAAAAGGTGAATTACTGCGGATCAGCGAACTGGCCAGCGTTGCCGGTGTTCCTTCAGCCACTATCCACTATTATGTGAAAGAGGGATTATTAACTTCTCCTGCCGTCACCTCCCGCAATATGGCCTACTATGACCCGCGCTGCATAGAAGAGATACGGTTCATCAAAGAGCTCCAGTCCAAGCGGTACCTTCCCCTGTCGGTCATCAAGCTGATATTAAAGGCCAGGCGCGAAGGACAGGAACCCGCTCACCTGCTGGAGATGAGGGAAATCATGGGGGATATATTTAAGCCTTCCGAAAAGGAAAGTGGGTCTAGAAGCGTTTCCTTCGCTGAATTGTCTAATGACGCCGGGTTATCACGGAAAACCCTGAAGAGAATAGAGGCACTGGGTCTAATAGATCCGGTGGGTAAAACGGGCGATCAACGTTACGATGATATCGATATCCGCGTTGCCAGGACGGTCAAAGAGCTTATGGACCAGGGACTGACAATAGATGACCTGGAAGTTTTCAGCCAGTTCGTAAAAGCAGTAAGGAACATTGCCAATACTGTGCATTTAAGGGTCCACGAGCTCCACGATGGAAAATCAATGCATTTAGCAGACCTGTCCAGGGCCTTGGATAACCTGAAGGACTTATTAACCGTCAAAGTACACCAGAATATGTTCAAGGACCTTCACAAGTAAATCCGCTTAGGAATCAGGAGGAATAACCATGAGGCTGCATAATCCAATTACGAGGCATGGCGCGACCATGTATATATATCTTAATGCACACCAGTGCTGTGCTTGCTGGAAATGTGTTGAATCGTGTCCCAGGGGTGTGATTGGCAAAGTTGACCTATTCTTCCACAAACATGCCCGTATTGATAATGCTGCTAAATGCAAGGGCTGCCTGAAATGCGTGAAAGCATGTCCTCAGCAGGCCATAGTTGCTTATCGTATTAGGGACAGGATGACTGAGGAGGTGAAGCAGTGAGACGTATTTCAATAGTTTTAATGATTTTTTCTGCCGGACTGGTAATATTTACGGGGATCGGAGAATCATCCCCAAGGCATACGGGCCTGGCAAGCCATCACATTGCTGCGGCCTCACTATTTCTTATAGCGGCCTGTATTCACGGCTGGTATAACTGGAAGGTCATAGCGAAATATTTCACTGGGTTGGGTTGGAGATGGGCTATTATTGCCGGCTGTTTGATCGCTGTTCTAACTGCAGGAAGTATGCTTACACAATAATGACGGAGATCAGGCCATCGTCAGATTTCAATGACGGTAAATCTTAGCTTGATGGCACCGGCGATATCTATGACATCACCGTCCTTCAATTCTATCGTCCCCTTGCCTTTGATATCGTCACCATTGAGCTTCGTACTGTTGGAACCATCCATGTGCTCAATAAAATATTGGCCATCGTTGTGGGTCACCTGGAACTGCTTGCGAGAGATGAGTAAAAGCTCGTCCAGGCCCAACGCTCTGGAGAGCTCTGCCCTGCCCATGGGGCGAGTGTTAGCTGCCAGTGGGATTTCCAGACCGTCAGGAAGGACCAGCCTGGCCCTGACTGTAATTGGTGGTTGAGGGGCCGGAGCGAGCGTCTCTTTGACCGGCTGTTCCAATGTTTGTTCTTGGGCCGGCGTCGAGACCGTGGCGGGGGCAGCCCAACGTTTGAGGTAGACACTGCGCAGCAGCAGCCCCAATACAATTATGACTATGACGGCCAGCACAGAAATCCCAGTAATCGGGTTAAAGATCTGCTCATAAAGTGATGCCGGCTTTACCGGCGGGGAGGGCGTAACAGGCGTCGATGGGGCCGGTGTAGAAATTGCTGCAGGGCCGGATACGGTTACGGTGACAGTATCAGACGTTATTTGACTGCCGTCCAGCCCGGTGGCGATCAAAACAAAGTCCGTTGTCTGGTCCACTACGACCGTTTTCGTGCCTGAAGCGCCGGTTACCGGACCGACCAGGGGTATTTCCATGCTTTGCGCACCCTGAACGTTCCAGGACAGCGTGACACTGTCGCCTTGCTTAACATCCTGGGGGCTGGCCGCAAAAGACACTATTTTAAGCTCAGGCAGGTTCTTAAGGTATGCCCAGTAGATCAGGCCATTCTGCGGTGTGACGAAATCCCCCGGCGCCCACTGCCCGTTGCCGTAAAACCATATGCGGTAGACATGTTGCCCCTCGGGCTCACCGGAACGAGCTGTAAACGGGCCTATATCCCATTGGCCACTCTGCTTCAATTGCCACTTGTAGGCCAGCCAGCGCCCGTTGGGGTTATTGTTGGGAGGATAATATTCATATACGTAAAGCCATCCCGGCGTGTTGACGTCTACATCCAGGTACCATTGTCCGTCGCCTGTTACCGCATATTTATTCTGGAGCAAAGGACCGGTAAAAACAGCGGTGAATAAAGGCGGACCCGTTTTCGGCTGAGATGTCGGCGCCTTGAGATAAAAATTCACCGGCGGCTTAATTTCCTCGTGGGAGGGGTCGTTAGTGGGCAGGTCCGGTATGGTGTAGTTCTCAGTCGGCGCTCCGATCGCATGGACGCCCGTACAAGGTATGGCAGCGCCGGAAAGCAAGGCGATAACCAACACCACTGCGCATACAATAAGTCCTCTCATTTGTTTGCCGCCGCCTCCACCGGGCTGGCCGGGTTACCGTTTTGGGGCTGACATATAGCAGTCTGCATGGCATGTGCGTCGGCAAACCTGTTTTCAGGAGCAAACATGATGGCTTGTGCCAGGCACCTGGCAGTGCGGGCCGAGACTCCTGTGGATATGAGGTAATCGGCGATCACCGCCGCCTCGTGCAAATGTACGCGGCCAATTGGAACTGATCAGGGAGGAGCTGAGCTCGTTGGGCTGTCTCAGTGTCAATAAGAATATGCAGGTCTGTGCGACGCCGCACAGATCACAGCGCTGATCACTCTGGCTACCCATGAAAAGCTCAGGTATGTCAAAACCCTTGTTGGCGATTTGGGTAAACGGGTCTTTAGGAAGGCTGTTACTATTAACATCATGCAGATCCTTGGCCGTGCCGAAATCAATCAGCTTGATAGAGCCGTCATTGCACAGCATGATATTCTTCGGATTGACATCGCGATGAATTATACCCGCGGCATGCACATAGGAAAGCGCATCCAGAAGTTGACATGCCCAGGTAACCACCTTCTTCTCGCCGGGTGATGTCCTGGGGGATGAAGCCATCATAGTCTCGCCGTTCACATATTCCAACACAAGATGAAACTCACCGTCCGAGTAAAAATCATGTATGTACCTGACGATATTTGGATGCTTGAGCCTCTTGAGATAGCCGGCTTCAAGCATCAGTTTATCGAGGTAAACATTATCCATGGCAGTGCCGCGCCGCGGTGTTTTGATTATACAGGTCCTGCCTGTGGGACGTTCTCTGGCCATCCAGATTGTCGCCATTCCTCCCTGTTTGAACGGTGGAGATTTAAACTCGTATCGTCCATGCACTGTACGGGTTCCGGCCCTGACAGGGGCCGGCTGTGCCCGCACTGCTACGGCGGCTCCTGGAGCAACATTTGGTTTGGGCTTCCGTGAGCCCTGAACGATGGCTACAGTGATCGGTATTGCTACGACAATCAACGCTGCCAGTACGATGAAGGGAGTAGGGTCATAAATCATACTGTCCTCACAGTTGTCATGGCGTTGATCATGGCCTGCCACGAAGGAAGATTTTCAGGTTTTATCAGGATGACTGATATATTATCCGGGCCTCCGGCTTTGTTAGCTTCTGCGGTAAGATCGGCGCACGCCCGATCCGGATCAGGCGTGTTGGCGACTGTATGCTCCAGTATGGCGGGATCAAGTACACCGTGAAGTCCGTCTGAGCACAGAAGTACAGTGTCCCCCGCATACAATTTGATGTGGATCAGGTCGGGCATGGTATCCGGCGCATAGCCGAGGACTCGTGTGATCTCGTTCCTGCGTGGATGGACTCTGGCCTGCTCAGGTGTGAGCAGGCCGGCTTCTACCAATTGCTGAACCAGGGAATGGTCTTTGGTTACCTGGAGCGATTCCCTGCCGTTGATGATGTAGCACCTGGAGTCGCCAATATGGACTACATACATATCAGGGCCAATGATAAGGGCGGCTGTAAGTGTTGTGCCCATGCCTTCAAGCGATCTTTCCCTGGCCGCGGAAACGACAGTGTTGTTAGCTTTAATGAAAGCGCTCTCCATAACATCCAGTGGCGATGGCGCCTCTTGACTCAGGAGGCCGGAGACACATTCCGCCTGGAATGTGCGGGACGCAAGGTCGCTGGCAATCTCTCCAGCGTTATGACCGCCCATGCCGTCGGCCACGGCAAACAGGCCGGCTGAGACTATACCATGATAGGATCTTAACTCGAAAGTGATGCTGAGTATGCTGTCCTCGTTGAGCTTCCGCATCAACCCCGTGTCCCAGCTATATCCTACTTCCATGCCTTTAAAGTTACTCATACTTGCACTATCCAAATCAAGTCAGTCTGAAGGTCACGGCTAATTCGGACTGATGAGCCAATTCGATGCGATCACCGTCTTTGAGGGGCTGCCTGCCCTTGTGATGAATGTCGGCGTTATTCAGTCTCGTATGGTTAGTGCTGCCGGTGCCCTCACGGCCAAAATCCTGAACGTAGTAGATACCGTTCTCACAAGTTATGAGGATATGTTGTCTGGAGATGCTCATCAGTACGTCTTGAGGCAAAGTCTGGTCGAAGCTGCCTCGTTCTATGAACATGGGTACCCCGGTTAGAATAATATCAGGTTTTCCTGGTATGACAATTCTGGCTTTGACTGTCGCCGCGGTTTCATTGGGCTCAGGTGTTTTTGCGCCGTTGCCGGAAGGTTTCCCTGCGGTCTCTGCAAAATAGTTGCCGCAGTTATAGCAGAAAAAACTGCCCTCTATATTCGGACATTGGCAAGCTGAGCATATTGTACCGGTAGCCGGCGCGTTGGACACGTCCGCCGGCAGCGGAAGCCCGCACAGGCTGCAAAATTTTGAGCCCTTGGCATTTTCCTGTTCACACGAAAGGCATTGCATTATTAGATACTCTAATTATTACTAACAATGTTAATCAATTATTAATCCAATTGCTTGACAGTACACTGACTAATACCTAATATAAATCTGACAAATCACTTAAATTATATGTTGACTATATTATACTTCAATAGGGAAGAAAGGCCGTGGCTTTTATAATTGTTAAGAAGGGTGATACGGAAGATACGGGCAAAGTTTTCCCGTTGAACAAAGCCAGCACGTTCATCGGGCGTCGTACGCTGCAATTCACGCCTGATATCGAACTCAACAGTGAGGTTGTTTCCCGGCGGCATATTGAGATCGTTCAAAGGGACGGTCAAGTTTCTGCTGAGGGATCTTGGCAGCACCAATGGGACCATGCTGGACGACGACAGGATACTGCCGGGCAAGCTATATGAACTCAAGCACAACAGCAAGATCGGTCTCGGTGTCGAAGAGGATTCAGCGCATATCATCTTGCAGTTCAAGGAAACCGAAGGGACAAACATAATTGACCGAAAGAAATCGGCGCCAAGAGCGCAAGTAAGCTGGCTTAAGATCGACGAGGCGAAGAAGGAGATATGGGTGGACGACCAACAGGTCAAGCTGTCTAAGAAAGAATATGATCTTTTAGTTTACCTTGGCAGAAATGCCGGCAAAATCTGTTCCCGCGATGAAATCATCGCGGCCGTGTGGCCCGAAAGTAAGGACCTTAGCGCTATTTCAGATGCTACAGTTGACCAGCTTATCCATCGCCTGCGTGAAAAAGTGGAACCCGAACCTTCACAGCCCGCCCGAATCGTAATCAAGAAGTCATTCGGGTACATGCTGCTGTGATATAGTGACGGTTCTCGCCGCGATCCTTCGCCTTCCAGGATTCTTCCGGAAGCAATTGTCAGCGCACCCAAAAAGCACGTGATGGGACTGTAACGACAGTTGTGCAATTCCCCCGGTAGTTGAAGATAGTCACTCTCATTCTGAAGGCAATTGTGATACGTATATTACGCATAAAGGCGTATCATCAACGACCCTACTGGCTCACCGAAACAAACCTTTCAGTCATTGTCTACGCCTTCTATGCACAGATACAATTTGATGGTTGCTAAATTGAATAAAGGAGGTGGCGTTTTTGTCCAGACTTGTTAATAAATCGCGTGCGGGGGAAAAACGAAAAGTCCGATTTGGTGTGCAGGCCAAAATCGTTCTTGCGATGATAGTAGTGGTGGCGGCTTTTATGGGGCTTATTTTTGGTTATATCTTACCTCAGACGCAAGCTGCCCTCTATTCAGAAAAGAAAGTCGAGATACAGCAGCAGGTGGAGTCTGCATGGACGATCCTTCAGTATTACCAGGATAGACAAAAGTCAGGCGAATTGTCCATGGAAGAAGCACAGAACCAGGCCAAGGCGGCCTTATCGGCTATGCGGTACGGCGCTGATATGAAGGACTATTTCTATGTGTTGGATTTCAGGCCGGTTATGCTGGTAAATCCATATAGCCCTCAACTTATAGATAAAGATGTAAGCGAAGTGAAAGACAGTACGGGAAAATTCATTTTCCAGGACCTATTAGCTATTGCTTCCAAGCAAAAAGAAGGCTTTACCTCCTATCTCTGGAAATATAATGATGACGCCGCCCGTGTTGAGCCCAAACTCACGTATGCCAAGACCTTCGAACCTTGGGCCTGGGTTGTCGCCACCGGCATTTATACAGTGGACCAGGAGCAGACCGTTGGTACGGTGCGGACGCAACTAATCATCATCTCACTTGCAATGTTTTTGGTTAGCATAGGATTCCTTTTCTGGATGACACGTGTATCCGTTCACCGGCCGTTGAAAGCGCTGGCGGACCTGGTGCCCATAGCCAGGTCCCTGGCGAAAGGTGACGTGGACCAGGAAGTGAAGGTCCATTCCAAAGATGAGATAGGACAGGTCTCTCAGGCCTTCGCGGATATTATTGTGTATTTAAAGGAGATGGCTGCAGATGCGCAGAAGATTTCCGAAGGTACGCTGGATATTCAGGTGAAACCCAGGTCCGACCAGGATGTCCTGGGGAAAGCGTTCGCAGAGATGGCTGCGACCCAGCGTGCACTGACTGACGAAATCGATAAACTGGCCAAAGCGCTTGTCGAAGGCCAGTTAAAGGCACGCGGAGACGCCTCAGCGTTCAAAGGAGATTATGCCGGTGTCGTTAACGGAATTAATGAAGCGGTTGCGGCCGTTATCGATCCGTTGAACATGGCCGCCGATTATATCGACGGGTTGGCAAAAGGCAATACGCCGGAGAAAATAACCGCCGAGTATAAAGGTGATTTCAATGTGTTGAAGGACAACTGCAATCAATGCATTGACTCGATAAGGACGCTTGTCGAGCAGACCGGAGTCATTATCGGGGCTGCCAGGGAGGGTAAGCTCGACGTACGGGCCGATGCAGACAAGACCCGTGGTGTTTATCGAAAGATACTCAGGGGGTTCAACGATACCCTGGGCCTAATGGTTGCTCCGGTTAGCGAGGCCCAGGCTGTACTTGGGAAAGAGGCTAATTACGATCTTACCACACATGTTAAAGGTGAATATCACGGTGATTTTGGCCGGTTGAGCGATTCTATTAACAGGGCACTGGATAACAGGATAGATGTATTGCTGAAGATGAAGAAAGTATCAGAAGGCCTGGCGGAATCCAGCCGTCAACTGACACGCGCGTCGGAGCAAGCGGGGCAGGCTACTCAGCAGATCGCCGGTTCCAGCCAGCAGGTGGCCAAAGGAGCGGCCGACCAGTCTACGGCTCTACAGAATACTTTGAAAGCCATCGGGCAGCTCTCCGGCGCCATCGAACAGATTGCTAGAGGCGCCCAGGAACAGGCCCACATGATAGAGAGGAACGTGCAGGTTGTCCACCAGGTATCCGCCGCTATTCAGCAGGTTTCCGCCAATGCTCAGAATGCAGCGGCCGGAACAATGGTGGCTGCTGAATCAGCGCAGAAAGGCGCTGCGATGTCCCGCGAGACTGTCAGAGGCATGGAGGTCATCAAGAGGACGATGGATGCTGCGGCGGCCAAGGTAAACGGCCTCGGAGACCGTTCTAAAGAAATCGGGAAAATCGTGGCGGCGATTGATGATATTGCTGACCAGACGAACCTGCTTGCTTTGAATGCAGCGGTGGAAGCTGCAAGGGCAGGGGAGCAGGGGCGCGGCTTCGCGGTTGTGGCCGATGAAGTAAGGAAGCTGGCCGAAAGGTCTTCGAAGGCAACCAAGGAAATTGCGGAGCTGATCGGCGGAATTCAGGAGGGCGTGGCAGAAACAGTTGCTGCGATGCAAAAGGGTACCAGCGAGGTTGATAGTGGGTATGAACTGGCGAATAAGGCAGGGCAGTCTCTGGACGATATACTGGCGCGTTCGAAGGATATGGGCATACAGGTTGAACAGATATCCAGCGCAGCCCAACAGTTGACCGATATGGGAAATGAGATGGTCAAGTTGAGCGATAATATCAGCGCAATTGTGGAGCAGAACACGGCCTCTACCGAGCAGATGGCGGCTACTGCCAAACAAGTATCGGGGGCAGTCGAGAATGTGGCCGGCGTTGCCGAAGAAAACAGCGCGGTAACGCAGCAAGTATCGGCGGCTGCTGAGGAAATCAGCGCTCAAATGCAAATGGTTGTCGAGTCAGGCTCGGTGCTCCGCACAATGTCGGACGATTTCATGCAACTGGTCGCTCACCACAAGCTTAATGGCAACGGACATAGCCAGGTGGAATTGACCGATGCTGTGGCTTCGGTTGCGGCGCCGGCAGGCAACGCAATTACCAATTAATAACTAAACACATGAGGGCGGAAGCTTCACAAGGCTTCCGCCCCTGCAAGATATAACCGGATTCCTGCGTTGACTGATGTCCGTCAATCATTGCTCTCCTATTTCAGACAATATTTCAGGACCCTAAACTAAACTATTTTCCGAAATTATCGTTTTCAATTGTAACCCTGCAATAACAGGGTAAAAATATCAGGAGGTCCCAATGTGTCCAAGCTGAAATCATTATTAGGCCCGGTGGAAGACTTTTCGACGTAAATCCAGAAGCATATGACCGGGCCGGTAAACAAAATAATGATAATCATAATAAAGAAAAAGGAAAGGATGAATAGGAAATGAAAGCTTATTGTATGAAATGCAGGAAAGAGATTGAAATCAAGGATGCGCAGGCAATACGTATGAAAAACGGGGCTGCTGCCACACGAGGATTATGTTCCTCGTGCGGCGGCAAGGTGTTCAGGGTAGGAAAGCAAAAGTAACCCGACACCAGTCAGTGTTAAGAGAGGCATCATTACTGATGCCTCTCTTTTATTTTGGCTGACACAGAGCTTCGGCGGCGATGCTCTGACAGGAATGCAGTTGACATGAATTCTGAGCCTTGTGGCTAACCGCAATTATTAAGAAAATCAGCAGTGACGCCGCTGACACTCAGCTTTGATAATTACGCTTCCGAGACGATGCTCCGGCAGGATACAGTTGGAAAATAAACTGACCTTCGGGTTTCAAAATAGTAAGCCAATTAATACTTCTGCATATGCGCAAACATGAATAAAGTTGTAGTACCCATAATAATTTTATTTTAGAGAGGCTTGATGATAAAATATGACTTGATAGACGATATAACAGGCGAACCAGAATAATAATATTTTACAGAAAGGAGTTCAATAAATTCATGAGCAGAAATCAATAACGGAACAATCGAATCGGGGTCTTAATGGATTAAATGACCTTAAAGTTCAGGCTAAACTCATTGGTGGATTTGCGCTTGCAATCGTATTAATGGCGGCGTTGGCGGATCATGGGCTATTTAAATATGAAATCCATCGACAATGAATTGAACACAATGTACTATGACAGGCTTTTGCCTGTATCTACCTGGGGAACACTCAATACATCCTTATATCAATTGCGCGGTGACCTGTATAAATATGTAGCAATACCACAGGGGCGGGACGCCTCCGAGAAGGAAATAAATAACCAGAAAGACAAAATCAATAAAATAATGGCCGGCATGAGCACTGCAAATATGACAGAAACGGAAAAGAGCGAGATGGCCACTCTCAATAAAGCCTGGCCTGAGTATCAGGGAGTAATATCCGACACCGCAGCATACCGTAAAGCCGGTAAACAAGAAGAGGCGGTGAACAGTCTTGCTGCAGGTGTTGCAACTGCATCGCGTGACGACCATCGATACATCGGTCCAGAAACTCAGTGATATCAGCAGGCAGAATGCGGATGATTTAAACAAGCATGGCGACGCGACTTTTAATAATGCAACCGTTCTCAGTATCGTAATATCCATAATCGCCGTTATTCTCTCGCTTACGGTAGCGATACTTTTAACACGCAGCATTACCGGTCCCCTGTCCAAGGGTGTAAAGATGCTTAAGGAACTTGGGCTGGGGCATCTCAATTCACGTCTTAAAATGTCACGCCGGGACGAGATCGGCGAACTTGCTGACACGATGGACCAGTTTGCAGACGACCTGCAAAGCATCGTTGTCGGCACCATGAAGAAGATCGCCAACGGTGATGTCTCAACACCAGTCAAGCCCAAGGACAAAGGCGATGAGATCGCTCCGGCCATCGTGCAAATTCAGCAGTCCATCCGTGATATGGTTACGGAGGCCGATACACTGGTCAAAGCTGCAATGGAAGGCCGCCTGGCCGTACGGGCCGATGCCTCCAGGTATCAGGGAGAATACAGGAAGGTTATCCAGGGCATTAACGATACGCTGGACAGCATCGTGGGATTCATCGATGAGATGCCTATCCCTGCCATGGTTATCGACAATGACTTTAGTGTGCTGTACATAAATGCAGTAGGGGCACAGGTCGGCGGTCGAGAGCCCAATGACCTGTTGGGTAAGAAATGCTACGATCATTTTAAGACATCCGATTGCGGGACGGCGAAGTGCGCGTGTGGAAGGGTCATACAAGGGGCAACACAGGCTTCAAGTGAAACTGACGCCCATCCGGGCAATCTCAGTCTAGATATCGCATATTCGGCTGTACCGGTGAAAAACAGGGAAGGCAAAGTCATCGGTGCGCGTGAATTCGTAACGGACCAGACCGCGATCAAGACTGAGATGCGACTGGCAGACAAAGTATCCAAATTCCAGGCTCTGAGGTGCAAAAAGTTGCAGGATGCATGGCTCAGTTCTCAAATGAAGATCTTTGTTTTATGATGGAAGTTGAAGCAGGGGATGGCGATACGAGTGAAAGCCGTGAGACGTTCTCAACTATTGCCAATGGACTGAATGAATGCAGGAGCGCCGTTGAAAAGCTCGTAATCAAGCTGAAAGTGGTATCGAAGGACCTGGTTGAGAACGGTAAGCAGCTGACCACCGCGTCCGATCAGGCGGGACAAGCCACGCAGCAAATAGCTAATTCCAGCCAACAGGTAGCAAGAGGCGCCTCTGACCAGGCAGTTGCTTTACAGGACTCGTTGAAGGCCGTTGAACAACTTTCTGATGCTATTGATCAAATTGCCAAGGGCGCGCAGGAGCAGGCACAAATGATAGAGAAAAATGTGCAGGTGGTAAGCCAAATATCTTCTGCCATCGTGCAGGTATCAGCCAATGCACAAAACGCCTCGGCAGGTGCTAGAGCAGCATCGGAATCAGCTCAGAAGGGAGCGGCGATGTCCAGGGAAACGGTCAAAGGCATGGAGAGTATAAAGAAAACCATGGATGATGCATCGATAAAGGTGAATGGTCTCGGCGAGCGTTCTAAAGAGATTGGAAAAATCGTGGCGGCAATAGACGATATTGCAGACCAGACGAACCTTCTGGCCTTGAATGCAGCTGTGGAAGCCGCAAGGGCCGGCGAGCAGGGACGCGGCTTTGCCGTAGTGGCCGACGAAGTCAGGAAACTGGCCGGAGAGAGCACAGTCAGCTACCAAGGAGATCGCCGACCTGATCGGCGGGATTCAGAATGGTGTCGCAGAGACCGTCACGGCTATGCAGAAAGGTACGCAGGAAGTGGCTGGCGGCTATGAGCTGGCCAGCAAGGCCGGGGAGTCGCTGGATGATATACTATCCCGTTCCAAGGATATGGGCGTACAGGTTGAGCAAATATCCAGCGCAGCCCAGCAACTGACTGCCATGAGCACAGAGATGGTGAAGCTGACCGACAATATCAGCGCCATCGTCGAGGAGAACACAGCTGCGACCGAGCAAATGGCAGCTACTGCCAAACAGGTATCAAGGTCAGTCGAAAGTGTGGCAGGTGTTGCGGAAGAGAACAGCGCAGCTACTCAACAGGTCTCGGCTGCCGCTGAGGAGATCAGCGCTCAAGTTCAACAGGTAGTTGCCTCCGGCGCCAGTCTGGCGAACATGGCTGACGATTTTGAGCAACTGATTGCCAGATATAGACTCAATACTGCCGGTACCGATTGTGACGTAGCTGCCGTGCCGGTATCTTCTGGAAACAACCGGACAAGGGGCGTCAATAAAGTTAACAACAACTAGTTGGCAAGGTGTTCAGCGAAGGAAATCAAAAGTAACCCGGCACCGGTCAATGTTAAGAGAGGCATCAGCAATGATGCCTCTCTTTTTTCTCCGCGGGCTGGGAAGGATATATAAGTCTCGCGGGGATACGAAGTGTCTATAAGAACTCGGCCAGTGAAGCCGCAGTTTCTTTTATATCTGGAGGAATTTTATGAGCCGTATGGTTAGAAATATGTAACTACATGATGCTTACGTGCATCGCATTGGACTGGTACATTAGTAGAAGCCGCTGCATCTACGTAAATTTGAAAAGGAACGAAAATAAAAACGAATGAGCGGAAGGAGAAAGACAACCGGTGGTAAATCTACGCAAACTGAAACCAAAATTCATTTTAAGGGATGGCGGATTTTAATGTAGGCACCAAACTGGCAGGTGGTTTTGCCATTACGATCCTCATATTTCTGGTTGTGGCCGTTACCGGTTACTTTAATATGAAGTCAATCAATGACAAACTGAATGCGATGTACAGTGAAAAATTGTTGCGCATCCAGGCATGCGGTGAACTGACAACAGATCTCAATATTGCAAGGAGCCAAGTGTACCAGGTATAGCAGTCCCCGATGAACGGAAATCTTGTGCGATATCGATCGCTAAAACAGCTAAAAAGATTGATGACGAGATAGCTGATCTTGAGGCTAAGGCCGAGTCAGACCTATGAAAAGGCACAGATTGCTGATCTCAAAAAAGTACTGGCCTATATTGAATCAGACTATTTATGACGTAGTAACCCAGATCAATCTTAATAATTATGAGGAGGCACTTAGCGTTAATGACAAGTCTAAATTGCCGGCTTTTATGAGCGGCTCTGCCGTTGCCAACCTGACCGAAATGTACCGGAAGGATGCCGAAGACCTTTATAATCAGGGAGAAGCGACATTTCGGGCCAATGTGATATTGACTGCGATACTTTCATTTGCAGCAGTTTCCCTTTCGCTGCTGCTGGCGATAGTGCTAACGCGGAGTATTACCAGGCCTTTGTTGAAAGGTGTCGGAATGATGAAAGAGCTAAGCCTGGGACATTTTGGCAGGCGGCTTAAGATGAGCCGGCGCGATGAGATTGGAGCACTTGCGGAGTCTATGGACGTGTTTGCGGATGATCTGCAGAATAACGTGGTTGGGACGATGAAGAAGATCGCGGCAGGCGACCTTACTACAGAGGTGACACCAAAGGATAGCGAAGATGAAATTGGTCCGGCACTTAAGGACACTATTGACTCTCTACGTGCCCTGATGGCTGACATGAAGAAGGTATACCGGGAGCAGAAGGCCGGCGATATGGACTATTATGCTTCAATTGATCAATGCCAGGGCGCCTACAAAGAGGTCCTTGAAGCGTACAACGCTGCAGTCAAAATGCACGTCGACAATATGCTGAAAATACTTGGAATACTGACATCCTATGCTGAAGGTGATTTTGTCCCGGTGCTTGAGAAGCTGCCGGGCAAGCAAGCTCATCGCCAATGAAAAAATGGACATGCTGCGTGAGAACCTGCTGTCTTTGATCGTCGAAACCGAGATGCTAACCAGGGGAGCGGCGGAAGGCCAATTGGACGTACGGGGCGATGTGGACAAGCTAAAAGGCGATTACAAGAAGATATTGCAGGGCATAAATAATACCCTCGATAACATCGTTGTTCCTCTCAATGAATCCCTTGAAGTGCTCGCCAAAGAGGCTGAAAATGACCTCACGAAACACGTCACGGGGTCATACCATGGAGAACTAGATAAGCTTAAGAATGCAATCAACGCATCGACTGATATCAGGATTAATGTTGTACTTAAGCTAAAACAGGTTACGCAGAACCTTATGGAATCCAGCGCCCAACTTTCGCAAGCGTCGGACCAGGCGAGCCAGGCGACCCAGCAAATAGCAATGTCCAGCCAGCAGGTGGCGAAGGGAGCTTCGGACCAGGCCAGCGCTTTGCAGGACACATTGAAAGCCATATCCCAGCTTTCCAATGCCATTGACCAGATCGCCAAAGGGGCGCAGGAACAGGCCCAGATGATAGAGAAGAACGTTCAGATGGTAAACAACGTATCTACTGCGATAACCGCAGTTTCAGCTAATGCGCAGAATGCATCCGCCGGGGCCAGGGTGGCTGCTGAATCAGCGCAGAAGGGCGCAGCTATGTCTCGCCAGACCGTCAAGGGTATGGAGGCCATCAAGAAGACCATGGATGCAGCATCGACCAAGATGAATGGCCTGGGAGAACGCTCAAAAGAGATAGGTAAGATCGTAGCGGCGATAGACGATATAGCGGACCAGACCAATCTGCTTGCCTTGAATGCTGCGATAGAAGCAGCCAGGGCCGGAGACCAGGGGCGCGGCTTTGCAGTGGTGGCGGATGAAGTGAGGAAACTGGCCGAGCGCTCGTCAACAGCGACCAAGGAAATTGCTGAATTGATCGGAGGAATACAAAAGGTCTATCTGAGACTATAGCAGCGATGGAGAGGGGTACCATGGAAGTTGACAGTGGCTATGAATTGGCCAATCAGGCGGGCGAATCGCTGGATGATATACTTCCCCGCTCGAAGGAGATGGGCGTTCAGGTGGAGCAGATATCCAATGCGGCGCAACAGTTGATGGGTATGAGTAACGAGATGGTGCAGCTGAGCGACAGTATCAGTGCGATCGTAGAGGAAAACACGGCTTCAACCGAGCAGATGGCCGCTACCGCCAAACAGGTATCAATGTCAGTAGAAAATGTGGCTGGAGTTGCAGAGCAGAACAGTGCGGCTACGGAACAGGTCTCTGCCGCCGCTGAGGAGATCAGTGCCCAGATGCAGCAGGTCGTCGGTTCAAGCTCCATCCTGAATGCGATGTCAGATGATTTTAGACGATTGGTTGACGGGTACAAATTGAACGGCAACGGGCACAATAAGGGAGCCATACTTGAGGCGGAGACCTCGTCAATTGCTGTGGCTGAACCTGACACCCCGGCCAGCAACCATTAGATAAATCAAGTGGGGGGGCCACAAAGCCCCCGCACTGGTAATACTCGCCGCAACGCCGGCGCCGTTGTTTTGCTAAACTAATAAACTATGCGCATAGGCATCCTTGCCGATACACACGACAAGGTCTCCCCACAGCAGATGGAAGCCATTAAGGAAGCCTTCAGCGGGGTTGATATGATCCTTCATTGCGGCGATATCTATTCTACTTGCCTGCTCGACCAGCTCGAGGAAATCGCGCCGCTAAAGGCTGCCCTGGGCAATGGTGATTTCATTCAGCGCGACGAACGTGTTAAAGTAATTCATGACCTTGTACTGGAAGGCTATTCCATTCATCTTAACCATTTCTTCCCTTTCGATGAAATGGAGCATCTTCTTTCTGAACTGAAAAGGCCTCAGGACAACTTCTCACCGGAATTTGACGCTATGCTTGACCCGTCATCTGAGCCTGATCCAGGACCCTCCGGATATTATTATATTCGGCCATACTCACCGTGCCCTGATTTACCGGAACGATGATGTTGTCATTATTAATCCGGGCAGCCCGACCGTGCCTTTACTGCGCCACTGGCGGGGTTCGGTCGTACTGCTGACACTGGAGCCGGGCAAAATCTCCCCCAGCATAGTAAGAATTTAGGGCGGGCTACTCAGAAGGATCCCCTGCTTTTTAAATCCCCGCCTCGATACAATACTCCCTCAGCGTATTGAGAGAGGCGAAGAACTCTTTCATCATGGTGCCGACCGGGTACATGCCGCGACGGGTGACCGAGATGAGGCCGTCTTTCTCCTTTATCAATGCCCATGGTTTTAAAGAACAGCAGCTCGGCCCAGAGCTTTGTGTGGATGTCGGCATCGAAAGCGTTCCTTGAACTGTTTTGTATCGAGCCCCATGCCGAAGAATTTGGTGAGCATATAGTAGCGGTAGTGCTCGGTATCGGATAAGCCGGCGCATGCGCACGATGGGCAGCCTGCCCGCTCAACCAGGTTATGATATCCTTCCAGCGAAAACGAGTTGACCAGGAAATCGCCTCCCAGGAATCCGACTGAGCCGGCCCCGATACCTATGTAATCGTCATAGTCGATGATATATTCGTCGATCATGAGGTCGCCGCGGGAAAAACACCAGGCGGTGGAGGCTTTGTAACCCTTGTCCAGTATCTCACTCAAGATAATATCGTAAAACTGCTTTTCCCTGGATGTATCCACCTTTCTGAACTTTTTGGTGAGAGCGTCCATTTTGTGCGGCGAGGGCATGAGGGGGTAGAAGGTGGCCTGGTCGGTGCCAAGGTCTTTGAATATCCTGACATCCGATTTGAATTGCTCCAGCGTCTGTGAGGGAAAGTTGAACATGAGGTCGACGTTGACTGTATCGAATTTACCCTGCACTAATTTAAGCTTCTCTATCGAGTCTTCGCCTTTGAAGAGGGTCCGTCCCATGGCCTTGAGCAGGCTCATTGTCGAAGCTCTGTACGCCCACCGAAAGCCGGTTGATCGCCGAGTTCCCGTAGCTGTTCTATGGTCTCCGGCGTAAGCTCGCGGGGAGTAGTTTCGAGCGAGATGCGTTTGACCTCGAACTTCGACCTTAAATAGCGCGATGAAGTCTCCAAGCTCATCCATGAGTACTGTGGGCGTGCCGCCGCCGAAGTAGAAATCGTTGAACTTGAAGCCCAGCCCGATGTACATATCCAGCTCTTTGCGCAGGTCTTTGAAATAGGCCCTGGCCTGGTCTTCTTTGAACAGATAACGGTTGAAGCAGCAGAAAGGGCAGAGCGTTCGGCAGAAGGGAATATGTATATAGAGGGAGACCCGGTCGCCGCGGGTCTTGCCCTGGCCGGAGATGCTGGATAAATCGAGATCGCCCGTGAATCTGAGGAATTTCTGGCCTTCGTAGCGGACGACAGAGCCGACGAACTGGTTTAGCATGACATGTAATTATACCTTAATTGATCACCCACTCCCTGCCCTCGCCCTCAAGGGCGAGGGTTATTTTTAGCCAAGAAGGGCTGCGCCCTTCTCCCATCCTGCGTGTCTTATATTTAAGTGCCATCGCCGCTGCAGGCATAACCCGTCAACATGAATAAGCGGTGTATGCCATTACGATGGACGCCCATCTACTGTATCTCCAGTCCATACAACCCTCAAGGGCAAGGGTTTTTTCCAAGAAGGGCTACGCCCTTATCTCATCCTGTGTACCTGCGGCGCTGGTGGTTGTGGAAGGGCATTGAATACAAAATGGATGTGGACTCGTTGCTCACACAACGGCCAACTCCAAAGAAGGGTGGTGGTTCTTCCAGAAAGGGCTGATGCTCCTTTGAATGGTGGATTATTCAGATTTGTTGTGTTGTTCACGTGCGATTATGGCCGCTCCAAGCGCAGCCATAATCCGGGGATTTTCCGGCACGAGCACTCTGACCTGGAGCTTCTCTTCTATAGCCTTAACCAGTCCAATATCCAGCGCTCCGCCGCCGATTACAACCATGTCCGTTTGCAGCGTAACTCCGCGGGACATTCCGCTTATCTTATCCGCAATGGACCGGTGAATGCCAGCCAGAATATCCTCCGGCTTATCGCCCTGTGAGATGCGGGTGATGACCTCGGTCTCGAGGAAGACGGTACATGAAGTGGAGAAATTGGAAGGGTTGGTGGCTTTCAGGGATATTGGACCGATATCATCCATATTTACCTGCAGGATGCGAGCCAGCACCTGCAGCAGCCTGGCGCTTCCGGTAGCACAAATTTCGGATACATTAAAATTGATCACGCGGCCGGCTTCGTCCATGGTGATCACCTGGCTGCCCTGGCCGCCGATGTCGATAATTGTCCTGGCTGTCGGGAACGTGAGGTTGACTCCACGTGCATCGCAAATTATAACGCCGTGGTAGCTGTCCGCGCCGGCATTTCTGCCGCCGATCCCTGTTGCAGCAGACGCTGTTATGGCGGACTCTTTAAGCCCGGCCTGCTTGAGCGCCTCAGCTTTGACCTGAGATGACGTAGTGGCGTAGTTCGTGCCCGATGGAAGGACAACGGAAGCCACTATTTTGCGCTCTTCCAGGATGACAGCCTTGCTTCCGGCTGCGCCTATATCTATTCCCAGGAAATAAGCGCTCACCTGTTTTTCTCCACAAAATCTATATAGGCTTCACTGAGCTCTTTTTTCCTGAGCGGCAATTTCCCATCCTGCACCAACTGGAAGGCCTGGTCACGTGCAAGAATGGCGGCCCCCAGTGCGCCGGTGATCAGGGGCTCCTCGGGGACAAATACGGGCACACCCAGCACTGTCTGCATAGCTTTGACCATGCCTACGTTCTTGGCGACACCGCCTGTGAAGACCACAGGAGGTTCCACTTTAAGCTGGCGGGCCAGCTTGACCACGCGGGTAGTAACTGCGATATACACGCCTGCAAGGATGTCCGGCAGGGGTTGGCCTTCTGACAGCCGGGCGATGATCTCCTGCTGGGCAAAAATAGTGCAGAGACTGTTAATCTTGACCGGAGTATCGGTCTGGAGGGAGATTTGGCCCATTTCGTTTAGGCCCAGCCCCAGTGTCTCGGCGGCAACTTCCAGGAAACGGCCCGTACCGGCCGCACATTTGTCATTGGTAAGAAAATCGATGAGCCGTCCGTTTTTGATCTTCAGCACCTTGGCGTCCTGACCGCCGATATCGATAGCTGTTCTGACGTCAGGGAAGAGCGATGACACGCCTTTGGCATGGCAGGTGAGCTCGGTGACCTGCTTATCGGCGAAGGGGACGTTGACGCGGCCGTAGCCGGTCGAAATTATATAGGCGACTTCATCGAGGGTGATGCCTGCCTTGTGCATCACATCCTCCATGACCATGTTGGCACGGCGGCGGTGCTCGGCCCCGGTGGGGCCGATCACGTAAGCCTTCATCACGCCGGCGGCGTCAACGATGACCGCCTTGGACATGGTTGACCCTATATCGATGCCGGCGAAATATAGCTTGGAAGCTTCGTTAAGCATGCGGGCTTACGGTTTCCTCAGCCCAGCGTCTCCACGAACGCTTCTATCCTGGTCTTGATGGGCGCCAGCGACCTTTCGCTATAGTCGTGCTCAATATAAATGCTGGGTATCCCCAGCGTATCCAGGTAATGGCGCAGATTGGGTACCTCATATCCGTGCGTGTCGCAGTATTTAACACTTTGCAGTATTGCGCCATTCACATGCCAGTCGGTGATGGCCTTCTTTATATAGTTGAACCTGCTGTCCAGGTCCTTATCATAGTTTCTGACTGTTTCATGGTGTTCCGTCTCGCGGTAGGTGCGGGGGCATTTAATATCCACCAGGTAACGCTGGGCCAGAGCATGAAGGTCGAACGGCGGTTTTACATCTGCCCAGAACGCCCTGGTCCCGACGCAGGTATCATCCACTACCACGCTGGCGTCGGCGCTCTCGATAAGATCGTACAGCGATGTATTATCGAAAACCGGACCCCATACCAGCACGCGGGCCTTTTTCTTCTTGAGTTTATTGGTCCGTTCTTTAACTTCTTTGATGACGTCTTCCAGCAGCTGGTTGCCCTCATCGACAGGAAGGCTGAACAAGGATACCAGGATTTCCAGGTTCTCGGTGGAGGACAGCAGCGGCGGATCAGGTTTGCGCAGGTCATAAAGATCGCGGACCAGTTTACGCTGTTTGTTATGGAGCTCGCAGGCCTTGCGAAGCTTATCATCAGTAAGCTTTTCGCCCGCGAATTCCTCCAGGTGGCGTTTGAAAGAGTTGATCTGGCCCTGGAAGTAATCAACTGCAGGAGGGCGGTCTGTATGAGGTACATCAATAAGATGCGTGAAAGGCGCATCCTTAATATAGTCGCGCCATGAAATGATGAGAGTCATGCCGATATCACAGGTGTGTGCGCCTACGATTCCATCAAGAAAATCGAATTTTCCTTTCAGTCCGAGGTCGATGATACTGCGCAGGAACGGGCAAACCACCGTAGTGGAAACCTGGTCTGCAGCGGTTATGGGTTCACTCATATCGCCGAATACGCGAAAAGGCACCATGCCCAACGCCGTGATTATCTCGACAGGCGGGTAGAGACAGATGTATCCAACAACTTTCTTGCCGCCCTTACGCAGTTCGCGGACACGCTGACCCCTGTCCGCATAGACTTCTTTTGCCAGGGCAAGACCTTTCTTAGTCGCTATCGCCATATTAATCTCCCCGGTTTATTTTTATTTTTAGTCTACCAGTCAAGTCCCTTGGCCTTTCTGACTTTCCGGTAGTGGTCCATGGTCTGCTCGAAGGCCTCGGCCCTTGCCAGCACTTCCTGCGGATTGAAGACGCGCTTATCGATGATATCTCCCTCTACCCACAGGCTGGGTATATCCAGTCTCTCCTGCTCGAAATGCTGAACTGTTCTAAGGCTGCAGCTGGCGGCGCGGCAGGAAATGAGCGGATGCATGAAAAAGCCGTCGGCTTTATAGTCCCTGGCGATCTTGAGGTAAGTCTCCACAACGGGGTTGGAAATATTGTCCTTCTTGGCCTCGGGGAAAATACCGAACATGAAATTGCGCGAAAAACGCGCTAATTTTTCGCAGGGGTCACTGTACTTGCTGAGATCGAGCGGCTTGATGTTGTGATAGCCGAAGCTTTCATAAACAAAATTCCAGCCTTTCTCGGCCAGGCTGTCGAAAAATCTCAAAGAGTGCCATGGCGGCAGCTCGGCGAAAATTAGCCTGTATCGCTCAGGGTAGTTGATGCCTGCCACGTGGTTCCTGGCGCGCTCCTGCACTTCTGCCAGCATGTCCTGGTAGCATTTGAGTGACACTTTCATATCGCCGGCGAAAAACAGTGCTGGCGGCATGCTGCTCCAGAAATCGGTGCTGTGCATGGGACCCGGTATGGCCTTGCGTGCCTCGCTGATCTGATAGGTGGTCTCATGTATCTTGACGGCCAGGTCAATAAGCTCCTCCAATTTGGCCCAGTCCATCTTCTTTTTAAACATTTTTTCCAGGAACTCAATGAAATCCCTGACTTCTTTGGTCAGGAATTTGACCTGGTACGCTTCGAGGTCTTCTTCGTTGCCTTCGAATGTGGCCATCATCGGCATCTCGAGGCACCATTGGGGCGCATCGAAATACCTGGATAGCGCCTGGAACCACTTGAAGCGCGCATCGCAGATGATGCCCGAGCCCACCAGGAGCGCCGGCTTCGCCATGCCTCCCAGGGGCGCGTTGGGCGGTATCTTGCCGTTATTCTCCTTCATCATTTTGTAAGCGTACCCGATAGTGCTCCTTCCATAGCCGCACATATGAGTGGGGAAACCGTCGGAATCGGAAGCATCCAGGAACGGTTCGGCGGCGCCGCTGGAAGCCAGCAGCGTTGAATAGTTCTCCGGGTATACGATGTTCAGCCCCATGGCTTTGAGAGGAAGGTCCCCTTCCCAGTAATTAAGCATGGCCCATACTGTGGGTTTTCCCTCATTGGAAGCCTGCATTGTGTTAATGTAGTCCTGTTGAACAAGGTTTCGCAGAGGGTACATGCTCTTGAGCCGGTTGATGGCCCTTTTTGCTCGGTCTTGGCGGGAGTGGCGGTTTCGCTCATAATACACCCCTTTTAGGCAAAAATATTATTGACGGGACAATCAGTCTTTAATGGTAATCATTATCGGGATAATTGTAAAGATGCGCTATAAAGCGCATTGACAATAATTCGAGGCGATAACGGCACTATTTCTTTTGGGGGCCCCGACGGCTCGGGGCAGACGGACCTGGCCCAGATGTCCCATATGTGCCACGTGGCTGTTTTCCATCTCTGCCCCCAGGCTTATTTAAAGGTTTGACAATCATAACCGTTGAGTATAATATTAACGACCGGGCGGTCGGTAAAGATATTTACGCTGCCTGCGGTGATCCCGCCAATGGCGCGGCTGTGGATTCTTATATTAAAAGAACTTTAACCTGCGGTTCCATAAATATAAATTATTCGAGGAGGTGCAATGTCCAAAGGTAAACTGGTCTTGTCAATCGGAATTCTTGTCACAGTATTTTCCCTGCTGGTAGCGTGCGCTCCCGCCACACAAACCGGCCCTGATCAAGGTCCTATCATCATCGGCTATATCGGCACGCAGTCCTCACCGGGTGTGAAACCATGTGTAGACCTGGCGAAGATGGCAGTTGATGAAATCAATACGGCGGGCGGCGTACTTGGCAGACCCCTCAAGCTTGTGCTTGAAGACACTAAAGGCGAGACATCACTGGCTGTCGCTTCAGTTCAGAGGATGATCATGAGCGAGAGACCCGTTATGTACCAGGTCGAAGGCCGCAGTGAAATTGCACTGGCAGTCAAAGAAGCGGCGGCCCCTCTTTATAAGGACTACCCCGCCATCTGCGTAGTAAATGGTGCGGCTGACTGGGAGGTAACAGATAAAATTGTTTCCCAGTATGATAAATACAAATTTTTCTTCCGCGACTATGAGTTCGCACAGTATCCCTGGTTCTACAACTATAACCTGGAAATGTTCTCAAAGATGGGTGTCAAGAAGATCGCCGTTCTCTATGAGGACCTGTATTGGACCAGGGTTTACAGGGAGGGCGGAGGACCCACCGGGCTTCCCTCTTTCACCGAGTATGCCAAGAGCAAAGGCTTCGAAGTGGTCTATGATAAGCCAATCAAGGCCAGGGCAGGCATGTGGCTTCCCACTCTAGAAGCTATCGCACAGGTCAAACCGGATGTTATCTTCGTGTACTCGAGCTGGTTTACTGACGTTGAAGTGCTGGCCAAGCAATGGGCCAACTCTTCGGCCAAGGATATACCAATCCTGGCTGAGGGCGGCTCCATTGAGAGCCATCAATTCTGGGACCTGACCGGCGGCAAGGCCCTTGGCATGCTGACCACTTACTGGGAAAATCCTTATCCGATCTCCGACGTATTCCCAACCCTTGTAAAAAAGGCCAGGGCTGCAGATATTCCTTTACAGACGCACGTCATACTCTCCTACAACAATGTGAATTTCATTAAGAAAGTGATCGAGAAAGTCGGTAAAGCCAGCGATATCGATGCGCTGATCAATGGCTACGAAACAACAATGATTGACAGCCCGCTTGGCCCGCTGGGTTTCCATGGTGAAAAGCAAGACCCGTGGCTGCACTCGGCCATCATCGCCGATATGAAGAATCCCCTTAATATGGGTGGTCCGTTCTTGACTCCGCTGGCACAGTGGCAGGGTCAAGACAAAGTCGAACTGATCTGGGCATCTCCGGTCGGGCAGTCTTACTCACATCCTGAAAACTATAAAACGCCTGCCGAGCTGCGTGCCCTGGCGGGGGTAAAATAATTGAGAGGAGATTCTAAGTTGAGAAAGCTATATGTGCCTATTGCTGCACTCATAATTGCTATCTTGCTTGGCACTGTGGCGTGCACAGCGGCTCCGTCCGAACTTAAACCTGCAACCGTCGACCTGGGCTACGTTTCTAATGAATGGGGTGGTGAGGAAGTTATCGCCGCCGACGTCTTTTTGACGGTCAAAAACCCGAATCCGGTACCTGTCTCTCTAACGTCACTCGATTACAAAATAATCGTAAATGGCACGGAGGTCTCCAACAAAACGCTGGTCCCCAAGATAACGATACCAGCCAACGGTTCTGTCGAACTGACCAATGTCAGTGTGATCGACTATTCTGCATCACTTGCAGTTCAGCAGATATACATTGGCCAGGGCAAGGACTATGTCACTGCGCACGTGATGGCTGCCACTTTCTGGAAATTGTTGGGCGGGAAAAAACCACCTTTGTGGGACTATCCTGCGCTCGGTATTTACGCCGGTCTGACAAGTGGCCCCAGTGTAGCTGATGTCAAAGCCGGGACTGCTGACACGGTCGCGATCACGGCGCTATATGCGAAGGTACGAGGTACGATCGATGCAGTCCAGGGCGGTCTGGATAAAGCATGGGATGCGGCTCCGGCAGGTCCATGCGTTTATAACATCACGGGAAAGGCCACGATAAACTACGGGAATCTTTCCAAGGATACTGCTTTTAATCTGAAATACGAACGGAAATAGAAGCTTTATAGCGGGAGGAGACGTCTTACAAGATGTCGCCTCCCGCAAGGCGAATATGATAGGCGGCAGTGGTGTATAATGTATGGAATATCCTTGTACTGAGGTCTGCGTATTATAGTCACTCTTAAAAGAGGTTGAAGGTTTGGAACCAAAGAAACAAACGGGACAAATTAAGACTCGGTCCTCCAAAAGCGACCGTATAAAGCAAATTACCACAGCAGCAGCTTCGCTGTTTTACAAAATGGTTACCTGCAGACATCCACCCGCCAGATTGCGGAAGCCTGTGGTATAAGTAAGGGTAATCTATACCATTACATTAAATCCAAGGATGACCTGCTGGACCTGTTTATTGAGACTACTACAGGCTCCTTTGACGAATCCAACAAAGAAGTCCTCGGGGAGCTTTCCTTTATGTCTCCAACGCTATTGCTCAGGAAAACCATCAAGGAGACCCTTCTCATAATAGATGATATACAGGATACGATCCTTTTCTGGTACCAGGAATCCAAGAATATGAGCCGTGAGCAACGAGTCAAGCTTTTCAAGCAAGAGATGCATATAGTGAACCTGTTCAAGGTAATTATTGAGGAAGGCTGCAAAAAGGAGAGTTCACAACCAGCGACCCGATGGTAGCGGCTTACAATATACTGATGCTCTGTGATACGTGGGCAATCAAGCGGTGGTATTTCAGAAAGAACTACACACTGGAAAAGTACATAACGCAATGCCAGGAAGTTGCGCTCAATGGGGTTGGCGTTGCAACAGGACGGCAGTCTGCCGGTTCAAACTACCCGGTCAAAGAACACGTAACCGCTTTTTTCCGCTATAATTCTTTTTGTGTTCATATCAGCTTGGAAATCTACACTCTAATGGTTTGTGGAGTGTGGGGAGTGGAAATCTCGTGAAAGTATTGTTGTTTGCGATGCCCGACACGATCAGTGCCCTGGATGCTGTTATGCGGATGCCCAATCTCGGGCTTTGTTCCATTGCAGGTAACCTGGAAGGGTACGACGTAAAGATAGTTGACCTGGCGTTCCGCAACCATGATCTGACACGAAGTATCGAGAGACTTGGTGCAGGAATTCAAGCCGGACGTTGTTGGGCTGAGCGCAATGAGTTTCCAGTATGACAGCGCCTGCCGTGCTTCACGTATTTGCCGCTCGGCTAAACCTGATATCAGGACTGTATTGGGAGGCTATCACGCGACCCTGATGTATGAAGAAATCGGCAATGGAACGGAAGCTCCGCTGTTCGATTTCCTGGTGAGGGGTGAGGGCGAAGTCACGTTCCGCCGGCTTGTGGAAGCTATCAGCAGTGGCGGCAATGGATTCGAGCAGATCCCCGGGTTATCGTTTCGCTCGAACGGTAAGTTTATCCATAACCCTCCAGCCGCTCTGCTCGATCTCGACGCTCTGAAGCCTCCCGACCGTGATTGCCGGCTATGGGACGGCGCCCGTTTTTTCGATCAGCGTTTTGACTGCGTTGAGACAACGCGAGGCTGCACGATGGCCTGCCGATTCTGCAGCATTACCCATATGTACGGGCGATCCATTCGCAAATTTTCCCTGGAAAGGATAATTGCCGACCTCAAGCGTCTGAAGTCGAGGGGGACGCAGGGCGTCTTTTTTGTGGACGATAATATTACCCTGGATGTGCCGCGTCTTAACGAACTGTGCAAGCTGATCGTCCGGGAGGGCCTCAATACAATGACGTACGCTATACAAGCTAGCGTTCGCGGAATTGCCTCTGACCCCGAACTCTCCGTATGGTTAGGCAGGGCCGGATTCAAGTGGGTCTTCCTGGGAATCGAGAGCGGTATTTCGAGGAATTTGGAGGTGATGGGCAAGGCCGGAGTTCTTGAAAATACACGCACTGCCGTCTCGTTGTTAAAGCAGCAGGGTATAGGTGTTTTTGGCGGGCTTATCGTCGGAAACCCGCAGGACACACGGGATGATATAGTGTCCACCTACAGATATGCCCTGGACCTGGGTGTCGATCACCCTATCGTGCAGTGCCTGACGCCATACCCAAAGACTGAAACACGGGAGGAATTGCTGGCGCTGGACCTGGTCACTAACAAGGACGACTATAGCCGGTATAATGGTTTCATCTGCAACGTGCGTACGGAACATCTGAGTGAGAAGGAGCTGGCTGATGCCATGTTCTGGGGAGGCCTGGGACTATATTTCCATCCGGCATACTTGATAAAAAGCGGGTTTTGGAAATATCGTCCATCGTGGTGGCCTTCACTTCTGGCCAACAATTTCCGTCATTTGTCCGGAACTTTGACCGGCCGGTTGTTTGCTTCCCGTCATAGCTGGTAGGTCCTTTGGAACCGGATTTGCGCAGTTGGTACGTGGGCGATATACTACTTCATTGTAGTTGCGTAATTTTACTCTGAGGGAGTTGTTTGATGAAGAAGATGGTAAGATGCAAGGCCTGCGGCCACATAATGCCCGAGGCGAAATTAGGTGACAAGTGCCCGGCATGCGGGGCCCTGCGAACGGTATTCGAACCGTATACGGACCCGATGGGAGAAAAAAGGCGCCGGATCCTGAACCTGGATCTACATCCCATGGCAGTGCATTTTCCTACCGCCCTTGCTGTGGCCATCCTGGTTTTTTCGCTTGGCATTACTTTTTTGACCGGTACAGCAGGCGAGTTGTTGATCTGCGCCGTCGGAATTTTGACACTGTTCCTTCCTCTGGTTGTGCTCCTGGCGTTCCTGGTAGGGCTATTGGACGGAACCGTACGCTTCCGCCATATAAAGAATTCGCACATATTGAAGGTGAAGATTGTGGTAGCAGTCATTTACTTTGTTCTGTCAGTTGCGCTGGCTCTACTGGTCTGGCTGAAAGGCTATGATGGCCCGATCCTCACGTGGGCAGCTGTGATACTTGCTGCAGCATGTGTAGGTTGCACGGTCATCCTTTCACTTCTTGGCACGAGCATACTGAACTCCGCCTTCCCGGGAAACTGACTTTGGAAATCACCGCTCTCGGCCTGGCGCGCGCTCAGTTCGCAGTTACCACTTTGTTCCATATGCTTTGGCCCCTGCTGAGTATAGGGCTCAGTCTTCTGATGGTGGTATTGGAGATAATGTGGCAGCGGACCGGAAATGTGTTGTATTACCGGCAGGTGCGCTTCTGGTCGAAAATATTCTTGATAAGTTTCGGCATCGGAGTTGCCAGCGGAGTTCCCCTTGAGTTCCAATTCGGCACCAACTGGTCCCGCTTCTCTGCCTCGGCAGGAAGTCTTTTCGGCAACGTACTGGCCTTTGAAGCTTCGATGGCCTTCGCGCTTGAAGCGGCCTTCCTGGCCGTATTTATCTTCGGGTGGGACCGTGTGGGCAGACGCATGCATCTATTTTCCAATATCATGGTGGCATTGGGCGCATCCCTGTCGGCTTTCTGGATAATGTCAGCCAACTCGTGGATGCAGAGCCCGGCAGGGGTTGTGGTGCAGGGCGGTACCATTGTTATCACCGATTATCTTAAAGCAGTATTTAATCCTGATTTTCCGCTGGCTTTTATCCACATGTGGGTGGCGGCCATAGAGACTACGTTGTTTTTCGTGGCCGGTGTCAGCGCCTGGTATATCCTGAGAAAACGGCATGTGGACTTCTTCCTTAAGTCCTTCAAAATAATGGTAATTATGGGGATAGTGGTAGCACCGCTGCAAATTATTGTGGGAGACCAGTACGGAGTGGAATTGCTGCGGGAGCAGCCGGCCAAAGCGGCGGCCATGGAGGCCAACTGGGTCACGAATCCGCCTGACACAAGCGCATCATGGGTTGCAATTGCCTGGCCCAACCAGCAAGCCCAGAAAAACGACTGGGAAATCACTGTGCCGTACATGCTGAGCATCCTGGATACGCATTCGCTGAAATCGTCGGTGACCGGGTTAAAGGATTTCCCCGTGGATGAACAGCCGCCTGTTGCCCCTCCCTTCTACGCTTTCCGCATTATGGTTGCGCTTGGCCTTTTAATGGTAGGGTTGATTTTGTGGGCACTCATGATGTGGTGGAAGAAGAAATTAAGCGGGGAGGTCGCGCCGAAATCCAGGATCTTCTGGAATTGCTGGCTCTGGGCCTTGCCAACCGGCTTTATTGCCACTGAGTGCGGATGGATAGTCCGGGAGGTGGGGAGGCAGCCATGGATCATCTATCATATCCTGCGGACCAGTGACGGAGTCTCCCCGGTGGGAATAGCAACGGCAGCTACCAGCCTGGTGTTGTTCATTGTGGTCTACCTGATATTGCTGGGCCTGTTCATCTATTTTACCAGGCGAATCCTGATACAGGGGCCGGACCTGACCGGCCCTCTGCCTGTCTATAAAGCAAAAAGTACCCGGAAATGAGGTGAATCAGGCAATGTCAGAACTTCCGGTAGTATGGTTTTTCCTGATGGCTTTTACCCTGGTACTTTTTATTATCCTGGATGGGGCTGACCTGGGCATTGGGGCGGTGTCACTGTGGGCCAATAAGCATGAACGCTCGGTCATGATGGATACTATCGGACCGCTGTGGTATGCCAATGAGACCTGGCTGGTCATAGCGGGGGCCATACTGTTCGGGGCTTTTCCCCTGGCGTACAGTCTGGTGCTAAGCTCCCTGTACATCCCCGTTATGATGGTATTATTCGGCCTGATTTTCAGGGCTGTATCAACGGAGTTTATGGGGCATTCTGACCGCAAAGGGCTGTGGGGAATCATCTTTGGATGCGGGAGTCTGCTGGCTATTGCCGGACAGGGTTTTGTATTGGGCGGGATACTCAGTCCTATCAAGGTTGAGAATGGCATGTTTGCCGGGGGCCCCTTGGATTGGCTGAACGTTTCCTCTATTACGGTTGCCGCAGGAACCATTGCTGCCTATAGTATGCTGGGGGCATCATACCTTCTGGGCAAGTCGGAAGGGTCTCAGTCCCACAACCGGAAATTACAGAGGATTAGTGCAGCCGTGGCTTTCGGACTGTTTATCGTGTCCCTGGTCCTGGCGTTTCTAACACGTGGACCTGCTTTATACTCATGGGCGCCGCTGCGTTCCTATGCCGGGGCGTTTTTTCTTTTGGCTGCGATATTCGGTTTTACTATGTTGTTAAGCCGTTCCGGTGTTCGCACAGGGGACAGGTCCTCATTTGCGTGGAGCATCGTAGTATTCCTGAGCGTGGCTGGCGCCATCGTTTCAGCTATTTATCCTTACTTTATCCCCTTCTCGCTTACCATTTCTGATGCTGCTGCTCCTGCTCAAACCTTGGTCTTTATGCTTTTTGGCGTGGGAGCCATATTGCCAGTAATAATTGTCTACAACCTTTATACGCGGGGCGTATTCAGCGGCAAAGCATACGAAGAGCACGACAAAGACACCGATTAAACGGCGCAACGCCGAATTTTGTCTCCTTAAAACGTAGAAGCGAGAAGCGCTTACTGGTCAGAATTCTTGATCAACAGGATATAATAATTGATCATCTCCCCCAGGTTAGCTACAGATATCTTCTCATTCATACCGTGCATCATATTGAGATCGTCGCCATACAGCCTCTCCGGGAGGAAACGGTAAATATTCTGGGACAGTCCAACGTACTTGAAAGAGTCAGTGCTTCCAATCATCATCATCGGCGCAACGAAAACATCGGGCATGACTTCGCGGATGGTTTTGTTCAGAATTCCGAAACTCCAGGAACTGGTGCTTGATGCCGGCGCAGGTTCATTAGCGGATTCGGTTATCGGCTGAATCTTTACCCGGGGATCATTGATAGTCGATTTTACCTGATCGGTGACGCTCTGAATGGTATCACCCGTCAATATTCGGAAATTTACGACGGCTGTGGCCTTTGCAGGAAGTACATTTTCTGCCTGGCTCCCTTCGAACATGGTGGGCGCAGTTGTAGTTCTGATTGCAGCGTTGGTGCCCGGTGATGAAGCCAGTTCCGACTCTATTACCGGCCCGAAAAGCCACATATTGGCGAACAGCATTTTATATGGAAAGGACATCTCAGGTCCAGCGTACTCAAATAAATCCGCAGCCGGGCCGGTCATACGAATGGGGAAAGGGTTCTTCTCAAGTTTATCTATGGCAGCCGCCAATATGCCGACGGTGGTCTGTGTGGGCGGCATGGAAGAATGGCCACCTTCGGACTCTGCAATAAGCCTGATGGAAAGGTAGCCCTTTTCAGCGGTACCGATAAGGGCCACCGGAGTTTTGACGCCCGGAACATCGCCCTGCGTGACGATCATACCTTCGTCAAAGATTGCTTCAAACTGGAGTCCCTGTGCTTTAAGATATTCCGCAATTTTGCCGGCGCCCTGCTGACCGGTGACCTCTTCATCGAAACCTGAGGCAATGTAAATCGAGCGGGCCGGTTTGAAGCCGTCCTTGAGGAGATATTCAGTAGCTTCCAGGATGCTAATCAGTGAGCCTTTGTCATCAATGGCCCCACGGCCCCAGACGAACCCATCGGCAATATCTCCGGAGAAGGGATCATGTGTCCAGCCTTCGGCCGGAGCAGGCACTACGTCCTGGTGAGCCATAAGAAGGATGGGTTTTTTCTGGCTGTCGCTGCCCTGCCACGTATAAAGCAGGCCATAGCCGTTGATTACCTTTTTAGTCAGTGTAGAGTTGACCAGAGGGAATGCTTTCCCAATATATTCCTGAAAACCGGTAAACTGCGAATAATCGATCTTGGACGTGTCCATGTTGAAAACAGTCTTGAATTTGATGGCGTCAGAAAGATGGCCGGCTGCCTGGTTAATATCCACCGGGTAGCTGACCTTGGCCGAAACGCTAAGCTGCTTAGACGTAAACGTGAGCGTTTTAATAGCAACGGCTGCTATCAGGATGACGATTACCAGGACTATTGCCAGTACCGGGATAAGCCATTTCTTTCTCTTCACGGGCGCCCTCCTGGAGAAATTCTGCGGTAAATCGGCTAATTATACCCTCTCGCGGGGGTTCTTGTCCGGTGTGCGAAAATCACGAGGAAAACTGAAAGGCCGGGAGCGGCCAGTTGGTTTTATCCTCTGACCGGTCCCGGCTGTGAGAATTCAATTGTCGTCCGGGCGTCAAACAGCGCCGGCAGTATTAGTAAGCCTCTGTATAAAGTTTTACTATATCGTTCAGATCGGTTACAGGCCGGCCGTTGAACATGGCGCACATGTCATTAATAGCGTGGAGAGCCCACATGTCGAAGCCGTCTCCCGGAACGCCGACCTCGTGGAGCCCCATCGGATGACCGGATTTTTTCATCAGGTCTTCAACAGCGTCTGCTGCTGCCAAAGCTACATCGCGCTTGCTCATTCCTGTGATATTGACTCTCATGGCCTCGGCAACGTGGACCAACTGGTCGGTGGCGTGGTCGACGTTATAGCGCATTACCTTGGGGAGCATGATGCCGCAGCCCAATCCGTGCGGTACGTGATAAAGAGTGCCCATGGTATGTGCCATGGCATGGGCCAGGCCGGTCTGCGCTACACTGAAGGCCCACCCGGCCAGGGTGGCGGCAATTTGCAAATTCAGCCGGGCTTTTTCGTTCTTGCCGTCGGCTATAACCAGTGGAAGGTTTTCGCTGATTAGGCGTACGGCATGCAGCGCCAAGCCGTCACAGATGGGGTTGTTCATGATGCTGGTGAGCGACTCAACTGCATGGGTAAGCGCGTCCATAGCAGTAGCCGCCGTAAGGCCGGGGGGCAGTGAGACGGTCATACGCGGGTCCAGGATGGCTATATCCGGCACGATCCTTTGGTCAGCCATAAATACCTTCCTGCCGGCGGACTTGCTGGTCAGCACTGCGGCAATCGTTACCTCGCTGCCCGTACCGGATGTGGTAGGAATGGAGATATGAGGTGTCTGCCGCTCGGTCAGGACTGATTGGCGCACGTGGTCAACTATTTTCCCCCCATTCTTAAGGGTGACGCACACGCCTTTGGAGCTATCGATGACGCTGCCGCCGCCTACGCTCACAATGCAGTCGGCCTTCATGTCGCGGGCTGCCTCGACAGCTGCCTGGACGGAATCGAGGTCGGGATCGGCCGGTATCTTATCGTACATGCCTGCAAAGAAGTCGCCCAGCGTCCCTTTAACGAGGTCAGCCAGGCCTGCGTTACGTACACCTTCATCCGTGATGATCATTGCCCTGCGGCAGCCGAGGTCAACCATGGATTTATAAGCCGAACTCAAGGCGCCGTGACCGGCGACCACGTTGGTCGGGCCGCAATATGCGAAAGCCGTTGGATGCTTTTGATCGGACAGGAATGAAAACATGCCGCAGGCGGTGGGATTGCCGATGGCTGATACATGGACCCGTTTGACCTGGACATACTCGTGCAGGCCGGGCATGCCGAGCTCACGCCCGACGCCGGACTGTCTGTACCCGCCAAAAGGAGCGAAATCTGAAAAGAGGTGGTAATTGTTGATCCACATGGTGCCGGTGCGGATACGCCTGGCAACACGTTCGGCCCTTCCGATGTTGCGGGAGAATACCGCTCCGCCCAGTCCGTAGATACTATCGTTGGCAATGGCGACCGCTTCTTCATCGCCGTCGTACTTAATGACGCAGACAACGGGACCGAATATCTCTTCCTGCGCTATGCGCATGTTGTTCTTGACGTTAGCGAAAATGGTGGGAGCGTAGTAATAGCCGCCCGGCAGGCCGGGGACTTCAACGCGCTTGCCGCCGGTAACGACCTGTGCTCCTTCCTCCTGCCCGATCTTAACATATCTCTCAACCGTGGCCAGTTGCTCTTTGCTGGCCAGCGGCCCCAGGTGGGTATTGGGATCGAGTTGATAGCCGACCCGGAACGCTTCGGCCCGTTTTTTCATTCTCTCCAGGAATTCGTCGTAGATTTTGGCTGCTACCAGCACCCTGGTGCCGGATTCACACATCTGGCCCTGGTGCATGAAAGTGCCGAAACAGGCGCCTTCAACAGCGAGGTCCATATCGGCGTCATCCAGTATTATGTTGGCGGATTTACCGCCGAGCTCGAGCGTGACTTTTTTAACAGTGGCGGACGCCATTCTCATGATCTCGCGGCCGACCTCGGTACTGCCGGTGAAAGCTATTTTATCCACATAGGGATGAGTGCAGAGCACTTTTCCCAGCTCCCCGCCGGGCCCGGCGATAACGTTTATGACTCCATCGGGCAGGTCCGCCGCCTTGGCTGCTTCCGCTAGTATCAGGGCGCTCAGGGGTGTGGCAGAAGCGGGCTTCAGTACAACGGTATTGCCCATTGCCAGGGCGGGGCCCAGTTTCCAGAATGCCATGTTCATGGGGAAATTCCACGGGACGATGCCGACACAGACTCCGATCGGCTCCCGCCGGATCAATTCGCGTCCGGCTCCAAACGAATTGCCCTGTATGGGTACATCTTCCTCCCAGGGAAATTTCGTTGCTGCCATCATGGCGACGTTGCGCAGGTAATTAGCCATGCCCATGACCGATAGCTTAGCGAAAGCAACTATCTGTCCCGAGTCCAGTGATTCGGTTGTCGCCAGACGCAGTCCCTGCAGCTCCACCTGGTCGGCCAAATCCTGTAATTTAGCCATGCGGGCTGCCGGAGTCAGGCCGCTCCAGTCCCCGCGATCAAAAGCCTTGCGCGCTGCGATAATTGCCTGTTCCGCATCGGCTGCTGTCGCTTGCGAAACTGTTGCAATTGGGGTCCCGCTGCCCGGATCGATCGTTTCAAAAGTCTTTCCGCTGGACCCGTCGACAAATTTGCCGGCAATGAATAATTTATAGTGTTCCATTCGAGCCTCCGTTTTTTTCTGGCGCTAATTATATCACTATGATAAATTATCAAATCGTAAGGTTGAATTTTAACACAAAAAGAGGCATGCGCGTTGGAACCGAAAACACGCAGAGAGAATCGTACGGATGCAACTACGAATAGGATAGGCCCGGGCGCGTAATAGAAGGCAGTTTATTACTGAGCGCCGATTGCTCTTGCAATATCCGGCATGCCGAGGCTTTCCAGCCGCCCCTTAGATGGTTTGCCGGTGACTTCGTTCCAGTCCCTGATGGCATAATATTCGGGCAGCATTTTATCGATATTGGGCACATGACCTTCCTGTCCGCCATCCGGGATGGGTCTCATCGCCAGTTCAGGCATGATATCATCCTTCTTGCTAATGCCGAGCTTGCACGAAAGTGCCCGCTGGAGCTGAAAAACACGCTCTCCCACCTTTAGCAATTGGTCCATATTTGTATTCCAGCCTGTAGCTGAATTTATCATGTCCAGAAGAGGCACAAATGGTATCTGCGCAAAATGACAGATTCCCAATGAATCGGTCAAAGCCCTGAAGTTCTGGCTTTTTTCCACCATTTCTGCTTTGTCATCGCCCCATCGGTCCCCTGCATTCAATCCGAGATCAGGGTGGCCGGTGCCGCCGTCAACCTGGTACCCGTCGCTTTTATTGTGGTCCGCACCTCGAGGGGCGGTGACATAAACCAATGCCATGGAATGGTATGCTCTCGGGTCGTGCATGGGGAACTCAAGTCCCTTTGTTTGAACTGCCTCTCCTAGAGGGCGGCCGTATTTTTGGGTCATACGTTTGGTGCCGCCGGCAAGCACAGCCCCGAACCCTTCGTTCCTGCCGATCAAATGTATCAATTGAATGGCCGCATCGGTATTTCCCCATTCGAGCTTAAGCCCCCCCGTGTCTTTCTCCGATATGACCCCAAGTCCGTAAAGGTAATATGCATAACCTGCGCTGGCGCCGCTGCTGATGGTATCGAAACCATAGCCGTTGCAAAGCTCATTGATGTAGACGATCGTCGACATATCAAGTTTCAAACCCATCATGGCGCCCCATGCCATTATGGTCTCATATTCGGGCCCTTCCATACGCTCATATAAATGCCTGCCTTCTTTGATCTGCAACACCTTGCGGCATCGGATGGGACAGCCGTAGCAAGCAGTATTGCCGGTCTGGCATTGTTCAAGTTGAGACACGCCGCTGATGTTGGTGGATTCAGGCATCGTGGGGGCGGTGTAATAATTGGTGGGGCCGTCACCATAGCCGATGGCCGAGTCGACCCAACCTGCCGTGCCGGTGTCATGCATTATCAGAGTTAAGAAGCCGTCCTTTACCTCTGCCATGGCCTGGCGGGCCGCCTCTCGAAATTTCTCGGGTCCTGCATGGGGAGCTTCATCTTGCCGCGCACTGCGATCGCCTTGACCTTTTTCGATCCCATAACGCAGCCGAGCCCGGCGCGGCCGAGACAGTGGCCATATTCGGACATGATATTACCGTAGAGCACAAGGTTTTCCGAAGCGGGGCCGATGCAAGCTACCTGCACCCGGTTATCATCGTATTCCTTCTTGATTTCTTCCTGCGTCTTATAAGTGTCCATGCCCCAGAGGTGCGAGGCGTCTTTAATCTCGGCAACGCCATCCCTGATAAATATATATACCGGTTTGGGCGATTGGCCTTTCAGTATAATGCCGTCATATCCGGCGTTCTTAAACTCTGCGCCGAACCATGCCCCGGCATTGGCGTCTCCATAGTGCCCGTGTAAGGCGACTTGGTGGCTCCGCCCCAGCGGCTGACGCTTGGCCCCGTAGTGCCGTTAAGGAGACCAGGCATAAGGATGAGCGGGTTGTCCGGCCCAAGGGGATCGGTCTTTTCATCTACCATATCAAACAGGTAGCGCGCCGCCAGTCCTGTGCTTCCCAGAAACTCACGGGCATATGTTTCGTTTAAGGGCTCGTCACTGAGCGTGCCCTTTGTAAGATTAGCGACCAGGATTTTGCCATGATATCCGTTCATGATCTCCTCCTTGATTACAATCGTACACGAACTATGTTTACTCTTTCTTAAACAGACTTCTAAGCTCTTTTTTCAGGATTTTGCCCACCGAGCTTTTCGGGAGTGATTCTTTGAAAACGACCGATTTCGGCTGTTTAAAAGTGGGCAGATGAGGTTTGCAGTAATCGATGAGTTCCTGTTCAGTGGCTGTTTCACCGGGCTTCAGGACGACAAAAGCCTTTATTTCTTCTCCGTAGACCTTATCAGGCACGCCGATTACAGCGCACTCCATCACTTTTGTGTTTGAATACAGGACGTTTTCGACATCCGAAGGGAAGACGTTTTCTCCTCCCCTGATGATCATATCTTTCTTGCGGCCGGTGATGAAAAGATAACCTTCCTCATCCAGATAGCCGATATCGCCGGTGTGCAGCCAGCCGTTCCTGATTGTTTTGGCGGTCTCTTCCGGAAGGTTCCAGTAGCCCTTCATTACATTGAAGCCCTTGAAAACTACCTCTCCCCATTGGCCGATAGGGACCTCCCGGTCGTTATCATCGAATATCTTCATCTGTGCAGCTTTCTGCATCAGCTTGCCAACGGAACCCTGCTTGTACGGACGCCCGAAACACGACGTAGCGTAAGAAGCAAGTTCCGACATTCCCCAACCTTCGCTGATGTGAATGCCGAATTTCTGCTTCCAAGCCTTTAGCAGTTCAACCGGCATGGGAGCTCCGCCGCATGAGCAATATCTTTGTGCGCTCAGGTCGTATTTATCGATATCCGGGATGATTGATAGAGCATGACCCACATGGTAGGCACTCCGTCCAGGCTGGTGACTTTGAATTTCTCCATGCACTTGAACACTTCCACCGGGTCAAATCTCTTTAATATGATTAGTTTGTCGGCCGTATAGAACTTCAGGAACATCTGCATCATTCCATAGATGTGGCATAGAGGAAGCACGAGCAGACAAACATTGGACAGTTCCAGGCCCATAACGTCTGTATCCAGTATCATATCTTTGCGGGAGTTGACATCCTTGATTACAGTCCTGGACTTTACCCTGGCCGGAATAACTAGTCTCCAACGTCTCGACGAAACCCAGAAGCGTGTAATAAAGCCCGAAATGGGTATGTACCACTCCCTTGGGCAGGCCGGTAGTGCCGGCTGTATAAATCATGGCGGCATTATCGTCGTTTTCCATCTCCTCGATCGGCAGTTGATCCGGAGCAATCCGCTATCATCTTGTCGAAGAAGAGTGTTCCAGGCACCTTGTCTTTGTCGATGAGCACTATATTTGCCAGGTCCGGCGCAGTTTTGCGTGCGGCATCGATCACCGGCATATAATCGCTGCTTGTTATCAGGACCTTAATACCTGAATCCCGGTACAAATGTGCAGCCTCTTCTCCGCGTGCCGCCGGATTCATGGGCACGATTACTGCGCCGATTTTCATAACGGCTTGAAAAGCCTGAAGTACCTGAGGGCAATTGTATACCTGTGTGCCTACGCGGTCGCCCCTTTTTACGCCCAGTTTCTTTAACGCATTTCCCAGCCGGTTTGAGATGCGAATCATTTCGACATTGGTAAACCATCGCCCTTCATAATGCAGGTATTCGTACTCGCCAAACTTGAGTACATTGTCCTCGGCCAATGTCGCCAGATTCATCCGGGTCCTCCTTAATTTGATATGTTTTTTATGCTGGGGCAGAGCCGATTCTTGTGGCGAAAATCGGCTCTGCCCCACTAACCCAGGAGTGTCGAAACAGGCGGCAGCATCGGATGCTGCCATTAAAAGTCTATAGACTTACCCGCGTAAGCATACTGGAATATTTTGGTCAGATCTTCCTCGCCGGGAACACGCGTGACCGTTATAGTCATTACCTCGTTAATAGCCCTATCAACCAGCGCGGGGATCTCTTTTTCGAATTTGGCCTTATCGACGCCGCAGTCTTTTACCGACAGCGGTTGTCCGATTGCCTTGGCCAGCGCTCTGACCCGGGCTACCAGGGTCTTGGCGCATTCTTTATTGGAACCTGTTGCGCCGCAGCAGAAGCGTGCTATCTCGGCGTACTTGGCAGTCGTCTCTTCTGAGCCGTTGATAAGATATTCCATGGTATAAGGAAGGAACATGCCCACGGTTCGCCCGTGAGGCACGTGGAAGATGGCCCCGAGAGCATGCCCGGTGCTGTGGCCCAGGCCGGCCATGGCATTGCCGAAAGACATGCCCGCCAGGGTGGCGGCATACATCATTTCTTTGCGAGCCTGGGTGTCTTTTCCATCTTTATGAGCTTTCGCCAGGTATTCGAAAACCCTGCGCGCTGCAACCAAGCCCGGGGCCTTCGGTTATAGTTGTGCCCCAGGTGGACACGTAACCCTCTATAGCATGGCATAATACGTCCATGCCGGTGTCAGCAGTAATCAAAGGAGGCATGCCTGTCACCATGTCGGGATCGAGAATGGCCACGTCCGGCATGCATTCCGGTGTCCCGAGTCCCAGCTTGCGGTTCAGCACCGTGTCTGTCAGCACAATAGCCCATGTGGCCTCGGAGCCTGTGCCGCTGGTGGTCGGGATCGCCATCAGCCTGGCCTTGGGCCTGAAATTAAAGGTCTCCGATATTGATAATGCATCAGGTTCCATATCAGGCCTGGCCAGCAGGAGGATGATTGCCTTGGCTGCGTCCATGGCCGAACCGCCGCCGACGCCTATTACCCAGTCGGGCTGGAATTTGGACACTGTAGTGCCGCCCTTTTTGATTGTGATGAGAGAAGGTTCCGGCTCAACATCGTCGAATATCTCCCATTTTATTCCCACGGTGTCCAACTGGTCTGTAACGAGCTTTGCCAGCCCCAGCTTTACGATGTTCTGATCAGTCACGATGAAGGCTTTCTTTCCCTGTATCTGTGCCAGGTATTCCAGAGCATGGTCTCCGTATGCAATCAATGGGCACGAAAAAGTCCACATGCTTAACCTCTCTCAGCTATCTTATTTCTCGTTGATATTACGCAATTGACTTTCGGTCACTCCGGCCATTCTGTGGGAAGTATCTTGGTAATGTTGGTTATCTCATTGGCTGCCTTGGTGTAACGCATGATCTTGGCCATGTTGCCCGTGAGCTTGGACTGCTTTGTGATCAGTGCTTGCGTGGAGTCCAACTGCCCTGTGACTATCCGCTTCCAGATATTATAGTTTGTCGTTATCACGAATTCGGGTTTATATTTGCTGGGATCAGTGACCATCTCGGCAGCGCGGCACTTACCGTGATAGAGGTCAACGTATGCATACATTGTCTCTTTTATTGGGCCGCCCTTCTCACAGATGAAAAAGAAATCACCCTCCCAGGTTCTTGCCGACTCTTCGTATGATTTGCTGGCGTTGAGAGCATCCTTGTAAAGGTCCATCCACTCTTGAGTCATATACTTTGCCATGATCACTCCTTTTTCTACTATTATTTACCCAGGAACAGATTCCTGGGATTTTCAATCATTAACGTGTCGATCTGCTGCCCGGTCAATCCATGTTCTTTAAGCATGGGGAGGATTTTGCGCGAGATATAATCTATCTTCCAATTATCGAACAGAGGCAACGACTTTCTCAGGCACGTCAGACGGCCTGCCAAGCCAGAAGTTCACGGTATCGTGAGAAAGCAGGATATTGCTAAGGAATCCTTCGCCACATAGTCGGGCAATATTACTGACACTTTCGCTGTCCGGCACCTGGAGTAAAGCGCCGAGCCCCAGGCGGTCAAAGCCGATTCTCGTCCCGCAGCCAAGGATGGCCCGGTGGTAATTGATATCCCTTGAGTTGTTGACGTGGCCGATCAATATCTTCCTTGGGTCGGCCCCTTGTTTTACAAGGAAAGCGGCTTGCTCAGGACCCCCGGTCGGCCCTTCAGTGTGGGTGATGATAGGTACTCCGGTCGCATTTTGTGCGATTACCGCAGCGCTGTGAACGGCCTCTTCGTACGTGGTCATGATTGGGCTGGAGCCAACCTTTATAGCGCCTGCCTTCACACCCGTTAACCCTATACCGTCCGTGATTTCCTTAATCATCATATCGGCAATCATTTTGGAGATATCCGTGCCCCACACCACCCTGGTCTGCCAGTAGGCCGGTGAGCCTTCCTTTTCAGTATAAAGGCCTGTGGTGCAAATTATGTTTATCCCCGTCCGTTTGGATAGCTCTTTGTAGAGCATTGGGTCCCGCCCGCCGGTGTCATTTGGTGTGGGATCCACGATCGTCTGAATGCCGACCGCTTTAGCCGCTTCAATTGCCAGTATATTGGTCTGCAGCGCCGCTTCAGGATCAAATGGCGCCATCGTGATATCTGCAAACCAGCCCGGGTACGCAAAGCAAAAATGTTCATGTATCAGCGTTCGGCCGAGCTTATCCGGTGAGATTGGTCCCGTTACAGTATTGATCATTGTTTCATAACCTCACTGCGCCCCTAAACCGGATGTTAAACTCCCAAATACGCCTTTCTAACGTTTTCGTCCTGCATCAAGTCGGAGGTTTTGCCCTGGAGCACCATCTCCCCATTTTCCATAACATACCCATATTTGGCTAGCATCAAGCCCAGCCGGGCGTTTTGTTCGACGAGTATGATCGTGTCGCCTTCGCTGTGGACCTCTTTGATCTTCTCCGCAAGCTGCTGGCGCAGCAATGGGCTAAGGCCAAGTGAAGGTTCATCCAACATGAGGAGCTGCGGTGAAGCCATAAGCCCGCGTGCGATGGCTACCATCTGCTGCTGTCCGCCGCTAAGCTCGCGAGCCTTGCACGGCAGCTTCTCCTTGAGCACCGGGAACAGGGCCATTACCTTTTCCATGGAGTTGGCGATTACCCTTCGATCACTGCACAGGTAGGCGCCCATTTCCAGGTTTTCCCTGACCGTCATCAGCGGGAACAGCTTCCTGCCCTCGGGGATCTGTATAATGCCCCTGGCTGCGATGGCGCCCGGCTTAAGCCCGTTTATCTTCTGACCTTTGAAATCGATCTCGCCCCTCAAGTCCTTGGTCTTAAGCAGTCCGCTGATGGCGTTGAGGGTCGATGATTTGCCAGCGCCGTTCGCCCCCAGTATTGTGACAAAATCGCCCTTGTTCACGGTCAGAGTTAGTCTCCTGACAGCGACGTTCTTACCGTATTTGATCCAGACGTTCTTCAGTTCCAGCATATCTTATACCGTCTCCGTACCCAGGTAGGCCTCTACGACCTCCGGCTTGCTCATCATTTCATGTGGGTCGCCGTCGGCGATCTTGTAGCCGAAGTTGAGCACTGCTACCGCGTGGCCATATTCAAAAGTACTTTCATATTGTGCTCGATCACCAGGACGGTGACACCCTGCTCGTTGATCTTCTTGATACTGTCTACGACGAACATGGCCTCCTGGTGGTTCATGCCGGTGGTTGGTTCATCGAGAAGCAGCACTTTGGGGTTAGCTACCAGAGCAACTGCGATGCCCAGCATGCGCTGGTAACCGTGGGAGAGGGCAGCTGCGGGCCTGAAGGTCTCGTTGAATATATCGGTGAAGCGCAACGTCTCGAGCACGTTGCCGACGATCTTCTCGTGCTCGTCCTTGTACGCCTTCGTCTCCCAGAAGGCCTGCCACTCATTTGTTTTATATTGGAGCCGGGAAGCTATCATCGCGCTCTCCACCACGCTCGCCCCCTCGAAGAGCACGTTAGCCTGGAAAGTCCTGATTATGCCCTTGCGGGCTATCTCATCCGGCCTGAGGCCCGATATTTTCTCACCGTTAAAAAGGATGGTCCCGCTAGTTGGCCTGTAATACCCTGAGATCAGGTTGATCAAAGTGGTCTTGCCCGAGCCGTTGGGCCCCACGATACCAAGTATCTCGCCCGGTTCGACTTGCACGTTGATGTCTTCAAGTGCGGCGAGCTTGCCAAATAGTTTTGATACGCCTTTTAGTTCAAGTAAAGCCATTTCAAATCAATCCCTAATTTATTCTTCGCCCATCTCGGCTTCTTCGGGCAGCTGATATTCTTCAGGCTCTCCGAACACCCTTCGCCAGAACCTGCCCCAAAGGTCAACCAGTCCCGTACCCTTGGGCAGAAAAAGCAGCACCAGCACAACGACGGCACCGAATACCAGGTACTGGATATTGGGTATTGGCAGTCGGGACAGATAAATTCCCAGGGTGTACAGCAGGGTGGCGCCGATGAGCGGCCCTCCTACTATTGAGCTCATGCCGCCCACGATTGCCATCATCATTACCTGCACGGACTTCCACAGGTCAAAGACCAGCGGATTTATCACTGAGAGAAACGCAACATAGAAGGCGCCGGCGAAGCCGGTGAACACGCCGGCAACCGTAAATGCAATCACGCGGTGCTTCATAAGATGAATGCCCAGGTGCTCGGCCAGCACCGGGTTGGCGGCCACGCTTTTGAACATGCCGCCTATTCGGGTCCTGTCTATCTGCCAGTAGAAGAGCGCGGCCAACACTACCAGCAAGACCATGAAATAATAGTAGGGCACCGCGCCGGCAGCGAAGTTGATCTCAAAATTCCCTATTGTTATGGCCTCCGGCGCCCGGGTCAATATTCCTGCTGCACCGTGGGTGACACTATCCCAATTCAGCGCCACGATCCTGACCATCTCACCGAAGGCTATCGTGATAATAGAGAAATATGTGCCACCCGCTTTTAGCACAATCAGGCCGATAACCATTGCTACCAGCCCGGAAATAACGCCTGATGCCAGGAAACCCGGCCAATAGGGTACGCCCATCGTGGACGTGAGTACTGCTGAAGTATAGCCGCCTATGGCCATGAAAGCCGCCTGTCCCATGCTGAACTGGCCGGTCCTCAATATCAGCACAAAGCCCATAACTACGATTGCCCATATGCCGCTCAAAATGATAGCGGACAGTGTCACCATATTGGTCGTAAACAATGGGAAGATGGCCACCAGCGTAATCAGCGCCCCGATTACAACCCTTGGCAGCCAGGTCTTGTTGTCGAAATAACGGCGTCCTATAATCATTTCGCCGCCGCTCCAAACAGGCCTTGTGGCCTGACCAGCAAAATGATAATGACGAGCATGAAGAGTGCTACCTCCGACCAATACGAAAAGCTGTAAGCTATGACGCTGTTGAGCAGCCCCAGCATGATGCCGCCTGCGATGGCGCCGGTGAGGCTGCCCAGGCCCCCGATGACGATAGCCAGCAGGGACATGATCATGGGGATGCGCCCCATGAACGGGTTGACCGACTGCACGAGTCCAATAACGCCGCCGGCCATTGCCGCCAGCGCACAGCCGATACCCATGACAATTATCTGCACCCACATCACATTGACGCCGTACAGGCTCGCCGCCGCCGGTTCCTGGGCCGTGGCCCTGATAGCCTTGCCCACCCTGGTACGGTTGAGCACAATGTACATGGCCACCATGATAACCAGGGTGAAAACGATAACAACAAGTTTTTGATAGGTGATACTGAATGCGCCCAGGTCCAGCACCCCGGGAAACGTCGTGGCCATTCCCTTATCCATCAGGCCGAAAGCCATGCCGGCGCCGCCCTCGAAGAAGAAGATGAGCGCCATGGTAGCTGCGGTCACTGATAACAACCCATAGCCCGGGGAATTCAGACGGTCAATAATAAACTTCTCTACCAGCATACCCAATCCGCCCACAGTCAGACCCGCTATCAGCAAGCTTACGGGGAATGGTATGCCCGCCGCCGTGATGGCGTAATAGACAACGAAACCGCCCAGCATGTAGAACTGGCCGTGTGTCCAGTTCAGAATGCCAAGGATGCTGAATACCAGCACCATACCGAATGCCATCGTCATGTATATGCAACTTTGAACCAGTCCGTCAATCCATATTCCGGCAGGGGGCATACCAATTCTCCTTATCTTAATCTCTGCGTTAGCGTGTTATTACGGCAGCGGGTCCATGGGGTGTTCGGTGAGATATTGTTCCTTGCCGTCCTTGATGATGCACAGACAACCAGTGTCTCCGAAGCATACAGGTGAACCATAGGTCTGGGTGCCCGACATTGTCCACTTGCCTATGGCGGTGTCAAAGGTGCCGCCACGGATGGCCTTCATTATGGCATCAGGGTCATCCACAGTGCCGGCCTTCTGCATCGCCTGGACCAGTATCTGAGGGTGAGTCGGGGTCCACTTTATTTCACCCGTATATTCGTATGGTTTGCCTGTCTTTTGCGCTGCCAGCTTCAGGGCTTCCTGGCACTCGGCGATTAACGCGGGGTTGACCTTGGTCTTGATGAATTTGGAGTTATTTTCGTACGAGCCGATGGCGCCCTCGAAAGCATCGGCGCCCACGACCGCTTTGTACATGTCCATGCTTACGAACGGGCCGGAGCAGCCTACCTTCATGTCCTTGTAGCCCATCTCGTATCGCTGTTTAAGGAAAGCCATATGCTCGCCGATCCACCCGGCGATGAGGACGACATCACAGCCGCCGTCGTGGAATCTGGTGATTATGGGAGCAAAGTCCGTGGTTCCGGGTGTGAACCACTCCGACTGCCAGGGGATCCCCGCTTTATCAAGTGCATTCTGTACTACTACCCAGCCCGGGCCACCCTTGCTGACGGTTGAGTCCAAAAGGCCCAGCTTCTTCATGTTAGGGTATACATCATGAATCGCGTAACAGTAGTTCAGGAATTCTTCATTGGAGGGAGTGGCAAAGACAACGTAAGGCATTTTCACCGGGTCATATGCACCGCCGGCGCCCATACTGACGGGCAATGCATCCGGAGCGCCGCTCCTGGTAAGAAAAATGACTTTAGCCGGGTTGGTCACGGCTGCTACTGCTCCGAAGTTCCAGCTCCAGTGCGAGGCTATGAACTTGCAGTTATCGCCGAATATGAGCTGTTTGGCAGCGGCAGCGCCGCCCTCAGCCGTGTTCTGGTCGTCAACCTGGATTAGCTTGAGATTGTATGTCTGGCCGTTTACCTGGAACCCGGTCCTGTTGAATATCTCGTACCAGGCTTCACGGAATGGCGTGGGGATCTGTCCCCAGGGAGATGCCGAGCCGCTCAGGGGCATTGGTATCCCGATATTTATGGTGATGGGCCCGGTTGGTTGAGCCGGTGCCGGTTTCTGCTGCTGCTGAGCAGCGCACGCAGCGAGCGCAGTGAGCAGCATGATCGCCACAATCAAAATTGATGAAACCCTGTACCATTTTTTCATTGACTGACCTTTCCTCCTATTAATAATTTGCAAAATTGCCGGGAATGACTTTCAGCCCATACCACCTCCTTTTGACTTAATCACTGTTTATTAGTGGTAACCAATAGCTAACAGCAATACGCGTAATGGAGTCTTCGGTTCAGCCTTCCTGCATAAATATTTTTATATGTGATTTAGGGACAACTATTGAAATAGTGCGACCAGTTGCTCTATAATGTGAGCAATACTTTATCATCAACTATAAAATCTTGTCAAGAGTCGCGTATGATGCGCCGGTAATTTGGACGTGTATAGCTACGATTTTGCGTTGTATAAGGCAATAATTAGATCCCATTGCTTGTGCGGGGGATAAGACAATGGCAGTTCGTAAAACCAAAATAATATCAAAAGTCATAACCAGCGGTGACCTTGGCCTGGCAGGGAAGAACGAAAAGGCCAACGCCAAATTACTTGAAATTGTCAACGCTGCCTCCGAGCTGTTCCACTGGAAGGGCTATGGTGCTACTACGACCAGGGATATAGGCAAAGCCTGCGGCATCAGCCAGGGGCACTTGTATTATTACATCAAATCGAAAGAAGATATTCCCGGTATGTTCCTGGCAATTCAAGACCACGAAGTGGACAATTGGGAGAAGGCGGTCCGCATGCGTTTCGGTAAGTTGCCTCCCGAGAAACTTTTAAAAAAGGCTGTGAGACAATATACCGAACTGGTTCACCTGAGACGGAAAATGGTGACTTTCTGGTACCATGCGGCCATACAGGTCAGGCCTGAACAAAGTGCAGCTATACGGCAGAATGAGGTAAGGGTTGTCAGGTTATTCCAGGAAATACTCGAATTGGGCAACAAGGAGGGGCAATTTCAAGCGAGCGATCCCTTTCTATTTGCCTGCAATATCCACATGATGTGCTGCACGTGGGCTTTGAAAAGATGGCATATCAAAGACAGCAGATCCATTAACCAATATGCTGACGTGGTTGTGGAGTTGGTTAGTTCAATGGTGCGCGGCCAGGCCGAGGGCGGGTTTAATTTGGCTGAGTTTATTCACTTTGTAGTTGTTGGCGGCGCGACATTGTTGAGCACGCTTCTTTCTTAGACGCTAATATTTTTGTTTGACCTTTTATAGCGACAACATTCCTGTGAAAATTTGGATACGGCTTTGCATCTCATATATAATTAGGCTTTAAAATACGGCAATTGCCGAGAGGTACTTCCAATAATATGGCGACTCGAAAATCAAGTAAAGCACGTAAAAATGAACCTCTGGACGTGGATTTGACCGTCACAGACCTTGGCAGAGCTAGAAAAAGCAGCAAGGCCGATGCAAGGCTGCTTCAAATAACCAGCGCTGCAGCGGACCTGTTTTTTAAGAAGGGATATGTATTAACTACTACAAGGGATATAGGCGAGGCCTGTGGCATCAGCCCCGGCCACCTTTATTATTATATTAAGTCCAAGGATGACCTTCCGGCGATGTTCGCCCGGATACATAAAAAGGATATCGATACATGGGAAAAACATTTCCGCCCGTACCTGAAGACCCTGCCGCCGGAAGAATTATTGAAGAAAGCGGTGAGAGAATATGCATACCTTATTCATCTGAGGCGAAAGATGGTGGTTTTCTGGTACCATGCTTCGTTGCAGCTTACTGATGAGCAAAATGCCGGCATTATCGACGTGGAGACCCGCATCATAAATCTCTTCAAAGATATAGTGGAGCTGGGCGTGAAAAACGGACAATTCAGAGTAAGTGACTCGTTTCTTACTGCATGTACAATCCACATCATGTGTGTATCATGGGCGTTAAAGCGATGGTTAATTAAAAACAGCCGCTCAATAGACCAATTTGCCGACGTATGCGAGGAGCTGGTCATTCCGATGGTGAAGGGCGAACCTGCAGTATCCCCTTAAGTTGCCCAATTCCACTTATTTTTTCTTGTTGCTCTCGTCAATCTTTTCGCGTATATATTTGAACCCGGGTGTGATGCTTTCCGTAATGCCCATGGCAAGCAGCGTTTTGACCGGATTCCCGAGGTTCAGTTTCCCCCCGGTTTTCAGCAAGTTTTGGACCACTGTAAAGACCAGTTGGGCCGGCATGCCGATAGCAATCTCATAATCGTAAACGCCGGAAAAGGTGCGGTCTCCCATGCCAGGTATAACTATCTGTGGCACACCCGTTACGAATGGCAGAAGCCCACCTTTCAGGCATGTTTCGCCGAAACCTTCGAAGGACGAGGTCGGGTAGTTTTCACCTTCGTAAGTAAGGGCATGGATAATATGCGTTATGTTCTCCCCATTGCCGAAAACGAGCACCGAATCAGGTACGACCGGTGTTTCATGCAAAGGTGACACAACAACCCCCTTATACTTGCGAAGCTTCGGCAAATTGGCTTCACCGATAAGATCTCTATTGTGCTTCTGCCGCTTTTTTTCTGCTTCGACATCTTTATGCCATGCTTGAAATAGCTGGCTCTGCAGGAGGTCTTCATCTGAAACGTCTACCCAGCCATGTCCGACGGTAGAAGGTGTACAAAAATTGTCATCCGCAGTCATAGCGACCGTCCAGCCCCACCTGCGCGCGTAAGTGATTCCCTGGCAAAGGGACCACTTCTGTCCTGATTTCGACGGTCTGGCCGCCTTTGCCGGTATTTCGGCCATATCCTGTATGTATTTGATGGCTAGCGGGAAAGTGGCCAACCGGAGTTGACTCAATAGCTCCTGCCCGGCCTTTTGAAAATCAGCTAATTCAGCCATAAGCAGACTCCTTTTTATTCCGTTTGACTGCATTCCGGCTATGCTTTGCCCAGGGATTCCCAGACAATCTCCGGCAGCATCTTCGCCTGCATCGATCCGTCCTTGGCCATCCTGGTGGAAAGGTTAAAGTAACAGCCGGTGCAGATGTTCACGACCTTGCCGGATTTTACGCTACCTATCAGTTGATCCAGGTGCGGAGGGATATAGCAACACAGCTTATTATCAAGGTAGTTCACCTTGAGGCCTTCGATCTTGTTGAGCACGCGTATGGCTGATTGGACGTCCACGGGTTTATCGGTAATTTTGCGGCGGAAGCGGTAGCACCCGGCGTAGTAGTCCACTTCCGCATTCAGTTTTCCACCCTTGAAATAGCGGTCGATTAAATCGCTCTGCAAGATGACTTCAAGGTCCGTCAAGTCCATGCAATTGGCGTAATTGGGCTCGCATGCGCCGCAGAAGAGGACTATGGATTTGGCCCCCAGATTTTTGGCCTGCTCAAAATTCTTGACAATCAATTTGCGGGATATCTGCTTGAAGCGTGCAATGTCCTCCTCATTTTTCGACATGACAGCCGGCTGTCCGATGGGCATCCAGCCACAGCAATATTCCTTCTCAAGGAGTGTGTAGCTTACCTTATAGTAATCGAGCACGTTCTTAAGGGCTTTTAGCACGTGCGGCATGCCGGCCGGTTGGAAACAGCCGGCAATGATCACGTAATCGGCTTTCTTGCCGACGGGGAAGCCTATCTCATCCAGGATTTTGCGTTTCTGTTCACCCGTTTCATGACAGGGGCCGAACTTTTCAATATTTTCGACTGCTTTTTCATTTACCATTTTGTGCTACCTCCACGTTTGTTTGACGGCCAATTATCCCAAGTGCAATCCTGAAGACTACGCCACCGGGACACCTTATTATGTTCCGGGCACTGGCAATACTGTCAATTTCCCTGGACGCTGGTGGCCGGTCTCTTTTTCTTTCTTTTCGGGGGTAAGATCATCCCTGCCAGATACGAAGGGTTAATCAATAAAGGCGCCAGAGCTTCCTTTCCCTTGAGGCCGGCTTTGGCACAGGCTTTTTTTACCTTTAGCCGGTAGATAAAGTCCTTGAACTCGCCGACAGGCTCGTAGCCGAAGTAGTCCTTGAACCACAGCTTGCCCGAAGCCTGTGCGTCTTTTATCATCTCAGCCGTGTGAACGCGGCGTCTGTATTTTTCCTTGAGGGCAACAGCTTCCTCGTAGGTGTCAACATGAATCATCTTCCAATCCGGATCCGGCACCACGTATCCGCTGCTGTTGAGAAGTCATAGCGTTTCTTGGTTTCCTCGAAGTCAGGACCGCAGACCATCATGCACTGCGAGCATGTAATGAGGTTGGGATCCCGGTCCAGTCCGTGGAATCCCATGTTATCGTACAGCTGGACCATTAAATTCTGGCGTTCCTTCTCACTTTTGGGCAGATGCTCGTAATCGGGCAGGAAGTCCTCAACTTTATCCCGGGGATAGAGGTCCCTGGCGACATGCCTGATGACATCGAAGCGAAGTGTGCTGTCCCCGGTCCTGCCTCCCACCCGCATATAGGTCGAGCGTATCTCCTGCCTCTTTTTAGGGTCAGGTTGCTCCTCCATCCATTCTTTAATCCAGTGCTGTCCCCAGTTGGTCCATTTCTTGTCCCTGGATATGCCGTGCAGGCCGAAGCAGGGCGCATTGCAGAAATCCAGGTTGTCACGTTTGCCGCGGGCGTGCAGCTCTCCATTTATAAGCAGGTATTCTTCCTCGTTATCCCTGAACATTCCCATAGTGCAGGACTTATCACATAGCTTGCACGTCTTGCAGCGGTTGTCCATTACGAAGCGTGCCGGCAGCACCGGGTCCGATTTGAGTTTGGCGTTGGTGACCACCGTATCCAGCACAATACAGGCGCCATACTCTTTAGTAACCAGGTTGCCGGAGAGTCCGAAGCTGCCCAGCCCGGCCACCAGCCCGCCAAAGCGGTGCGAGAAAGTGGGCCGCACCATGAACGGGTCAAAGCTCCGGCGGTACGTATTATTGGGGGGAACAACCTTTGCTTTATACCCCTGGCTAACGATGTAACCGGCGATTTCCGTACAGATACGGTGCGCCCGCTGATTTTTTATGGCCTGGTCGATATTATGCGGCACCGGAGATATCTTGCCGAAGAAGTCGTAGATGGCATTAACATCCAGGGGCAGCGCTATAGATACAATGGATTTAGCGCCCCGCATTACAAAACCAGGGTCCAGCGAAGCCGGCCCGTCCATGCGGTCTGGCCCGGCTACACCTACCAGCGCAGCGCCTGCTTTTTTCGCAAAGTCCTTGATATTCTCTTCTAAACTCGGCATGATGACCTCCTGATACTATTGTGGGAGAAGCTTGTTGTCTACTCGCTCCTGATGCCAGTGGTGCTGCCAAGTAACGTTAAAATCATCCCGGTAAAAGCGCTAATGTACTTATCCAGCGTGTAGCTTTTCTTGAACTGCCAGCGTTTGAGTGCCCACATATCGCCCATAGATACGATCGTACTGGCCACCAGATCAATATTGGCTGCCCGGAATACGCCGGTCTTGCATCCTTTCTGTATTATTCGGATGAACAGCTCGTGTAAATGTGCATTAGTTTCAATCACGGGCAAACGCAGGGATGGCGATAGCCCGCCCATCTCCTTATACAGAAAAACGGTGTCTTCGTGATTAGTGTGGTGGTACCTTATATAGAGGTCTATGGCAGCCGTGAGCGCTTCCTCAGGGTTCAACGTCTCGCACAAATCGTTTATTTCCTTTATAACTTTGCGGATCTGGTCCAGTCCATAATTGAACGCAAGATGAATTACATCCTCACGTGTTCCAATATAATGGTAAAGGTTGCCGATAGTCATTTCACTGGCGGCGGCAATTTCCCGGATGTTGGTCTTTTCGATTCCCTTGGTGGCGATCAAATGTAAAGCCGCTTGGGCGATCTGCGAACGCCGTTCTTCGACCAGGTCATTATTAGGGCTGAACGTTCTTACAGTTGACAACTCTGTTTTTATCATGCTACCATCATCGAACAAATGTTATATATCAAACATTTGATAGATTAGCTTATCCTCCCGATTTAGTCAAGTGCCAGTGCGCGAGGTAATCTAAAAAGGGAAATCAAAAGCAGGGAGGCTCCGATGCCAGAAAAAAAGCGGCAGTACCCGGAAAGTGTGGTGGAAACCTACCGTAAATTGTTAAAGCACGTCAGCGGCAGCTGGTACCCCGTCCCCCAATCTGAGGATATGCTCAAGATGGTCATGTACCGCTTTAAGCCGGAGGAGGCGGAATTCCTGGTAGATTTCCCGCTGATGCCGAGGAGTCTGGATGACATTGCAGCGATCAAGGGCATAAAAAAGGAAGAATTAACTCAGAAACTGGATGATTTAGCCAGGGAAGGTCTGCTCTACCGCTACTCCAGAGGCCAACAGGTCTATTATTATCTGCAGGACCTGTTTTCCCTCCAGCGTACGTATGGCTGGCCGGGACCAAAGGCAGACAATAGGGTAGAAGTTGCGAGCTTTTTGCAGAATGCGTTTCCCGAGTTCATGGAGCCCTTCAAGAACGTAACGGAAAAGGGGCTGCGTGTATTGCCCCTCGACCGTTCGGTAGAGGATCCCAAGACCATACTCCCCTATGAAGAAGTGAAAAAAGTGCTCGATTCCTATACTTATTTCTGTGTTACGCGCTGCGGCTGCCGTGAAAAGAAAAACCTTGCTGAACAAACGCAAGATTGCAAATATCCATCCGAAGTATGTTTGCATTTTGATAAGCTTGCACATTATGCGGTTGAAAATGGGCTTGGAAGAGAAATAACCAGGCAGGAAGCCGCAGATATCCTGCGGCAGTGCGCCGAAATGGGCCTGGTGCATGGCATATCAAATCAGCAAAAAGGTACTGACACCATCTGCAATTGCTGCAAATGCTGCTGCATGTGGTTCGAGGCAATGACCCGGTGCAAGCATTGGGCACTCTAACCCCGTCAAACTACCGCATCCATGTTGAGCAGTCGACCTGCACCGGCTGCGGGCTGTGTGTAAAACGCTGCCCGATGGATGTACTCAGTCTTGCGGATGAGCCTGCCGCCAGGGGAAGAAAGATGGCCGTTATAGTGGATGGCAAAGAGAAGACGCTGGTCAATAAAACCGGCAAGGTGACGCAGGCCAGGGCCGAGTTTTGCATCGGCTGCGGCGTCTGCGCATATAAATGTCCGTCCAAATCGCTAATACTTAAGAGAAACGAGGTTGACCACCATCCGCCTGAGACAGGTCGTGACTGGATGGTCCAGTTCATTTCCCAGAGCAGAGGGCAAACCAGCTAACAATAGAACAATATAACAGGAGGTATCATGCCAGTAATAAGAACTCCGGAAGAGAGGTTTATCAACTTACCGGGATACCCGTTTGAACCGCATTATATGGAGATAAACGGGATGCGCGTCCATTATGTAGATGAGGGGAAGGGTGATCCGATTTTGTGTGCTCATGGAGAGCCATCATGGTCATACCTGTACCGCAAGATGATAACTATCTTTGCAAAGAAGCACAGGGCCGTTGCCATGGACTTTATCGGCTTCGGGAAGTCGGATAAATATACGGAGAGGGACGAATACTCCATAAAGATGCATATGGACACGCTCACGAGCTTCATAGAAAAGCTGGATCTGCGAAACATTACCCTGGTATGCCAGGACTGGGGCGGGCTGATCGGGTTGCCTGTTGCTACCAGACTGAAGGAACGTTTTGCGAGGCTGGTGATAATGAATACCGGCCTGCCCACGGGCGATAACGTGCCGGACGCCTTTATGCAGTGGCGGGCGTCGGCGGACCAGCTGGGCGAGAAAGAGCCGAAGAAACTACTTGATATCTCGTTTACTATGGGTTTTTCGCAAAAATTGCCGCCTGAAGTCAAGGAAGCGTATTATGCGCCGTTCCCCGATGCAAAGTATATGGCCGGCGCCGCCAAGTGGCCGTTGCTGGTACCTATAAGCAGCGATGATCCCGGCGCAAAGATAATGCACGAGGCGAGGCAAGCCCTGAAGACATGGCAAAAGCCGGTACTGGTGATGTTTTCGGACAAGGACCCGGTCACCAGGGGAGGAGACGTATTTTTCCGTCAACTTATCCCAACTGCCAAGGACCAGCCTGAAATAACAATCAAAGACGCTGGACATTTCCTGCAGGAGGACAAGGGAGAAGAAGTGGCGGAACAAATATTGCAGTTCATTCAGCGCACGCCAATAAAGTAAAAACGCGGAGGAAACCGAGATGAAATCACGATGCGAAACCTGCCCGATGAAGGCGAAGGCCGAGAAAGATCCTAAAGCTTTAATGAGCAGGATATGGAAATGGCATACCACCTGGTGCCCCGGTTGGAAAGCTTATCAGAAGGAGTTAGCCCAGCAGGGGCAAAAATAGGGACCGGCTCAAAGGAGAACGGGGACATGAGAATATTGATAACAGGATGCAAGGGGGGGATAGGGCTTGATGCCGCCCGGCGATTGGCTGCCAGGGGGCATACGATCTATGCAACGGTGCACAATGAGAGCTCACTTGAGAGCGTCAGGGCTGCCTTCACCGAAAACGCAGCAAATGTAACTGTTGAGAAGGTGGATGTTACGGATTCGGCGGATAGGGGAAAGGCCGCCAGGTGGGATATAGATGTCCTGATAAATAACGCAGCGATAGGAGATTCAGGACCGCTGGCTGAGATTGACCTTGAGAGGGTGAAACGTGTCCTGGATGTGAACGTTTTTGGTGCACTCGAACTTACGCGCAAATTTATTCCACGGATGGCGGAAAGGAAAAGCGGAAGGATAATTTTCATCGGCTCAATGGCCGGACTTATGCCGACGCCTTTCCTGGCTCCCTATGGAATATCCAAGTTTGCCCTTGAGAGCGTGGCATTTTCACTGCGGACCGAGCTGAAACCTTTTGGCATCGATGTTGTTATGGTTAATCCCGGGGGCTATCATACCGACTTCAATCAGAAAAATATCGGGAAGAAATACGAGTGGATAGACTCCAGCGCATTGTACAAGGGGCATATGGATGTCATTAAGAAATCGGAGGCCATGATTTTAAGGTCGGAGCTAAAAGATACGGCCAGCATAGCCAGGCAGATTGTGAAGGCTGTTGAAGATAAAAAGCCCGGAAGGCGTTATGTGGCGCCGCTATGGCAGTGGTGGATGATCCCGCTGCTGAGGGAACGGGGATAGATTCACCTATACCGGCCGATAGAAAATATGCGCCAGGCCCTGCTACAGCGCACTTGACAGGCCAAAATTAAGCATTATAATAATAACTGACTGACGGTCAGTCATTCTGTGTTGGGGCTGGGTTTATAGTGTTTAAACGGACGGTCTTGTGCTCCGCCTGTTGAATAAATAAACATAAGGTAGGTGTGCAGGTGAACCTGGCTAACTTGATTGAAGACGGCATTCGGCGCTATGGAGTCTACGACTACTGCCACTTTGAGGGTAAATGGTGGACCAATGTCGAGCTCAACGAAACTTCCAATAAGTTAGGCAATGCGCTGAAGAAGCTGGGGGTAGGGCGGGGTGACCGCGTGGTTACCCAGCTTCCAAACTGCGTGGAAATCTTTGTCACATTCAACGCCGTTTATAAAATAGGTGCCGTAATGGTGCCGATGAGCCCGGTCCTGAGGCCGGAACAGATTTCCTACATTTATAAGGATTGCGGCGCCAAAGTAACCATCACTACCTCGGATTACCTTCCCTGGATACGGCAGGCGCAGAAAAACGCGCCCGACCTTAAGCATATCGTGGTGATTGACAAGCCGGACGTTGAGGGCACGCTTTACCTTGGGAAGCTGTTGTCGGAAAGCAGTGATCAACTGGCAACACTGGACATGGACAACGATGAGCTGGCAGCCCTGGTCTACACTTCCGGCACCACAGGTAATCCGAAAGGCGTGATGCACACACATTATTCCCTCTGGATCAACGCCCTATCCTTTAACGAGTTCAATATAACCGCTGCATCAACCACCCTGCGTTCAATTTCGCGTGATCTCAATATTCACAGCTATGTTTACTCGGAACGCATGCAGGAAATCACGGGGCTTGACCGCAATAATCCTTACCTGGCCGTGCTGCCCCTCTCGCATTCTTTCGGCCTGGGTTTCATGAATTTTGGCAACCTGGCGGGCGCGAAATTCATTATCATGCGCTGGTGGAACCCGGAAGAGGCGATGAAGCTGATCGAGAAATTCCGGATATCCTTCATCACGTTCGTACCCACCATGTTCTGGCACCTTCTGGATAATCCGAACATCGATAAATATGACCTGTCTTCTCTCAGGTACTGCAACTGCGGGGCCGCGGCCATGTCGCCGGAGATAGCTTATCAGGTGGAAAGAGAAATTCGGTCTGGATATATATGAGGGATGGGGCATGACTGAGTCGGGCGCAATCACTTCGGGTAATTCCCCTTTACGGCCGCCCAAGATAGGCTCGATTGGCTACAACCTGCTGGCCTGCAACAGGATCAGCGTTGTTGATAATAATGATGATGAATTGGCCGTTGGACAGACCGGTGAACTGGTCATTAAGGGGCCGGCCGTAATGAAAGGTTACTGGAATATGCCGGAGGAGACGGCGGAAACACTTAAGAACGGCTGGCTGCACACCGGGGATATCGGCCATAGGGACGAGGACGGTTATTTCTACATAACGGACCGCAAGAAGGACCTGATTATCCGCGGCGGCGAGAACGTCTCTCCCAGAGAAGTGGAGGACGTTGTCTGCAAACACCCCAAGGTTGCCGAGGTAGGCTGCGTGGGCATCAGCGACAGGGTGTACGGCGAAGAAATTAAGGCTTTCGTGGTGCTGAAACAGGGGGAGACCTGCACGGAGGCGGAGATCATAGAGTTCTGCAAACAGCACCTGCCGACCTTCAAGCAACCCAAGCAAGTGCAATTTATCGAGGCGTTGCCCAAGAACATGCTGGGCAAAGTACTGCGGGTTGACCTGCGTAAGCTGGGGTAACAAGGACATACGTTGTTCACATCGAGGAAAATTTTAGGCTTGAGAACAACCGGGCAGATGCTCTGAGCAATTGAAGGAAAAGCTATCAGAATGACAGGAGTATGAAAGTGGAAGAGAAGATGTACGAATTCGCGAGCCAGGAATGGCTGGATGCCTTTGTAGCGGCGATCAACGGCAGCAAGAAATACGAGGAGGCTGCCAAAGACTGGGAGGGTGACTTTTATTTTATCCTGGAAAAGGGCGGCACGATTACGGAGGCGAGGTACTTGTACCTCGACCTGTGGCATGGAAAGTGCCGCAAATCTGAAATAGTCGAGGAGAAGGACAAGGACAAATACAAGCCTGAATTCACCATTGCAGGCAACCTGGCCACTTGGAAAAAGATCAATGAAAAGAAACTCGACGGGACCCAGGCGCTTTTGACAAGGCAGCTCAAGCTCTCGGGTAATATGGCCAAGGTGATGCGTGCCACAGGCGCCACACGCGCACTTTCAGAGGCGACGTCGGCTGTGAAAGCAAAGTTTCCGAATTAAGCGATCATTTTACACGTGGAAATTGTCGCTTAAATATGGATAAGCCTTGCTAAGAATTCTGACAGGAGATGCAGGAGAAATGGAATGAATGCGCTAATCGCAATAATCATAATAGCAGCGGCAATTATACTGTTCCTGATCTTGGCTGGTCCAGTACAGTCTGCCAGGCTGGAGCGCAAACATTTCAAGTTCAGGCAGGAGCACCAGGCCGAACATAACGCCGTTGATGTCCAGTTCAACCACAGGGACGCGCAACTGGGCGGGATCAACTGGCATTATGTCGAATACGGTCCGCCGGACGGCCCTGCTGTACTTTTCCTGCATGGTCTGCCTGAAGGTTGGTATTCCTGGCGCTACGTGATGCCCCTAATCGACCCGGGGTACCGCCTGATTGTGCCGGATATGAAGGGGTACGGCCGCTCATCAGCGGCAGACAGCGACTACAACTGGCATACCGTTGCCCGCCAAACAGTGACGTTAATGGACAACCTGAAGATAGATAAATTTTACGTGGTTGGGCATGACTGGGGAGCGCTGATAGGCAGCGTACTGGTTGATGACCACCAGGACCGCGTACTCGGATTTGTACGCATGGAAGCCGATTTTGTTCCCAGTCAACTCGGCAGCAGACGTACTTACGTCCAGAAACCGCAATGGCTCCTCTTCAGGATGACCTGGTTTGCCAGACTGTTCATGCGGGACGTCGGCAGGTTCATGGAGCTTGTCTATGTCCGCACTCACCACACGCGATGGAAACAGGAAGACCGCAACTACCTGGTTTATGAGTTCTCACGCCCCCGCGTAGCGCACGAGGTGCCACTGTATTTCAAACACAGCAATTGGGATACCCAAGCTGCGCTCTTCAAATTCTGCAAGAACAGGTATGACTTTCCCGTTATGGCTTTGCAGGCCGACCATGACCTGAAGCAGCCCGCCTCACTTTTTGCCAGGGCCGCCGAGGAGTGCCCATGTGTTGAACTCAGGTGGATCAAAGATGCCGGCCATTTTGACAATCTGGAGCAGCCTTTACAGGTGGCGGCGGCTATCAATGACTTTGTCGAGCGCAGTAAAACGTGGAAAAGGCAATGCGCGTAGCCTGACAGGCGAGAAATAAGAGTTGAAAATGTAGACGAGGCGCAGAATGGCAGTACGAAACAGTTACAGGAAGCTATCATTTATCACGGACGTCAGAGGCATTAAGAGCGCAATCGGAGAGATGAAAGGTAAGGGACACCCCAAACAGCCTGCCTTAAACAAGGACCATGTTCCCTCCAAAGATGATCCTGTCCTCAATGAGCAATGGTTCACGGACACAATCACAGAGAAGATAGAGAAACATCCGCTCAATGCCATGGAGTATCCCTTCACGGGCGAAAGGATATTTGATAAACCGCTGGTGGGTTTTGTACGTGGCGATGATCCTATTTTTCGGGAGTACAAGAAAATCATTGGACCTCACCACCTGACGCCGCAGGAATGGATAGCCTGGCAGGCCGCCAATAACGGCGTCCCTGCTCCCGAAGCCAGCGACGTCAGCGTCGTCTCATTCATTATGCCGATTACGGAAACGACGAAAAGAGAGAATGCGGCCATGACCGAGTGGACCTCCGAGCGCTGGGCCCAGACCCGTCTGCTGGGCGAGGTGTTCAGCCAGGTCATGGTCAGGGAGATAGTGACCTATTTGATGGGCAGAGGGGTACTGGCAGTAGCTCCGGATGTTACCCCCATGATGAGAAAGCAGCGTTACCCTGCCGTAGGGTGGGCGTCTCCGTGGTCGCACAGGCATATAGCTTACGCTGCGGGCCTGGGCACATTTGGGATGCACGATTTTCTGATCACCGAGAAGGGCGCTGCACACCGCTGCGGCAGCTTCATTGTAAACCTGCGGCTGCAGCCAAACAGGGTGCGGCCGGAAAACATACATGCCAATTGCCTGCATCATAGTGGAGTGAAGTGCCTGAAATGCGCCGCTAAATGCCCGGTCAAGGCTATTGATGAAGGCGGGCATAACAAGGAAACGTGTTATCAGCGTGTATCCAAATCGCTGGCTTATTGCAATAAGCACTATCACATTTTTATTTACGGCTGCGGACTGTGCTCCGTGGGCGTGCCCTGCGAGGCCGGCATACCGGTGAAAAAGCAGAGGGAGAAGTCATCCGGCTGAAAAGCACAGGTTTGAAAACGGCCGGCAAATTCAGTGCCGGGCTGTAAAGCGAAGAGGAGATTAATGGAACAGAAAAAGTTCGAAGTCGGCGGTAAAGGGGCAGTATCAGTCCTTATTGTTATGACGCTGCTGTTCTTCTTCAATTATGCCGACCGTACTATCCTGTCTGTTGCCCTCGAACCCATCAAACAGGCGTTTAACCTGTCGGATACGCAGGCAGGAGCTTTGCCGTCTCTGCTCCAATTGGGCGTGGCCCTGCTGGGGATACCGGCAGCCATATTTGGGGACAGGTGGGCGCGCCGCAAGGCGATAAGCCTGTTTGCGTTTATCTGGAGCCTGGCTACGTTTGCAACTGCGATCTGCGCCAATTTCCTGCAGATGGGGATTGCCAGGTTCTTTGTTGGCAGCGGTGAAGCCGGATTTTCACCCGTCGGCGCAACCTGGCTTTCGGTGGCTTTCCCCAAAAAAATCAGATCTTTGATAATGTCAGTATTTTTCGTGGGCGGGCAGATAGGCGGCATAGCCGGCCTGATATTCGGCGGTATGCTGATAACAGCCACGCACGACTGGCGCACCCCGTTCTACATCTTTGCTGTACCCGGAATCATACTGGGCATCATCGTGCTGTTCTGCCCCGATTATAGATCAGTCAAAGCTCAGGGTGAGGCAGCGCTCAGTAGAGCGTTTTTCAAGGACTGGGGCACATTCTTCAAGATCAAGTCATGGTGGTTTGATACGATCGGGCAAAGCTTTATCGTATTTGCAGCGGGGACTCTGCCCATGTGGATGCCGACTATAATGCAGCGAGCCTATAAAATGGACCCGGGGTCTTCAGGTATGGTTTTGGGGTTGAGCTTCTTGATCATGATATTGGCTGCGCCGCTGGGCGGGTTCCTTGCCGATAAATGGCAGCAGCGCAGCAAAAATGGCCGGCCATATTTCGTGGCTGTAGCGACATTGATGGCACTTGCAGCCACGCTGTACGAGATGCTGGTAATTGAACTGCCGATAGCCTGGTTCATAGTGGGGATTATACTTTCGACTTTTTGTTTTGGCATGATATTTCCCGTCTTCTTCACTATTAAGGCCGACATTGTCCCTGCCAAGTTGCGCGCTACGTCAGCGGGCATCGGCAATTTCGTAGTACAGGTAACAGGCGGAGTGTGCGGGTCGCTGTTCGTGGGAGCAATATCTGACGCCCTGGGTGGCGGCGCCCACGGATTGCAGTGGGGCATGATCTACCTGCTCCCCATCGCATTTCTAGGTGTGGTGGCCTATCTGATCCTGACAAAATTCTACCCTGCCGATAGTGCAAAATGCACCGATGAGGTTCTTGCTGAGAAATAAATCTGAAATACATTTGATTTTGTTGCAACAAATAAGGAGATTTTGAAAATGGCGAGTGTTCCGAAGAAAGTAGCCGTTATTGGACTGGACTGCGCAGAGCCGCACCTTATTGAGAAACATATCAAGGATGGGCACCTGCCCACGTTCAAGAAACTGATTGAAGGCGGTGTCATTGCAGATAACTGCCTGGTGCCTTACCCGACTGTAACACCGCCCAACTGGGCATCGATTGCCACCGGCGCCTGGCCAGGGACGCATGGTATAACCGATTTCCATGTGCACCTTGCCGGGACCACTCCCACCAATGCCAACATCGTCCAGGCATTCAGTAGCGACCGTTGTAAAGCGGAATACCTCTGGGATGCGGCTGACGGGGCAGGTAAGAAATGTATAGTGCTGAACTACCCCGGTTCATGGCCTTCCAAGATGAAGCACGGGATCATGGTTGGCGGCAGCGGACTTTCAATAGGCGAGAACCGTGACGGGATAATAGGTTTGAGCTCCAGTGTAAAAGGTTGCCTTGACCAATTGATCACTACGGGTATCTATCCGAGGGCTGCCCGCGGCGTTTTTAAGCCTGCTGCAGGCTGGAAAAATCTGCCTGCGAAGGGAAAAGACCCGCTGGAAATGGAGGCTGGCCTGGTTATGGTGGGTGCTCAGCCGGACTTGATCCAGCCCGTTTGGTACTTGCTCGCACACCAATCCGGCGGCAATGGCTATGACCGGGTCACTCTATCGCCAACGAAAGATTTTAATCATGCTTTCTGCACGTTGTCTGTGGGCGAATGGAGCCCCAACATAACGACAAAGCTTAAGTTGACTAATGGCACAGAGCAGGAGGCCGACTTCCGCTGCAAGCTGCTGGAGCTTTCCGATGAGGCCGAGGACGTGCGTTTCTATATATCCCAAATAGGGTTGAAATCAGGCTGGAGCAACCCTCCTGAGATCGCCGCCCAGTTGGATACACCGGAAGGATACACTTTAAACGCAGGAGGCATACTCGGTTTCGTACTCGAATGGTATGACCTGGACACTTTCATAGAGATTAACGAATTCTATACGAAGCGGCTGGCAAATACTGCCAGCACGCTGTTGAGCAATAATGAGTGGGACCTCTTTTTCATGCATGCCCATTCGCCCGATTGGGCATATCACCTGATACTGACGGAGATGGACCCTAACCTGACCACGGATGAAGTCAAGAGACAGGCAGCCTGGGATGCGCACCTGAAGATATATCAAGCGCAGGACAGGATGCTTGAGCAGATAATGCAGGCCTGCGACAAGGAGACCATGTTCATACTCGTTTCAGACCATGGCGCTGTTGCCGACGGCGTTATCTTCGATCCGTTTAAACCGCTGACAGCGGCGGGCCTGACGGTACTTGAAGAGAAGCAGGTTGATAACCTGACCATACCTGTGACCAGTACCACCCGCTTCCAGGGTGAAATTCAGACATTCAGGGCCATAACGCAGCAGCCGGTTGTAAGTAGATCAAGGTGTTTTCCCCAGCGGGAATTGTATGTTTACATAAACCTCAAAGGACGTGATCCGGAAGGTATTGTTGAACCCGCCGACTATGAAAAAGTGCAGCAGCAAATAATCGATGCACTACTCACGTACATTGATCCCAAGACAGGCAAACGCCCGGTATCGCTTGCTTTGTCAAAGCAAGATGCCCGAATCCTGGGGCTGTACGGTGACTGGGTTGGCGACGTGGTCTACGCCGTCTATCCCTGGGTGGCCGGTCAGCACGGCAACATACTTCCCACAGCGGAGTGGGGTATCGGTTCTCTCAAAGGGCTATTGACGTTCACCGGACCGGGCATTAAGAAAGGCTTCCGGTTACAGCGGACCTGCAACCTGATCGATATCGTGCCGACCATCTGCTACATGATGGACCTGCCGCTTCCGACGACGGTAGAGGGATCTGTGCTCTACCAGGCCTTCAAGGTCCCCAACTTCAAATCTGATGAAATTGCCAAGCTGAAAGAAGGGTTGGCCAGGATGGAGCTTGCGTTAAACCGTCGTCTGCGTCAGCCCTGGGACAAGAAGGACGATGCGCCTTAACGCTTTAGACAGAAATAAATCTGTGAATGCCGAAAACTTCGCAGAAATGTATAGAATGAACAGACAAGGAGAATAATAAAATGGCAAATGTACCAAAGAAAGTAGCGGTAATCGGGCTGGATTGCGCATTGCCGCGCCTGATAGAAAAGCACATAAAGGAAGGTCACCTTCCCACTTTTAAAAAGCTCATCGAGAGCGGCGTAATAGCTGATAACTGCCTCGTACCGTATCCGACCGTGACACCGCCCAACTGGGCATCGATTGCTACGGGCGCCTGGCCGGGGACGCATGGAATAACCGATTTTCACACTCACAAACTTGGGACTACCCCGGATAATACCAACGTTATCCAGTCCTTTGACAGCAATCTTTGTGAGGCTGAATTCTTATGGGATACCGCCGACAAGGCCGGCAAGAAATGCATCGTGTTCAATTACCCGGGCTCATGGCCTTCCAAGATGAAGAATGGCATCATGGTCGGGGCAGGGGACTATCTATCGGCGAATATCGTAACGGTATGCCAAGCATGCGCACTGAAGCGAACATATGTAATGACATGCTGATCACAACGGGGTTTTATCCACGGACTATCAAAGGCAAATTCGAGGAAGCCAAGGGATGGAAAAACCTGCCCAAAAAGGAAAAAGACTTACTGGAGCTGGAAGCCAGGATGGACTTTCGCGATGCGGCAGTTCAACCTGTTCCGACCAGTTGGTATGTGCTGGCCAGGCAAGCCGCTGATGATGGCTATGACAGTGTCACTCTGTCGCCCACCAGGGACTTCAACGATGCTTTTTGCACGCTGGCAATGGGTGAGTGGAGCCGGGTAATCACGACCATATTCAAGATGCCGGGCGGTAAAGAAGTGGAAGGATTCTTCCGCTGCAAGCTGATTGAACTCAGTGATGACGCCGAGGATTTGCGGCTGTACATCACGTCTATCGGTCCAAAAACAGGTGAGAGCGAACCACCGGAAATAATGGCTGACCTCGTTTCGGCTGAGGGTATCACGGGCAATTCGGGCGGGGTCCTGGGTTATGCGCTTGAATGGTTCGACTTGGACACTTTTACCGAGGTTAACGACCTTTATACACAATACCTGGCCGATTGCGCTTGCTCCCTTATGACCAGGCACGAGTGGGATCTTTTCTTTATGCATGCCCATTCTCCTGATTGGGCCTATCATATGATTCTCACGGGCATGGACGCGGAGAAGACAAAGGACCAGGAAAAACTTAAGGAAGCCTGGGATGCTCACCTGAGGATATACGAGGCGCAAGATAAGATGCTTGCGCAGATGCTGGAGGTAATGGGAAAAGACACGCTGGTTATACTGGTTTCGGACCATGGCGCCGTACCTGATGGCCCCAACATCGACGTGTACAAGATACTGGAACCCCGCGGCCTGGCTGTTCTGGCCAAAGATCAGGTTGATTTTTCCAATATGGCCGACCTCAAGGCTCGTGAACAGGCCAAGACCTTGTTTGAAGAATTGAAGCAGGCCTTTGTTATACCTGACGTTAAGAACTCCAAATGCTTTCCTAACCGCAGCCTGTACGTTTACATCAATCTGAAGGGACGTGATCCTGAGGGCATCGTGGACCCCAAGGACTACAAGGAAGTCCAACAGCAGATTATTGATGCGCTGTTAGCTATGTAGACCCTGTAACGGGCAAACGACCGATTTCGATGGCACTTGCCAAGGAAGATGCCCGCGTGCTCGGCCTGTACGGCAACCATATCGGCGACGTTGTTTATGCTTTCTATCCATGGTTCACAGGTCAACATGGCAATATCCTGCCCGGCGCTGAATGGGGTATCGGTTCACTAAAAGCACTGCTGACCTTTACCGGTCCCGGCCTCAAGAAGGGCTACAGGATGGAGAGAACGTGTAACCTGATAGACATAGTTCCTACGATCTGCTATCTGATGGATCTGCCTGTACCTTCCACTGCCGAAGGCGGGCGTGCTTTACCATGCATTTAAGAACCCTGACTTTAAATCTGATGAGATCGCCAAACTAAAGCTGGACTGGCACGAATGGAAACAGCGCTGCAACGCGGAGAGAGGCAGCCGTGGGACAAGCATGAGTGCGCCTGAGGCACTAAATAAATAAAATGCGGGTGCGAGCAGGGGTTATCTCCATGCCCGCACAATAGGAGAATTATGGACCTGACTGATTGCAAAGTTGAATACCGGCGTGATGGGACGGATGGCCATTTCTTTACTATGACAGATGATGGTGTACCTATCTTTCATGTTAACAACAAGGAATTATCACCCGAGGCGCGCAAGCACTGGGGCAACAGGCTTGTGAATGCGGCAGCACTTTGCTGTATTTGTACGACGCTGGCTTCGGATTTAACCAAGCGAGGCGTGGAGATCAAATCGCTGACCGGCCGAATTGCTTCACAAAAGGAGAAAGATTCTATATTACGTACCAAAATAAGCGAAATGCAGGCTGAAATCGAGGTCAATATAGGAGATGCCGATCAGTCGCTTACTTGATGAATGCATTTCAATTGTCAATAACGATACCCTCACAATGTATTCCTTACGTGAGGGCATCGATGTGCAAGCCAGCATAAAGCGGGTGAGGTGAACTATGGCTAAGCCAGCGGAACCTAACAGGCGTGAAGACATATTGAAAGCCGCGCGTGAAGTATTCAAGCAACGCGGCTACGAGAAGGCGCACGTGGAAGATATAGCTCAACTGGCCGGGGTTGCCAAGGGTACCGTATACCTGTACTTTAAATCCAAGCAGGCCATGCTGGATGCGCTATGTGACAGTTACCAGGAAATGATCTCTGACGCACTGCTACCTGCAATGCAAAACCCTGATCCTTATGCTGCCATAAAAGAGGCAGTACACGCTGCGCTGGGCGTAGCTTCCCGGGAGCGTGATTTGTTGAAGCTGCTCGACATGCGCCTCGGGCTGAAGTCTGGGGGCGATGCAATTGAGAACCCTAGGGGACAGAGAATATTGCGCCGTTTTTTCCAGGAGATGGTCGCTAAAGGTGATATGCAGGATTATGATCCTGTTATCGCATCAGAGCTAACAGGCGGGTTTGTCCAATGGATATCCAAACTGTGCTTCTTGTGGAGAAACGTGGATGTATCCAGGTATGAAGACACTGCAGTGCATATGCTCCAGTCGGCTTTAGCAAGTAAGAAAAATGCCAGAGGAGGTTAGATAATGAAGACACTGGAAGAATATCGTCAGGCCGGAAAAAGCGTATACGACAAGCTTCACCTGCAGACATATCCGGTAGCTGTTAAATATATCAAAGATCTCGCCGAAGTCCCGGCAGGGAGCATCAGGCCCAAAGACCTGGGGCAGCAATCCAGCCTGTGCCAGGCCTTCACATATGCCAGGAGGTTCGGGTTTTCCATAGTTATGACTAGTGAGGACAACGTTTGCACTGCTTCTACTGCCTGGCACCGTTGGGACGAGGCTACTGCTGATGAGATAATCGAAAGCCAGATACGGCAGGGCTGGCACAAAGACCTCAAAGCCGAGACAGGTGTCTGGGACCTTTATGTGAAGCGCTGGGGGAAAAATTATCCCGACAAGTTAAAAGGCCATATTGGATTTGTCTGTGCCCCGCTGCACGATGCCAAATTGATACCAGACTCAGTGCTTATCTACGGCAACAGCTTGAACCTGATGCATATTATACATGCCATGGTCTATGACGGGCGTGATTTCCCATCCTCGGATTTCACAGGGTTTGGGGAATCCTGCCAGAAAGGGGCCCTGGTCCCCTATTTGACCGGCGTGCCTCAGATAGTGATCCCCGGTTTCGGTGATCATTCGATCGCGGGAACCCATGAAACTGAGATCGCCATAGGAATGCCGGCCGAACTGATATTTAAGGTCGATGCAAACCTGTTCTTAACCGGTGGTGGAATGAATGTCGGCCAGCCTCCGCATACTATGCTGGCTATGAGCCTAACGGACAGCATCACGCCTGGATGGCCGTACTTACGAGAAAGATTCGAGGAACATAAGAAAAAGAGGGAAGGTTGATGCTTCGCTGCTGCCAGGATTTGTCTAAATTGGCGTAGTGCAGTTAACTTAGCACCTTGAATCAAAAAGGATACAACAGATGCAGAGTAACGAAGAAAAAATCAAGGAATTTGCCAGGAAAGCAGGTATAGGACTGATAGGCATCGCGGGAGAGGGCCGATTCGATGGCCCACCGTCTCTGGACCCCACTTATACGTTGAAAGGGGCCAGGGCGATAGTATCTGTGGTTCTGCCCATGAATGTACCTGCAATCTACGATTTCCTTTCGAAAAAATCGCACGGGCCGCACAATCTGGAACAGCTGAAATCCTGCCAGCGCATGCACCGCATTTCCAGGGAACTTGCTGATTATATTGGGAGCCTGGGATATAAAGCGGTTGCCGTTCCTCCGAATAACACTTACCGGCGTTCGCTCGACCCGTTTTCCACACGGCCAAGTTTTTCCCACCGCTTTGGGGCTGTGGTGGCGGGCCTGGGCACTTTTGGCCTGTCCGGCAATGTAGTTACCAAACGGTACGGCGCGGCAGTTTATCTCGGCACAGTGATCACTGACGCCCCTTTGAAGTCCGATCCGGTGATGCCAGCCAGGGATACGATGGATAACCGCTGCCGCACATGCAAGCTGTGCGATAAATCCTGTACCCTCCGGATGTTCCGTGATGATGAAGAAGAATACCTGTTGATAAACGGCGAACTTCACGTGCGCGGCAAGCGCGACAACCTTGATCTGTGCAATATGCCCTGCTTCGGACTGCACGGTATTTCGTCCGATAAAAAATGGACCAACTGGGGCCGGCACTGGATACGGGAATATACAGATCGCAGGCCTGACCCTGCAGATAGGACTTCAATAAGGAGGATGATGACGAGGGAAGGTTCCAGGTCCGGTGATGGAGGCCCTCGTTACGACGTAATAAGGCGTGGGAATTCCATTCTCTGGCCAAGGGAAAGCGTGGAGAACCTCATCCCTGATTACGAGAACTTGCCCGGCAGTGAAGAGGAAATCGGGAAGCTGCTGGTGACTGCGGATGAGCATATGGGCGTGACCGGGTCAAAGATCCCTATGTGCTTACCTGCGGCCAATGCTCTCTTGTCTGCGGGCCGGATTTTGAAGAGACCAAAAAGCGATATGACATGCTGATTACCGGCGGGTACGTAGTTCCTGGCCCGGACGGCAAGATGGTGCACGTAAATACGTATGGCGAAGCCCTTAAATTGAAGTCCGAGTCCCACGTGACTTTCAGCCTGAAAGAAAGGCTGAAGAACAGCGGGGGATCAATCTGGCTGAAGAGCTATTTCGGATTCGAACCCAAAGGAGAATGGCAGTACCGGCTGTACCAGCGCAAGACTAAAAAGGCTTGTGCAAATGCGGGACTGGCCGGCAAAGAAGCCCGGGCACCCATACTATTCCTCGGCATCATCGGAGGAAAACCCCGGAAAACGGCAAAGAAATAAAAGAACCACGGTGTGAACGAAAAATAATTTCAGATGCAAAGGAGATATAAGTAATGGCAAAATTACCGAAGAAAGTGGCGGTCATAGGTTTCGACTGTGCCGAACCCCACCTTATTAAAAAGCATATCGACGAGGGTCATCTGCCCAATTTTAAGAAGCTCTTCGAGGGCGGCGTGCTCGCGAACTAATTGCTTGTCCCCTTATCCCACCATTACACCGCCTAACTGGGCCAGCATTGCCACCGGCGCCTGGCCGGGTACACACAAGGTAACGGATTTCCACCTGCATAGGGAAGGCACGTCACAGATTAACGCCAACACGTTTGAAGCCTTTTCGAGCGAGAACTGCAAGGCTGAGTTCATCTGGGACAAACTGGATGCTGCCGGAAAGAAATGCGTCGTCTGCAATTACCCTGGCTCGTGGCCTTCAAAGATGAAGAACGGCATCATGGTTATGGGCGCTGGCCTCTCGATAGGCGAGATGCGCAACGGCCACACCGGGCTTGAGTCCAACCTGCCGCTTGGCCTGGACCAGGTCATTACAACAGGGTATTACCCCAACGGCACCAGGATCACATTTGAAAGCGCCGAAGGCTGGAAGAACCTGCCTGCCGGAAGCGAAGATCCGCTGGCAGCCAAATTCGACGTGCAATTCCGGATGAACAGCGTGCAGATGGCGCCACTTTCATGGTATGTGCTGGCCACGCAACCCGGAGCCAAGGGCTACGACCGGATAACGCTCTCGACAACTCCTGATACAAAGGATGCTCTCTTTACCCTGAGCAAGGGACAGTGGAGCAAGAAGATCTTTTATAAGTTCAAGACACAGGAAGGCAGTGAAATTGAGGCATATTTCAGGGCCAAACTAATCGAACTGACAGACGATGCAGAAGATTTTATGCTCATTATGAGTGCTTTTTTCCCGACTGAGGGTTTTACCAACCCTCCGGAGATTGCTAAGGAACTGACCAGCGAGGAAGGTTATCCCGCCTTTTCCGGCGGCCTGATAGGCTACACTATGGGCTTCTATGAAATGGATACTTACGCGGAGATCTCCGAGATGCATGACATCCACCTAGGGGACGTTGTGACCAAACTTCTTACCAAGTATCCCTGGGACCTATTCTTCATGCACAGCCATCCCATTGATTGGGTCTATCACTCTATCCTCACCGAGATGGATGAAAACACCTGCACAAATAAGGAAATAAACAAAACGGCATGGGAGATGCACCTGAAAGTCTTGCAGAGCCAGGACAAGATGCTTGGCCGAATTGTAGAGGCCGCCGGCGAAGAAACCCTCTTTGTGCTGGTTTCCGATCATGGAGCGGTCGCTGATGGCGCAGTATTCAATCCCTATATACCGCTGATACAGAACGGGCTCTGCGCCATGGAAGGCCAGGGTGAAGACAGAGACATATCCAAGGTACAGGAAAGTCAAAAGCAGATAGACGACCTTTTCAAGGAAATGATAGGTGACCGCGTTCCCCGGGAAATTCTCGAAATGGGAACATTGAATATGTATACACCTGATATCAAGCGGTCTAAAGCCTTTCCACAGCGAACCATCTATGTATACGTCAACCTGAAGGGACGCGATCCCGGAGGCACAGTCGAGCCCGCCGACTACGAGAAAGTGCAGCAGCAGATAATTGACGCACTGTATTCTTATGTTGATCCCAAAACCGGTAAACGGCCGGTGGCACTGGCACTTACTAATAAAGATGCAAGGGTTCTCGGGCTCCACGGTGACGGAGTCGGCGATGTAGTCTATGCTGTCTATCCCGAGTACGGCGGCCAGCATGGCCCCCATCTTCAAACGGCCGAATGGGGCATAGGCAAGCTCAGGGCGCTCTTGGCGTTTTACGGCCCCGGCGTAAAGAATGGCATGCTGCTCGAAAGGACCAGTGGACTGACTGATGTAGTACCTACAATCTGCTACATGATGAGCTGGCCGGTCCCCGCCCAGGCCGAGGGCAACATTCTTTTCCAGGTCCTTGAAAATCCTAATCTCGCTTCGGATGAAGTAAAGAAGCTGAGAGAGACCCTTGTTAAGATGGAATCTGCGCTGACTAAAGGCGAAAAACCTCTCTAAACTTAAAAATAAGCAGGCAGCCGCAGCATGTGCGGTTGCGGTTGCCTTGCAATACCAATATCCGGCTTGTGCACTCTTGTCCCGGTCCCGAGCGAAAAGTTGCTGTCACATACAGGAGAATAAATGCAAGAAAAAACATATAAGGTGGGCAGGGGGCCGGCGATCGCCATTCTCATCGTCCTCTCGCTATTGCAGCTATCCGATTGGGCCAACCGCTCGATTTTGGCCATATCTCTCCAGGCGATTAAAGGTTCCTTCAATCTGACAGATGCCCAGGCAGGTATGCTGCCTTCACTGTTACAGATCGGAGTTGCCGTTTTCCTCATCCCGACTGCGGTGCTGGCTGACAGGTTCGCACGCCGGAAGGTCATTATGGTGATGTCGCTTATCTGGAGCGCATTCACTATCGCGACCGGTCTTGCCGGGCAACTCTGGCACCTTGTGGTAGCCAGGTTCATGGTGGGCACAGGTGAAGCCGGCTATCAACCGGCCGGGCAGACATGGCTCGGGCTTACTTTTCCCAAAGAGATAAGGACACGGATAATGGCCATCTTTATGATGTGCATGCCGATAGGCGTGGCGTTGGGACTGTTTGCGGGAGGCGCCCTGCTGAATGCGACACATGATTGGCGCACAGCGTTTCTTATCTTCGGCATCCCCGGAATTATCCTGGCAATCATTGTGCTCTTCCTGCCGGATTACAAGACGGAAAGAAGGCAGGGAGAGGGCGTACTGAGCAAAGCATATTTCAAGCAATGGGGACAACTGTTCAAGATTAAGTCCTACTGGCTCTTCATTATCAGCACAACATTCCTGTACTTTTTGATATTTGCAGTGCAAGCGTGGGTGCCAAGCATGATTATGCGTTCGTATGAAATGGACCCGCTGGCCGTGGGTGCAGCTATGGGTGCAGTAGGCCTGTTGAACCTCATAGCGCCTTTAGGCGGGGTCATGGCGGACCGCTGGCAAACGCGGAACAAAGTTGGAAGGCCACTCTTTTTAGTTGCGGCCACTGTCTTTTCGCTGGCGGCCTGCCTCGTCTCAATCTTAATAGTAGGCAAGGTATCCTTCCAGGCCTGGCTGCCTGCGTATATAGCAACGGCGCTGATAATGGCGCTGATGGCGCCGGTAATGAATGTACTGGTGCACGATGTGATACCTGTGCCCGTACGGGCCGTTGCTGTCGGAATAATGCTTACAGTAGCGCAGTTAGGGGGAGGTGTACTGGGGCCGGTCTTTGTAGGCATCGTCTCGGACGCCACAGGCGGCGGGGCGCAGGGCATAATAAACGGGTTGTTCTGGACCATACCCGTGGCAGCATTGTCCATAGTAACGACGCTGCTCATGACAAAGTACTATGCTGCAGACAGCGCCAGGATCAGTGATGTTGTTATGGCAGAGAGGTGAGCCACTGATTTTATTTACAGTCTGTGCCAAATAAATGGAGGATGCCGGATGACAGGTATTATTATTGCCGCTGGTTTACTGGGAGTCTATATCCTGTTCTTACTATGGTATTATGGATTTCGGAGGCCATTGTCCAAAGGCGAAGTTGAACGTTACGTTTCCATCCTGGAAAAAAGGTCTGGCAACTTCAGCGAGGCTGTTCGTAAATTCTGTCTTGAAGATGACGGCAAGCAGTTTTTCATGGTCAACATGACAAAATACTTTGACAGACCTCAGTACAAGAACGGCAGTGGGAGCGCGTCAACGAGCCGCGAAGCCAATATGCGTTACGTCAGGAACACCATGCCTATGCTGCTCAAAAGGGCCTGCCATCCCTACGGGCTATTCAAACCGCTGATGAACCTGAGCGGCATCAGTAGAGACGAGATAGCATGGGATGGCGTAAGTGTTGTACGTTACAGAAGCAGGAGGGACTTCTTAAACATGGTCACAAGCCCCCGGTGGGTTGCGGGATATGGAGATAAAGTGGCCGCCTTGCAAGCTAATCCCAATTTTCCCAGCAAGGGTCTCGTCACTTTTCCCGTCATCCCGATCCTGATGTTTACTATCTTGCTGCTTATCGGGGCGGTCGCCATGGCCTGCGTTTATTTCAAGCCTTTTTGATAATATTCCACAGAAAAAATGTAGAAAGCATATTCGGGTAAAGAAATAGGGAGACAGATGAGAGCAAAGAAAATGATAGTAATTGGAGTGATAATAATCGCAGTTATCGCAGTTGTAGCGCTGGCTGCTGCAATTTTCTCAAAGCCGATTCTGACGGCGCTGGCCACCAACATGGTAAAGCAGCGGTTTATCAGCCAATCAGTGAAATGGGATGATGGGCTGTATGCCGGGCTGGCTGGCACCGGGGGGCCTATGCCTGATGCTAACAGGGCCGGACCCTGCACAGTCGTTCAGGCCGGCGAGCATCTTTATATAGTCGATGCCGGGCAGGGCTCCGCCAGGAATGTTGCGCTCATGGGCTTTCAAATAGGCAAAGTGGACGCGATTTTGCTCACCCATTTTCATTCCGATCATATCGCTGACCTGGGGGAATTCATGCTGCAGCGCTGGGCCGGCGGCTCTAACACAAAGCCTGTAGACGTGATCGGCCCGACAGGAGTTGAAACCGTAGTCGCGGGATTTAACCAGGCCTACAGCCTTGATGACGGTTACCGGGTAGCGCACCATGGCGCAGCAACAGTTCCCCCCTCGGGAGCCGGCGGGATAGCGCGGCCTTTCAGCCTATCTGCTGATGAAGACGCATCCGTCGTTGTGGTTGATGATGGAGGGCTCAAGATAACGGCTTTTAAAGTAAATCATGCCCCGGTATCGCCCGCAGTGGGCTATCGCTTTGATTACAAGGGCAGGTCACTGGTGATAAGCGGTGATACGGTCCCCACTTTATCGGTGAAAGAACAAGCGAAGGGCGTAGATGTGCTGGTCCATGATGCGATGCAAGTATCAATGATAAAGATTTTGCATGATCTGGCAGGATACTCGTCCAGTCCATCCCTGGCCAAGATTATGGCAGATATCCCGAGCTATCATACGACCCCCGAAGAAGCGGCCAAAATCGCCAGCGAGGCCGGGGTCAAACACTTGATCCTGTATCATATCTCTCCACCGATTCCTAACCCGCTGTTGAACAATATGTTCCTTGGTGATGCAGCCAAATATTACAGCGGGCCTATAACTATCGGTGAGGATGGACTGCTGGTCAGCTTGCCGGCAGGCAGTGATAAAATAAGCATCAAGCAAATATTGAAATAAAGGGGGTCCTTCATGCTGACAGCTTCCAGAGTATTACTGATAATCGCCGGCTTACTTCTGCTATTTGACGCGGTCCTGATGGCGACGCGGACACCAAACCCCCTGTTCGGATGGCCGCTGCCCTGTCCCATAACGATGGTTGTACTGGGGTTGGGTGTCCTGCTTTTTTCATTTAGCAGCAAGGCCTTTAAGAAATAGCAGGCCATGCTAATTTAGTCCAGCTGACACCCTGGTGGCCGGAAACGATTGACTTGCAGTAAAAGTTCGCCCATACTTTTGAATATCAGCACGGCGATAAATGGCTAGGAGCGATAGAGATGCCGGAAGATAACAGTAAATACGACAAAAAATTGGCGGCCGTCTGCGGTCTGTTTTGCAAATCGTGCAGCATGTATATAGGCAGCACCGAGGACCCTGAGAGGCTGAAATCACTAGCGAAGACCTTTGGGAAAAAGCCTGAAGAGGTAAGGTGCGAGGGATGCCGGTCAGATGTTCGGTTTTTTTATTGCCAGTCCTGCAAGCTTGATAAATGTGCAGCGAGCAAAGGCATTGAGTTTTGCGGAAGCTGTGAATCGTATCCCTGTGAGGACCTCAAGGAATTCCAGGCCGCCATGCCGCACCGTATAGAACTTTGGAAATCCCAGGAAAGGATCCGAGAGGCCGGCCCGGAACAATGGTATGCTGAGATGATTGAAAAGTACTCATGTCCAAAATGCGGGACCATCAATTCAACCTATGACGCCAAATGCAGGAAATGCGGGGAATCCCCGAGCTGCGCATACGTAGGCGAACATAAGGACGAGATCGTCCGGCAGATGAAGAAGCTGAAATAGACTACTCACTCTGGATCATCGATAAATCAGCATTTTGTTGGGGTTGGATTACTTGGTGGGGACCAGTGAAGTGCCCACGGCGCGTATCATCCAATTGTCCTTGGTACTGTCGGCATACCAGATGGTGGGAGGGTATATATTTCCCGGCGCTATGACGGCAATGTACGGCGGTTTGCCCTGTGCCAGCTGGGAATGATCGTTGTACACGCTGTCATCTACCCCGACATGGACTCCCTTATGCTCGACCATCGATGTATATAAATATACATAGAACTTGCCCTGCATCGTCATGGGAGGGATATTGAAGTCCACCCATGAGGGGGGCTGGTATGGAAATGTGCCGCGGACGGGGAACTTTGCTATGTTGTAAGTCTGGTTATACAATACGGACTTCATATCGCTATCCAGTATATCCAGGTCAAATGTCTTTCCGTCCCATCCCTGGCCATAGATTCCCCCGCAAATACGGACCTTATCAATCCTGAATGGAGGATTAGGCGGTGTAAAGTCAATCAAGAACCCCCCGTTGTTGTTTGCCCATAAGACGGTCTTGGGCCGGTCATTGTCGTATTTCAGCTCAGTCTCCTGCTGCTCCATAGCATTAACATTGAATTTGACTTCTGCATTATATAACGATACAGAATATGTCCCCGATTTGCTCATGGAAATTGTGTATGTCAGAGTCCTGGTCGCTCCGGGCTGGACCGTAACCGCCTTGGTCGGCGTCGCCGCCCCATTTACCATCAACGGCTCATCGAAGTTGCCGGGCATACCGCCATGGTTTGTGACCGACGCCGTTATTGTAACCTCCTGGCCTTCCAGTACTTCAGAAGGTGATACCTTGAGGGAAATTACTTCGAATGAAGCCGGCGTAAGCGGCGTTTCGGCGGCGCAGGCTAATAACGAGACCGATGCGATCAGGATAGTTGAAAAGAGCCATGTGCGGACCAGTGCATGTTTCATAGTTAATTGTACTTATGACGGGAAAATCGAATTTCTTTGGAAACAAGCTTAGTATAGCACCAAAACTGATGTCATTCGAATATTTTTCTGGGGTTTTCCACGAGCAACTGCGAAATTGTGGCATCACTAACGCCAGCCTGCTTGAGTTCTGGCACGATGTTTTTAAAAATATGTGTATAAGACCAGTTGGCGATCAGAGGTTTGGCGAAATCCGGCACATCCGGCTGCTCTATCAGCCAGTGTGCGATGTGGTCATGGGACAGAACAACTCTATTTGAGAAGCCCCGCTTAAGGATCTCCAGAAGGGTCGCCTTACGCAGTTTATCGGGGTACAGAATATCGAGGCCCCAGCGGTCAAAATTCACGGCTACGCCTTGATTCAGGACGGCCATCTGATAATCCATGCTGGAGTTTCCGCACATATGTCCAATGACCACTTTAAGCGGGTCAGCGCCGGCAGCTAAAAGCAGGGAAGCCTGTTCGGGCCCCATCGTGCCTTCCTGGGTGTGTGAAATAACCGGTACGCCCGTATCCTTCTGTACGCGTGCTGCTGTTCTTAAGACTATTTCCTCGTAGGGGAATATGCGGCCTTTGCTGGTAGCAACCTTAATAACTCCTGCCCGGACGCCTGTGCCATGGATGCCGACGGTAATCTCCTCCATGAAAGTATCGTACAGCCTGTTTTCCATATCCATGTGAAACGCTTTTGGAAGTTATTTGGGAGGACATGACGCCGGCGTCCATGTACTTGCCGGTCGAACAGATTATGTTTATGCCCGTCTCATTAGAAATTATCCTGTTCAGTTCTACATTTCTGCCAAGATCGTCGGGAGTTGCGTCGACTACGGTCCTGACGCCGAAGTTGATCACTTCGCTTAATTTTGCTGATACGATCTTCGTAATCTCACTAAGATCGAAATTCATTTGCTTTGCTTCTAAATCCCACCCGGTGTAGCCGATAACCGTGTGTTCGTGCATCAGTGTGGGGCCCATCTGGTCGGCTGAAATAGTGCCCAGTGCAGTATTGATCTTTGACATTCGGCGTAATGTACCATCCGGGCATATGGAAGTCAATATGAGTAATTTCTACGGCTGATTTGATCGACCGATTGGTTGCATAAGCACGGTGGATATACTACACTCAATACGTAAGTGGTACTTCGAAATTTATCATGGAACCAATAATTCAATCTAACCCGATTGCCTTATCACTGCTGATTCCCGGACTGATTTCTGCTGTGCTGGGCATTTATGCACTTGTCACCAGGCGTGTGATTGGGTCACGGACATTTGCCGTATTGATGTTCGCCTTATCTGTCTGGTCACTGGCGTATGGAGGGGAACTAGCCAGCCTGAGATTAGAGGGCATGTTGTTCTGGACGGTTCTGGAATACCTGGGAATAGTTACTGTTCCGGTGTTGTGGCTTCTGCTGGTACTTCTGTATACCGGCAGAGAGGAACTGGTTACATCACGGAATGTTATCCTGCTGTTTATCGTGCCTGCGGTAACGATAATACTGGTTGGCACCAACCAGTTTCATCATTTTTTTTACAGTGCAGTGAGTGTGGACACCGAGGGTCCGTTTCCGATGATGATTCTGGCCAAGGGGCCGTGGTCCTGGGTTCACACGGGCTATTCCTATATTACCATTCTGGTGGGTATGGTGTTACTGTCAGAAAAATTGCTGCACGAGCGGGTGGTTTACCGGAAGCAGATTATCGCTATGTTGATAGGGTCGCTCGTACCATGGATATTCAATATACTCTACCAAATTTTTAGTTTCATGCCGCTCCATCATTTGGATGTGACCCCATATGGCTTTGCTATTACCGGCATAGTTATTGCCTGGGCAATGTACCGCTACCAGCTCTTTGATTTGGTGCCGGTGGCCCGGGACCGCGTGTTTGAAAATATGAATGACGGCATGATCTTTATCGATTCGAGAGATCGTGTGGTTGATGCAAATAAGTCGGCCTGCCGGATAATGGGGTGGACTGATTCCGCGGTTGGGAAACCTTCCGGAGCAATGTTGGCAAGGTGGCCCGCTCTATTAGCAGTAGCCAGGGAAAAAGGGACCGTTATCACCGAACTGCCCAAAATTGACAAACTTGCCGGAACGTAAGTGCTACGACATCTCCGCATCTGACTTTTTCAACCAGCCTGACAAAAGAGTCGGCAGGATGATCATTTTACATGATATAACCGACAGGAAACGGATTGAGGATGAGCTCAGAGCCAACGAGGAAAAATACCGTACCTTTTTTAAGACGACCAGGGACGCTGTTTTCATGACGACGATTGATGGGCGCTGGCTGGAAGTCAATGATGCTGCCGCTGAGGTGTTCGGCTATGAAAATATAGAGGATCTTCTAAAAATCCGGGTACCCGACGTGTACGCAGATCCTAATCAGAGAGGGGAGTTTACGGATGCGATAGTTGCCAGGGGATTTGTGAAAGACCTCCCGGTCACTTACCGTCGTAAGAACGGCCGGCTTATGGACTGTCTGTTGACGGCAGTCGCTCTGCGAGACAAGGACGGCAATTTGACGGGGTTCCAGGGAACTGTAAAAGATGTCACGGAAATGAAGCAAATTCAGGAAGAACTTCTTCAGGCCAATAAACAACTACATGGATCGTTATCATCAGCAGAACAGCGGAATCGCGAGATAACCCTGCTCGGTGAAATGGCGCAGCGGATACAGTCCAGCAAGGATATGAGTTCAGCCTATCAGGGAACAGCCGAATATATGGGCAAGCTGTTTGACGGCGACAGCGGGTTCATTGCTGAGATCGATGGAAACGACAACACCGTGGAGGTTAGAGCGTCGTTCGGAAAACCGGAGGGTAAGACTTCCTTTTTGTGTCAGATTGCATAGCGCTTCGGCGGATGAAGGCCCATGAATCGGATGGCAGCGATGCGTCGGGTGTCTGCCCGCACATGGGCAGATTTCGCGGTTGTCTCATAAGTATCCCGCTGATTACTCAGGGTGAAGTTTCATGGCTGCTGCAGTTGCAGCACGGACAGCAAGATACTGATTCCCCCGAGTCCTGTCAACAGTGGCTGGAGTCACGCAGGCCCCTGATGTTGTCAGCGGGCCAGGAATTGTCCGTAGCCCTATCCAATATCCGGTTGAGGGAGACATTGCATGACCAGGCCATACGTGATCCACTGACCGGCCTCTTTAACCGCCGCTATATGGAGGAAATGCTTGACCTGCAGCTGCACCGTGCGAAAAGAGCAGGTTCCGGCATAGGATTTATCATGGCCGACCTTGATTTCTTCAAGAATTTCAATGATTCCCACGGGCATGCTGCGGGTGATCTGTTATTGACGTCCGTTGCGAACCAGATAAGGAAAGTAATACGTTTGGAGGACATTGCATGCAGGTATGGTGGAGAGGAGTTCCTCATCATATTGCCGTATGCCGGTCTGAAAGACACGTATGCCCGCGCTCTGCAAATACGAGAGGAAATCAGGGGGATCTCATTTTTATACGAGGGAGAACAGCTCGGCAACGTTACAATATCTATGGGCGTTTCCGCCTTTCCTGATAATGGCGACGATGCTTCTATGCTGGTAAAGACAGCAGATCAGGCGATGTATGAAGCTAAAAAAGGGTGGACGTGACAGGGTTATGATAGCCGCATGATAGAGCGCTTCTAAAGCTCCTGCGCGATTATACGGCGTTGTATTTCACTGGTGCCTTCAAGGATCGTCATGGCTTTGGCGTCACGAAAATATTTTTCCACGGGGAAATCACGCGTGTAGCCGGCCGCGCCCATCAGGTGCATGGCCTTTGAGCAAATTTCCACGGCTGCCTCGCTTGAAAATAGCTTTGCCATGGAAGCTTCCCTGGTGAACTCCATGCCGCTGTCCAGAAGGCAGCAGGCCCTCCAGGTGAGAAGGCGGGCTGCATCGATGGTTGTGGCCATATCGGCAAGGGCAAAAGCTACCGCCTGGTTTTTGAACAGGGGTTTGCCGAACTGGGTACGCTTCCTGGTATACTCGAGTGCCGCTTCGTAGGCTGCCCTGGCAATGCCGATAGCATCGACGGACATCATCGGCCTGCTCAGGTCAAGGGCCTGCATGGCAACGAGAAAGCCGGTTCCCGGTTTTCCCAGCAGATTTTTCGCAGGAATACGAACATCTTCCAGTATGACAGTGCCAGTTGGTGAAGCACGCAGTCCCAGTTTGTCCTCGATTTTCCCCGCAGATAGTCCCGGCGTGTCTGCGGGAACGATAAAGAAATCGAGCCCCGCATATTTTTTCGCAGGATCAGTGGTAGCAAGCACTATATAAAGATCGGCGATGCCGGCATTACTGATGAATGTCTTGGTGCCCGAGATAACATAATCATTCTTGTCCTTGACAGCCAGCGTACTCACACCGCCGAGGTCGGAGCCCGCAGAGGGCTCGGTAATCGCCATCGCACCCAGCCTGCCCTTTTTCTCGGCAAGCAGCGATAGATATTTTTTCTTCTGTTCCTCAGTCCCTCCTGCTTTCAGACAGTTAGCAGCGAGCATTGTGGCTCCAAGAACGCTTGATATCCCGGCACACACGACGGCCATTTCCTCGCAGGCGATCGCCATCGTCAGGGAGTCAACGCCACCGCCTCCGTATTCCCTGGGAATGAAGAAAGACGTATAGCCGGCCGAGGCGAAGCGGTCTACTATCTTCCAGTCGAAATGGGGCGTGGGCATCCGATCCAGGTCCCTGGCGTAGGGCTTCATGTGCTTCTCAGCGAATTCGCGAGCGGCTTTTTGGGCGGTCATTTGCGCTTCAGTCAGCGTGAAACCAATCATTTTTGACTCTTCCTCCAGTTGATGAAATCAAGTACCAGTTGTCTCTCCTTGGGTGGCAAATCCGCAGCCGATATTAGTATCTCCTTGAGCTGCGGATCGAGAAGCAGACCGGATGCCTGGTCCTCCTCGCCTTCGACCGGCGATTCCATGAAATAGTCGAGCGGCTTCCCCAGCACCTGCGCTATTTGGTTGAGTAAATTAAGATATAGCCTGCGTTTACCCAGCTCGTAGTTAGAGAGGGCCGATTGTGTGCAACCCAACCTGACAGCCAGATCCTCCTGAGTCAGTCCCTTTTCCTCCCGCGCGAGCTGAATCCTTCTACCTATTTCGCGGTATACCATATTGACATATTATCACAGTTTGTAATTGGACTCCAATGATATTGGATGGTATGACAGTGTATCTTGACAGTAAATATGACAAATTGTTATAATTATGGTGAAGAAATAAAGAGGGAGCGCAGATGGATACCATTCCGTTAGAAAAAAAGGAACTGAAAGAGCTGTTAAACAAGGGTTGGATGACGCATGACGCCATGTGGTTTTACAATTGCCTGCAGGAAGTGGGCATTGAGAAAACCAATAAGATTAACCGTGCGGCGGTAAAAGCTATGGCGGCCGTCGAGATGAAGCGCCTGCAAAAAGCCCTGGGGATGACTAAAATCGATAACTTTGCTGATTTAAGGAAGCTCTTCGAGATTTCCATGCAAATTGTCTCCGGGGATTTCATGAAATACCGCTTTGAGTTTCCGGGGAATAATATAATCCATAGTGAGTGGATATCCTGTTTTGCCTACGAGGGATCAAGGCGCTTGGGGTAATCGACCGCTATGAATGCGGCATCATGGACCGTATCGAAGCCTGGTGGAATGCTATTGGTGTTAAATGGGAAGTCGAGCCGAAGGTCACCGGCTGTATGATGAATACGTGATGGCGGGTGCTACCGGGACTATAAATTTTTCTTCGATAAATAATTGAGCAGGAGGTCTGGCTATGTCGATCAGCAAAGAGACGTGGCAAGTTCTGCAGCAGCATCTCCATTATAACGATGAGGAGATGAAGTTGTTCATGGCTGACCCTAGAAATGCGGATGTACTATCCAAAACGGACCTGATGTTGAATAAGACCATAGTTGCGGAGGTGGTCGACGCAAGTGGCTGCGACAGCGGGCACAGGGTCGGCGATAAGTTCTACGTGGATGGCCGCGGGGTAAGCCTTCTGACCAAACTTAGCCCCAGCCGCGTATGTATGTTTGCCTTACACTCACTGACATTGGCGCTGCCGGCGATAACTGAGCTCATCTATGCAGGTGTTGACCCGAATGTCATTAGGTTCAAGCGATTTGGCTGCTCGGATGTTGGAGTCAGGTGCGGGGGTTGGGGGCATATAGTCATGGAAGTGAGAGTGGAAGACCGGAAACGATAAATCACGCACAGCTAGCTAACGTTTGATTTTCGGGGGTCGACATGGGTAAAGAAGCAGGTAAAATTGGTTACTTTTGTTCCTTGGTCCCGGAAGAAATCATCCTGGCTGCCGGCTTGCAGCCGGTGCGTGTGAGGGGACAAGCAAGTGCAACATCCAACTCAGACGGCTACCTGTATCCCAATCTATGTCCTTACATTAGAAATGTGATGAGCACTGCTCTCGATGGCGGCGCAAAACAATTTAACGGCGTTGTCTTTGCCAGGTCATGTGATGGCATGCGCAGAATGTACGATGCCTGGAAGGAATATGTCGATGACAATTTTGTCTACATGCTGGAGGCGCCTAAAAATACGGATGAGTTTGCCGTTCAGTATTTTGCCTCCCAGTTGAAGGATTTTGCGCAGTGTTTGGGCAAGGCATTTGGAAAAGAAGTCACTCCAGCATCATTGCAAAAGGCGATAAAGACAACCGCCAAAATGAGACGCTCCATGCAGTATTTATTTACTCTGCAGCAGGCTGTCCCACTGCCGGTAAGCGGCAGTGAGGTGTTTATGCTTGGGCTGAGGCGTCTTAGCGATGACCGGGCCGCCGCATTAAAGAAAGTCGACGAGCTTTACCAGCGGGCCAGGACTTCAAGAGCCAAAAAACCAAATTCCCGCAGACCACGGATTCTTATCAGCGGTAACGTTATGGATAGGGCCGACCTGTTCGAGATTATCGAAGCAGCCGGAGCGGAAGTTCCTGCTTCAGATCTGTGTACAAGTCTCAGGTATTTCGCCAGGAATGTGGATGGCGCCGGGGAGGACCCTTATCTTGCCCTGGCAAGGGCATACTTAGGCGAACCCCATTGCGCAAGGACGGCGAGCCCGATCCAGCGTGCAGATGAGATACGAAAGTTGGTTGACACATACTCCATCGACGGCGTTCTTATAACATCTCTTAAGTTCTGTGATCAACATCTTTACGACGTGCCCTCAATCACAAAAGTTCTTGCAGATGAGGGCATTCCCGTCCTATTTCTTGAAAATGACTATGTATTTACCAATAAGAGCCAGATGAAGTTGAGGGTCGAAGCCTTCGTTGAAGTCCTGAACGAAAGGAGGGCCTGAGACATGCTGAAGAACTATTATGAAAATATGAAAAATGCGCTTGAAACGCAATATGAGCAAAAGCCACGTGCGTTCACGAAGATCAGTATCCAGCTTGCCCAAAGCTTCATTAATGCGTATAAAGAAGATGCCAAAGTTGTTTGGACTTCTTATTATTCTTTTCCCATGGAGTTGCTGGCAGCTTTTGATATAGCACCCTTCGATTTCGAGATAGCGACTAACCTTTTACCCATGATGGATGCCGACGGCAGTGTACAGATAATGTCCAGGGCGGAGGAAGAAGGTTACTCGACGGACCTGTGCTCTTTTCACAGGCTTGCTATGGGATGCCGGTTGCTCGGCTATATGCCGAGAGCGGACTTGTTTCTGTCGTCATCATTTTTTTGTGATGGCAAGGCCAGGACCAACCAGATACTGGCAAACTCTTATGGCAGGGAGGCAATTACACTGGATGTTCCCAACCGCATAGATAGCGACTCAATCGAATATGTAACCGGGCAATTAAAATATATTGCTGGACGGCTTGAGGAAACAGCCTGTCACAAGTTGGATCCCGAACGTCTGCGCGAGTCAATTGCAGCTTCCCGGCGGGCCAGAAGCGCCTATAGCCGCCTGGCCGATATTCAAAAAGCAAAGCCATATCCATGGAACGGCAGCGTGGCGCTTAATATGTCGATATTCGGGAACATGCTGGCGGGCAAACCAATTCAGGAACGCCTTTACCAGGATCTTGTTGACGAGTGTCGGGGCAAATTGGATAGCGGAAAAGTGCCGCCTGAAAAATACCGCGTATTATGGCTGGCCTGGTATCCACCACAGCCAACCGTCATCAATGAAATTTTGAGGAAAAATGGTGTTAGTATTGTGATGGGGGAACTGGAGCGGGTTTTCTGGGATGAAATGGATGAGGGGCAGCCATGGAAGAGTATGGCCATGTGGTGTTTGAAAAACCCTTACGTCGGGCCCTTGGCGCAAAGACTGGACGGTATAATGAAAACAATCGACGAATACGATATTGACGGTGTTATCCACTTCTCGTCAGATGCTTGCCGTCATTCCTGTGCCGGTACGCACATAATAGGTGATTCCCTGAAAAAGAAGAACATCCCTTTCATGGTGCTTGAGGGTGACATGAGCGACAAGCGCAAATACTCGGAGGACCGGACCAGGTTCGTGCTGGAAAGTTTTATCGACGTGATGGCAGCGCGGAAATAGCGGGCTCTATCCTGCGTACCTCTCCCAAGATCATTGGCTTTTAACCACTGGAAGGAAGCAATATAGTATTTGGCGCGCCTGTCCGCGTATAATAGTTGCGTCCATTTAATTTGTTGCTTCGTGTTTTTCAAATATTCACATTGGAGGGGAACTATGCTGCAGTCCAAAGTCCAGGATATTACAGATAAAATCAAAAGTGTTGCAATGGGAAGTGGGGCCGATATCGTGGGCATAGCGTCAATAGATGCAATTCCTGACTCTGTACCCCCTTTGCCCGTGACCAAAATGATGCCGTCCGCCCGCAGCGTAGTAGTTTTTGGAATTCCGATGTTGCGTGGATCGATCGAGAGCCCCAGCCTGCATTCCGCCGCTATCTCCACTCATGCGGCATATAAAGAGTTGGAACGGATTTCTTACGCCGTTGCCAAGTACCTGGAGAAACAAGGCTATAAAGCGGCGATGGTCGTGCCGGCTTCTCCCATAGAAATGAGTAAGGAAACGAAGGGGCTGCTCGGAGATATTTCTTTGAGGCATGCTGCAGTGGGCGCCGGCCTCGGTACTATCGGTAAAAACCGGCTGCTGTTGACTGAGAAATGGGGACCGAGGGTGAGGCTTGGCGCAGTGGTGACCGACGCACCGTTGTCTCCTGATAAGCCACTGGAGGGTAATTTGTGCGATGAGTGCGACCTGTGCATACAGGCATGTCCCGGCCAGGCTTTAAATAGCAATACTTTGAAGGACGCAGTTAAGTGCCTCAACAAGCAGCAGATATACGGCATGGCAAAACACATTCAGTACTGGGAAAAATTGGTCGAAGCGCCTGTGGAACGGCAAAAAGAGATGCTTCGCAGCCCTGATTACTGGAATATTTATCAAGCGCAGAGCATTACGCTGTTCTATACATGCTATGAGTGTCTGAACTCTTGTCCCCTGGGTACTACTTCACGGACGGAATAAGCGTCTACAGGCCCGCCCGTTTATACTCTTTGGCCATAGCGACATAGCTCTGGGCCCCATAGCGCACCATGGCGAGCTTATCTCCCGTCAACTGTTCCGTCACCCTGGCGGGGCTTCCCATTACCATCGATCCGTCAGGTATCTTAGAATTCGGTGTGACCAGCGCCCCGGCTGCGATAAAACAGTCATTACCTATTTCTGCGCCCTGCAGCAGGATGGCGCCTATGCCGACCAGGCAGTTATTGCCGAGTCTCTTACAGTGCACTGTTACATTATGCCCGATGATAACGTTATCCCCTATCTCCATATGGTCAGCGATGTGGATGACTGTATTGTCCTCTACCGCTGTGTTTTTGCCGATGACGATCCTGCCAAAGTCACCTCTGATAACTGCTCCTGGCCATACACTCGAATTTTCTCCGATTTCAACGTTGCCTATTACATAGGCAGCTTCGCTTACGAAAGCAGATTCGTGTACCTGCGGAGTCTTTTCATTGAAGCTTTTTATCATCCGTATATCTCTCACTTATTTTAGAAGTACAGTAATTATACAATTTACGTAGAAGAGCCATCGTTATAATCCATGCATTCCGTTGACCACAGCCAGGTTTGTGAATACAATACTCAACATGAAAATACTGGTTGTCCTGGCGCACCCGGATAAGGATAGCTTTAATCACGCGATTGCCCGGTCCGCGATTCAGACACTTAAAAAGAACGGGCATGAAATCATCAAACATGATCTCTACAGGGAGAATTTTGACGCAATATTGCCTGCTGCTGAAATATCTAAGAAAACACGGGTCCCGCCGAATATAAAGAAATATTGCCGGGAACTGGCCGATGCCGACGGCATTATTATCATTCATCCCAATTGGTGGGGACAACCACCGGCTATCCTGAAAGGTTATATTGACCGGGTATTTCGTCCGGGCGTTGCCTATGAATTTGCTGAAGGTGATGCGGGAGAAGGTGTCCCGGTGGGTTTGCTGAAGGCCCGCGCTGCACTGGTATTCAATACGTCGAACACCAGGATTGAAAGAGAGCATAAGATTTTCGGCGATCCCCTGGAGGCGCTGTGGAGACAGTGCATTTTCGATCTGTGTGGCATCGAGACTTTTTATCGGCGCATGTTCAGTGTGGTGGTGACCAGCACGCCAGGGCAACGGCAGGCCTGGCTCGAGGAAGTACACGAAATCGTAGCAGACTATTTCCCGCCGGTTACTTCCAAAGCTCAAGCCGTTTAATAGCGGCCATTTTTACGTTGTCCTCCACTTTGGCCCTTTCAAGCGCGTTGTGAAGTATCCCAATGCTTTTATCGTAAGTATTACGGTCGACGGGGAAAGGGATGCCGTCCTTGCCGCCATGGGCGAAGCTGAAGCGCGCCGGGTCGCGGAAGCTGGCCGGTACGCCGTAAATGATCTCGGAGATCAGGCTTAAGGCCCGCAGGGTTTTGCGCCCCGACCCCTTCCATTCCAAGCAGTTTCTCAAAATCCTGCGGCTGGTTTTCATAGGTCTTTACAAAAATCTTGTATAGCCTGTCGGGATGTATGTCCGTAACCAGCATTTCATGGCGGCCGGGCAGGTCAAGGGTCCTTAAATTTTGAAGCTGCGCCATTATTTTGTCCGGATTTTCCTGCCGGGTTATACCGGCGATGGTATCCCTGGCGCCGGCACTCTCAGAGGCCACGAGGTTAAGGGTAACGGCGTTTGATTCCGCACAGACAGCCGAATGCGGTTCGCAGACGAAGTCGGACACTTTTTCTCCCAGCCAGTGATAACGGCGCGCATAGCGGTTTTCCTCGTTCATACCCTGCTGGATCACTGCCCAGTCGCCGGCCTTGGTAAAGCAAAACACGTGGTGATAAAGCTGATACCCGTCCTGAACGGCGTTATTATCCACCTTGGCGGCCATGCGGCTGGCATAAATCAGTTTTCCCGGGTCAGCATTAATAAGATGGCCGGCATTCTCAATTTCAGAAGGGGTCTTGCGCGATGTGCCTCCTTTGCCCCCGGCCACGAAAAAACCAAGGTCCGATTCCATGCCTTTGATGCCCTCTTTGACGGCGCCGCAAACCGTGGTAGTGACGCCGCTGGAGTGCCAGTCGAACCCCAGCACGCAGCCGAAGGCCTGGAACCAGTATGGATCGGACAGGCGGTACAGCATCTCGTTCGGGCCGAAATCGGAGACGATGGCCATAGTTATCTCCCTGGCCAGTCTGGTCATACGCGAAAACAGCCACGCCGGCGCCTTGCCGCCGTGCAGCGGCAGGTTTGCCATTCCTGTACGTTTGGGTAAATTGTTCATATCATTTGGACGGAATGAGTTAATGATAGCAAAAACGGCACGATGGGCTACCTGGGAATCATCCCTGCGAGTCGGTCGGTGGGTCCGAAGGTGAAAAACGGGGCTAAGCCGGTGTTACGCCCGCTTCCCAGGCGCTGTCCCCGTCCTATTTGCATACGTAGCTGGGCAATACCCTTAAAGTGGCCTTATTTTTTTCGAAGTAAACCTCGAGAATGCTGCCGCCGGGCGTCAGAAATACATTCAGGATATTGCCATCCGAAGTGAAAAGGGCAAGCCAGTTATTGGTACGGGCATAGGCCAAAATTTGTTCAGGGCTGGAAATTATTGTCATTTCACACCTCTCGGAAAATGAGTATATGACACCAGCACTGATATTGCCAGTTGATTGCGGAGGGCTTAGGAGGATATTAGACGAAACTATTGGGGCTGCTATTCAGACCGCAGCAGTAAGAAACGGCCTTGCTTGCGAGGTTAATGTATTTATGCAGGTAATAGTAACGCTTGGTCTCGATAGTTATGATCTCGCAGGATATCTCTTGCCCGACGGTAAGAATGCCGTAACTCCGGTGCATGGCCGGGAACCTGCCCATAACACTGCCGGGATTAAAAAACAGGATATCGTCTTCAATGACGTTTCTGGCTGAGTGCGTGTGTCCGTACATAATGGCGTCTATTTTCCCATCGAATTGGGTCATCAGCCCCCATTTGAAGCCGAAAGGAAAGACGCAGCCATGCCCGTGAATGATCCCGATGCGCTTGCTGCCAACCTCAACCAGGTCTTTTTCAGGAAGGCCGGGAATATGGGCGTCGTGATTTCCGGCTACCCCGCGGAAATCGGTTATTTCTTTTAAATCGTTGACCAGGTCGGCTGAGTGGAAGTCCCCCAGGTGGACAACCATGTCCATTCCTTTGAGGGAGTTTATAAGAGAGGCGGGCAACTCGCTGATGCGGCGAACGTGTGTGTCAGAAATTACACCAATTCTCATGATAGTTCTACGTCAATCTAAATTAATGCTCCACAGTGCGAAACTTCCCAAATGTTACATGTTTGGCATAATTTTGTCTAGCCCCCCGGCATATTTGAAAGTGATAGTTTTAACGCAGGTTTAACCACGATTTAACGGGAATACCAATAATATAGTGAGGTTAGCTGCCTGCGTTACTTAAGTTCAAACCAACAACGCCGGCTATGACCAGTAGCATCGAGACTACTTTCAATACGCTGAACGGCTCCTTGAACCAGAACAGTCCGATAATCGCAATCAGAAATGTACCGACTCCGGACCAGATTGCATAGGTCAGGCTCAGGTCGAGCTTTCTTACTGCAAAGGTCATGAGAGTAAAAGCTAAGGCGTAGAAGACGAAAATGAGAACGGACGGCAACAATTTTGTGAAGCCCTCGGATAATTTCATGCAGGTCGTGCCGCAGACCTCCATGCAGATGGCAGAGATAAGAAAAATCCAGCTCATGCTTCGTACTCCCTTTGAATAATTTCCAGGATTATACCGGCAATGTTGCGCCATTGCGAATGCGGAAGTCAATGACAGCCGCACAATTTAGGGGTATAATTCGTACCGTTTTACGCTTATTCACATATACTCACATATAAGGACCGACCTTTGATCATAAAAAACCGCGAAGAACTTATTTCATCTGGCTTGCGCGCCAGGGCTGTCGAGCTAATCGAAGCGGGCGTTACCCGCGTGCTTCCCGCTAATTTGCTGAGGGGATCGGTCAGGTACCATCGAACAGCGAAACGGCTGGTAGTTGATAATTCGGGCTACGGCCTGTCCAGGGGCAGGATTTTTGTTGTTGGCGGCGGGAAGGCATCGGGACTCATGGCGGAAGAGATTGAGAAGATCATTGATCCTGAGATGATCACAGCCGGTCTGGTAAATTGCAAAGCCAACGGTTATGTGACGAAGAAGATAGAAGTTATCCAGGCCGGACATCCGGTGCCCGATGAAGCCGGTGTGTACGGTGTACGAAGCATGCTGGCTATGAAAGGCCGTTTCAACATCGGTAAGAATGACCTTGTCCTGTGTCTCATATCGGGCGGCGGATCGGCGCTCATGCCATGCCCGGTCAGCGGCGTATCGCTGGAAGATAAAAGGGACATTACGCAGCTTCTGTTGAGATGCGGGGCGGATATTAAAGAAATCAACATGGTGCGCAAACACCTTTCCCTGATCAAGGGTGGAGGACTTGGAAAATACTACGATCCTGCCCATGTTGTGTCGCTAATAATCTCGGATGTGGTCGGCGATGACCTGGATTCGATAGCGTCCGGACCTACAGTGCCTGACCTTTCCACGTTCGAGGATGCCTATGACGTATTGAGTAAATATGGCCTGCTAGAGAAGTCCCCGTCCAATGCCGTCAATTTTATTAAGAGAGGATGCGACGGCCTGGAGGCTGAGACGCCCAAAGAATTGTTCAATTGCGACAACTACATAATTGGGAATAACCGCATGGCACTGGAAGCAATGGAAGAGAAGGCCAGAGACCTGGGCTTGAAACCGTATACGGTGACCTCGGAGTTGAGCGGTGACACTGCAGAGGTGGCAGAACGGCTGGCGGACGAAATCATCAGCGGGCACTATAAGGGCTTTAATGTTATTTTGCTGGGAGGGGAGACCACACCGACCCTGCCTGAAAAGGCGGGCGCAGGCGGCCGGAATCAGCATTTTGCGGCCGTCTCCATGCTGGCCATGAAGAAGTGCCCGTTTCCCTGGGTAGTAGCTTCGGCAGGCACGGATGGATCGGACTTCCTGCCTGATATCGCCGGGGCCATGGTGGACGACCGTTCACTGGAGACGGCCCTGACGGCCGGGATAGACGTAGAAGACTATATAAAAAGATTCGACAGCAACACGCTATTCAACAAACTGGGACGTTCATTGATATTTACAGGCGCCACGGGCACGAACGTGAGCGACGTCTTACTTTATCTTTTGGGCTGATAAGTCCAAATCCATGAAGCAAACTACAAAAGGCAGGTGTTCGAATTTCCTGGTACCTTTTTCCTGGAATCCGAGCGATCTGTACCATTCTTTTAGAACTGTCTGACTGTCTATCATACCTAGTGAAACGGTCTTTGCGCCATGGCTGGCTGCATAATCGAGGACGCACATCACAAGTTGAGCCCCATATCCGTTATGCCGTTTATCCGGAAGGACAGCCAGCTTATCGAGGTAGTATATGTCACCATCCCCCATCTTCTCGGCAGCTACAAATCCTATTTGAGTACCGTCGATGCAAAGGCCAAAGCATGCTGCCTTCCCGTGCAGGTCGAGTAATTTTTCCATGGTAGTGAAGGCTGTGTGCCCGGGGCAATTGTCGGGCGTTAAATTCATCTCAGCAGCGACGGTATTAAAGGAAGACCTGATCACAGAAAGGCTGCGTGGCAGGTCCTCCCTGGTTACAGGCCTGATATCATACTTCGAGGCGTCCATCCTTCATCCATATTACCCTGTCCACATATTGCTTGTCATCCGGCTCGTGGGTTACCATCACAATAGTCTGGTTCAGTTCTTTATTCAATTTGCAAAAGAGGTCCAGCACGACTTTTGACGAATCTTCATCCAGGCTGGCAGTGGGCTCATCCGCAAACAGAGTTTTAGGCTGATTGATAAGGGCGCGTGCGATTGCCACCCTCTGCTGTTCTCCCCCGGAAATCTCGCTGGGGAAATGACCGATTCTATCTTTCAGCCCCACGATATCAAGTATCTCCTCGGCACGATTTTTGTAATTATTCCGGGCGAGGTCGGCGACCGCGGGCAGGTAGACATTTTCCAGCACGTTCAATTCTGAGATGAGCGAATGCTCCTGGAAGACATATCCCAGTCTCTCCAGTCTGAATTTTGCCCTGTCCTTCTCGTGCAACTTCAAGGCATCGATACCGTCAATGAAAATCTCTCCGCCAGTGGGGAGATCGAGCAAACCCAATATCCGCAGGAGAGTCGATTTTCCTGATCCGCTTCTGCCCATAATCGCCACAAATTCACCTTCGGACACCTGCAAATCGACTCCTTTCAAAGCATGCACGGCGCTGCTGCCGTGCCCGTAGGTTTTAAGGAGGTTTTTGACGATAATCATGTTCTAGACGCCCCAGAGTGTTTTTATGATGCTTTCCCTCATCACTGTCCATGCAGGGATCAGGCCTGCCATGAGAGAAGCCACAGTTAGCCCGGCCGCCGAGCCAATTATGCTGCTGGACTCTATATTTAAACTAAGGAACCCCAGGGGAAGGTCGATTGGATGCATCATAAAATAGGGTTGCAGGACCACGCGTATCAATAGCCACCCCATTGCTATACCCATGAGCGAGTAGAATAACGCCTGGATGAGGTACGAACCCAGTACTGCACTGTGAGGTATGCCTATTGCTCTCAGAATGCCTATCTGCCGTTTTTTACTGAGTACATTGATGTAAATTATTATGAACATCACGATGGCAGCAACGATTAATCCTGTCCCTCCGATGATCCCCATGATCAACTCAAATGTGGAAATAACACTGCGGTACGCGCCGCCGAATTCCTTGAAAGTCCTGACCTGCAGGTCCGTTCCCAATGCCTTCAATTGGCCGGCCAGGCTATCTTCGATGCCGCTCCTATCGGCCTTGACCAGTATCTCGCTGGCCCTATCGGAAAAGTTCGAACGCCCCATGACTGAAACCATTTCCTTACGCGTGACGAAAGCCAGGTGATCAGCCACCATCATCTCCCTGGCGCGGAAAATGCCTTTTATGGTGTACTCTCTCTGCACTCCATTGGCGTAAGTGACCTGGACTTTCTCCCCGATATGTACACCGCCCAAAGTCATGAAGTCAGATGACTGTGCCTGGCTGCCTCCGGCTATCTCGACGCCCAGTATGATCTGATCGGTATCGTCCTCGTCCAGGTATCTTCCCTCGATCATATTGTGACCGATGCTGGTAACCCTGGCTTCCTGGGCCGGATTAATACCGTCGATGTTCCAGTTGCCGCTTTTTACTTTCTCCCAGGGGAGCGTCTTTTCTTTCCAGCCGTATTCGATAAATCCGGTGGTATTCAGGTGTGCGCAGACGTCGGCTACGTTTGCGACCCGCTGTACCTGCGGCACCAATTCGCTTGCCCTTTCAATGTAGTAACGGTCTTCCCGCGGGCTGATAACCACGTTTGAGAACATCGTGTTAACTATTTGATTATCCATGGTTGCCATGACACCTGATATGATGGCGGAAGAAAACGTCAGGTTCACGAAGCTGAAAGCCATCACCACGATTATCAGGACGAGAGCCCATTTGTTGCCGCGGAACATTGATTTGAAGGCAAGAAATAGGGCCAGTTTTAAGTTGCCAAAGAAAGTCCTCATGGTATCTTTGATTAAAATTTTATGGTTCATAAAATATTGCAAAACGGAAATATTAGCGTAAAATTTTTTATGTTACTTTTTCGAGAGCGGACGTGACCTTCCGAATTAGCTCGAACATGGATTGCTGCTCTTCAATGCTGAGACATGACAGGATAGATTGAACATGTTCATCGGTAAATTTTTCTATAGTGCGGTGAAGTTTTTCCCCGTCAGGAGTAAGCGCCACCCGGACCACGCGGCGGTCATCAGGATCCTGCATTCTCTTTACGTAGCCGTCGGTTACCAGCGCATCAATCATCCTCGTCGCAGTACTAAAAGGGACTGAAAGGGCACTGCTGAGCTCTCCCATCGTCAATTCCTTTTTCCGGGAAAGGTTATTGCTGACCCGGTAAAATACGCCGTAATCGATATAGGAATTTGCCCGTTTGGGAGCCGATCCCTCGCCGCCGGGCTTTTGCTGATCGGCAATTTCTTTTTGCAGGGCAGACTCATATTTCACCCATAATTGCACGAAACCCTGCACGACCGACATGGCCTGAGCGCTGGCAGCTGCGCTTGACAGTCTGCCTGTCTTAACATTTCCGTCCGGTAAAATTTCCACAATGAAAATATATACCGGAAGCGAAGTATTGTCAATAATATGGATCAAAAATGATGCTGCAAGCCTCTTGCGGTATTGAATATTCGCATCGTCAAAGACTGCCAGGCAAAAAGCTGTGGCTAAAGGGCTACTCTATGCCGTTGAGCTTATTATAGCCCTGCCAGTAGCGCTGGAAGAGCCAGCCCGGCTTTGTTTTCGGCATGCCGTCCAGCTTTCCACCCCATTCCCTGACAATGCTTCTTGCCTTGCCGAAATACTCGTTTACAGCAGCCTGGTTCAATGTTGCCCCGGCGTCTTCAACGGATTTCAGCATATCCTGCTCGTATTCTCCGATTTTGGGCTGGATATCCTTCAGTGCGTCCGGGTAATGCCACAGCGCCTTACGGTGCAGCCGTTCACACTCCCACCAGTATACTTCCTCGTTGAACTCCGCTCCCCCTTCCAGGTATCCAGCAGGATTGACGGTGCCGGCGCCGAACACGGGATAAAAGGGGCTCAGGCACGGGTTGGCCGCGCCGGTAACGTAAACATTGGCGCCTGTGCTGGAGAGCTTACTTACGAGTGAACCTACGGACTGGCTGCGGCGAATCAGTTTGTCAGCGGCGTGCATGCAGACCGTTCCCCCGTATTTATCCGGGCGGAAATGGGCTTTGGGGCCGTGATCACGCAATATTTCCATAAAATCCGCTGTGGTCAACGATCCCTGTTTCTGTGACAGGATGTTCCTGGAGCATTTCTCTCTTGTCCGGGCGGCGGCACCCCAGGTGATCACAGGGTCCGAGTAGCACTTAGCGAAATTAAAGGCCGATTCGCTCTTGCACCAGCCCTTTTTTATGGCGTTCTGAATGAGGCCCGGGGATGCCGCGTCAAAATCCTGCCCGAGCGATAGCATATTGGATATACTCCATACGTCCGTTATTTTCTTCCATGCCCACCACGATTTTACGGTTTCCAGAACATAAGCCTCCTGGTAATCGGCAATCAGGAAACTGTTCATGTAGAGGAATTTTTGCCTGTAGCCGCAGTTTCCGCCCTGGCCGTATTTTTCCAGAAGTTGGATTGTGTTATCGAGAGCTTCCCGGGCGGACTTGCTCCTTTCCAAAGCCAGGCGCAGCAGGTCCATCCCTGTAAGGCCGGTCGACGCAGGTTTTTCGCGCGTGAAGAGGGCTTCGTTTCCGATGGTGACACCGTGCTCGTTAACTCCCATCTCGGCGCCAAACATCCAGAACGGCTGGCAGAGCACCACACGTGCCGTCTCCGCAGCCTGGGGTATGGATATATAGGTACACTTGACCTGGTCTCCATCATTGTTCTTGCGGTGAGGGTAAATTGTGATGTTCTGGACCTCGTCGGGTTCCCTGTCGCTGTTCTTGCCGAAGAGTACCACTCTATCTTTGGTGGCAGGTCCGAGGGCTACAATGGTGTCGCACATGTTAATAGCCTCCTGTGGTGTTGTCCTGCGTGCATCTTAGCAAAATACGGATAAGCTTGACAAAACGGCACAGGCTTCATAAAGTGTTGTGTTGATATTGCAAGTGGACCTGGAGGGATTTGGATATGTCTGATCTTAAGAAGTTTTCTCTGGAGAACAAAGTAACATTAATTACCGGGGCAAGCCGCGGCATAGGCCGGGCCACTGCACTGGCATTTGCCAAAGCCGGTTCCGATATCATTCTGACCAGCCGCAAGGTAGAGGACCTGGAGAAAGCGGCGTCGGAAATCAGGGGTGAAGGAAGGAGGGCCCTGGTCATCAACGCTCACCTGGGCAAAATGGAAGACGTGAGAAAAGTTGCGGACACGGCCAAAGCTGCATTCGGCAAGGTTGATATCCTGATAAATAACGCAGCCACAAGCCCGGTCTTTGCCTCTTTCCTCGAATCGGACGAAAAACTCTGGGATACAATAATGACTCTTAACCTGAAGGGCCTGTATTTCCTCAGCCAGGCCGTAGCAAAAGGTATGAAAGAGCATGGCGGCGGCGTCATCATCAACGTTGCTTCGACCGATGGCTTTTTGCCTGAGAAAGACAATGGTGTTTACGCGGTAAGCAAAGCAGGAGTAATAATGGCCACCAAGGTGATGGCCCGTGAGCTGGCCGAGTATAAGATCAGGGTCAATACACTGGCCCCAGGTTTTGTGCATACCAAGCTGCTTGATTCCGGTTTGGCGATACGCCCGGGATTGCAAGAGCAGGCCCGCGCAAGGATACCATTGGATCGTATCGGAGATCCCGAAGATATGGTCGGGACGCTGATTTACCTGGCTTCGGACGCTTCCTGCTACGTGACCGGTCACACCGTTATCGTAGACGGTGGGATGACGTACGTGTGACCGGGCTGTGCTACTTCCGCGCCTCTTTACGCAGGTTATAGTCGGCTACGAGCCGGAGCGCTTGTGCGGCTGCGGGGAACGAGTAGTAAACGGGCTTGCCTGATGCCGCAACTTTTTTCACCATTTCGAACGCCATCTTCTGGCGGACGGGCGTCACGCCATGCTCGATAATTTGCGCCACAGGCTTGGCGGAAGCTTCAAAAGCTACCGTTATCATATCGGCAACCTGGCCGACAAGCTCGAGGAAATTGTCGGGCATCTGGCTGGGACGGAAGAACCAGACACACAGATCAATCTGGTCCCATTCGGTCAACAGGCGGACAGCTTTACTGATGCTTTCCGGATTATGCATATTCTGCGAGTAGTCGATGGGGTTTCGCAACATGTTCCCGGCAGCCTGGCTGAAGCCCAGCAGCTCTTTCCTGAGTTTTTCCGTAATCGCCGGGAGCTTGAAACCTCTTCTTTCAAATTCATCGGTGATCATCACGCTGGCGCCGCCGCCGGGACCTATCAGCAGCATGTTTTGTCCCTTAAAATCCGGCATAAACTGGAGGGTCGCCATCACATCAACCATCTCCTCCATATTCTTCGCCTTGATGACGTTTAGCTGGCGGCACAGGGCGTCCCAGATGTCATTATTTCCGGCCAGCGAGCCGGTGTGCGAAGAAGTTGCCCTTGCCCCGGCTTCCCCGCAGCCCCCTTTGACCAGGACTACCGGCTTTACGCTTGCAGCCTTCTCAAGCAACCGGCGGAACCTTTTGCCGTCCTGGACCCCTTCCAGGTAAAGAGCAATTATTTTGGTCTTGGGGTCTTCAATCATATACTCAAGAAAGTCACTCTCGTTCAGGTCGCAAGCATTGCCAAAGCTGACAACCTTGCTGAACCGGACGCCCTTCCAGTCGGCCTCCCTGATCGTATAAATGGCATTGCCACCACTCTGGCTGATAAACCCTACGTTCCCGCTTTCCCTGGGGAATGCGGTGTCAAAGGCCAACCTGGACTCGGGACAATAGATGCCCATGCAGTTGGGTCCTATGATCCGGACCCCGGTCTCGCGGCCCGCCTTAACCAGCTCCTTCTGTAAATCGGCTACGTCCTCGTCGCCCGTTTCAGCAAAGCCCGCTGTGCAGAAGTGTATGGCCTTTACCCCCTTGCGTGCGCAGTCACGTACGATTTTGGACGCCATTCTGGCTGACACGGTGCTGACGGCGTAATCGACGGTCCCGGGGATCTCATCAATCGAATGGAAAACCCGGTACCCATCAAGCTCCCCGCCGTGCGGGTTGACTGCATACAGCGGACCCTGGAACTGGAACTCAAGCGCGGAATTCCAGAATACCCTGGTCCAATGTGTGGGATCGCTGGTGGTAACGCCTACGAAGGCCACGCTTGCGGGGTGAATTATGTTGTCAATTAAGTCGTACATTTTTGACATGGCAGATATCCTTACGAAAGAATAGCGATGGCAACTAAGCCGGGGGAAGATTGGGTCTGATTATATTAAATTAACCCGGATTACACAAAGTCCTGCTTTCAGCGCCCTGCAGTTTCCCGGCCGTAAGATTTTATGGACTCGGTACGTTGCAAGAGCGGCGGGTGCGAATAGTACAGGAAGGTGTATAGCGGGTGCGGTGTAAGGTTCGACAGGTTATTGGCAGCAAGTTTTCTTAAAGCATCCCCTAGTATCAGGGGTTCCGGGCTGGTCAGGACGGCAAAACGGTCGGCGTCTGCCTCATTTTTTCGCGAAAGCATGTTCAACAGGATGGCAAGCACAAATTCTATGGGTGTATAAAGCATCCCGAAGAAGATCAGGCCCGCATAAATCGAGGGCTGAGCAATATAGAAGGCCTGGTAAAGTTCAGTGCTGTTCAGGAATACTGAAAGAAGGAAGAAAAGCAGTCCAAAATGTAATACGCTGATTACCAGGGCCTGGATAATGTGCTTTTTCTTGTAGTGGCCTATTTCATGAGCCAGCACGGCCACCAGTTCCGGCACCGTGTGCTGAGCTATCAATGTGTCAAAAAGGGCAATCCTCTTGTTCCGCCCGAAACCTGTGAAGAAGGCATTGGATTTGCTGGAACGCCGGGAGCCGTCTATGACGAATACGTTCTGAATGGGGAAATCTACGGACCTGGCATAATCGAAGATGGCTGTCCTTAACTCGCCCTCCGCCAGAGGCGTGAATTTATTAAAGAGCGGCATTATCCAGTTGGGAGCTATAAACTCAATGATGAGCAAATAGGCGGTTACTGCCGCCCAGCAGTACAACCACGCCAGCGGGCCCGCAGTTTCAAAGAGTGCGAGAATAGCGGCCAGCAGAGGCGCCCCGAGCAGCACGGCAAGGAACAGGCCCTTGAGCCTGTCTGCTATGAAGGTCAGCGGCGTAGTGTTGTTGAACCCATAATGCTGCTCGATGACGAATGTGCCGTAGATGCTGAAGGGGAGCATGACCAGCCCGTAGGCAAACACCAGAATGCCTGTATACAACAGCCCGTTTACAATTTCGCCAAAACCCCAGCTTCTCACGAGCAAGTCGACCCAGTTAAAACCGTGGGCGAACCAGAATATCAGCAGGAGAGCCAGGGCGAAGGTACTGCTAACAAAATTGAAATGGGTGCTGTCACGGGTATATTCCTGCGATTTGCGGTATTTATCGGGCGGATAAAGGTCTTGCAGGGCGGGCGGAGGATTGAGAGCCAAGGCCTTCAAATTCAAGATGTTGGAAATGAGATCCAATATGAACGGAATGAGAATGGCTGCCAGGATAATTACCGTAAAAATATTCATAGAAATTAATTATAAAGAAAAATCCATTTTAGTAAACTATTTCAGTTTTCAGGCGTTATTAATAATAAGCACCATCAATCACGGAGGATGTTACCGACATGAGAAGCCTATGGATTTTGCTGGGGGTATGTTTGCTCATAACGATATTGAGCGGTTGCGGTCCCCAGGCAGGGCTGCCAATCATAAGTGACAATGGGAATGGAACCGGGAGTGGGTTAAACACTCTGCAACTTAACATAACGGGACCAGTTGACGAGTCTGTTGTGAGGAGCAACCCGGTCACGGTCAGCGGCAACACTGAAGCTGGCGCCGATGTGATGATAAACGGGCTTTCCGTAGCTGCAGAGAACGGGCACTTCAGTACAATGGTTGAGCTGGAGCCGGGACCTAACATGATCGACATCTCGGTCAAAGATACCTCAGGCAAACAGGCTTCGAAATATCTTACAGTCGTGTATGTTCCATAGATGCCCGCATAAATTTTGACACGCTCCCCAATATATCTTACATTGGCAGCATGACAAAGCCTGTTATTCTCGCTTCTTCTTCGCCCCGGCGGAGGGAGCTTCTTGAGCAAGCCGGTCTTGAATTCAGTGTTGATCCTCTAGAAACGGACGAAAAGCTGGACGGTAGCCCGGAACCGGAAGAATTAGCAAGGTCAATTTCATTGATGAAAGCGCGGTCTGCGGTGCAGAGGCATCCGGGCTCCATTGTCATTGCAGCGGATACTTTCGGTGTGCTGGATGGCAGGCTATTGGGTAAGCCCGATGACGCCGCCCATGCGCGCCGGATGCTAAAATATATGAGCGGCAAATGCCATGAGGTCCTAACCGGATTTACGATTATTGATTCCGGCTCGGGCAAGACGGTTTCACGAGTGGTTAGAACGAAAGTTTATTTTAAGAAACTGAGCAGCGGGCAAATTGATAAATACGTTGAGACCGGGGAACCTCTTGACAAGGCGGGCGCATATGCAATACAGGGATTGGGTGCGGCGCTGGTAGAAAAGGTCGAGGGTGATTACTTCAATGTGGTGGGCCTGCCGGTACGAGCATTAGCCATGGAGCTGGAGAGGTTCGGGATAGAGCTTCCTAATGTTCTCAATTTGATCGTGCCGCCGATTCTCCCGCCAGATAGCCGGTTGAGAAAGCAGCCTGCAGATTAAATCCGCCCGTATCTGCATCAATATCAAGAAGCTCGCCACACAGATAAAGCCCTCTGATCAGTTTCGATTCCATCGTCCTCGGATTTACTTCATCCAGGCATACGCCGCCTGCCGTTACCATAGCTTCGGCAAGCGGACGTGTACGCCGGACATCGAATCTGAAATCTTTGAGAAGGCAGACAATGTTATCACGTTCCTCTGCCGTAATCCGGCTTGCCGTTTTGTCGGGTGCAATGGCTGCCAATTCCAGCAACAGATCAGAAACCCGCGAAGGCACAAGGTCTTCGAGAACAGTATGAATATGCCTGGAACCGTGCCGGTTAAGTTCGACCTGCAGTTCCTCGTGCAATTGCCTCCGGTTTTTGCCGGGCAGAAGGTCAAGGGTCAGGCTCACGTGACCCAGGTCCAATGCGTCTGATACCGCCAGGCTCATGAGTAATGCCGCCGGGCCGCTGATCCCATAATGCGTGAACATGAGATCTCCTGTCCGGCTTTCGATTACGGGCCGCCGGGCCTTCTTTCCAGGTATGCCCCTGCCGGCATCATTTTCGGGAATAAGCCGTGCTTCGATGGCGGCGGCCTTGCAGGCAAAAGATGTCAGCCTGATGTTCTGCAGGCTGATGCCCTGCAGGGCCTTCGCCCTTTCCTGCTGGTTGACCACGAGGGGCACCAGCGACGGCCTCAAATTTACGATTTTGTGTCCCAGCCGCTCAGCCATGCGATATCCATCACCGCTGGATCCTGTCTGCGGGTAAGAAGCGCCCCCGGTGGCCATAATGACAGCCCCTGTGCGGAAAGTTCGGCCCTGCGTATATACGGCCAGCATCCCCTGGCCTGCCTGCTCAATATTCAATACGGTGGACCCTGTCATTACGGTGACTTTGTTTTGCATCATGTACGAGGTGAGCGCTTTGACTACATCAGTTGACCTGCCGGAGGCAGGGAACACACGCCCATTGCGTTCCGTCGAAGTACTGACTCCGTACCTGCCGAGAAGTTCAATCAGATCACCGGTGAAGAAATGGCGAAAAGCGGAGTGGAGAAACTTGCCGTTTTGCCCGTACATGGGTATGAAATCATCAAGGCTGCGGGTATTGGTCAGATTGCAGCGGGTATTACCGCTAACAAGAATTTTTCTGCCTTCCCGCTCCATTTTTTCGAGAAGGATTACCTCTGCCCCCATCTCAGCGGCGCGCCCCGCGGCCATCATGCCGGCCGCCCCGCCACCGACTACCACAATTAACTTACTGCTCATGCGATATAAAATTTCCAGGCGCACGACCATTCATTGGGATGAGCGTCCGGAGGACAGGCCACACATTCGGTCTTAATCCTGGAATCGATGGCGCGTGCAAAGCTGGAATATTCAACTACGCCTGCGGATTTGCAGGGATAATCTTCTAATCCCTTGCGTTTGCGGGCTTCCTGAACCCTGCACTCCACCATCTTGAAAATGAGATTTCCGTCATGCCTCTCTGTGGCCTGCACGTTTATGCGGGAATAAAGCCTGTAGCCGAGGGCTGTTTCCAGGGCATCCAGCCCGCCGGATTCCGGCAGGCTCAGTAACTGCTTGATGCTGGTTGCCTCTATGGGAGAAAACCTGGCCCAACACGTATCGTTGCATCTCTTAGCTGTGTACATTTCCTGCCGCTGCTCTACCGCCTGGAACCATAGTCCGTCGCCGGCCAGCCAGTTGACCGAGACCGCATCGATCAAGTCTATAAGTTTCTCCCTGGGCATCCCGGTAAGGGCGCACGGAAGTCCATCCTTAATCTCAAAACCGAGCACGCCGGACAGGCGTTTCAACACAATCGGGTAGTACTTCTCGAATACTGCGGCTTCGGTGGCCAGCGCTTCCTCCAATCCGAGCTGATGTTGGACCTCATTGAACCAGAGACCGTAGTGAAGCGCGCTCCGCCTGATAAAGTCAACGGCAATCTTCCCCAGCTCAGCATTGTCGAGACCGTTTAGCTCCTCTTGCCTGCGCATACATGTTCTCCTTTGATGCTTAACAATCAACCTGACTTCGGCAACAATACGTATTATAATAACATCATTGTCCGGCGGAAATAACATCAAATGATAGAAAAGCATGGCGTGCTGACGCGTGAAGATATCCTGGAACTGATTAGAAGCAAACCTCCCCTGGTAGATGGCGCCATCAATCTAGAGGACCAATTGCAGCCCAATGGGATCGATTTAACGGTGCGTGAGATCAGCAGTTTTTCATCCCGCGGCAATCTGACCGAGACCAATGAGGGCAGAGAATTATCGAAGACCACGCCCGTACTATTTGAAGAGCATGGCGGTGTGGACCTTACCCCCGGCCCTTACCTGATAACTTTCAATGAGATAGTCAGCCTGCCGGCCAATGTAATGGCTCTGGGCAGGCCGCGTTCAAGCCTGAACAGGTGCGGCGTCAGTATCCATAGCGCTGTCTGGGACGCAGGTTATACCGGAAGGTCTCAATCCATGCTGGTTGTATATAATTCGCATGGTTTCAGGCTGCATAAAAATGCCAGGGTAATGCAGCTTGTTTTTCTATTTACCGCCCGCGGTGTTGAAAAGGGATACAGCGGAAAATACCAATTGGAAAATATCTGATCAACCGTCAAGGAGAACAAACCGAAAATGAAGATGCCCCTTTTTATAATTTATCTGCTCGCCGCCATGTCGGCGTTATTTTTCGTGATGCCGGGGTGCGCGGACAACTCACCAATTGATCAGGCGGTCATGTGCAGTAAGGTATCTACTTCAGGCGAACCGGCAACGGTTTCGACTGTATTTGCCCCTGATGTCAGCGATATCTATTGTTCTGTTAAACTCAGATCAACTTCGCTTAAGTCCAATGTAAAGGCCGAATGGTATGTGGTTAACAGTGATGAAGCCAACTTGAAAAACAGCATGATCGGACAGGGCACGGTGGTAGCGGGGACCCAGTATGTCGTACTGCAATTCACGCGCTCGGACAAGCTGTTGCCGAGGGGGGATTACGAGGTAAAACTTTATTTCGACAACGTGTTGATAAAGTCGGTGCCTTTTAAAGTGCAGGGCGAGACAACTCCGTCGGCCGCGACTTTGAGCGAAGGTACCATGTGTACCAGCCTCGATTTGCTAACAAATAAACCGATTGACAAAATAAATGTATTTCCTAACGATATTTCTAAGATATTTTGCTCAGTTAAATTGGATAAAGCCGATTTCAACACCAACATTAAGGCGCGCTGGACGTATGTGAGCGGCGAACTCGATAATATGAAAGGAAAGATAATCTATGAGCCTTCGACGAAAGCCGAGGGCAGGGAATATATTAGCTTTTCGATAGGCATGCAGCCCGGCAAGAATTTTCCCATCGGTGAATATAACATCACCCTGTTCGTAGAAGATAAAGAACAGGTAAATCTGCCATTCACAGTGGTAGATGCAGCATCTGTTAAATGGCCGTATGTAAGCGAGATGTCGACTTTCTTATACACAGACCAGGACCAGAAAAACGCCACTTTGACAGCACAATTCCCCTCCGATACCAAGCAGGTCAATTTCAGGGCCAGGGCGTACGGCGCACCGACGGATACGGAAATCGATATACAGTGGATACTTGACCGCAGCGCCGATGCCATTATCCAGAATAAGCTGCTCAAAGAAGACAAGACCAAAATTGATGGCTCCGTTGAGATCAGAGGTTCGCTGACCACCAAATCCGATCCATTCGTAAAGGGAGATTATCTGGTAAAGCTGCTTGTAAATGGAGAAGAGATGGCATCCGTACCATTCAAAGTCCAGTAATTCTGGAGGTATGAACGTATGAGAAAAGGGTTCCTTATTGCACTTATTCTGCTGATTCTGACGTCCGCGCTTGTGACAAGCTGCAGCCCTGAGATTCGCACGGATAGGGACACGCTGTTCCAAACGTCGACAATCAGTGCGCTGATGAAAGGTGTATACGACGGCAATATGACCGTGGGGCAATTGCGCCCTTACGGTGATTTCGGACTGGGGACCTTCCAGGCGCTGAACGGAGAAATGGTCGAATTGGATAGCGTCTTTTACCGGGCAAACCTGGACGGCAGCATGACTATAGTGCCCGATGATACGATAACCCCTTTTGCGGCGGTCACGTTCCTTGATGCTGATAAAATCGCTGAAGTCAATGAGCAAATGGACTTGGACCATCTGCAGTCTTATATCGACGGCCTGCTGGAAAGCAAGAACCTTTTTTATGCCATCAGAATTGTCGGAAAGTTCAACTATATGAAAACGAGGAGCGTGCCCGAACAGACCAGGCCTTATCCACCTTTGGATGAAGCTGTGAAACATCAGCAGGTAACCGAGTTTCACGACATTGAAGGGACTATTGTCGGGTTCCGGTGTCCGCCGTATGTAGACGGCGTTAACGTTCCTGGGTACCATTTTCACTTTATCGATAAGACCAGGAAATTAGGTGGACATGTACTTGGTTTGCTTACGTCCAAAGTCGTGCTGACACTTGATAGCACCGCCAACTTCGTCATGGTCCTCCCCGGCACTCAGGGCTTTTACAAGGTAAACCTGGGAGCCGGCGCCCCTGCGGGTCTTCAGCAAGTAGAGCAGGGGAAATAGGTCAAACAAGACCGGTTGAGTTTCCCGGTAAATTGCTCAGCTTCAACAAATCAGCATTTATTTATTATTGCCACACACTCTTCTTGATTTAGCCCCGTTGTAATTCGTTTCCGACGGAGAACGCGTTGCCAAGTTTGTCGCCGATATTATAATAGGCCATACTGCCGAATGAACCCCACAGCATTGGCCGCACTTTCTCGATGTCCGGAAGTTGGTTTGGACTTAGGACCTCGCTATCAGCGACCATTCCGACAATTTCTCCAATGAACATTGTATGCAGGCCAAGATCGATCTGTCTGACCAGCTTGCATTCAAGGGTATAGGGGAATTCTTTTACGATTGGGGCATTGACCAGTTTGCTCTTTTCCGGAGTGAGGCGGGTCTCCTTGAATTTGTCGCGCTCTCTTCCCGACACCATGCCGACGAAGTCGGCCTCCTTGAGATATTTTTCAGAGGGAATATTCACGGTGAATGCCTCGGTCTGTTTGATGTTGTGATAAGTAAACGTCGCCTCCCTGAGAGACACGCTGATACATGGCGGTTTGCTTGATGCGATTCCTCCCCAGGCGGCATTCATGATATTAGGCCTGCCATCGGGGCCATATGTTCCAATGATGAGCACCGGAGAGGGTAGCAATATCGTTTGTGCTGGAAGGGAAAGTTTCATAATTATCTCCTCGCTAATAGATGTTGACTATCTATATTTCAATGAATATCGGTTTATTGACTCAACGACGTGCTTTAAGTTTCTTGATACAATTATTCCACCAGTATTGGGAAGTCAGTATTCCTCCGGGCTGAACGAATATAATTACCAGTGCCAGCAGAAACATTACAATGTCTATTCTCAACGATGTTGCGGGGGAAACAACGCCAAATACTGTTTCCCAGTATCCGAAGCATGCGCAGTCCGGAAACTTGTCTATGCCGTGACTGATCATCCACCCGTTGTGATACATGAAGGCCACGGATGCCAGCCCGAAGACGATAGCATCTATCTTTATGAATAATCCCGCCAGCAGAAGCAAGGCGACGACCGTCTCAAATATCGGCAATACATAGGGAATCCCGACCAACCCTATGAACCTTGCCAGTTCAGGGGTAAAAAGGAAATCGGGGATCAACTTGTCAAGGTACTCAGTCTGTCCCGGCATTTGACCCATATCGGCCATTTGCCTACGCCTGCGAACAGAAAAATACCAGCCAGAAGTACAGATGCTATGATGACAATGATCCGGCGCGCGCCGGGGCGCTTTGACTTTGACTCAGTGCTATCGATAAATCAGATCCCACGAATTTCTCCTTTATATACCCGATGCTTTTATGGTTTTACAGCATGGACCTTCACACTGAGTATGATTCGGCGCAAATTGTCCACTTCCTTTTTAAATGCAGGATCGTTTATCAAGGCCTGGACGGTGGGATCATCAACGGCAAAATTTTCCGGGAGGGATATCTGTCCCACGACCTTAACGTCCTTGAAGCCGGCCTTCTCTATCTTTCCCAGGTAATCGGATTTCAAGGACGCTCCCCCTATGCAATGGCTGTAAGCCTCGACAGAGTCTTTCAAATTCTCCGGCAATTCTTCAAGCAATACCATATCTGAAACCATCAACCTGCCGCCGGGTTTCAGTACCGCGGAATGCTTCGCTGAACACCTTATCTTTTTCAGGGGATAGGTTTATCACGCAGTTTGAAATGATGGCGTCCACAGACGAATCGGCGACCGGCAGGTTCTCAATCTCGCCCAGCCTGAATTCAACGTTGCTGTAATTGCCCTTTCTGCGCCGTTATCCTGGCCCTTTCGAGCATCTCCGGGGTCATATCCACGCCGATTACCCTTCCAGTCTTTCCAACCCTGTTGGCAGCCAGGAAGCAATCGAAGCCGGGACCGGAACCCAGGTCAAGTACGGTCTCTCCTTCTTTCAGGGATGCCAGCGCCACGGGGTTGCCGCAGCCTAATCCCAGGTTGGCCCCTTCCGGGGCGGATTTTATTTCCTCATCGGAGTAGCCGACTATTTTCGAAAATTCATTGGCCGCTTCCTTGGTGGTGAAGTTCAGGCTAGTCGTGCTGCCGCAGCAGCTTTCTGTAACCTTGGGTGCGCTTGCGCCGCAGCAACTTTGTGTGACCTTTGCCGCGCCTGCATAGCGTTCTCTTACAATCCGCTTGATCTCTACATTGTCCATCGTTAATTCTCCTTTTCTATTTAGTTATTTCGCCCATCAACGGGCCCAGCATGCTCTTGACCATATCCGCCATAGCATCGGCCTTAAACAGGAACATGCAGCAGGACGATCCCTGTTTCTTCCTACTTATTATGGCCAGCTTATCTCCTGCCCGGATACCAACCTTCTCACGGACTTCCTTTGGCAACACCATCTGTCCGCGTTCGTCAACGCTCACTACCGCCTCGACCTGGAAACGATCGACAAGATCGTCCGGCGTTGAACAGCAGCTCTCGGCTTTCTGTCTCTTATTTGCCATGTGTATTAGTCTCCTTTTATATTAAGTTTCTTAGCGTAAGTCAGAATTTACTGAATAATCAGAAGAATACAGCGTTGCTGAAAAATTGTCAAGCCCGGTTCTGCGTTGATGTGCTATATTTAAGTGGCAACAGGTATCTGCGGAAGGTACGGGTGTGACAAATGCATTTTATATATTATTGAGCCTGATAATGCTGGCCGGCCTGGCGTTAACCGGTTGTCGAGGAATTGAAGCCCCTTGGGTTACACCTTCACCCCAGGCACAGACACCTGCTACTGCCCCTTCACCGGGGACTCCAGGGCTTCCTCCTCCGCAGTTGCCGGCCCCAGGCGCTGTTCCAACGGAATACCAGGCACTATACGGTGAGCTCGGTGCGGAGATGACGGCTTTCGAGGCGGACCTGGCCAATAAATGGGATGGAAGCCGCGGCAATACAACATTTGCGACTGAACTTCTATTCGCCAATAGTAACGCCGGCGAAGCCCTTCTTACTTCCAACATACTGCCGATCAACGTACAACTCCTGGACCAGTTGCAGGCCATGAAAGTCAAAGGGGTTGTGCTGGCGGTTAAATTTCCCATGCTGATGCCGGATTTCCCGCGGTCGTCAGATTACCTTCGCTTTTACAAGAACATCATGGCTGAATGCCGTAAGCGGGACATGAAGGTGCTTATAGAATGCGGAGCGGTCTTTGCCGGGACCCCGTACTCATCTGTCAAAGTTGACTGGTCCAAATATACAACCCGCACATTCCTGCAGGGGCTGCAGGACCAGCTTGTGATCATTGACAGAGAGCTCAAGCCGGACTACCTGACACTGGGAAACGAGCCGCAGACCGAAGAAGGGCTTACGCACCTCATGATCAGTCCGTCTGCATGGGCCGATTTCATCAATTCCGCGCAGAAAAGCGTCGACCGCTCAGGCGGTATGCTGGTCGGGGCCGGCACCGGAACGTGGGAGGACCCGTCCTACCTGGCTGGCATCATGAATATGCAGGGCCTGGATTACATCGACCTTCACCTGTATCCAATGGGAAAAAACGCCGGCCTGTTTGCGCGCGGGTACAGTGATGCAATGGCGGCTCGTGCCGCAGGAAAGCGTGTGACAATCAGCGAGTGCTGGCTGTACAAGGCGGCCCCGGACGAGCTGGTCGGCAGCGGCGGCCTTGGCAATGCGAACCTGATCATGAACAGGGACTTTTATAGTTTCTGGGGTCCGCTGGACTCACGTTTCACCCGGGACATGATGGACTTCGCCGATGCGACCAAAATGGACTTTATCTCTTTCTTCTGGATGCGCTATTTCTTCTCTTACCTGGACTATGAAAAAATCCCGCGCGGCATGTCTACCGAGGAATTGAACCACGTGAATACACCGGCGGCGATCAATGCTGTAATGAACGGAAATATAACTGTATCAGGGCAATACTTCCAGGAATTGCTCTCACAGAGATAGATTTTCCCCTCTAGCGCTAATGATCACTTTGAATGCTCTTGCAGAGCCTTTTGCTCCAACTTCTGCGTATATGATTCCCACTCGGCTTTTTCAGCGCCGGATGCCTTCCACAGGACAAACGTGCAGACTTTGGCTCCTGAAGGAATAGTGCAGGTGAATTTGACCTGCCAGTCGGGGCTAACCCAACCCTTCTCCTGCAATGCATCCAGCATGCCCTGTACCAGGTAGCGCTGAACGCGGCAATCGAATGCAGAATACTGGTCCTGGTGAGGGCACCACAGGATGTCGAAGCTTATCCTGTCCTCAGCTTCTATGCGGGGCTCTTCCAGAGAGGCATACACGATGCGATTAACCAGGGTTGTGAAGAAACTCACTATCTCTGCCTCGCTCAGGCCCTCTGGCTTTGGAACACCTGCAAAAAGCTGCGATCCCACATCGTGGCCTATTTTACGCAGGGATTTATTGACCACCTGTTGGCCCTTTTCTCCAAACTCCTGCTCACAGTCTTTGAGTATCTGGATGATGGACATGGCCTGCATGGTCCCCCATTGCCAGAGCACCGCCGGGTCGAAGTCGGTTTTGGCCAGCACTTCCTCTCTAAGACGCTGCACTCCCCTGGCATACGGTTGATTAAATTGGAATTTCGTCCAGTTCTTTTCCTTGCGGTTTTTCCAGTGCGCCATTATCTGCCTCCTCTAAGCCGGGACTGGGTAATTGTAGCAGCAATCCCGTGATTTTGACATGGTTTTTATATGTGATAAACTCCTTTTATATGGCTAAAAGAAAGAGATTAAAACCTTCATGGTTCGATAATATCAAGGTTAAGGTGAAGCAAGCGGTGGGCATGAATGTCATACTCTGCGATTCCTGCAAATATGACTGGCGTGGGGCCTGCCATCAGCCGGCGCGTCCCAACGCCGTATGGTGCCCGGACTATTCTAAGCGCGGGACCTGAAAAACTTCCAACCGGCAGGACAGATTTTCGCCGTTGTCGGTCAAAACGAACTTGACCTGTTCACCCACGATCAGATAAATAGCGCTTTCCTGTCTCAGCGCCCCGAAATCAGCCGTCTCCAGAAAATCGCGGAGTATCTCTATTTTAGCTTCCGCTTCGCTGTCAACATCGCCTTTGTTCAGGCAGTCCGCGACCAGTCGTGTGAATTCCTGCCTGGCGGTGGTTTCTATGCAGTGTTCAAGAGTGGGATAAAGCTCCACGGTGTGCATGGTTTTTCTCTTTTGACCGTCAGGGCTGTGCCGGACCGGGCGCCTGAGCCACCTTTAATGGGATCCTGACCATCTCGTGTCCCTCAACCACGACGTGAATCGAATATGTACCGAATTTCGGGAACTCGATGTTGTCATAGCGCATGGCCAACCGGCCGGTATTTTCGGTTCCTGCCGGAGGCCTGGGTATGTTGATCTTACCCTTGAGGGCCGGGACTATTTCGTTGCCGTCATCGTCGATCAGATGGACCTCAAAATTCTTTTCACCGGCTTCGACAACAGTAGCCCGCATCTGGATGACCAGGAAAAAATTGGGATGCTTGACGGGTATTTGAGATGCCAGGATGGTATCGAATCCTATGCCGAGGGCATTAATCTTATTGGTTGCTTCTGCGTAGTCGCAGATGAAAGCGAAATCTACCTGCATAACGATTCTATTTTATCACGTCCCGTCCATGCCGTTTTCCCTGTTTTCGAAGCATCTGCAGGATGGTTTTTCTTTGACTGCGTACGTAGCGGATGGTATGATAAACGTACTCCGGGATGTAGTCCGGGATGTATATGGATAGTTCGCACACTTTATATTTCATAATAATCTTCATCTGTCTTATCCTGTCTGCCTTCTTCTCAAGCGCCGAGACGGCCATCATATCGATAAGCAGGATCCGTGTTAAGCACTTGCTCAGCACCGACGTCAAGTTCGCTGACCTGCTGAACAGCCTCAAGGAAAACCCCGGCATGTTTTTGTCGGCGATACTTCTTGGCAATACACTGGTAATCATAGCGGCGACTTCAGTGGCCACGATCATTGCAGTGACGTGGTGGGGCGAGAGCCTGGGAGCGGTACTGGCGACAATCATACTTACCATCGTGATCCTGATAATCTGTGAAGTGATACCCAAGACAGTAGCGGCACACAATGCCGAAAAACTGGCGCTGGCCTATGCGATTCCGGTCCAGTTGTTGATATGGATACTCTATCCCTTTGTGTGGGTGCTGAATAAAATCGGCGCAGGTTTTACGCGCATGGTAACCGATACGGGAGAGGCCAAGCCAACGGTAGACGAGGCTGAAATACGCACGGCAATCGATGTAGGGGAAGCGGAAGGTGTGTGGAAGGATACGGAGGCCGATATGATACACAAGGCCTTCGAGTTTCCCGACCGGCCTGTTAAGGATGTTATGCAGCCCCGTACCGAAGTGTCATTTATAGAGGAAGGAACGATCCTGGAGGAGTTCCTTAAAATATACAGCGAGCATCCTCATTCAAGGTTCCCAATTTATAAAGAGACGCCTGACAACGTGACCGGCATGCTGACGGTGAAGGACGTCCTGATGTCAATGGCGAGAAATGAAGTGAAACCCCAGGATCCGGTTGATATTATGGTCCGGCAGGCCTACTTCGTGCCTGAGACCAAGCGCCTGGGCGAAATGCTGGCGGAAATGAGGGACCATAATTTCCATATGGCTATAGTCATTGATGAGTTCGGCGGAGTTGCGGGCGTGGCCAACCTCGAACACCTGGCAGCAGAGATTATGGGCAGCATGGGTGACGAGATGACCGCCGGCGAGAAAGAAATAACGCCCATAGACGCCAATACTTTTGAGGTCGATGGCGGCCTCAGAATCGAGGAGGCCAATGATGAACTGGACCTCGATTTGCCGGCAGGTGAGTATGATACCGTTGCCGGATTTATCCTGAGCCATTTGGGGCGCATACCCAAGCAGGGCGAGCAGTTCAAATACCGTGACCTCAAGATGGCCATAACGGAGATCGTAAACCGCAAAATCGAGCGCATTACGATAACCAGGGAAAAGAATGCACCGCCTGCGACTTAAGTTCAGCCGCGGTGAAAAGCTTAAATTTCTCTCGCACCTTGATTTGATGAGACTCTGGGAGCGCGCGCTTCGCCGTGCCGGAATGCCCCCCTCCTATTCGGAAGGCTTCAGCCCGCACCCCAAGATTTCACTGGCTGCTCCCCTGCCCGTGGGTGTTACCAGCCAGGCCGAGATCATGGACGTCTTCGTTGGACGGCGGGTGACACCCGGACTGTTCGTTCAGAGAGTCGTGCCCCAGTTGCCGGAGGGCATTGCCATTATTGATATATTGGCCGTTAATTTGCAGGCGCCGTCGCTGCAGTCGCGGCTTCGTCTTGCCGAATATATCGTTGAAATCAATGCAGAAGGGAACGAACGCAGCGCGGAAGAGGCAATCGCATCTTTGCTGGCAAAGAAAGAGTTGGCGTGGCACCACGCGCGCGACACCGGCGAACGGTACTATGACCTGCGTGTGCTGATAGACGATATCTGGCTGGAAAGTAAAACCGATAGCAGCTGCCGCATAGGCATGAGACTGCGCTGTGACTCTTCCGGCTCGGGCAGACCAGAGCAGGTAGTCAAAGCCCTGGGCTTCGATGAGATGCCGGTTTCTATCGAGCGGACGAAGTTAATCTTCGACTGAGCCCATTGTTTGGAAGGGGCGGATATTCCGGTCGCATCAAGACTTATGCCACTTTGACGCGTGTTTCAAATTTACCTCATTTAGCAATATAATAAGCCGTTATCATTCGCAATTTGCGGGAGGTATGTCATTAAACTGTATCTTATACGGCATGGCGAGACTAGCTGGAACCAGCAGCGCATTATACAGGGAAGCGGTAGCGACACAGAACTGAGTGAAACCGGAAAGGCGCAAGCTGAGAAGCTGGGACTGGCACTCCGGGCCGTACATTTAACCGCCATTTATTCAAGCCCGCTGAAGCGCGCCATGGAGACAGCTCAGGCTGTCGCACGTTATCATAAGTTGGAAATTAGCCCGGACCCCGGCCTGATGGAAGTACATGTGGGTGAGTTCGAAGGCATGACGTTGGAGAAATTCGCCTCGGGTTTCAGTCAGTTTCTTGTAGACTGGCAGACCAAAGGCGATGCCGTGAACTTCAATGGCGGAGAAAACCTGGGCAAGTTCAAAGAGAGAGTATGGGCATCGGTCCAGAATATAATTAGAGCTAATAAAGAAGGCGAGGTGGCCCTGGTCTCACATTATTTTGTCACCGCCACTATCGTTTGTACTGCGCTGGGCCTCCCCATGAACGATCTGGTACGGATACGTATTCAACCCAGCAGCCAGACGGTACTTGAATTCGAAGAAAGCTGCCAGCCCCGCCTGCTGCTGCTAAGCGATGTTTGCCATTTGAAGGAGAACTAAATTGCCGGCCGGCGCCAGTTCCCTGGAAAAAAGGATCGTCAGTTTTATCCGCGAATATGGACTGGTGTCCGGGAACGAAAAAGTGATCGTGGCCGTATCGGGCGGCCCTGATTCCGTCTGTCTCGTCCATCTGCTGAATGCCGTAAAAGACCAGCTAAAGATCCAGCTTCATGTTGCTCATCTCGATCACGGTCTGCGTGGAGAAGAATCGGAAGCTGAAGCGGACTATGTATCCAAACTCGCTGAGAAGCTCGGACTGCCTGCAACAATTGAGAAAAGAGATGTTGCCGAGTGGAGCAAGGAAAATAAAATTTCACTGGAAGAGGCTGCACGTGAGGTAAGGTACAGGTTCCTGGATGAAACCGCCAGGCAAGCCGGGGCGACCAGGGTTGCGGTGGGACATACCCGCGACGACCAGGTCGAAACTACGTTGATGCACTACCTGCGCGGACGCGGGAACTCAGGGCCTGCGGGGGCTGCGCCCGGCAGCGCCCCTTCCATATGCAGCACACGATGACGGCATCTGGGTTATACGGCCCCTTCTGCCGGTAAGACGTGAAGAGACAGTCTCGTGCTGCCGCGATTATGGTCTGCAGCCGTGCGTAGATTCATCAAATAAAGATACCCGGTTCCTGCGCAACCGGGTGCGCCTGGAGCTTATTCCTCTCTTGAAGCAGTATAACCCGGAAATAGAGGATGCCCTGATCAGATTAGCTGACCTGGCCGGGGAAGACGCTGATTTCATCGATGAGCAAGCTTCAGCGGTCTGCAACCAGGTTGCAACCAGGGAAGGATATATGACCTGCCTGGATTCGGGCAAGGTGCGAAGCCTGCCTCTGGCTCTACAGCGGCGTGTCTTCCGCATTGTCTTGGGGCAGACTTATGGGAGCCTGAGAGATGTAGAGGCTGCGCACGTGGATTCCCTGGTCAGGTTGCTTTTTGGAAATACGGGCAAATGTGTTTATCTGCCGGACGGTGTGCTGGCTACCAATGAACGCAACCGCATGATTATTTCGGACCCCGGCGCTTCAACATGTCCGTGGCCGGTACTTGACCGTGAATACAGTTTGAAGGTTCCCGGGGAGACCATCATCCCTGGCTGGAGGGTGACGGCGGATGTAATGAGCGAGAATTTTTTCCGGGAAGACGACATCTTCAGCGCCAGCTTTGATCCTAAAAAAACAGGGGGGAAGCTGCTTGTCAGAGGCCGCAGGCCCGGCGACCGCTTCCATCCGCTGGGCATGGCGCACAGCCGCAAGCTGCAGGACTTCATGGTTGATTCACCTATACCGCGGACCTGGAGGGACGCTGTACCCATCGTGTGTTCAGCTTCCCAGATCATTTGGGTAGTGGGCTGGCGCATGGATGAGCGCGTTAAAGTAACTACGAGCACTGATGGTGTTCTGCGCCTGGAGTTCCACAGGGCAAAATAAAGATGGGTAAACAGCACACGCACAAAGAAAACGGCGGCGGCGCTAAAAGTAAAAAGCCTGAAATTAATCTTGAGCTTGACCTGCATGCTATGACCGTGGACGAGGCCATACCCCTGGTACAGGAATATATAGATGAGGCTTTCCGTTCAGGCCTGAAAGAAGTGCGGATTGTACACGGAAAGGGTACAGGGGTACTGCGGCAAGCGGTCATGCGTGAATTGAAGAAGCATCCACTGGTGAAGTCCTTTCGCATTGGCGACCGTTTCGAAGGAAGCACCGGAGCAACAGTAGTCCGGTTATAGCTGGCAGCACTTTGGGGTGAGCTCGAGGCCCCAACAAAAGATAAAATTATAAATCCTAAACACTAAACTCCAAACAAACCCAAAATTCCAAACTCAGGACAGCCTGTATTTTGTATCTATTTGAGCTTCACGTCCTTTCTCCCGCGTGTGAAAAAGAAGCCCCTCTCTTTGTAGGGAGGGGCTGGGGGGAGGATACTTGATCTTATTTTGTGTGCGCTAGTGCGCTTTGTTCGATGTTGCAGGCGCCACGGTAACCGCGGCTACTACGTTGATCTTGACGAAATCCGGGAGGAAATTGTCTTTAACAGCCAGCAGCATGAAGACTCCCGGGTTCGAGAATTTTACGCTTATATTTCCATTATCATCTGTGTAGCCCACCAAAGAGCTTTTCTCCCTCAGGATAGCTCCATATTTCTGTTTAAATGCCTTGTCAGCAGAGGGGGTTGCCTGTAATATGGCAGATGCATCCGCAAGCACGTCCATTCTTACCAGGTATAGGGCCACTTTCGCCACGGCTTTGCCGTTGGCATCGACCGTAAGTGATGGTTGCGTAGTCGCCTACCGCGGCCTGTCCCGGCGCCTTGATGAAAAGGGAATTCTGAGTAACTGGCACTGTGCAATTAACGTAAGTGAATGCCGGGTTGTACCCGTCCTTAAAAGCTGCAAACAGGTAGCGTCCCGATGAGCTGAAATTGTATACTAGCTGTCCGCTTTCATCGGAGTTCCCGGCCAGGGTCCCTTTTTCTTTAACTGTGTCCGCCTCGTTCAGCCGTTTTTCGTTGCTGCTTGAAGATGACATGGACTTTGTGTCGGTGACTATCAGAACGTATACTGCGGCGTCGGAAACAGCCTGGCCGGACGATTTTTCCGTGACCTTAACCGTCACAGCCTGAGCTGCTGCATCGGGAGAAGCATTGATAGCCAGTGTATCTGGTAGGATGTGGCACCCGTACGTTAATCCTGGCAAATCCCGGAATGCATGCCTCTTCAATGCCGGCCAGAACGTATGTGCCTCCTGCTGTGAACGTGTATGTAATCTTTCCGTTTGCATCCGTTGTGCCGAGTGAAAAGCCGCTTGATTGAATCTCAGCCGCATAGTTGTCGGCAGCGGTTTCATCCCATGTATCTGACCTGATGACGGTTATATTATCCACTGTGAACATGGGCTTCGGCTTTTCTGCCTTGTGCGGAAGGCGGCAGATTCCAATTTATCAACTTTTACTTTCCCAGGTATCGCTGCCTCTTCCCGCGACGGCTCCCGCGTCTGCATATGGGTTAGTGTGGCAGCGTGTACCTGGGGCCCTGAAGGCGCCGCGCTTACATGCAGCGTATCGTTGTCGCTGACCAGCTTTGCGTAGAACTGCAACGCCTGCCGCGGGTTTTTGAGTGAACCTCTCTGTCACCGAGATGGAGACCGATTTATTGACCTCGACGGAACCCGGAACTTTGATATTGAGTCCCTTTTTAACCGCCGTTGTGATGCTGATACGGGTGAATCCTGCCAGGAACCCCTCTTTGACAGCTACCAGGATGAACCGGCCTGTCTGGTCAGCGTTCCGGTTACCGTGCCATTGTCGGTGGTAGCGCCTATTAAGACGCCTTTTGCCTGTGCGGTTGCTGCGAACTCAGAGAGTAAGGTTGTATAGTTCTCGCTGTCAGCCGTGACTGCCAGTTCACTTGCCTTCAGCGCATATACCGAGGCTCCTGCTATTGTCTCGTGACCACGCTTGCTAAAGACGCTGATGGTTAACGGCTGACTCACCTGTGCAATTTCGGGCGCCTTGATTATGAGCGCCGCAGCTGACTGAAGTTGCGATTTAGTGAGCTCCTCCGAATCAGCCAG
>CAWHDI010000016.1:0-14878 GCA_963827985.1 uncultured Chloroflexia bacterium | reverse complement strand
TGTGCCTTCTACTGGTAGGATTACGTATTGCTATCAAGAGGAGGTAATTCATAGGGATAATTGATGGTGGATAAGTTTATACTATTTTGCCTACCCAATCTGTATTTTGAATAGTCGAGTGCACTTATTAAGGAGGTGTATTTAGTGGAACTATCTTCGTGGCGGGATATCATCCTCATTATTTGGGGACTGGTGGCTACCGTAGCAATGGTGTTTATATCGTCATGCTGTTCCTGTTTTACCGTAAAACAATTTCTGTGCTTGAATCAACGGATTTGATGGTAAATAGGGTCAGCGAAATTGTAGATTACGTTAATGACAGAAGTTGTAAGGCCAGTCAGCCGGTTTGGTACGATGATCCAGGGGATAATGCAAGGAATTAGCATATTCGGCAGTATATTTAGGAAAAAGGAGGATCAAGATGAATAGAGATACAAGTACCGGATTCTTTTCAGGGTTGACTGATGGGAGCAGTTATCGGTGCGGCTATTGCTTTACTGTATGCGCCTCAACCAGGTACAGAAACCAGGCGCATGGTCAAAGAAAAAGCGTTGGAAGTTAAAGAGAAGGCTGCAAAGGCAGCCGTAAAATCAAGGAATCTGTAGTTTCTACTATCAAAGGTGAAGAGGAATAAAACAGCCTTCGCTAAATGATATGACCTGGTTTAAGTTACTTTAAAACTACCAGTCCAATTCTGAGGCCTGGCTTGTGACCTACCCCTATGACAGCCAGGCCTCAATCTTAATTTCTCCATTGGCTCTGTAGCGTCTTTACGACCACAATATGGACATTTTGTAGTATCCGGCGGTATTATATAATTGCATTCGAGACATTGTAGCTCTGTCATTTTATCCTCCTGTTAATAAGTATTGGAGCGCAGGAATTAGCTTCTTACTCTCAAACAGGAGTTCGGGAACTGTCCAGAATGCCCCACCATGAAGCTAAAATCGAAACCACTCTGGACGGTTCCCGAACACTAGCTTTTAAACAGTGGGGCAAAGAAAGGTCTTGCTGATGTCCCGCTTGAGATCCTATGCCGTCGGGATGGTGGTGGACGCCAGGATACCCAATCCGCCCGCATTTGATTCAGCTGCCGCCAGCGCAGGTGTGGTCAGGTATGCCATCGGCCCGGCGATAATGGGATACTTGATCACGAATAATTCTGTATCCTTGTTTTTAGCATTTGCAACACCTGCTACCAATAACCGTCAAAATGGTTTGAAATATATGCACACCATGGTTATAAACCCGATAAGCAATAGAATTGTCAGTACAAGGATCGGGATGATAGGGAAAGCAAATATCTCCCTGCTGGGCAGATTGGGGTTGTCACTCAGGGCTGCAACTTTATTCTCGTATCCAGCGGCCCACTGCGGGCTGGTGATCATATCGAAAAAATCCCTCCTGCTGCGGTACCGGACCACGCTGGCATTGTCCCAGATCGTATCATTCTGCTTGTTAATGTTGCTCAAATTGGTGAGCGGGATGAAAAGGCCGTAAGGGTGGCCAGCCTTCATGAGCATCAGCTGTATTGTGTTCATTGCATAGCGTTTATTGGCATCCTCGCTCGATATTCCGCGATCGCCATCTTCATATTGCGGTTTATCGTTGTATTTTTCCATGTTGACCATGAAGAACTGCTTGCCATCATCCTCGAGGCCAAATTTGCGCAGGTCGGCAGTGGCGCTATTGGTTGCTGCGTTCGGGCCGCCCGCCCTCTTTTCAATGATGGAGATGTAGCTTTCCACTTCTTCATTTGATAATGGCTTGCCAGAACCGTAGTACCAAAACAGGAAAACCATATAGATTAGTAATATAACTGCAGCGATAATTATCCCTTTCATGGAATCCCCCCTTTTTTTCGATATTGTCAGTATACTATGGTAATACAATTAACAACTGCTGCAATATCGGGACAAGTTGTTTCCGGTCAAATAAGAGTTCGGGAACTGTCCATAATGCCCCACCATGTAGGTATAAAACAGTCATAAAGTAGCAGCGACGAATCCCTGCCTGTGCGCCATGTAATCGCGATAATTGAATGTGAGATCACACTTGTAAGAAGCGGCTTCTCAAAGTAGCGATCGTATCGTAAAGTCGGACATTGCTCATTAGGAGAGACTGTTTACCTTAATCGCGGGAACAATTTCAGCGCGTTCTCGCGTTCGATTGCCTTGAGCACATTGCTCCCAGAGCCAAAGTATTCGTTCAGGCCATTTATGCCTGATACTGCAATATAATCGGGGGCGAAACAATAGTCGCTGCCGAAAAGAATGTGAGAATTGTCTACCAACTCCTGCAGTGAGCGCAGACAATGAGAAGATGCCGAGAGAGCGGTGTCATAATATAAATTCTTTAGATAGTTGACCATTCCTCTAGGAGCTATCTGTCTGGCAAAATCTGAAAAGTCCCGGTATTGATCTCCTAGCAGGATCCTGTAAACCAAATACGGAACCGTTCCCCCCGCATGCGCCAGGATATAGGTAATGTCAGAATACTTATCAAGTGTACCGCTATAGAGCAGATTTGTTACTGCCCTCGTAGTATCGTGTGGCGCATCAACTAGGAACGGCGGCAAGTCTAGCTTCGCAGTCTTCCACCCAGGAATTGTTGACGGATGTATATATGAGACGGCTTTTCGCCTGTTGAGCTCCTGAAATAACCTGTCTAGTTTCACGTCGCCTAGATACGTGTTATCGACGTTGGTAAGTAATGCAATACCATCGAGTTTCAGAACGTCCATAGCGTAGTCGAGTTCCGAGATAGCAGCATCTATGTCGGGGAGAGGCAGAGATGCAAATGCCCCGAAACGGCCAGGATATTTATTGATTAGTTCGGCGAAAAGCTCGTTTATACGGCGCGCAAGATTGCGTGTAAAGTCAATTTCTCCGAAATAAATGCCCGGGTCTGAAATTGAAACCATGGCCGTAGCAACACCGCAGCCGTCCATAAAATCCAGCGCTTTACCTATTTCCCATGCCGGAAAATTCATACCCAGGGCCGCGACGACTCCAATGCTGGATAATTCATCCAGATATTCCCTCGGCAAGATGTGATGATGTACGTCAATACGAAACGATGGTTCGGTCATCTGGATCTCCTGTCAATGCTGTCCGCTCAACTGATAGGTTATCACAATTTCTGTACAGCTATATAATGACTATGAACCGCCAACCGTGAAATGCGGTGCAGGGCACAAGGTGCAGTCCCGGCAGTACAGCGCACACTATGGCTGGATTGTGATGGCTCTCCATGCAAAGAGCTGGCTGATAGGAGATGTTCCCAGTTTAATGGAGCCGTCCTGAAAACGGCAAGACGAAAGTCACGCTGGTTCAAATCCACTGTGGCCCACCATATTGGACCCAAACTAGTGACTCAAGCTAAAGATATTAAGACTCTCGCCCTATGTCCCAAAGAAGTTCCAGAATGACACTCTGCACACAATATTCATAATTAACTCGCATTCGCCTCTTGCGGTTGGGACTCCTTCTTCTTTGCACTATTAACCCGCCCAGCTACTCTGTATGGTGGACCGTTCCCCAAGGGCATAATCACAGAAACGGGATTTGATGTTGATGGTGGCGGAGATGATACTGAAAATGTTCGTGGTATTAGTGCAGCTTTATCCCTTCACTTTAGGGATATGCCAAACCTCCACATTCAGATGAACTTGCAATACTTTCTGAAATGATTTATATTATAAATGGTATGAAAAGACAACTCCCATACAAAATTTACTCAGACAGCTCTTCTCGTAAGAATCCTTTTGGTTGGCAATGCGGTGCTTGCAGCAGAAAGTTTACGAGGAAGGCAAGCCTTCAATATCACTTTGAGAGCTACCACGCTGACCTACAGCCCTGGATTTTCATAAAGTTTGTAGGGCCAGCTGAGCTTGAAGATGGGCGAAAAAAGCGTAGGGGGCGAGGAAATGAGAGCAGCATTATACGCAAGAGTAAGCACAGAGGAACAAACCGAGGGCTACAGCATTGATGCACAGGTACGAGCCTTCAATACATTAGTTGAGGCTAAAGGTTGGACCGTATTCAAGGAATACATTGAGGAAGGCAAATCGGCAAGGACCGAGAATATTAACAAGCGTCCGATATTCGAGGAGATAATTGCCGACGCATTGTCGAATAAGTTCGATGTCCTGGTGGTACATAAGTTAGACCGTTTCTCCCGGAATTTGCGCATCACATTGGAGTACTTCGACAAACTTAATAGTGCCGGCTGTTCGTTCCTGTCAATTAGCGAGCAGATGGACTTCACGACACCTATCGGTAAAGTCCTTCTAGCCATGCTGGGTGCTTTTGCCCAGTACTATTCGGACAATCTCAGCCAGGAAACCAAGAAGGGATGGAACGAACGAAGGGCACAAGGTTATTACTGCGGCCAGTTGCCTTTTGGTGCAGTGAAGGGTGAGGACGGCGTTCCCCTACCAAATCCCGATACATATTCGGGGTTGGTAATGGCCTTCGAATTAGCGGCGCAGGGGAAAAGTGCAAGGGAAGTAGCCATTGCTCTCAACGCAGCGGGGTATAAGACGTCTGGTAATCAGGGGAAGCATCCCTTCTGCAAAGACACGGTCTACTATATGCTGCAGAACAGGTTTTACACCGGGTATCTCAAGGACGGCAATGGTGGTTGGGTCAAGGCAAGGCATAAGCCTTTTATAGATAACGAAATGTGGAAAAGGGCGCAGGAAGCCAGGGAGCGCAATAGGACAGCACCCAAGAACCATCCGGCAAATACCTCTGTGTCATCACTAACTGGCATTACCTACTGTTGGTACTGTAAAGGCAGAATACATACCGGAGCCGGGGCTGATGGCAAGAAACGGATGGTATGTGCGAACAGGGTGAAAGGATGGGCTTGCTGCTCAGAAATCCACCTTGCTGGAAGTCTACGACCGCCAGATTGGGCGATACCTGGAAAGCTTCCATATCCCAGGCGATTATCAAGAAAAGATCCTTGAAGCACATAAGAAACTGCTCGGAGCTTACGACGATAGCACGAAAAAACGTGCTCATCTTGAAGCTCGGCTTGAGCGCATAAAGAAACTGTTTGCCTGGGGAGATATCACCGAAAAGAAATACATGGCGGAAAAAGAGGAAATACTAGTCAATTTAAACAGACTAAGTATTCCAAAGATTGATGGCACGATTTTGCAGAGACTGGCGACGTTCCTTAACTCCGTAGCGGCAGCATGGAAAGAAGCTAGTCACGAGCAAAGAAATGCGATAGCCCGGCAACTGTTCACTGAAATCTGGATCAAGGACAAGCAGGTGGTAGCCGTAAAGCCGAGGCTAGAGTTGGAACCGTTTTTCAAACTCTCCTACGAGGAGTTTCTGAAAAAGTTTGAAACCGCTAAGCCGATGGGCTGTTAGCCCCTCTTAGAAAAAAGATTCCCCTCGCCCTGAAGGGCGAGGGGTCAGGGGTGTGGGTATAGATTACAAAGATTAATAAATTACTCGTCAAAAAGGCCTTTAGCTACTTCCAAAAATTACTTTAAGCGAATTCCCGCTTAATCTCCTGGTACAGGTCCAACTTCTTGACCTTGCCCAGCGGCGTCAGCGGCAACTGCTCCCTGAAAATGATGTCCTCGGGTATCTTGTACTTGACCAGCTTATCCTTCAAAAACTCCTTAATCTCCGACGCGGTCGGGTGCGTACCCGGTTTGGGTATAATATACGCGCGTCCGACTTCTCCCATCACAGGATCGGGCCGTCCCACTACCGCGGAAAGAAATACGGAAGGATGCCGCGCTATCGCCTCCTCTATCTCCGGCGGGTAAACATTCTCGCCCCCGCGTATATACATCTCCTTCTTGCGTCCCACTATCATCAGGCACCCCTCTTTGTCCAGCTTTCCCATGTCGCCGGTGTGGAAGTAGCCCTTTTTATCAAATACCTTGGCATCTTCATCCGGTCTGTTCCAGTAGCCTTTCATCACGGCGTCGCCCCTGATCGCGATCTCTCCGGCCTCGCCCTGCGGCAGAATATTTCCATCATCATCCATGATCGCCAGCTCTATGCCCGGTGAGGGGACGCCGACAGTGTATTTTATTTTCTCCTCTCCCTGTTCGATCAGGGTGCAGGTCACGGCGCCGCTTACCTCGGTCAGCCCGTAGGCATTCTGCGGCGTGACGCCCATGTGCTTCTGTATGGCCACAATCAGCTCAGAGGGGCACGGTGCGCTGGAAACAATAGCCAGCTTGACCGAACTGAGGTCATATTTGCTGACGTCGGGGTTGAGCAACTCGAGGGCAAACATAGCCGGCACCTGGCCGACCACTGATACCTTCTCGTCCTGGATGAACTGCAGAGTTTTGGTGGCGTCGAACATGTCCATCATGGCAAGCTTATTGCCGGCGGCCAGGCAGTTGATTACCCCCATCACTGCGCCTCCCACATGATTCAGAGGTACGTTCATCAGGACGGTATTCTCACCCACGATGTAGCAGATGTTAATCATCCAGCTCGTATAGGCCAGCAGGTTCTTGTGCGTTAAAATGGCTGCCTTGGGCACGCCGGTTGTGCCCGACGTATAGATGAAGACTACCGGGTCTTCCAATTGTACCGCTGCCCTGGCTTTAGCCAGCGCCGGGGTAGGATCAGTCATGAATTTATCGAAGGGGACCATGCCGGGCAGTTCTTTTCCTTTCTCCAGCATGACAACATGTTTGAGGCTGGGAAGCTCCTCACGAACCTTCTGCAATTTCGTAAGCATGTTCATATCCAGGTAGCCGGCCGACATGACCAGCACGGACACACCTGCATTATTGATAACGAACTTGATTTCCTGCGAAGTAAAACGCCAGCTTACCGGCACCGCGGTGGCGCCGATCTTGACTGCGCCGAGATAAACGTAAAGGTACTCGGGCCAGTTCGGCATGTAGATACCCACCCTGTCCCCCCGTTTCACGCCCAGGTTGAGCAGGCCCTGTGCGGCACGGTCGGTCTGCCTGTCATATTCCTTCCAGCTAATACGCTGACCATTGCAAACTATGGCCTCGGCATCGGGCTTTTCCCGGACGTGCCTGGCAAAAAGATCGCCGACTACCCTGATACCGTTAGTATTGTCTTCCAATTTCTTCCTCCTCGAATAATATGACAACGAATATTTCAGTCAGATAGTACCGGCCCTTCCGTGACTCGGGTATTATATCAGATACGCAAACGCGGAAGTCTATTTGACGAAGTGAGAGCGGATGGTATAAATTGTCAGGTGGAAAATTTTTGGAAAAGGAGGTTACATTTTGCCGTATAAATATGTTCTTTATGAGAAAAAGGGCAGGATCGCTTATGTTACGATCAATCGTCCTGAGGTAATGAACTCCGTCAGTCCATTGGTGAGTGATGAGCTTTACGAGGTATGGTCGGATTTTAAGAATGATCCCGAGGTGTGGGTCGCTATTTTGACCGGCGCAGGCGAGAGGGCTTTCTCGGCAGGCAACGATCTAAAATATCAGGCTGAGCATGCTTCGGAACCCGGCGCCATGACCATTAAGAACCCCGGCGGCTTCGGCGGCACCACCGGCGATTTTGAATGCAATAAGCCCATCATCGGCGCAATCAACGGCTTCGCCATGGGCGGCGGTCTTGAGATCGCACTTATGTGTGATATCCTCATTGCAGCTGACCACGCCAAGCTCGGTTTACCTGAGCCGAGGGTCGGCCTGTTTGCCGCAGCAGGCGGCGTGCACAGGCTGCCCCGCCTGATTGGTTTGAAACGGGCCATGGGCATGATCCTTACCGCCAAGCCTATCTCCGCTCAGCAAGCCCTGGAGTTCGGCCTCGTGAACGAAGTAGTGCCAATGAAGGACCTGATGGCTACAGCAGAGAGGTGGGCCAATGATATCCTCCAATGTGGCCCGCTTTCCATCAGGGCCAGCAAAGAGTCCGTCATGAAAGGCCTGGAAATGAAAGTTCTTGACGCAATGAAAGCCCCGTTCCCGGCAGTCAATGCGCTCTGGACTTCCGAGGACCTGATTGAAGGGCCACTTGCTTTTGCCCAGAAAAGGCCTCCCAAGTGGAAAGGCCGCTAAACTAGACAGCAAGAGGGGCAACTCATTGAGTTGCCCCTCTTTTTTATTGCCATTTCAAAATATGGTATTTCCGTCTGCCCGCATTATGAGCCGGTTAGCGTCTTCTTGAGGTCCTTCTTCAATATCTTGCCCAGGTTGTTTTTCGGCATGTCATCAACAAAAAATACTTTATTGGGCGCCGAGAAATGATGCACATGTTGCCTGACATGGTCGATTAATTCCTGCTCGCTTACCTTGTGGCCCGGTTTAATTACGATGACAGCAGCCACTTCTTCGCCGTACTTGGCGTCAGGTATGCCTATTACCGCCGCTTCGGACACTGCAGGGTGGTAATATAGCCATTTCTCCGAAATGCTGGGATCGATGTTCTCTCCCCCTTTGATTATCAGGTCCTTTTTTCTGCCCGTGATATACAGATCGCCGTCCTCGTCCACCTTGCCTATGTCCCCGGTGTGCAGCCAACCGTTTTTCAAGGTCGCCGCCGTTTCCTTTGGCATTTTCCAGTAGCCTTTCATGATGCCCGGCCCTTTGCAGATGATTTCGCCCTCGGTCCCGACCGGGACTTCCTTGCCGTTCTCATCAACTATCTTCATTTCAAGCCGCGGGATCGCAGGCCCGACCGATCCGATCTTATATCTGTCAATCCGCTGCCTGGCTACCGTAGGCCCGGCCTCGGTTAACCCGTAAGCATGTATTATCCCAACCTTGAATAACTCCATCGCCTGGAGAAGTGTGGCTTCGGCCAGGGGACCGCCGGAGCTGATAATTGCCGCCAGTCTACCCAGGCTGTGTTTTTTAGGATCATAAGTTTGCATCAGCATGGTGATCATGGTCGGGACCAGTGGAAGTGACGTGACCGGATAGTTCTTAAGCACTTCAAATATCTTCTCCGGATCGAAACGGGGGATCATCACCATGCCGTCGCCGAACACGCATGCCTGAAAATATGAGGATAGCCCGTACATGTGGTTCATCGGAAGGCATACTAGTCCGAGTGCACCGGGCGTGGGCGTCCAAACCTCGGCGCCTTGCCGGAGATTATTTTCGAGGTTGCTGTGCGAAAGCATTACGCCTTTGGGAAACCCTGTCGTGCCGGATGTGTACATCAGCATCGCCATCTCGTCATCGCCCACGTCCAGCACGTCACCCCTGGAATCAGTTTCTGTCAGCAGGTCAGTATAGTTTATACAGTGGTCCTCGGGGGTGGGGCCTATCACAATTAATTTGGGCGGATTCTTGAAGCCTGCCAGCGCCTCCCGTATCTTGGGCAGGAGCCTTTTTTCCGTGATGACGTACTTCGATTCTGAATGTTCTATTATGTAGCGGATCTCGGGTGCTGTGAGAGCAAATATAATAGGCAGGAAAACTGCCCCTGTCCGGACTATCCCGTTTATTGTCTGAGGTATCTCAGGCACATTGGTCAGCACCACGGACACGATGTCCCCTTTCTTGAGGCCGGTCTTTTTCAGCCCCGTGGCCAGTGCCTTTCCCCTCTTTTCTATTTCTTCGTTGGTGAGTACCACCGTCCCGTCCTTGCCGACAAACGTAAACTGGTCGTACACCCCGAATTTCCCAACGTTTTCTACAGCGAAACGCGCAATGTTCATTTAATCTCCTTTTATTTAGTGCTTAGAATTCGGCAAATGGATGATCTACGTCCGCCAACGGGTATTCTCCCAGGTAGACCGTTTCCATGCCTTTTATGATACCCATCGCGCATGGGTGCCCGAATACTACATTGGACCCGTAGTATTTTTCCCCCGATAACGTGTATTTCCCCAGGAAACTATCGAAAGTGCCGCCCCTTATTGCGCTCATAACTGCATCCGGGTCCGTCGTGCCGGCCTTTTGCAGGGCTTCAAAATACTGCGCCATGCTGTCTGCCGCAGAACCGCCGAACACGCCCGTGAACATATCTTTATTGTGGAGTTCCTTGTATTTGGCCCACATTCGCTTTGCCATATCCACGTATTTAGGTGCGACATAAGACTTCTTTAGTTCCCACGGGATCGGATAGTCATTCACTATGTTCTGCAGAGCTTCTTCGCTGCCTGCAATGCCTTTCATGATATTCAGGTCCAGGCCCGGGGCCGTCATGCAGATAGGCCATTTGTAGCCCAGCTGCGTTCTCTGCTTGGCCATCAGACCGATTTCAAGGGGAGTGCCCACGCAGTAGACCACTTCCACACCCTGTTCGGCCATCTTGGTCAAATAGGGGGTGAAGTTCATGGTCCCCTCCGGATAATAATCCCTCACGGCTTTGATGCCGAAATCCTTTAGAAGCTTTGCATCTGTAGGGGCAAACATGACCTCAGGAGTTTGGTCCCCCGATCTCATCCCGGTCCATGCCATCGTGTGATATTGGGGAAACGCCTGCATTACCGCGATAGCCTGGTTCAAAGTCATTTCCGTTACGGGGAATCCGTAGAAAACATAGGATTTCTCAGGCGGAAAGGGGTCCCGGCCGCCGACAGTGCCTATATTCAATATCACTTTTTCAGGATTGGTGACCTGGGTTATGGCAGCTATTCCAAGGCCGAAGTACCCGACAATCGCGGTTACATGGTGATCGTATATCAGGTTCCTGGCCGCAGATGCTGCAGGCGCAGGTCCGTAGGCGTCAAGAAAGGTCATTTCTATCTTGTAGGTGTCGCTGCCGACTTTCAAGCCTCCGTCTTCATTGATCAATTGAGCGTAAAGTTCCATGCCCGGCCTGAGTTCCTGCCCCCAGAGGGCCGCCGGCCCGGTGAACGGCATGATAGAACCGATTCTCAGTACTTTCTCTTCGGTCGCCGGCTGAGCGGCCGGCGCAGCGCAGGCTGTGATCGTTGCAAGTATAAAAACAATAAGTAAAGATACAGGCACAAAATATTTTCTCAACATGGCCTCCTCCCGGCTAAATTATTGCCATTGATCTTATCACTTTTGTTACATCAGCAGTTTGAAATTGCCGGCCCGTCACCAGGTGGTCTAGAACTCGGCGAAGGGATGGTCTACGTCCGTCAACGGGTATTCGCCCAGGTAAACAGTCTCCATGCCCTTGATAATGCCCATGCAGCAGGGATGTCCGAATACTACATTCGACCCGTAGTATTTTTCCCCCGATAACGTATATTTTCCGAAGAAGCTGTCGAATGTGCCTCCCCTGATTGTTTTCATCACTACGTCCGGATCGGTGGTGCCCGCTTGCTGGAGGGCTTCGAAATACTGTGACATGGGAAGTGCTCCACCTCCGCCGTATATGCCGGTGAACGGTTCCTTGTTGTTATTTTGTTCCTTAAACCTGTCCCACATTCGCTTTGCCATATCCAGGTATTTGGGGGACACCGTCGTTTTCTTGAATTCCCACGGAAGTGGATAATCACTTACTATATTCTGCATGGCTTCTTCGCTGCCGGCTATGCCTTTGACTATGTTGAGGTCCACGTTCGAAGCCTCCTGGCCGATTGGCCACTTGTATCCCATCTGGTATCTCTGCTTGGCCATTAACCCGACTTCCAGCGGGGTCCCCACACAGTAGATAACTTCTCCCCCTTGTTCGGCCATCTTTGAAAGATATGGCGTAAAGTTCATGGTGCCTTCAGGATAATATACCCTTACGCTCTTGATGCCGAATTCCTTTAAGAGCTTATCATCGGTAGGTTTGAACATGGCTTCAGGTGTCTGGTCCCCCGATCTCATTCCCGTCCATACCAGCGTGTGATATTGTGGGAAAGCCTGCATCGTGGCTATGGCTTGATTAATTACGATTTCCGTCTGTGGAAATCCGTAAAATACGTAGGAATTTTCTGGCGAAGCAGGGTCTCTCCCTCCTATAGTGCCGATATTCAATATCACCTTTTCCGGGTTGCTGACCTGTGCTATGGCCGCTACTCCAATGCCGAAGTACCCGACGATTGCGGATACATTATTTTCGTATATAAGCTTCCGGGCGGCCGCTGCGGCGGGCGCCGGCCCGTAGGCATCTACAAAGGTCATTTCAACCTTGTACATGTCGTTGCCTATCTTCAATCCACCGTCTTCGTTGATAAGCTGAGCATATATTTCCATGCCCGGACGGATATTCTGTCCCCACAGGGCTGCTGAGCCTGTGAATGGCATAATGTTGCCCACCTTCAACGTTTTAACCGTGGATGCAGGTTGGGCTGCCGGTGCTGCACAGGCGGTTATACCTATGAGTATCAGGACAAGTAACAGGGAAGCGGATGCAAAATATTTTCTAAGCAATGGTTACTCCTGTTCCAATTTTATTCGGATTGTGGTCTAAAATTATAGCAGGCATTTTCTTCTAATGCATAATTTCCCATATTGAACTATTCGGTGTCATAATAAAATTTCATAAAACCCTGGCCGCATCTGTAAGTAGCTTTGCCTTGGCGCAGCGCGGTGGATGCCCGGCGTGTCTATCTGAGCAGCACGTACTCGTTGAATGCCTCGCCCTTCACTTCGTCCGTCTTGCCTTCGATCTTGATGCGTGCGTCGTATTTATTCAGGCGCCGGTAGTAGTTGGTTGTAAAACCCCCGGGGTCGGCATCGGTTTTCATATAGTCCAGCACCTTTATAATGTCCAGGTGGCAGTATATGTCCACGTCTTGGGAATCGCCTGTAATCACAATTTCCGTGGGTATCGAGTTGCCGCTCTCTTCGTGCATTACTTCCCTGCTCAGTGTGCATTTCACTCCCGGTGTCGCAAATATCGGCTCGCTGCCCCGGGCCACGTACAGTGATGGGATTATTGGATCGTCTTTTTTAAATGGCATGAACCAACCGTATACAAAGGTATACTTGGGGTCAAACATCCTTCCCCAGCCCCATCCGGCAAAGCTGTGTGACATTTCCACATCGCCCCAGTTATGGTCGTGGTACCCTTCTCCTTTTACCGGTATGGTCTTGCCATCGATGAAAAGTTTGCCCGTTACGCCGGCCCTCGGCAGAGCGTTGGTCCATCCCTGCTTGCCTTCGGCATCATTTTTCAATAAACCATCGGGCGTCCACTTCCATCCCGGGAGTTTGCGCTTATAGGTCAGTTCAACGCCAACATTCCCGGCTTTCAGGCAGACATTATAACTGTCCCCTTCCTGCTTAATATAGTTTGTCTTCCAGGAGACGTCGCACTTTTCCAGGCTGGCACGGCAGTCCTTGTAATCGAATCCCTCGGCTCCCCTGATGCGTTCACCTTCCGGCGGATAAATATCTACAATGATCAGCGGAACATGGACATCCAGGTAGCGGGTTCTCCAGAAACAGGACAAGGCGCAGGAATAGCCGTTGTCGAACATGGCATCCAGGTACCACCATTCGTAGTAATCCGGCTCATCGAACGGATGTACTGCATCGTCTTTGTCCTCGTACGTGGAAATGATTTTTTTCATCCTTGACCTCCCCGAATCATGTTAATCGATCAACTATGCTGCCGCGTGATAGCGAAGGTATCTCATACTATTTATAGGGAGACTCTGACGGCCGCAGCAGTTCATATTCGCTCATCGTCTGTCCTGCGATCTCGTCCACCTGCTTACCAATCTGTATTTTGCACTTGTAATCGGCCTTGAAGCGCCAGTAGTAAACAGGCCATGGCGCCATCATCGGCAGTGTATTGGTATCAAATATGCTGCTCGTGACCACTTCAAGCTGGACCGAATTGTCGCCCTCTGTGGCCGTAATATTCAACGTTCGTGGGATCATTTGTCCCGTGACTTCGTCAATCTTGGGATTTGAGGCCTGGAGTTCCACCTTTTCCGGGGTCATCAGGACCTTATCGCCTTTTGCAAGGAAAAGCCTTGGAATATCAGGCTCATTTGTCCTGGCAGGATAGAGGTAATAGTAGATAAGTGTGTACTCGGGGTGATGGAAACGGCCCCACCACCAATAGCTGAGGCTTTCGTGCATGCTCACATTACCCCAGTTGTGGTCGTGATAGCCTTTGCCCTTGACCTTCATCTCTTTGCCCCGCACTGAGATAGTGCCCTCCACATCAGCCCTGGGACATGGCGCCAGCCACCCTTGCACCTGGTCATGGTTATCGTAAAGCCGGCCGATCCCCAATGGCTTCCACGGCGGCACAACCCTCTTGAACGTCAGGTCCACGGAGGTCGTGTTGCCTGGGGCGTAAATCCTGTAGTTATTACCTTCCTGGCGGATGAAGCTGCCCATCATATTGACATCGCAACCGTCTTCCCTGGCAGTGCAATCTTCCGGGCGCATAACTTTGCCGGTAGAGATCTTTTCGCCTTCTGGGGTGTATATCTCCTTTGTTACGACCGGGATACGCGGTTGTAAGAAACCGCATTTCCAGTGGTAAACGACCACGCAGGAATATCCATTATCAAAATGGGCATCGGTATACCACCACTCATAATAATCGGGGGTTTTGTAAGGGTGCAGGCCGTCGTCTTTGTCGGTATATTTGCTCGGTGCGATTGCCATGGGGCTTACCTCCGCTATCTTTCTATTCTTGTCCCCGGCTCGAAATATCATCAGCCTCCGCCTTACCGGCGCTATGCCGTTTGATCGAAAACATCCCCCCGCAGGGGCGGGTTAGCGGTAAACTGGCAAAACTATCAATAATTAATGTTGACTGGTTGAATTGGAAAATCAACCCCAACTCAAACTCAGCCAACATGGGTTGTTTCAGGAAATCAACCGGTTTTAAAGGGCTATTTCATCCTCGGCAGCCCGAGTCCGTACCATGCAATGATATTACGTTGAATTTCATTTGTTCCAGCGGAAATGGTACCTACGAAGCCTTCCTGGTAACCGTTTTCCCAATGTCCTCCGAAGCGCGCCCAGCGTGAAGCTTTCACCTGTCCAAATGGGCCCATCAAATCGAGG
>CAWHDI010000015.1:0-27235 GCA_963827985.1 uncultured Chloroflexia bacterium | reverse complement strand
CGTGTGCAGGTAGGCGCTGATTTCGCGCTGGATGAGTTCGTTGACCCGCAGCGTGCGGTTGGACTTGGGCTTGATCATCGGGGAAACCGGGGGCGGGAAACGGCCGGGTCACCTCCGCGCTGGCCGGCGTCCGGTCGCCGCATTCCGGAGGGGCTCAGAGCGATGCGCGGACCTTCTGGATCTCGACGCACTCGATGACGTCGCCCTCCTGATAACCGTCGAAACCGTCGAGCCGGATGCCGCACTCCAGGCCGGCGCGCACCTCGTTGGCGTCGTCCTTGAAGCGCCGGAGCGTGCCCACGCGGCCCTCGAACAGGAGGCTCCTTGCCGCGGTGCACGCGGGCGGCGGCGTTGCGGGCGATCCGGCGCCGCCACATGGTGTTGAAGCTGTCATCGACAAGGACATGGCTTCCGCACGGCTGGCAATGGATATAGGCGCTGATGTGCTGCTCATTTTAACTGCGGTTGAGACTGTTTTTTCAAATTTTGGCAAAGCTTCCCAAAAGCCCTGTACAGCCTTACGGATGGCGAAGCTGAGGCGCTATTGAAAGAAGGTCAATTCGGCGCTGGCAGCATGGAGCCAAAGATAATGGCGTCCCTGAAATTCCTCAGGGCAACCCCGGCGGGGCGTCACCGTGAGGTTTTGATCACCGCACCTGGAAAGGCGCTGGATGCATTAGCGGGAATTACCGGAACCAGGATAACCCTGGGATAGAAGTTCGCCTGTGCGTTAAGATTGCCCTTCCATTATTCCTCTTCAGAACTCTCAATTGTGATGGGTTATTGGTTTTAATCCGTCCGCCGGATGACGGTTCCCGCCCGTATGTCCTTTCTAATTTTGCCGGAGGAGAGGACCGGCCTGCCGTTGATAATGACATGCTCGATGCCGCTTGGGTAAACGGCCGGGGTATCGAATGTGGCGGTGGTCCCGAGAGACGGAAAGTCGAAGACCGTGATGTCGGCGTAGTAGCCTTTTTGCAAGGTACCCCGGCGTTTGAGATGCATGATCTCCGCCGGCCGGGAAGTCGTTTTGCGCACCGCCTCTTCCAGTGTGAGCAGTGGCTTTTGCTTGGTGAAAAAGGAGATGAAGCGCGGAAAACAATCATAGAAGACGTGCGCCGGCCTGCCGAGCGGCCTCAGGATGGTATCGGTCGCTGGAACCGAGTGGGGATAGGTGAATCCCAACCACATGGAGCGGAAGGCAAAGGGATCGTCGGGCTTGAGAGGAGTATGGAATACCATGACCTGGCCTTTTTCCTCTACCAGTAGATCGCAGAGGGCATCGAACGCTTCTTTGCCCTGCTTGGCGCCGATCTCCGGGAAGGTCAGTCCCTCCATCCACCGGTTGTGGTCACTTATAACCGCCATTACACGCAGGCCTTCCCATCCGGTCATCTTGATATAGTTGAATGACCAGGTCGCGCCGTCCCGGTGGGGCCAATCCGGCTCGACGTTAAGGATATCGTGCCGCACCTTTTTCCGGAAGGCCTTGTCCTTAAGCCGTGCAAGGGCTTCAGCTTTGCTCCCTTCGGCCACGTACGGCGGCAGGAAGGCGAAGAGCTCGGTAAATCCTTGGGATGTAGGCACCAGGTCGAAGGCGATATCCACGCCATGACGGCGCTCTGCTTCGACGAGTTCGATCTTATCCTCGAGCCCCTTTTCAATGGGTACAGGTATTTTGAGCGTATTATAAGCAAACGAGCCGAACCTGGCGGCATTGCGGGTTACCCATCCCAAGCCCTTGGCATAGGGCTGCCAGTAAAGGTGCGATATCTGCACCGGCACACCGCAGCGCCGGCCGACTTCGCTCACTTCATCGATGGCGTTTGAAACGGTATGGGCATAACTCCTGAGGTGTGACGTGAATATTCCGCCGCTGCGTTTCAGAATGCCACCCAGCCCGACCAGCTCGGCGGTGTCGCTCTGAAGACCGGGGAAGTACTGCAGCCCGGTGGAGAGGCCCAGGCAACCCATTTCCAGCGCCTGCTCCAGGTACCGTTCGAGACGGGCTTGCTCATCGTGAGTCAGCAGCCTTGTTACGAGACCAGAGGCGGCAATCCGCAACGAACCATGGCCGACGAGCGTCCCCATGTTTAGCAGCATCCCCTGCCGCTTCAGTCGCTCGAAAAACTCCGCCGGGGTGCTCCAGTCGACAATCTCCCGCTGCGGTTGCCCGGAGAGGTTCTCCAGGTTGGTCAGGTTCGCCTCCCGGTTCTCCTGGGGGACGAAGCAGTTTGAGAAACCGCAGTTCCCGCCGATGACTGTAGTTACACCCTGCCTGACGAGCGGCTCCAATCGATCGACATGCATCGGATCGGCAATAGCCAGATCCACATGTGAATGAATATCGATGAAACCGGGACAGACGATCTTGCCCTGGGCATCTATCTCGATGGCGCCTGTCGCATCTGCCAGGTTTCCTATTTCGGCAATAACATCGCCCTGAACGGCGACGTCGCCCTGATAGCGCTCCTTGCCGCTGCCATCGACAATAGTACCCTTGCGAATGAGCAGATCGTACTGCATATCGTCCTCCCTGTTTATAATGGATGAGCGGTTTAGTAGCCTTTTCATCCCGAAATCAGGCATGTGCGAATAAATCCGGGGCGTCAATAACCAGGCGATCAGGCCCCAGTTTTTCAGACTATCAGTATGGCAATAGCGATACCAAAGCCAATGCACCAAATGTTGATGAAAGCGTTTAATATCAGGTCACTTTTGGAGATATTGTATACGCCGTTCTGGATATTGAAGCTGAAGTCCAGCACCCCCAGAAATATCAGCGCGCCGGCAGCTATCACGGACAAATGATTGCCCCACGGATTATTTAACAATAGCAGTATGCCGGCCGCCAGCAGCAATAGGGCCAGCAATCCATCAGGCAGTGGGAAGGAGTGCTCATACTCCATATATCCTTTCGGAGGATTTTTCGGCGCGAGGCCTATGGTAAAAAAGCCTATCCAGAACAGTATTAACCCGACGGCGGTCAGCAGCTCAAGTATGGCAATTGCAGTCATTTCAGCACCTCACTTCTTAATATAGGATTTTTTATTTTTTTCTCCGATCTGTTCCAGCAGCGGCCAGAGTTTCGTAACAAGCCAAGGCCAGCACATGATTATCTTTGAAAAATTACCGGTTGAAGCTGGCGCATATATTTCGGGGCTTCTTTTTTCAATCGCCTTGATTACAGCTTGAACTATCTTTTCAGGACTTTGTGCATCGCCCAGGAAAGTAAGCGGAGAGCCGCCATGGGAGGCCTCATATTCCAGCATGGGTGTTTTGACCGAGTCAGGGAAAATAGTCGACACCCTTATGTTATGCTTTCTCAGCTCTATCCCCAGGGTCAGGAAAAAGCCCCTTAAGGCGAATTTCGATGCCGTATAAATTGTGCTGTAGGTTTCGGGAACGAGACCGGCCAGCGAGGAAATCGTAACGATATGGCCCTGTTTGGCAGGTATCATTACGGCCACAACTTCTCTTGTGCAGTTGACGGCCCCCATAAAATTCACCTTCATCTGGGCGTCAATGTCTTCATAGCTGCTGTCTTCAAAAAGCCCTGGCCTGATAATCCCTGCGTTGTTTATCAATATATCAATTTTTGAAAATTTGTTTACGGCCGATTGACAAGCTTTTTTACATCCGCCCTGTCCGTAATGTCGCATTTAATAATCAGCGGATCTGAGGTCAAACCTGAAGCGGAGGATTCCATGCCGTTAATATTTATATCGGCGAAAACCAGTTTTGCCCCTCTTTTGCCCAACTCCCTGGCAAGTGCTGTGCCTATGCCGCCGGAAGCGCCGGTTATAATAATTGTTTTGTTTGAAAAATCGTACATTCTTCTACCTTTCTGCATTTTATCTGTGGACTGGTGCGCCTTTAACATTCATGTGCGTAATACGAGGTCAATATGTTTCAATGACGTGCCGCTTACCCTCTCTTCGGCACAGCATAAGAATATAATATGGCATATGTAAAATCAACTAAGTCATAGCGGGACCCATACGATCGACCCGTTATACTCGACCATATCCGGTGGGTCGCCAACTCGTTTATATTGCAAGGTTCTAGTCGCTTTCCTGCGGAAGATTAGAAATGACAATTCTTCTTTTTCCCATTGGGGTGGGAGGTATTCGGTCGACCAATTCTATGACAATATCCATGTCTTCCCCAAGAATGCGTTTATATTCCGCTGTCAACCTTCTCGTTTACCTTGTCCATTTGCTCCTGCGAATATTCTTTGCCCGGCAGACCAGCTTTATCAATACCTTCTCATAAGTCTCCTGCACGATCTGGCATTGCTCAACGCCCAGATGTGCAAGGGATCTGAAGGGCTGGTATAGACGCATGCCCGGTATTGTTCCCCTGCTCCTGGTTATTATCGTGTCCCAGGTTCTGCCATTTATTGCCGCCAGCAGGGGCAGACCCCTGCCGCAGGGGCAAGCCGCATCAGAACCGATCGCCCATATCACCAATAGTCATATCTGATAAAGGGCATAGCATAATTGTGCAGGTTTGTAATTAATATCCGTCCCTCTTTTCCCGCAGCCACAGGCTCTGGCTCACCTTCAGCATTCACAACTCTCCACAATTACGTTTTCTGCTGCAATATGATAGCCTGAATGCTCTTTGCATTCGAAGGCGATTAGATGTTCTTCTTGTGCAGTCGTAAATGTCGTATGTGTCACAGCCAAATACTTCCCGGAAGAGTTCTCGCTGGTGCTCATAAAGCTGTTCTGAGTCAGTTATTATTGCCCTGGGCCTGATCCTCGATTTTCCCTTAATTTGGATGATTCGTGCCAGTTGCTCAATAGAAGATGGATAACCTGTTATAAATCTCGGCTGAAAATCTTCCAGTTTTCTAGCGGTTTCCGAGGACATCGCTGCGAGATCGAGTGTCAAAGTCCTTTGGAAGAACCTGATCGGTGCCTGCCAAAACCTCTCGCTCTCCGATTCATATGGATACCTATTTCTGATACTTGCACTTTTGTCTCCAAGCTCAAACCCGATCGCGGAACGTGCTCTTTGCGATGCAGCGATGCACAAATCCTTGTGGTCTCGCCTTGTAGTATAGAACTACCAGCGGCTGCCCGGTTGAACCCCCGGTGGCTATCACGCACGTTCGTTCTTTGGGGAAGCCCGTGGCAGTAATTTCATTAAAATTGCTTCGGATGATCTTCTTGGTTAATATGGGCAGTTTCACGAGGTCATGGCTGTTTTCTATATCGCCCGGTCTGAGGCCTCTCTCATCAAATATACGGCGATAGTAGGGCACGTTTTCGTAGGCGTGCTTCACGAGCAGTCTCAGCCGTTGATTCTGCTAACTCCAGTATTTTGTCGCGTGACCACCACTGGCTTTTCTCAAGCTCTCTGAGCATTTCATCGCTTGCGTGCCTCTAAAAATGTCCAGCGCGGGAGCCAAAACATGCCTTGCTATAAAGCTGTACACGAATATTCCTCTATCCCTGTTTGACTTGGTGATAATCCGGTAGGACAATTGCTGATATTACTAAATGCCCCAATTCCAATCTTACATTTTATATGGAATTGTCAACGAACAACAAGGTCCCTTGAGTTCGGGCATGTACCGGCGCACTTGAACGTCCGCTAAGATGACTATTTCCGTGTAAAAGCACGTTAGTGATATATTATCTTGCATGGGCGAAGGTCCAAACTCCAATAGTCCAGCCTACTGGGATCAAATAGTAGACAGGATGGATGGTCGATATCATATCGACGACATCCTTTGTCTGCATAAGAAAAAAACTCATCTTAATCTGATATCCAGATGGGCTGATATGAGCAGTGTCAGACGGCTTTTAAAGACGGACCTCTTTGAAGAATCCCTGGGAACAGACCAGTTTCTATTTGACCTGGCCGGGCGGAATCGAGAGGTAGTTGGCATGGATATTTCTCCCAGAGTTGCCGCAAGGGCCCGGCAGAGGTCAAAGCAACTTTGTGCTGGCAATGTCGAATGCATTTGCTGTGACGCAAGGAAACTGCCTTTTGGGCAGGGCTCTTTTGATCTGGTGATTTCAAATTCCACATTGGATCACTACGTTAGAAGGGAAGATATTTCTGTTGCCCTTGCAGAAATTTGGCGTGTATTGGAGCCGGGTGGCACATTGATTCTGACGTTGGACAATAAATCAAATTTGACGGAGCCGTTTTTCCGGCTCTGGATCAGATGGGGACTGTCGCCCTATTTCAGCGGATGCACCCTGTCAATTGTAGAAGCAAAACAAACGCTGCAAAGGATCGGTTTTGATGTCACAGACAGAACAGCAATCATACATAATCCCAGGTTGATAACCAGGACTGCTGTGAGCCTGATCAGAAAGATCGATCCGGCGAAATCAGCGCGAATAATCGAGAATGGTCTGAGTTTGCTTGACAGCCTGGAGGCCAGAAGGACAAAATACCTGACCGGCCTTTACATCGCCATAAGGGCCGTCAAAAGGACTGCAGGAGCGGGCCGTTGAAGCCGATATTGATCAGTGTCGCCAGCCCGGGATCCGATTTTCAAGCGTATTTAATGATTGATTCTGTGATTAACGGGCGCGCATACGGCGGGGTACGGATGTCGCCTGAGTTTTCACCTGTCATTCTCAGGGATATCGCCCGTGCCATGACATTGAAGCATGGGTTTCTGGGTTTGCCGCTGGGTGGCGCAAAAGCGCTGATCGTTGCTCCTTCCGATATCGACCCGGATGCAAAGAAACAGCTGCTGACAAAATTCGGCGAGGGATTGAAGCCGTTTATTACCACTCGTAGCTATGTTCCTTCAGGTGACCTGGGCGTGTATGATGCCGATATCCGCTATTTGCTCAGATCAGTAGGGATCACTACTCAACCCAGGGGGTTGCACGACAATTCGGGATTCTATACGGGATTAACCGTTTGCACGGCCGGCATTGCCGCAGCTGCTCATATCGGTTTGGATCTGAGCCGGGCAACCGTTGCCGTAGAGGGATTTGGGAGCGTCGGTACCAGCGCTGCGCTTGCATATTGGCAGATGGGATTGAAAGTTGTTGCCATTTCCACGCGGCTGGGAGCAATTTATGCCCGCGAAGGGCTAAACGTACCGCAATTGATTGAGTTGCGGAAGCAGGTGGGAGACCGCGTCGTGCAGGTATTTACCGACGCTGAAAGATTGGACACTGCCAGGCTGCTTGAACTCAAGGTCGACATACTGTCGCCCTGTGGTCACTCACACAGCATAAATTCAACGAATGCCTCAAAAGTCTCTGCCAAAATCATTTCTCCCGGAGCCAATGCCCCGACTGTTGAGGATGCCGATGGTATTATTCAGGATAGCGGAGTGCTCTTCATCCCCGATTTTGTGGCTAATTGCGGCGGTGCGATGGGTACCAGCATGCATGTTGCCGGATTGGGAGAAAACTATATCAGAAAGTTCATCGAGCGGATCTACAGGATGAAGCTTGATGGACTGATCCAACGGGCTGAGGAAAAGAGGATACCGCTCAAAAGCTATGCGACCGCCATGGCCCAGGAAAAATTCATGAGAGTCAAGAGCAGCGCCGAGAAAAGAAGCCCTTACAGGAGTGTGCTGAATCTTCTGCTGGAGCTCTATCATTTCAGGTTGATCCCCTCGTTTGCAGTTAAGATAATTGCGCCCGCCAATTTTGAACGCAGATTTATATCGGATTGATTGCGAGGCGGTGTCAATATAACGCCACGACTAAAATAGCACGGCGATCAAGAAGGAATTGGGGGTCCTGGCTGTGGGGGAAAGTTGTCTGGCTTGATGGGGTCTTCACTGGCAATAGATCATATAAGCTTAAATCAGCTGGTACATCCTGTAAAATGTGACAATTATTTCACATTATTTATAGTATTTTTATGATTTTTCTATTGCCGCGGCTGTATTATAGCGATATGCCAATCATTGGATTGTCTTCGAATCTATATTGTGGTTCAGACTAATGTGAAGTTGTGCAAGAGAACCGATGAGCAAAACTGGAAAGCCTGAAAAGAGAGTGTCTTTCAACTGGTGGGGTTACGTTTCGGCGGTTGGATCGGTAATCTTGGCCACCTGGTTAAAATACGTGGCCCAACCGGCAATAATCCCGGCCGATGTGCCCATCACCTATATTCTGGCAATCGTCCCGACGGCTATTTTCTTCGGACTGGGTCCATCCATCCTGGTTTGTGTTCTTAGTTTAGTGGCCTACGATTACTTCTTTATACCCCCACTGTACACATTCGTCAGTTTATCCGACATACGGAATGCGCCGATAATCGTCATATTTCTCCTTGTGGGAGTGTTATTAAGTTATTTGGCATCCAACCTTCGTAATAAAAACGAGCAGGCGACTCGAGAAATCGCTGTGCGGAAGCAGACTGAAGCAAAGCTCACTGAGTACCAGAATCATCTTGAAGACCTGGTACGGCAAAGGACCTCCGAATTAGAGAAGGCCAATTTAGAGTTGGAGCATGATATCACCCAGCGCAAACAGATGCAATCTAAACTCGAACAAATGGCGACGCATGACCATCTGACCGGGTTACCAAACAGGGCGTTGCTATCCGACCGGTTCAACGTGGCCGCAGCATTGGCTCACCGCAGCAAAACCGGGCTTGTCCTCATGTCATTGGACCTGGACAAGTTCAAATCCATCAATGACACGTTCGGCCATCAAATGGGTGACAGCGTCCTGAAAGGCGTGAGCAACCGGTTGACCGAGGTTGTGCGAGCCAGTGATACTTTGGCACGTATTGGGGGAGACGAGTTCATATTATTGATGCAGAACACCAAGAAGAGAAGAGACGCCGCTAACATTGCCCGGAAGATTCTCGATTCACTTACAGAGCCTATCTTTATCAACGGTCAGGAGCTACATTTGTCGGTTAGCATTGGCATCGCAATTTATCCCCAGAATGGAGATGACATGGAAACTCTGGTTAAGAAATCTGACGCCGCGATGTATTACTGTAAAGGACACGGACGAAACAGGTTCAAATTTTTCAGCAAAGATGACGCCGGATCGGTGGATGCCACTTATCTCCAGGAAATATCTGGAGTTTAGCCGCTTTCGATGGAGAACAAAGATTCTTAATTATTCTTGCGGGACCATGGCGTTTCCAACAACCCTTAACATCCAGTTGACCCGGCTTTTGTCTCCGTACCAGTAGGTTGCAGGATAGGGCCATTGCGTACTGGTTGCGTCGATACCGTTCTCATTGCGTATTGTAACGTCGGAATGGGTATTTATGATATTGTCTTCACTTCCCATGCGAAAACCCTGCCCCGTAGTTGTACCGGTGTAGACATCTATATAAAAGTCCCCGCTCACCTTCACATCGGGTATATTTACGTCAACCCAGGCGCCCTTGTCTTCGATGTCGGATAACAGGTGTGACAGCAAGGGGAACCTTTTGCCGGACACCCTGGCGCTGTAGATGACCTTTTTATCTGCATCCCAGATTTGTACTTCAAGAGGCTCGATTAAAAATTCCGGACCGCCATAGACCAGGCCGTATATGCGCACAGTTTTGATGATAAAAGGGACCGAAGGTGGAGCGAAGCTGCTCACGTATCCGGTGCAGGGTTTATCAACGGACAGATAATCCTTAGCATTGCCATCATCATATTTTAGCTCCACTTCCATCGCTACTAGCTTGGGTTCTACCGTAAGTATGGAGTTTGCTTCCCCGACAGCGACCTTGTGGTCTCCCGCCGTATCTGTGCGTAGTGAGAAGGTGATGGTCTCGGCGGACCCTGGAACGACATCGATTTGCTGCGTGTCGGCCTGAAGGCCGTCGACTGTGAGGATGGCGTCATACACGCCTTCCGTTTTACCTGTATTGGTAACGCGTGCAGTAACAACTGCTGTCTGACCTGCAGCGATTTGCGCCGGTTTGATATCAAGTGAGGTTACCTCAAACTGTGGGGCGGACACAGAAGTTGCGCATGCCGTAGAGGCCAGCACTACAAGTGCGGCGGTTACCATCACGCTCCTTATCCCTCGCTTATGTATCATTGCTTTCCCATAGTGTTATCAGTTACCTCGCATTTTCGAAAGGCAAAAGGATGGCCGCATACCTCCTGCCAACTGTCCTTAGCAAAGGGGTCTATCCCTTTATGCTGGGTTGCCAGGCACTATTGCCCCAGGAAGTAGCACAGGATTGGCCTCCGCTGTGGCCCCAGTTCTGCAAATATGGCTGGCTGGTATTATCCGATTCCGCTGCAGAAACCGGGACCGCTCCGGCTATAAAAGCGGTCAGAAGGCAAAGGACAGCTGCGGCAATAAAAACATGCAATATGTTTAATTTCATATTTCCTCCCCGGGCGGTGATACCGCCCGTTTACATCTTTATAAACGGTATTTGCGGCGGATAGTTGCATAAGACATCTGATGCCGGTCACGTTAAATACTCTGGCTAAAGCGATTAAACCCACGAAGGATTTCGCCGCTGTCAGTTCATTAAATGGGCTGCGGCTAATAGTCCGGACGCCTCCTTATAATTGCCAGAAGCACGATTATGATTAAGATCCCTCCGGCAATCAGGATACCCTGCGCCACAACATCCATTCCGGGCATCTGTAAAGCCGATTGCCCGGAGCTGGCGGGCGTCGGCGAGGTTCCTTCCCCCTGCGGGCTGGTTTCCGCGTTTGGAGGATTGACAGGTGCCGGGATGGATTGAGAGTCATTTATTGGCGGAGTAACTACCGATGATATCGGTGTCAGTCTGCCGATCAGACCGTAGACGGAAAAGTGGGATAGTTGTGTGCTGACTGTATTGCTGCTTTTGTCTACCGAAGACGTCAGTGCAATCCATTTCCCCGTTTGCTCCAGCTGGGCGATGTAAAGGCTGGTCTCGTCCATGCCCGCCGGCAATTTGTCCTGATCGTATTTCAGCTTCAGTGTAACAGGCGGGCTAAACGTACTGTTTTCCGGTTCGAAGCTGTAAACCTCAATAATTCCTGATCCATCCGGCGCTGCGGGTTGAGAAGAAAGCGGTTCTATTTTAAGTTGTTGACCGGACGTCAGGCTTGTGGTGGTATTGGCCGCGAAGTCGAGCTCGATGGCGCTGCCGGCGCTGACAAGTTCTTTCGCTGATGTAAGTGTGCCGTTGCTAAGTGTAAGGCTGTCCTGTTGTCCGGGAAGCGTACAGTAGACGGCTATTGTGGCCGGGGAAGTATGTGTGGCGGCAGTCTGAGGGCCGATATAGAAGGTGAGCGTTGACGGCGAGGCCGGCGAGTTAGAAGGTGCCGAGCTCAAGGCAGGCTGGCTGACTGCTGTCGCTGAAGCTGAGGAAGTGGCGGCTGTTTCGGATGAAGCGGTTGAAGCGGCGGAACCGGAAGGTGGTGGAACTCCGTATACGGCTATATTTAGCTCGTTGGTCTCGATACAACTGGCCGCTGATCCCGCGAGTACACCGTTAACATAGAATTCTATCAAAGAACCTGCCTGGGTCGTGACGCTGAATGACTGCGTATTCCCCCACTTTCCCTGGGCATCGGTTGTGGCGGAAGCCATCTGTTGTCCGTTCACAACGGCAGTAACGATGTAACCGGCCCCCACAATTTTCCCATTGTTGCTGACCGTCCCGTAGAACTGGTGAGATGCGCACGATGGACCGTCGGCCCTTGCCGCATAGGGTGAAAAAAACGGGGCGCTGCAAAAGAGCAAGAGTAATATTAGGGCCGCCAATGCCCTTGTTCCTGGCATAGCCATCACGTCCATTATAGTGCAGCGGCTCGAATAACCCAATTATTAAAGGCATGATTGTGATCAAGAGCGGAGCTTTTATAGATGCCGTCGCAGGCTCGCACATAAGGTGGATTACATATGCGAAAGTAGCTATAATAGGGGCCGGCGTTCACTGTATTGATTCCCTGGTTACGATAAAAATAGCCCTGGAGTAAAACTCGATTCAACCGAACCGGTAAGATCATCATTAACAGGTAATCTTAAGAACTCAATAGGGAGGTGCGTCAATGTTGGAAGGTATCGCTGTTGGCATTATAATCCTGTTAGCTCTAATCATTATTCTCCCCGGCTTTCGCACAATTGGCCCTAATGAAGTGGGAATTCTGACAAAAAGAATGCTTGGCAAGGGTATGCCCTCAGGACAGATAATCGCCCGGAATGGGGAAGTGGGCATCCAGGCAAAGATATTGATGCCCGGACTTTATTGGAGAATACCTGTAATATGGTCATTTGCAAAAGTCCCGGTGGTGACCATCGACGTTGATAGTCTGGGGCTTATTGAATCGATAGACGGGGAACCCCTTCCCAAAGGCAGGCTCTTGGGAGATGAAGTGGAATGCAACCAGTTTCAGGATGCCGAGATGTTCTTGGCCAATCACGGAAAGAAAGGGCCGCAGGTCGCGATTCTACGGCCCGGGACTTACAGAATCAACACAAAGCTGTTTATCGTTACAAAAGCCGAATCGACCAAGATCGCCGAAAATACCATCGGTATCGCTATAGCGAGGGATGGAACACCCTTGCCGATGGGATATATCGTAGCTCCCAAGGCAAGAAACGCGGACGGGACGGAGATAGACCACAAGTTCTATCAGAACGGGCAGCTATTTTTACAGGGCAATGGGTACCGCGGGCCGCAGCTCGATACGTTACAGCCAGGCAGATATTATATCAATACGCTGTTGTTTGACATTAAGATGGAGAACGTGGCCGAGGTGCTTCCCGGCTATGTGGCTGTGATCAGGTCAAATGTCGGGCTGGACCTCGAGAGGCCTGACCACGGTCCTAGGCCGAGCACCGGCGAAGGGAAATTGACGGGTCCCATACACGAGGACGTCGAGAAGATATTGATTCAGGACCGCTACACCAGGGGAATCTGGCAAGATCCTGTGGCTCCAGGTAAATATAACCTCAATACTATCGCTTTTACTCCTTACATGGTTCCAACTTCAGCCATCACTATTGACTGGGCAACCGAGGGAAGGATAGGCACTGAAATAAAGGGGGTCAAGCAGGCCTCTGATAAACAGGCTGCGATTGCAAAACCGGTTGAGGACAAAGATAAGGACTCGGCTGTCCTGTACAAGTTTGATCCGCTGAAGGTTACATCCAAAGATGGTTTTCAACTGGAAGTCAATGTTAGCATGGTTATCCGGATTCAACCGGCTAACGCGGCGTACATTATAGCCAGGTTCGGGTCGGTCGTTAATCTTATCGACCAGATCGTCCACCCGTTAATCGATTCATCATTCAGGAACAAAGCGGGCGAGAAGAAGGCAATCGACTTTTTCCAGAGCAGAACGGATTTACAGACTGAAGCGCTTGCCCATGCCAAGGAGAGGTTCTCCGAGTATAATGTAGAGGCTCAGAACCTGTTTATCGCCTATATCGATATTCCCAAGGATTTGCTGGATACGCAGACCAAGAAGGAAATAGCCAACCAGCAGCAGGCGCAGTACGACCAGGAGGCGCTGGCACAGGAAAAACGCATCGCTGTCATGGAGAAGTCCTCCAGGGCTGACAAGCAGAAAGACGTCATCGATGCCAAGTTGTCGATAGACATTAATAATGATAGGGCCGAAGCCAAAGTCAGGGAAGCTGATGGCGATAGAAGGTCGGTAGTGCTCCGGGCGCAGGGTGAAAAAGAGTCTACCATGCTTGTGGCAGATGGGAATTCGTATCGTAGTAAGATTGAGGGTGAAGGTGTTGCCGAGGCCTACAACGCGCAGAAGAGCGCCATCGGACAGCAGAACGTAGCGATTATCAGGCTGGTTCAGGAGATAGCAGCGGGTAAGATACAAATCGTCCCCCAGATACTCGTTGCCGGGTCGGACAAATCTGGTGGCGGTAACCTTTTTAATGCCTGGTTAGCCCAGATGATGACACAAAAGGCTCCAAAGTTGAGGAAGATAAATAAGAACGGATGTAGCGTATTGCCTGAGACGCTTTAAGCGAGAGCTAACGGAATTCCCTGAACTTCCTCTCGTGCCTTAATAAGATCTTAATAATGACCACGTATTATTTAAGTTAGAGGTAAACGAAGCACCGGTTGCATGGGTTAAACGAGGTAGCTAAAGGAAGGTCTGCTAAAATGTTTGCAAAAGTGTTTATTAGTGGTTTGTTACATGGGACTGCGCTTCCGGTCATCTGCCCGACTTTCGCAACTGGCAATCAACTGGATTTCGTAGCCAGGTTGGATACGGTAGCCGCGGCTGTCATCGGGGTTATTGTAGTTGGTGCGGCTGTCTTTGCGCTGATGTGCCGGTACAGATAAGTGCGGAGCAGTTCAATCATTGACCGGCCTATCCTGTCAAGACCATACTAAACGTATGGCTAAAGGTAATTTCGCTCACAATAAAAATCCCTGGCTTTCTATTCCGGCCTCTGACTACGAAGGGCACATGAATTCGGAGACCGTCGGACAATTAGCAGTTCTCAATCGCATATTTGGGAATGTGCTGAAGGATGTCCCGTCAAAAAGCGTGGCGGTTCTGGGATGCAGCACCGGCAATGGTTTTGAGCATATCGATCCCCAAACCGCGCATAGAATAGTGGGTATCGACATTAATCCCGACTATTTATCAATTCTACGGAAAAGATACGGGTCTAAATTGCCGATGCTTGAACTGGTCTGTTCAGATTTAAATTCGTTTTCGTGTCCGGACAATTCATTCGATTTGATCTATGCCGCCCTGATTTTTGAGTATGTGGATTTTGCAAAAATCTTGAAACGGGTTTCCAGTTGGCTGATGATGCAAGGGACGCTGGTTGCTGTGTTGCAGCTTCCCAGCCGCGAAGCCAAAATGATTTCGGAGACGCCCTACTCCAGTTTAAAATCTCTCGAGCCGGTAATGCGTCTGGTAAATCCGGAGGCATTTAACGAAACGGCGGAAAAATGCGGCCTGATCAAGCACAAAGAAACTGAAATTCCCCTTAAATCAGGCAAAAAGTTCCTGGTCTCCTATTACCAAAAGGGCGCAGGATAAAGCGCCATTTGACGGTTCATCCTCAATAGCATTACTGCTGAGTTCCTGGCGTGTTTAAGGGAATACGCCCCATCTGCGGAAAATCAGCACGAGCAGGATGATAATTGCCAGCACGCAGATGGCAAAGCCGATTACAACCCACAACGGTATGGGTTGCGACCTTGGAATCAGGTATGTTGGCGCCGCAGTAGAGACGGGCGCCGTGTGGAAACTGAAGGTGGCGCTGGATTCGGCTGGCACAGGCTCTACCGGCGTAACACGCCAGAAATAGACTGTATTATTTCTTAATTGCCCTGTGTACAGGTAGGCGGGATCGCTCACTTGCGTTGATATGGTAGGCCGGCTCATGTCGGAGCTCTGCGACAGCTCAAATTTATATGCTGTTGTCTCCTTGTAAGGCGACCATGAGAAGCTGACCGGCGCATTAAACGCGCAATCGCAGCCATCGGCAGGAGCCAGCAGCTGTGGGCCGTAGTAAGGCGTAGCCACGGGAAATCCGGGCTTTACGATGAAATTGCCTGTGTCCGACCAGGGGCTCCAAATGAACTCCCCGGTTGCCGCATGATAGGTCCTTATGCGCCAGTAGTAATCAGCTCCCGCTTCAGGAAGTGAGCCGGGAGGCAGCCATACCGCCGGGCTGGTAACATTCACGGGATCGGTCTTGATATGAATAGACCCGGTTACCGCGGATATATTCTCCGAATTGGAAATTGCCGGGTCGATCCTGAGGGTAAAGTCCGGGTCCTTGGCAAGCTGCAGGTCGTATCTATCGGATAGGGATAGTTGCTCCCAGAAAAGATCGACTTGCTGGTTGCGTCCGGTGACAGGGTCGCAGCCTATTTCAGACGGGCCGTTTATCCATGGCCCGACCTTGCATACGTTGTCCCGGAACCTGTAGATGGCAGTAGTGGTGTCGTTCGCACCGTTGGACGTATCTATGGCCCACAGGTCGTTCTCACTGGAGTCCCCCGTCAACTTCAGCCAGGGCACATTGCCGGCAAAATTGAGCGGCGCTGGATCAAATTCGACGATATTTGGGGCCACATTTTTAGGCAGCGTGCGGTAGACCAGGTTCCATTCCATTTCTTCGGGCACGGGGTAGAGGGGATCCAGTGTGCGGTTCATGCCGTTAGACCTGTTCACATTATTATCCGCCCTGAGCGCATACAGGGTGCCTTCGGGGCCTGTCTTCAGCCCGCTGATCTGTTCTCCCGTAATCATCGTCAGCTATGGACGAGTCGATCTGTTCCCATTGGGTGGACTGGCCGATGGTCCAGCGCCACACGCCTGCGCCAGTGGCGTTGTCCGTGCGGCCGCTGGCATATATAACGTTGTTGGAGCTGTAGTTAGCATCGGCCACGATCTGCACGTCGCTCATAAAAAGGCTTACGGGTTGAGGTATTTTCGTGTAACTTACGCCCCCATCGGTGGAATAGGCGACCCACCCGTCCCTGCTGCCGGCGAAGACATGCCCGTTATTGCTGATGGCCAGCATGTTGATGTTATCCAGCCCGGTCACCACCTTGTCTCCCCAGGATATTCCCCCGTCCGTGCTTTTCCTGACACAGGCTCCATCCGTAGCCATGTAAAGCGTATACTGGCTTGCCGTGACCACGTCAATCACCGGCCTTGGTATACAGATCTCCTTCCATGTATTGCCGCGGTTCAGTGATATCTCCAGTATATTAGCTTTTCAGGACTAAAGGTTTCGGATTAACCGTGATATTATTATCGATCTCAATTGCATACAGGGTGTAGTCCGTCTGGTAATTCGGGCTCAGCCTCAGGATGACCCTGTTCGTGTCGGTCGGCACGGTCAGCAGGCGGCCCCAGTATAGCCCAGCGGCTCGCCGGCGCTGCGCCACACGCTTTCCGCACCGTACTCGCTGTAGGTCGCCATAAACAGGCTCTTTGAATCCGGCGAAGGGGCGATATCGGACATAAATAAGCTGGTGTTGATAAGGCTGGTCTGCTGCCCAGTTGTTGCCGTTATCCAGGCTCTGGGAGAAGGCGCTTTCGTCAGGTTGTATAAGAGGGGGTATCAGCTGGCCCGTGCCGCAAAACCCAACGGCGCCGCTCTGGCTCCAGGCCACCTGCGCATTGCCCGGACCCGTAGGATTCTGGTTGGGAATATGCCAGACAGTTGAGTTAGGGGTCCCGATCGGCGAACCCAGGGGGTTGACGGTCCATCTGACCTGCGATAGTGTTCGGCGATGTTGGGTCAGGGTCGGCAAGCCCGGCAAGGAGTTTTCCCGATATGAGAGTGCCGTAGTATGCGATGCTGCTTATGTTGATAGTGTCGCCGCCGTTGACATTGAGCCTCTGTACCTGCGGGCTCAGAGCGTCGTTGATCCGGTAGGCATCATTACAATCATTGGCGACGGGTTATCCGGATTCCTGTTAAAGCCCACGAAAGCCAGGCGCGTCGCCTGGTTGCTTCCGCTATAGTTGGAAGGTAGAGATATGGACGAGAGAATTCACGGGAGGGGGGCCAGCCACTAGATTCCTTCGTGAGCTACAAGTAGAGGGTATCCAGCCATGCCATTCCATGCCGTAGTCTGAGAGGACTGGTCCCTCGTCCCGATATACAAATATGTGTTATTGGTGTCCGAAGCCACCGCAAGCATAGTCAAGTCCGCTGAATACCTTGGCGAAAAGGCAACGGCAGATACGTCTGCCGTTCGTGGTGGTTATCGTGATATTCTGATCAGTCCAGTTGGAAAATGCGCCGCCTATTTGGAACGTCAATACTTGCCCTGTGCAGCCCCATCGCGGTGCCGATAGCAATATCATGCAGCAGCGTAGCCCCGGTCAACACGTAGCCACTGGATATCGCTATACATTGGATTTCCTCGCCGGCAGCAAGATTGGGTATAGCCGCCAGTAGTATTCCATGTTGCCCCGCTGTCGATCGGAATAATAAACACTTCTGTCGATCTATTGCGTGACCACGGCCACATAAAACGGACTGTCGGGGGCAACGGCGATTTCCGAGCATGGCAGCATGATGCCGGCAGCGTCATAGAGAGCTGGGGTTATGTCGGTGAAGGTCAGCCCCCCGTTATTCGAGCGGGACAGGCGGCCGGTGTATTGGTGACACTGTCCAGCGCATAGACGATGTCGTGGCTGGCGGCGATGCGGTTGACCTCGGAGGGAGCAATGATGATTTCGCCGTTTGCTGCCTGGTTTATCTACCTCTTCCCACTTGAGCGGTTCGGCCCACGGCTGCTCCTGTGCGCTGGCCGCCCCGAATAGGCCGGCTATAGATACCAACGGCAGCAATGCCGCCAGCAGCCAGTATATTTTTATGCTACTTGCTTTTCTTATGGGAAATCCCCCGGTAAGCCCAAATTTTTCCAAAACCCGGTGTTATCATACACCAAAAATATTAACCGATTGTTAATCAGATGTTAATGACGCATATGTAGTTAATAAAATCCTAATATTTTTCACATAGACTGTTATAGTGCTAGACTTGACTCATTTGATAAACCAATCCGCCAGGCCGTCCAGCGTGAGAAAATACAAAACAATATTTTCCGCAATCCTGGTCCTGCTCATTGCAGCTCTTGCACTGAGCTGTACTTCAAAAGCCAATCCGGCGGCGGCCGACCAGACTGCCACGGTCCAGCGCGGAAATCTCAATATCAGTATCCTGGCCAGCGGCAACCTGGTGACAGCCAACCAGCAAAACCTCGCATTCTACTCGTCGGGTACAGTCCAGCAGGTGCTGGTAAAAATCGGCGACAACGTGACAGCGGGACAGGTCCTGGCAAAACTCGATACCGCTCCCCTGGAAAGCTCCCTGGCCCAGGCCGAGATAAGTGTGAAAACGGCCCAGATGAACCTGGAAAACGCAGAGGAGCCCAAGACCGATTCCTCCGGTACGGTTATCTCAGCTCCCGATCCTCTTGATATCGAGATCATGCAACTGCAGTTGCAGAACGCCCAGGCTAACCAGACTGAGGCGCAAAAGACATTGGACCTGGCCACCATTACCGCTCCCTTCGCCGGGCTTGTGACGGATGTAAATGTCGTGGTTGGCGATCAGGTCTCCGCCAATGCCGTCGGCGTGCGCATCATCGATCCGGTCAATTTCCAGGTCGTGGTGCTGGTTAACGAGATGGAGATATACGAGTTGAGCATAGGCACGCCGGCCACCGTCCAGGCGGTTGCCCTGCCCACGTATACGTTTCCCGGCAAAGTCGCGCTCATAGCAGAATCACCCACCATTCAATCAAACGTGGTGAACTACCAGGTGACCGTACAGATGGACCCTGTGACCGCGGCTACACTCCGGGCGCAAGCGACGGCTAGCACGGCCTCGGCGACTGCGTCGGCCCGCACCAGGCCATCCGGTACTGGAACGCAGACGGGAACAGCGCAGACGGCCGCCAATTCGCAGTCCGGCAGCCAGGTACCATCCGGCAATCGGACAATTTCCCGGCAGACGTCTTCCGGCCGGCACATCCGACAATCAGACGGCCGCCGGTCAAACTTCACACGGGCAGTTCATTTACAGGCCAGACAGCGGCAGCAACCGTGCCCCAGAACTTCCGCTTGAGGGAAGGCCTGACCGTTACCGTCAGCATAACGGCCGAACAGAGGACCAATATCCTCCTGGTGCCCAACAAAGCGATTACCAGCCGGAGCGGAAGATACTATGTACAGGTGGTGTCGGGAGGAACTACCACGGAGAAAATGATACAGACGGGCATCACCGACGGCCAGAATACGGAGGTCATCAGCGGCCTTAACGAGGGGGACGTGGTATCTACTGCGACCAACATTACCGCCACGACCACCACAACCAGCTCGCAACAAAGGACGACCACCACTCAACAGCAAAGGGGGCCGACCACTTCGATCCCCGGGGTCCGTTTGCCCTGATGATCGACCCGATGATCGAGTTGCACGATATCCAAAAATCATTCGCTATCGGGGACAGGCAGCTCCAGATATTAAAGGGCATAAGTTTCACGATAGGAAAAGGGGAGCTTGTCGCCATTATGGGTCCCTCAGGGTCCGGGAAATCAACTCTGCTTAACGTCCTGGGCTGCCTGGACGTACCGACTTCCGGCACCTACTCTCTCGACGGCCAGGAGGTGAGCAAACTCAATAGCAGGGAGCTGGCTCACATCAGGGCACAGAAAATCGGGTTCGTCTTCCAGCAGTTCAACCTGTTACCCCAGTTGTCGGCGCTCTCTAACGTCAAGCTGGGCATGGAGTATGCGGACGCCGAAGATTTTAAGTTGGCCATGCGAGTCGCTTACGGTTGTCGGATTGGCCGACCGGGCGAGCCACCGTCCCACGGAGCTTTCCGGAGGCGAGCAGCAGCGTGTAGCCATAGCCCGCGCCCTGGCCAAGAACCCACCCGTGATAATGGCCGATGAGCCCACAGGCAATCTGGACAGCAAGGCTGGCGACGAGATAATCAACATGCTCACCGAGCTTCACGAAAGGCAAAAGATCACGCTGGTAATGATTACCCACGATCCACACATTGCCCGGCATTGCCAGCGCATCATATATATCAAGGACGGCATGGTGGAAAAGGATGAAAAAGTACACTAAGCTGCTCAGGCCATTTCGTAACGCCTGGGGAGGCGTCACCTCTCACAAACTCCGCAGCATGTTGACCATACTGGGGATCGTCATCGGCGTTTCCGCGGTGATCGCCCTGATGTCCATCGGCAAAGGCGCCGAGGCAGACATACTTGCCAGGATACAGACACTCGGGGCGAACCTGATGATGATCACCCCCGGATCACAGATGGGCGCCGGTGGAGTCAGAGGCGCAGCCGGCAGCGCCACGAGTTTGACGCTGGAAGATGCTACGGCCATCGCGGCGGAAACCGACCTGGTCACTTCAGTGGCTCCGATCTCTTCCAAAAACATGCAATTGATCGCCGGCAGCCAGAATATGAATGCGCAGGTCACAGGCACAAATACGTCCTACATGACGGTATACAATTTGAGTACGACCAGCGGCACCTTCTTCTCCGATTACGATTATCAAAACGGCACTGCTGTGGCCGTCCTGGGGGCCACCGTAGCGCAGACGCTTTACGGTGCTAATGACCCGCTGGGGCAGAACTTGAGGCTCGGCACTATCATCGTACGCGTGATCGGCGTGCTGGCCAGTAAGGGCGCCGTCAGCGGATCGCCTGACAACATGGTGTTTATTCCGCTCACCGCCATGCAGCAGGCAGTGGCGCAGCAGCGCACCGCACGCGGGGAGCAGGTCATATCCTCCATTTCGCTGTTAGTCAAGGACGCAAAAAACAGCGATTCTACCGTGCAGCAGCTCACGGACCTCCTGCGCACGCGGCACCGCCTGATCGCCTCGGCGGCTAACGACTTTACAATCACTTCGATGCAGGAAGTGGCCAGCACCGTATCCGATACAATGGCCACCACCACGATGCTGCTCGGAGCGATAGCTGCAATTTCTCTGCTCGTCGGCGGCATAGGTGTAATGAATATTATGCTGGTCTCGGTGCTGGAGAGGACCAGGGAGATCGGTATCCGTAAGGCACTGGGCGCCAAGGACACGGACATATGGGTCCAGTTCCTGATAGAGTCGGCATTTCTTTCGCTTGCCGGCGGCATTATCGGCGTCATATTAGGATGGGGAGCAGCAATTCTGGTGTCGAAGTTCGGAGCTATGACCACGGTCGTCAGCGCAGACATCGTTGTGCTGGCCGTCTCGGTATCTATTGCAATCGGGCTGTTCTTCGGCTTCTATCCCGCCTGGCAGGCGTCGCGTCTCAACCCCATCGAAGCATTGAGATACCAGTAGGCCCCCCGCACCATAGCTAAAGCTCTGCGTGCAGAAGTTCATGATCAAAAATGAGGCCGGACGTATAGCTGGACATACGATATTGGCCGCAGGTATTAGTTTCCTGGATTAGTGCATATCTTATTTTACTACTGTAAACTTGGCTGTATAGGTATAATTCAAGCCAAAGGCCGCCCTGTCGTCTGAGGTTTCTGCGATAATAGTGTACGTTCCAGGATCTATTGCGGCAGGCACATACAGGCTGGTTTTCCGTGTTTTTGTGAACCATTGAGAGACTGAATCTCCCGGTTCCCCCTCGTCCCAAGTTCCATTGTTGTTGGTATCAAAAAAGACGTCAACTGTCATGAACGTGTCTTCGAGTTGAACGGTCACATCTATTTTCGACCCTGCTTTACCGCTGATAGGATCAATAGAAATATTGCCTGTGGCCTTTGCTTCCAGGGGAATCATGAGCAGTAATGTGATAATACCCATTGAGACTATCGCCAGCACCGATGAATATTTTTTTAACATTACTGCGCCACCTCCTGTACGCTTCTGTCCTGTCCCTGTAATTATACCACCTATTAAATTAAGGCCGTCGCCTGAGAAGTTTCCTGCTTCCTCCTAAATCTGATGGACGATCAGATTTAACAATGGTAATAACTGTATGGACAAATTGTAAGTCATGATCCGGAGGATGGGGTTGGTGGAGCGGTCTGTCCCTGCGGCATGATAATGATAATTGCAGCAGTGACGTTACCGCCGGCATCCTGGGACCCTATAACGATCAGAGATTGCCCTTGAGCGAGGTCTGAAATTGTGCCGGCTGTACTCTCCTGGATGGTGGCATCGGATGCGACGTTAACCGTCACTGTCCCTTGATCACTGGTGACTGTCAAGCTTCTGCCGTTTATTTTGGTGAGAGTGCCGCTGACGCCGCGCCTCGCGCCGGTGCGCGGGGACGACCTGGGGTTTGCGGGACTTGATGCATCAGGCGAGGTTGGGGGAGCGCCCTGGGTTTGTGGCCGGATAATAATAGAAGTTGCAGCGATGTTACCGCTTGAATCCTGGGGGCCAACGGCAATCAGGGATTGACCAGTATGAAGGTCCGCAATGCTGCCGGTTCCGAGAATCTGAATAGTTAAATTATCAGAACTGATCTTCACCGTCACTGGTCCTTGCGTCGTCGACAGGGTTAACGTGTCGCCACTGACCCTGGTAATGGTGCCGTTGGTGCGCTGGTGTTGCGTCGAGGCCGGCGGCAAAGTCACGGTGGGCGTCGGCGTCGGGGGTGTAGCCGGAGCAGTGTAAGGAGCGGGAGCAGGAGTGGGAGTGGGAGTGCTGGCAGGCGTTGCCGCCGGTGCACAGGAAGCTGCCATTATCAGTAACAGGACCGCTGGCAAGATTGCTGCGGATATAAATCGCTGTTTCATCGTGCTCCCTCCAAATTAGTTCAATCTCAGATATTCCGGAAATGCCAATATCTCATCCTTAATTATATATCCAAGTTGTTCAGCAATTGTTAACGACGTATGGTACAATGTGCGAGTAATCGCATATTTGCTTAATTTGGCAGATTGAGGAGGCAGAAAATGGAGGATCCGTACAACAAAAAGCCGTGGCTCAAGCACTACGATAAGCATGTCCCGGAAAAACTCAAGTATCCCAACAAGTTATACTCAGAAGTTTTCCGGGAAACTGTGCAGAAGGTGAAGGACAGGGTAGCTGTCTACTACGCCGGGCTGCCCATAACTTTCGCCGAGTTGGACATCATGTCCAACAGGTTTGCAAATTTCCTCAAGGAGAAGGGACTTAAGCCGGGCGACGTTGTGGGTGTAAACCTGCCCAATGTACCGGCGTATTATGTCTCCATCCTGGGGATATTAAAGGCCGGGTGTGTGCTCACAGGCGTAAGCCCCTTGCTCACACAGAGGGAGCTGGAATACCAGCTAAACGATTCCGGCGCCAGGGCTCTGGTGGCTATGGACCTTCTATGGGGCAACGCCGGAGCAATAGTAAGCAATACCGGGGTCAAACTGGTGGCCATGGTCGGTATAGCTGATTTCCTGCCCGCTGATAAGCCTGGCATCCCAGGCACCCTGCCATCGCTTCCTGGCATAAACATCGAGCACTTTATGGATATCGTCCATAAATACCCGGTAACTCAGCCTGAATTGCGAATCGATCCCGGCGCCAGCTGCCTGATGCAATATACAGGAGGCACGACGGGGCCATCCAAGGGTGCGACGCTTACGCACAACAACATGGTGCACCACATTGTGCAGATCACAACCTGGCTGGATGCCGGGATGGGATCTACAACGGTGCTGTCGGCGTTTCCACTTTTCCACCAGGCGGGACTTGCTCTGGGCATGTGGAACATGGCCATGGGCAACACGCAGGTGGCAGTTGCCAATCCCAGGGACATTGCTGGCGTTATCAACCTGATAAAAGCTCATAAACCCACTATCCTGGTTAATGTACCTACCATATTTATCGAGTTGTCCCGACAGCCGGCTTTCAAGGAAATCGATTTCTCGAATTTTGATTATTGCCTGAGCGGTGCGGCCCCATTTCCTCCAGAAAATATCAAGGAGCTCGAATCGATAGTCGGAAAGGGTAAAGTCGTCGAGGTCCTTGGCATGACAGAGACCAGTCCAATACTGACGAGTTTGCCGCGCTATGGTATGAAAAAAGCCGGATCGGCCGGCATACCCTACCCAGACACTGATATAAAGGTGGTTGACCCCGTGACCAAGGAGATAGTATCGCAGGGAGAGTCGGGCGAACTCGTGGCCCGCGGGCCGCAGGTTTTCACCAGGGGCTATCATAACAAGCCGGAGGAAACTGCCAACACCCTGCGCGACGGGTGGATTTATACCGGCGATATCGTGCGGATGGACGAGGACGGTTATTTCTGGATGGTCGACAGGCTCAAGGACATGGTCAACGTGTCGGGGTTCAAGGTCTTCACCCGCGAGCTGGATGATATCATCACGGAGCATCCCGATGTAGCGATGGCTGCAACCGTCGGCATTCCCGATCCCAACCGTCCCGGGTCCGAGCTGGTGGCCACAGCCGTGGTGCTAAAGCCGGGCATAGAGAAGAGCGATACGACCAGCGCCAGCATTATAGAGTTCATTAAGGCGCGTGAGGCGGCTTATAAAGTACCCAAGAAGCTTGTATTTATGGACCAGTTGCCCACGAGCTCGGTGGGGAAGGTTCTCAAGCGTGAGCTACGCGATATGCTGCAGAAGTAGACTGCCGAACCGATGAACGTACAAAACGGTATGCCCGTCCTCTTGTTGTCTGGTCAATAGTGAAGACCTGTAAGACGGCTTAAAGCGTGGCGCTTCTGATCGGCCATAACGTACCGCGGGACATTTTGTCGATCATTTTGGCCGTAGCACTATGCCTTATTGGAAGCAAACCACAGATGAAAATCTACCTCATGTAAGCCCATGGGTGGTTGCTTTATCAGTTGCGTAATAGCAAGCCCGTGATCCAGGACCCTAAGGGTTTAGCTGCTTCGAAAGTGTATCAAAGTCAGTTTTCAGTCTGTTGCGTACAGTACTGTAAGTCAGAGTCCAGGCTTCCCACCTTGCATTTTGAATCCTGGGAATCGGACCACGCTAAGTTGACCGCATTTGCAAATTCTTTATCATCAAATGTTTTCAGCAGGTCATTCAGCCTGTTTCTTTGTTCCGCATACTGCATATTGGCATAAGAGACCGTTATTTCCTTTGTATTTTGCTGGCTGAGAGTTAGTTCTTCATCCAGTATCAATAAATCTAAATCAAGATAAGGCTTCAATGCCGCCAGGGTTTTCCTGGGCGGTTCAAGCTGATCCTTTGAGACCGGGACCGATTGTGTTTTCAGGCTGGCCAACTGCGCCTGGGCTGCAGCCAGTTGCTCCTTTGTAGATTTCAGCTCGGCCTGCACTGAATTGTACTGCTCCTGGGAAATTGCCGGTGCGCAGCCAATTATTCAGCTGGGCTGTTAGCAACGCGAGCAATATGAAAACAGTTTTTTTAAATATAAACATACGCATGATTATACCTGCTTTAAAGATTTAGATAGAGCGTTAATTCTCTTCTGTCAATCGGATAGCATAGAGTCAACTGTAAGCTGTTGTCAATCGGATCATCCTGTTATGAGCTTGATGGTTACAAAATACTATACTCGCGGTTCTCGTTATCAGGCTGGATTAATGGGATACTGACAAAAACATAATGGAGTTACTGTTATCTTAGAACAGCTCGCCGTAGATCAATTCAATTATTTTCACATGGTCTGTGGAGTAGCTTATCTTATCCTTGCGTATTCAGCTTATAGCCTCGCCAGGGAAGACAAAAACAGCAAACCATGGCGATGGATGGCGTTATTTGCCGTTACGCAGGTTATAAGTGCCTGGGCGGGTACCGTTGATCACAGCGTCCTTCATGCCTCGATGGGCATGTTACAAATGGTAACGGATTGGCTTGGCTGGGTCGCACTGGCCCAGTTTGGACGCACCTGGAAAGTTGTGGATCAGAGCCCGTTAAGGGGTTACTGGATTTACGGCGTGATATTGGTAGCTCTGGCCGCTGGGACTTTTCCCGGTTTTGGAGAACCTGCTAAGTCTATCATGGGCGTCCTGGTAGTGGTCATGGTCGTCCCCGCTATTTTGCAAGCAGGTAAGAAATGGCCGGAATCTTCGAGAAAAAGATGCCAGGTCGGTTGCGGGCCTAATCTTCGGATTATTGGCATTGAAGATATGTTTGCCGATTCTATTCACTCCCTATGGCGGTGGAAACATATTGCCTGTAGACGTCACGTTGCTGATGCATATTGCAATACTAGCGGAAACCGTGCTGGTAGCCGTATTGATAGTGCAGCTTTATCGTGTTTACTATGCCATTAGAGCGGTTAAACTGGGAGAGCGGGTAGTTCGGTACAAAAATGGGTGGTGGATTGCAATTGCATTAACAGCAATTTGTGTGGGTGGTTTTATCGGCACCGTTGCTGCAGGCGCCCTCGAGACAAGTTCCCTTAAGGGCGAACTGGTACGGGAAGCGAATATAGCGGCCTTGGCTATTGACCCTGCAATGATAAAGGGCATGACAGGCACGGAAGCTGATTTGAACACTTCGGACTACGAACGCTTATACGCTCAGCAGCGCCAGATAAGCAAAGTAAGTCCGCTCTACCGCTGGACCTATATTTTACTGGAAAGAGACAACAAGATAATTATACTGACGGATTCTGATCCGATCGGGTCCCCCGAACATTCATCCGTGACTGTATATAACGATGCTCCACCCGAAGTATCCGAGGTATTCAGAACCGGCCGGGCGCAGTTCATCGGAACATATAATGATCAATGGGGCAACTGGATCACACCTCTGGCGCCTGTTATAGATTCTTCCAATGGGGAGATAATTGCAGTGCAGGGCATAGATATTTCGGCCGAGAGGTTCAATGATCAGATCAAGCAAACACAATTTCAGGCTATCCTGATTACCTGGCTA
>CAWHDI010000014.1:0-15737 GCA_963827985.1 uncultured Chloroflexia bacterium | reverse complement strand
GGGACCATGAAGTCGGTGGTTCGAATCCACTCACCCCGACCATAGATACGAAATTCGGTCCCCCCATTTCCGTTGACAATGAGTTCTTAGTGACATAAGATAACTTCAGTAACATATCCACGCTGCATGAGGAAGGGGCAAGGCAGTGGAGCACAAAATGGGTTTTGCAGCACTACAGTGGTACAAAATGCCCGATGTTTATCTCGATATATTGCCTGTATTAAGAATTAGGGAGGATTTATTATGCAGCTTTTTGGTGTACCCTTTGTTGTATTTGGGGAGGACTCGCTACAGTATTTAGACACACTGAAAGGTAAACGCGCTTTTATCGTAACCGATGAAAATATAGTTAAATTAGGCTTGGCCGAGTTAGTTGGAGCCAGGCTAAAACAAGCAGAAATTGAATATAAAATTTTCGATAAGGTTGAGCCGGACCCTTCTATTGAAACCGTAATAAAAGCTAAAGAAATCGCCAGAGATTTCAAGCCCGACTGGATAATTGGTCTCGGTGGTGGCTCGAGTATGGATACCTCCAAATGTACGTGGATATGCTATGCTACGGGCTTTGATCCGATGGATCTGTCATTGTCTGATTTTTACAATATCAGGGAGACAGCACATCTTGTATGCATACCAACCACCAGCGGAACTGGTTCTGAAGCAACATGGGCTGTTGTTCTTACGGATGTCAAAGAAAAGCGTAAGTTGGTTTGTGGCTCGTTTGAAACTATGCCCGATGTAGCAATACTCGACCCGATAATGGTTATGGGCATGCCGCCGCAGATAACCGCTGATACTGGTATGGATGCGCTCACTCACGCTATCGAGAGCTACGCCACAAAATGGCGCACGCCTTTCACCGACGGGCCGAGCCTTATTGCCATAAACTATATCTTCCAGTATCTGCAGAAGGCCTATGACAACGGCAAGGATGAAGAAGCACGAAAGTATATGATGTACGCGGCATCGCAGGCTGGCACCGCTATCTGCAACTGTAATGGGGGATTGGCACACAGCGCTGGTCATTCCGTCGGTGGCATCTTTCATACACCACATGGGCGCGCAGTTGGACTTTACCTGCCCTATACCATGGAATACTCTGCGAATGGCTCGGAAGAAACGCTTAGCCGCTATGCCAATATCGCACGGTTCTGCAACATATCAAGGGACAACAATGATAAGAAATGCTGCAAGGCGCTGATAGCTGCAGTGCGCAAACTGGCCAAAAGCGTGGGACAGTCCCTGGCAATCAAAGACCTCGGTATCAAACGTGAAGATTACTTCAGACAGATGGATGGACTGGTAGACCGTGCCGTTAATGATGCCATGACCCTGGGGGCCACCAGGATTCCTGAGAACGAAGATATGAAAAAGATATTTTCCTATGCTTATGAGGGCAAACCCGTTGACTTCTAGTCAAACAAATCAAACTAAGTATTACCAGATCCGAGATTGGGACAGCTACACAGGTAAGCCGTCCAGGCACGTATGACCATTGTCATGCAATTTGGGTGCCTGACGCCGTTGTTCGGAAAAAAGACCAAATCAGATCAGTGCCTATCTTCGTGGCGATTCAATAAATAAGTTCAGGGTATTGACACGGTAATTAATCAGAGATAAAATTTTACTCGCAACATAGTATACTAGTACAATAATAGACATGTATAGTAATCGGCGCTCAGTTTAGCTGTTTTTATGCTGTATTTTTCCTGCGTAAATCATAATCAGGGATAAAAATAATATACTGGAGGTTTTGATTACGATGACTGCCTTACCAAAGAAAGTGGTAGTGATTGGGTTGGACGGATTGCCTCCGAAGCTTATCGCGAAGCACCTGGCCGACGGTCACCTGCCAACCATGAAAAGAATTATCGATGGAGGTGTGACTGCCGACAACTGCCTTGTGCCCTTCCCAACCATCACACCGCCTAACTGGGCCAGCATTGCCACGGGTGCATGGCCCGGGACGCACAATGTGCTGGATATGTGGATACACAAATCGGGCGATCCCCTCGACCCTGCCAATTGCCCCATGGCTTTCAGCAGTGATAACTGTAAGGCTGAATTTATCTGGGAAGCGCTGGACAAAGCTGGCAAGAAAAGCATAGTTTTCAACTATCCTGGTTCCTGGCCTTCTCATATGAAAAACGGGGTCATGGTGGGCGGTCACGGGCTTGCCGTCGGGCAAAGGAATGATGGGTTTCCGTTGTTCGGCAACAGGGTTGACGTGACCGGCAACCAGCTATTTACCACTGGTTACTACAGCAAGTCCAACCGTGGCAAATGGCAGCAGGCTGACGGCTGGAAAAACGTTCCTGAAATGGGTGACGACCCCCTGGAAATGGTATCCGGCTTGAACTTCTACTTTGCCAAGGAGGAGCCGGGAGAAAATACCTGGTATATACTGGCTCGCCACCTGGGCAATAATGGATATGATACGGTTACGCTATCGCCCACGCGTAATTTTAAGGATGCTTTCTGTACGCTCAAAGTTGGGGAATGGAGCCCCAAGGTCAGGGCAGAGCTGAATATGAAAGACGGCAGCAAGAAGGGCGTAACGTTCCATTGTAAGCTGATTGAGCTTTCCGAGGATGCCGAGGACTTCCGGTTATATGCTACGTGCTTGCTGGGGACTGATGGCTGGACTTCTCCGCCCGAGATAGCAAAACAGATCAATTCCGAGGGTATTGCCGGGAGCGAATTGATCTCTCTCCTAGCACAGTGGTTTGATTTTCCTACGTGGCTGGAGATAAACGACATGTATTCAGAATGGCATGCTGAGACTGCCATAACCTTGATGAAGGAAAACGAATGGGATGCCTTCTTTATGCACTATCATTCACCCGACTGGATATATCACTATATCATTACTTTAATGGACCCGGACCTGAACAAGGATAAAAATCTGTACGAGATGGCGTGGGCTGCCCATCTCAAGATGTGCCGGTCCATGGATGGGATGATCGAAAAGATCACCAAGACGCTGTCCAGGGACACTTTGATTATACTTGTTTCAGACCATGGCGCCACACCGGACGGCCCCACTTTCAACCCGTACCGTGCTCTTGTCCCGGCCGGGCTGGCCAAGCTATCCAGTACGAGGCTTGAAGTCCCGGGTACAGAGGACATGAAAGGATGGGACGAGGATACGGATTCTTCAAAAGAGGGCAGTGGCACCATTGAGGAATTGAAAATGCTGGGCCAGCGGCCTGACATAAAAAATAGCAAAGCTGTGCCGCTACAATCGTCATATATCTATGTTAATCTCAAGGGGCGCGACCCCGACGGCATAGTGGAACCTGAGGATTATGCTAAAATCCAGCAGCAAATAATCGATGCGCTTTACACGTACGTGGACCCGCGGACCGGCACACGCCCCGTGGCATTAGCATTGACCAGGGAAGATGCCCGCATTCTTGGACTGCACGGCAAAGATTGCGGCGATGTGGTTTATGCCATATATCCTAATTTTGGCATGCAGCATGGAAATATACTTCCCACGGCAGAATGGGGTGTCGGCTCCCTGCGAGGCTTACTGGTATTTAACGGTCCCAATATCAAGAAGGGCCAACACCTTACCCGGACTTGCAGCCTGCCGGATATCGTGCCCACTATCTGCTACATGCTTAAATGGCCTTTGCCTGAACATGCAGAGGGCGGAGTCCTGTATCAGGTGTTTAAGGATCCTAACTTTATAGTTGATGAGTTCAATAAAATGCAGGCGGCTTTGAACCGCATGGAGAATGCTCTCCAGCGTGGTGAGCGTCAGCCATGGGATAAGCATGAATGCGCGTGATATGAGACGCGTATAGACTGTCGAGAATACAGGCGGCACGGGAAAAATCTCGTGCCGCCTTAAAAGGCGTATATTGGCAAAAGGTTATTATCGAAATAAAAGGGAAAACACAGGATATCATGTGATGCCGCTTAAAGAGTCTGTAGTTTCCCGGAGGGATTGCAATTGTCATTAAAATACGGTTTGCTCGCCTTTCTGAACTACGGTCCTGCAACAGGGTATGACCTGCACAAGATGTACCCGAAACCGGTCAGACCGACGATAGGTTTTACATACCGCGCATTAACGTCCATGGCTAAAGAAGGCCTTGTCGAATCTGTTCGCGTAAACCAGGAGAAAAGGCCTGACCGTAATGTTTTCAGTATCACGGAAGCTGGCAGAGCCGTATTTATTAAATGGCTGACCACACCGATCCATGTTAAGGTACCCAGGAATACAGTGTTGGTGCAGCTTGCGTTCGGCGGTATCGCCGGCAAGTCGGTGATGTTAAATAACGTCAGGGCGCATCGCGAGGAGTTAATAAAAGCTGCCATGCCCCTGTGTGACCGTAAACAGTGGGGTTTTGTACTGAAGTCAGAAAAAAAGGCGGCTCAGGCTATTGAAGACCCATATCGACAGGTTATGTATGAATCGGCGGTGGATTATATAAATCTGCAGATCAAATGGCTTGATTCCATCGAGGAAAGACTGTCTCAAATCAAAGAATAATATACAGAGCACAGGCAAATAATAACTGACAGGGGGGGGATCAATAATATGGGAGAGAAGAAGTTTATAGTGGGAGGCAAGGGTGCCTGGGCTACACTCATAGTCCTTTCCTTACTGTGGCTGATTAATTTTGCAGACCGCTACATCATAAGCATAGCTCTTGAGCCCATCAAGCTGGCTTTCAATTTGACTGATACTGAGGCCGGCGCTCTGCCGGCTATCCTTACCGTCGGTGTTGCATTGTTGACTATCCCGGGCGCAATCGTTGCAGACAGGTGGGAACGACGCAAACTGATAAGTATATTTGCCTTTACGTGGAGCCTGTTTACACTGGTCACCGGCTTCGCAGCCTCGCTATGGCAGACGACCATCGCACGGTTCATGGTGGGTGCCGGTGAATCCGGCTTTATGCCTGCAAGTATGAGCTGGATATCTGTCTCATTCCGTAAAGAGGTCCGGAGCTTTGTCATGGCCATATTTTATATGTGCAACCAGTTCGGTGCGCTGGCAGCGTTTATTTTAGGCGGCTGGTTGATCACGGCTACCAACGATTGGCGTACCCCTTTCTATGTCTTTGCCGTGCCGGGTTTCCTGCTTGCTATCATCGTGTTGTTCCTGCCTGACTATAAGACAGCAATAAAATCCGGGGAGTCATTCCTGAGCAAGGCGTATTTCAGGGAGATTGGCGATCTATTCAAGATTAAATCATTCTGGTTATCAGTGATAGGAGGAGCGTTCTTCTTTTATACGGTATTTGCCTTTCAGACCTGGCTCCCTGCCTTAATTATGAGGAGCTATAACCTCTCAACCCTGGAAGTGGGCAAGATATACCTGCTGCTTATCCCTGCAGCAATCGTTTCTCCACTGGGGGCGTTAATAGCCGACAGGTGGTACCGCCGCGATAAAAACGGGCGCATATATTACCTGGCAATTTCGACCTTTTTATCTGTAACAATAACGCTCATCACTTTGTTTCTTCTAGCTATGCCGTTGCAAATATGGCTGATATTCTATGTGGTTACGGGAATATGTTGGTTTCTTGCCCCAGCCGTGGCACTCACTATTGTAAATGATGTAACCCCTATCAGGCTGCGTTCGACTTCAATGGGGATTATGAACCTGCTCGCTCAGCTCCTGGGCGCAAGCGTCGGCACGTTTATGGTAGGTGTTGTTTCGGACATGCTGGGAGGTGGAATGCATGGTATCCAGTGGGGCCTGATCTGGACCCTGCCGGTTGGTTTGATGGCTTCAATTATCTACCTGGTAATGTTCAAGTACTATTACAAAGATTCGGCAGCGATTAGTGATGAGGTACCGGCAGAAGACTGAACTTGTATTAAACTGAGCCTGGTTGTAACCGTAGTCTGAAGGATGCTTGGCTGTAGGTAGGAGAGTATTGTCCGCCGACGCCGGTTTTATACTGTTTTCAGGCGATTATTAGTTGGAATATTATGAGTTTATACGGGAGGAAACTATGGATTTATCTGATTGCATTGTAGAATACCGCCGCGACGGGACTAACGGGCATTTCTTTACCATGACCGAGGACGGGGTCCCCATCTTCCGTGTGAATAACGCCGGCCTATCTCCTGAAAGACGCAAGCACTGGGGTAATAGGCTGGTCAATGCAGCGGCCTTGTGTTGCATCTGTACGACACTGGCATCTGACCTCACCAAGCGCGGTGTTGAAGTCAAATCACTGACAGGACGTATTGCCTCGATGAAGGAAAAAGACTCGGTACTGCGTACCAGGATCAGCGAGATGCAAGCTGAAATCGAAGTGAATATAGGCGATGCTGACCAGCGCCTGCTGGACGAATGCATAGAAATCGTAAATAATGACACTCTTACCATGTACTCACTGAGGGAAGGCATCGACGTTTCGGCATCCATCAAGCGAGTTAGCTGATGGAGTCAAGCCGATCACTACCATACCGATGCCTGTAAAAATCGGGTACATGGAGGAGAATAATGGGCAATAACATGGCCCGGGCTTTCAGGAAAGGAGAAACTCGTTGGGAAAGAAGCTGGGAGAAATGGCGCAAACGTGAGAACATATGGGATAAGGCACGATTATGTGCTTAGGTCCCTTGATGTTAACGCTTTGAGAAAGGAAGTTGGTAAATGAAGAAAATTGGACCTGTGAGTATTTTCAGTGGCAAGGTGGCGATCATAACCGGGGCCGGCTCGGGCATTGGAAAGGGGCTTGCTGAAGAGCTGGCGCGCCGCGGATCGCATGTGGTCATATCAGATATAAATACCGAACGAATAGAGAAGGTCGCGGGTGGAATCGTCCAGTCGGATGGCAAGGTCACGGCCGCGACGCTCGATGTTTCTGATTACGAGGCGACCAAAAAGATGATAGATGACACGGTTGCCGCCCACGGCAGGATCGACTACATCTTCAACAATGCAGGCATCGCCGTCGGAGGTCCTGCTAAAGATTTCTTAATAGACGACTGGCGCAGAGTCATTGATGTCAATTTATATGGAGTTGTTCATGGCGCAGCAGTCGCCTACCCGATAATGGTCAAGCAAGGCTTTGGACATATCATAAATACGGCCTCGATCGAGGGACTGGCGCCTTTGATTGCCACCGCAAGTTACGTCACGAGCAAATATGGGGTGGTTGGGCTTTCCAGCGCACTGCGGGTTGAAGGCGCTGAACACGGGGTTAATGTGAGCGTCGTGTGTCCCGGGTATGTAAAAACCGCCATCTTCACCGATAGTAAGAATATCAGCATCGATAGACAGAATCTTGAGGAACTTCAGGACTGGATGGGCGTTTCGCCGGAGGAATGCGCAAAGCAAATCCTCCATGGGGTGGAACGCAACGACGCTTTCATTATGGTAACATTTTTCGCAAAGTTCCTTTGGGTTCTAAATCGAATCAGCCCCGATCTCGTAATCCGCATCATGAAAAGTGAGTACCGGAAAGCGAGAGAAAAGGGGATAATTAAATGACCGGCCGGGCACCCAATTGCTGTACCTTGAGCGGGGCAATCTTCATCGGTCCCTTCATTTTTTCTTCACTAATTCATGGAAGGATATTTTAGTTCATCCACTCTGTCACACGCTATCTAATTAAGCGCTGGAAGACGCCCGGTGCAACGCCTCTGCATCGTGTTGACAAGGCTATTTTACCTGTGGTATAAATCATTACGGGCCAGTATACTGAGCAGTTTTACGTGATAGTATATTTTCCGAACGTGTTCTTAAACGTACTGGCTGGCACTGTCTCTACTGGCGAGTCAACTGCCAATCAATAGTTGTCGACTGCAGGGTCCCAGAATGTCATCGGCAATTATGTGCACCGGTGCGGTCCAGGATTTTTGATAGGTAATCCGGCTTTAGAGAACCAAAACAGGGAAGAAAATAATAGGAGGTTGTTATTATGATTTTCGCCTCACAGGCAAGTATTCAGGAATGGACGGGTAAAGGGGTCTGGGGAAAGAAAACTCTGATTGACTATTTCAAGGAAACGTTGCTAAGACGCCCGATGCAGTCTGCGTTGTCGATGCGCCGAACAAAGAGGCGCTCCTGGGTTTGAAGCCGGAAAGGCTGACATTTCAACAGTTTGCCAAGGCCGTTGATGCTACAGCCGAGGCCTTAATTTCAAAGGGGATTAAGAAAGACGACATCATTATCATGCAATTGCCCAATTGCTGGGAACTGGTCATGCTTTATCTTGCCGTGACCCGGGCAGGCGCACTGATATCTCCCATGCCGATGCAATGGAGACAATCTGAGATCGAGTATATCGGCGGAATGACGGAGGCAAAGGCATTTATCACTGTGGAGGAATTTGCCGGATTTAAACATAAGGAGATGGTTGAAAAACTCCGGCCCAAGCTGTCTTCTCTCAAGCATATTATTACTCTGGCTGAGGTCAGGGAAATGGCAAAGGGCCAGGTGACGGGGATACTGGATAAGGTCAACATCGACGCAAATGATACCTTTACCTTGTGCTGGTCTTCGGGAACTGAGGCCCAACCCAAGGGATGTCCGATGAGCCATAATAACTGGATTTGCGAGAGCATTTTCCAGTACGAGACCGCGCCTATCAAGCCCGGGTACAACCTGATCACCGCCGGACCGCTGGTAAACATGGCGTCCATCGGGACACTTTTCATTCCCTGGTTGATGACCGGTGGCAAATTGGTACTGCATCACCCCTTTGACGGCCGGCTACGTTTATCATGCAGCTGATGACCGAGGATCCTCATTATACCGTTCTGGTTCCTGCCATTGTAAACGGCATACTGAAAAACCCGAAAGTGGATCAGTTCAACTCTAAGTAGTTTGAAGGCAGTCACTATTGGCGCCGCGCCTCCTTCCCTCTGGTCGGTGCAGGAGCTGAAAAGACGTTGGGGGATCGAGTTTACCAATATGTGGGGGCAAAACGAGGGGACCGGGCTTGTAGCCGGAATAGCCGATATTCCCGATGTTGAGATGAGGGTGGACCATTTCCCGCAATACGGCAAACCGAATTCAAAATGGATGAAAAGCACGACGATGTTTGCCAGGAATGCGAAGCTAAAACTGCTGGAGCCGGGGACCACTAAGGAAATAACAGAGATTGGCAAGGTCGGCGAGCTGTGGTACAGGGGACCCAATGTAATTCCGGGTTATTTTAAGCGTCCGGATATTACAGCCAGGGCTTTCGATAAAGAAGGTTTCTTTAACACCGGCGATCTATTTCAGGTCAAAGATGGCGACTGTATCGGCTTCTTCGATCGGACGAAGGATATTATCATACGAGGCGGATTCAACGTCAGCGCTCAAGAAGTGGAAAGCATGCTTCTCGGAAATCCCAAAGTTATGGACGTTGCCGCAGTGGCCATGCCGGACGAAGCGATGGGCGAGAAGGTCTGTGTCTACGTTGTTCCCAAGGGTGATGAAAAGCTGGAACTAAATGAGTTGAAAGCCTTCATGAAAGAGAAGGGTATCGCTGCTTACAAAATACCCGAAAGGCTGGAGTTGATCAGCGCAATACCGAGAAATCCCGTCGGCAAAATAATGAAAAATCAGTTGCGGGATGATATCAGAAAGAAGCTTTCAGTTAGCCAGAGTTAAGGTGCTGTTTACACAATAGATTAAGTGAGTTTGGCTATTTGGCTATCAGGTATTGGTGTCGTATCAATGGCATGAATAAAATAAAGGGAGGGACGCTATGAACGATCCGTATGCCAGCAAACCATGGTTAAAATTCTATGATAAACATGTTCCCGCGAAGATCAATTACCCGACTATGTCGTATCCCGAAATGTACCGCCAGAATTTTCCCAAGTTTAAGGACATGGTCGCCCTATATTATGCAGGTAAAGCAATATCTTTCCCTGAACTCGAAAGTATGTCCAATCAGTTTGCCAACTTTCTAATAAGGCAGGGACTTAAGCCGGGCGACGTAGTCGGGGTTAATTTGCCAAATGTCCCAGCCTACTATATTGCCATTTTAGGCACGCTTAAAGCCGGGTGCGTTCTCTCGGGTGTGAGCCCTTTACTCACACAGCGTGAGCTGGAGTATCAACTGAATAACTCGGGCGCCAAAGTCCTCGTGGCAATTGATCTACTCTGGGGTAATGTTGGTGCTGTAATTGCCAAAACGGGCGTAAAGGCTGTAGCCATGGTCGGGATCGCTGATTTTCTGCCTACCGACAAACCGGCAACACCAGGAGCTCTACCTTCAGTGCCCGGCATAACTATCAATCATTTCCTGGAGATCCTGAAAGAAATGCCTGCGAAGGATCCGATGGTAAAAATCAAGCCAGGAGCTCCTGCTTTGATGCAATACACAGGCGGGACAACCGGACCATCTAAAGGCGCAGTATTGACGCACAAAAACATGGTGGATCACATCACTCAACTGGTTGTCTGGCTCGACTATAAAATGGGAAAAGATGTGATATTATCTGCCTTCCCACTGTTTCACCAGGCCGGTCTTGGCACCAGCATGTGGAGTATGGCATTCGGTCAGACCCAGATAGTTGTAGCCAACCCGCGGGACCTCGCAGGCTTGATCAATTTGGCAAAGACATACAAACCAACCGCCTTTTGCAATGTCCCAACGATCTACATTGAATTAGGAAAGCAGCCGGCCTTCAAAGAATTAGACTTCTCAAATGTCAAGTATTTTCTCAGCGGGGCTGCCCCGTTTCCCACCTGAATATATTAAGGATTTCGAGGCAATTGTGGGCGCAGGAAAAGTATGTGAAGGGCTAGGTATGACGGAAACCAGTCCTCTTACATTAGTGGAACCTTGCTACGGGAAGAAGAAACCAGGATCAGTTGGCCTTCCTTTCCCGGATGTTGAAGTCAAGGTAATTGATCCTGTGACCAAGGAAATTGTGCCGATCGGAGAATCAGGTGAATTCGTGGCCAAAGGTCCGCAGGTATTCACACTGGGCTATCATAACATGCCCGAAGAGACGGCCAATACACTGAAAGATGGATGGATCTATACCGGAGACGTTGTACGCATGGACGAAGACGGCTACTTTTGGGTCGTGGACAGGCTGAAAGATATGGTGAACGTATCCGGGTACAAAGTATTCACCCGCGAACTCGATGATATTATTTGTGAGCATCCGGCTGTTGCCATGGCTGCCACTATTGGCGTGCCGGATCCCAAGCGTCCGGGATCACAGATGGTTGCCACTGCGGTGGTACTGAAACCCGGCGTAGAAAAAAGCGACGCGACCAGGAACAGCATACTTGACTTCATTAAAGAGAGAGAAGCTGCGTATAAGGTCCCCAAGAAAATTGAATTTATGGACCAGCTTCCCCTGAGCGCAATGGGCAAAATACTCAAACGTGAATTGCGGGATATCATGAATCCGAAGACCTAAAATCCGGATACAACTGGTTGGCATTATTGGGCTGTGCGAGGCATGAAACGAGCCTTGCACAGCCTTATTAATTGTGGCCTGGATCCTGGCGGTTGGAACGGGTGGGCTATCTTTCGATGTCGCAGAGGGAAGCAAGCACCTGGTCGGCTTCCAACATTATCCTGTCAATCAATTCGGCGCACGATGGTATGTCTGTAAACCGCCCCATCACCTGTCCAGCGGGTATAAGGCCGTTTTCCACGTTTCCGTCGCGCAGCGTAGACCTGAATTTTTCAATACCGACGGCGAATTGAATAAGGGGCGTCTTATATTTCTGGAGCTCTTTCAGAATGCGCACGAGGTCGACTAAGGACGTTTTGAATGTATCTTTCATCGATAGCAAGCTTGGCACGACTTCCCAGGGCTTTGCCCACCATCCGGAGTAGTGTGCCATTCTCTTACCCGGCATGCTCCGCAGGCGAAGCCCGTCATAATGGGTGGAGATTATCGCATCTTCCGGCCTTGATTTTAGAGCGGCAGCCTTAACTTTCATGTGAATTGGGCTCTCCTTTGTGATAGCGAACCTGCTGCCCATTGCAATTCCGTGTGCGCCCATTGCCAGAGCTGCAACCAGCCCGCGCCCATCGCAAAAGCCGCCCGAAGCCAGTATGGGGACTTTCAGACAGGCTGCCGCTTCGGGGAGCAATACGGTGCTGGCGATATAACCTACGTGCCCTCCACCCTCAAAGCCGTGGATAATAATGGCATCGGCTCCGTCCTTTTCCATCCTCAGGGCCTGTTTTACATTGCCAACCGTCGGCATAAAGATCATGCCTGGAGGTTTTTGAATGTTCAGAAGTTTAAATGGATTGCCCAGGCCGTGGCTGAACACGGGGACTTTCTCGTCTATTATGACCTGCACCATCTCCCTGTAGCGGGGAACATATGGCACCAGGTTGACACCATATGGATTTGCTGTTGATTCCCTGAGCTTTCGAATCATGGAACGAAGCTCCTCAGGGGTTTGCTCACTGGCAGTCAAAATACCCAGGCCTCCGGCATTGCACACGGCCGCTGCCAACTCGATGTGCGACACATAGCTCATCCCGGCCTGGACGATTGGGTGCGCAATACCAAGTAGCTCAGTTATTCGGGTTTTCACAGGTGCTCCAGCTTGGAGGCAGTCCGATCGCCTCTCACGTAGTAGATTGCTGGCGACTATAGCGATTATATAAATTGTCTCATCCTATTTTTTCAAAATGGTGACAGCTGCGACATGGTTCCATCCGAACACCTGGCACAACCCGATTTTCGGGTCTTTCGATATTTGCCTTGCGCCGGCCTGCTTCCTCATCTGCCAGACAATTTCGCAGACTTGCCCGAGACCTGACGCTCCGGGTGGTTCCCCTTTACACTGTATGCCGCCGCTGGGATTGACCGGAAGTCTGCCTGTGATATCAAATACGCCTTCGCGCAGTAGCTTGTAAGCTTCTCCTCGTTTGCATAGCCCCAGTTGTTCTACGTGCACCAGTTCATGGGCCGACTCAGTGTCCTGGACTTCGCATACATCGATATCCTCGGGACCCACGCCGGCCATCTCGTATGCCTTCCTGGCGGCGAGCTCGGTAACGGGAGTTCCCATACCCTGCTTTATATCCACACTGTATTGATTGGACGGCTCCACAATTGACGGCGGATATTGGGCAGTCTGCATAACTGTTGCAGCGATCTTGATGGGTTTCTTGATGCCAAACTTCTTGGCGGCCTTTTTACTGCAAACTATGGCGGCTGCCGCCCCGTCGTCAGGCGTGCAGAAATTATATAGATGGAGGGGATAAGCTACGACGGGAGATTTCAGCACATCTTCGACAGTAATTATATTTCTGAATAAGGCATACGGGTTATTTGCGCCGTTTTTATGTGCCTTCACTGCTACCCTGGCAAAATCCTCTTCGGTCGCTCCGTAATCATTCATATACTTTTGGGCTACGGTGGCAAATGCAATGGGGCTGGCCTTAATTCCCAGGATATTCTGCCAGGGTTCCCCCAGTTCGTCGAACATTCCTTTGTGTTTGTCGAAGCCATAGACAAGCACGATCTCGCACGAGCCGCTGTTGATGGCATCTCTTGCCAGTTTAAGCATGGCCCCACCGGTTGCGCACATCGCGTTGATCTGGTAGATCGGGATCCCGGTCATGCCCATTTTCATCATCAAGTCAATGCCCGTGCCGGCTTTCTTAAAAGCAACTTTGCCGCACAGTGCAAATTGCATATCTTTATAGGTCATATTGGCATCCTCTAATGCCTTTGAAATGGCCTCGATAGCGATATCCTCCGGGTCCTTATCCGGATACCTGCCAAATGGGTGCATACCTACTCCCGCGATTACAACATCACTCATATTGCCTCCTTATGTCTGACTCTGTTCATTTCTGATTAATATCCTTGCTCGGGTTTAATTCGCTGGTTTGAACATGGGAACTATTAAGTCATTGCCGTCTTTATCCTCGGCGAATTTATTGAAGACCAATTGCATCTTCATCCCCACCTTCAGCTTTTTGGCATCATTTTCGGTGAGAAGAGAATAAATTACCAGGCCTTCAGGTAATTCAACCCAGCCTATACCGAATGGAACAAAGGGATTGGCGGGTTTATATGGAGGAGGAGCCGGGTAATACATTACAGAAAACGCGTACAACTTTCCCGTGTCGCTCAAAGCGATTTCCTCGAGGTCCTTACTCTGGCAATTCTCGCATATTTCTCTTTTTATAAAGAACAATTCTCCGCACTTTCTGCATTTACAGCCGATTAAACTGCCTTTGTCGGCTGGTGATTGCGGAAGTTTCATCATACCTTCCTTAATCGGGAGTTGCTTCTTGGATGCGTCTACCATGGACCAGTCCTCCTATCTTAAATAACTGCATTTCTATATGTTGCGCTTCGTAATTCCCCATCTGTGATTACCTGCCTTTAAACACAGGCGGTCTCTTGGCGAGGAATGCCCTGACCGCTTCCTCATGGTCCTCGGAAACCAGGGTTTCATTCATTCCCTCTGTTTCAAGCTTGAGCTGCTTTTCAATGCTGGAGTCCTGCCCGGCATGAAGTGCTTCTTTGGCCCGTTTTGCAGCCATTGGCGCACCTTCTGCAATATTTGCTGCCAGAGACTGGGCGGTAGCAGCAAGGTCCGCGAGTGGCACAACCATATTCACAAGCCCTATCTCTTTGGCCTCCTGAGCTTTAATGTTTTTGCCCGTGTAGACCAGTTCAAACGCTTTGGCAATACCAACAATGCGAGGCAGGGTGAATGTGCATCCGAATTCGGGGATCAGGCCGAGTTTCACGAAAGGCAGTCCCATGACAGCGTTGTCCGCTGCAATACGTATGTCGCATTGCAAACATATAGTCACTCCGAAGCCTATGGCAGCGCCATTTATAGCGGCAATGGTGGGTATTGACAGGTTGTGCAGCGCCAGGCTGGCTTCGCTCAACCACGCCGGAATATCGAACGGCTTTTTGCCGGCATGGCGATCGTCGATCATCTTCAGGAACAGGCCGGCCATATCTCCGCCTGCCGAGAAAGGCGCGGCCGTTACCGCTGACCACCAGCACTCGTGCCGCATCGTCTTTCCCTATGATCGAAAAGGCATCTGATAATTCGTGGCACATGTCTTCATTAAGCGCGTTTAGCTTGTCGGGCCTGTTGAGTACGACGCTATATATGCCTTTGTCGCATTCAAGCAGAATCGTATTGTAGTCTTTCACAGATTTGGCCATATCGATGTCTCCTTTTGAATCATTAGAGCCTGCTATTTAAGGCACAATCTGCTGTGGAACCCGATTATCCTGTTAGCCATGGTGGCGATGCCCTCATGAGATTGGTCAGCTCCCACCAAGGTGGAAGCTGACCTCAATTCCATTATCGTTTTTGTCGCTGGCCTGGCACGCCGCATTATCCTGCCAACCTGGTCGAGGAAGTATTATTCATGCCACCGGCAGAGCACTTACCAGGAAGAGCGGTGATATGTCGGAAATATTTGTTTTTCGTAATCCTTGCCCGTGATGGCATCTGCGCACAGCGACGCTGATAAAGCGGCTCCATCGACACCTCCTCCCCACTCTTTCTCGCCGTATTGGTCCCCAACGAAATACAGGCCTTCCACCCATTGATTCTTGGTGTTTGGCCTGTCTTTGCCGAGTGGCCTCCAATGGCCGTAAGCTTCGGAACCAGCGGTCCACAGCTGGAATTTAACATCCTTTCGCCAGGTCGGCCAGTTATCATTCATGAACCTCTCAGCCTCAGCGATGCAGTTGTTGACCAGGTTCTTATCATGCATCTCCGGGTACATTAAAGGTATAGAGAATAATAGACTGTTTAGGCCGTTAGGAGCATGATTTACCCACCACGT
>CAWHDI010000013.1:0-47342 GCA_963827985.1 uncultured Chloroflexia bacterium | reverse complement strand
GTTTGTGGAATTGCTCATTAGAATGCTGGCAATCGTAGTCATTTGTGATTTGATTACATGGTGGGTAATAATGAAACAGCTAGAATCTGTAACAGCAATAGTAGTAGTTATAGCTATTCTGGAGATAATTTCGATAGTGATTAATCTTTGGTGGGTACTGGTATTCAAAAGTAAAACGAAAATAGTTGGAGAAGAATTGGTGGCAGCGACTAGATTTGAACTAGTGACCAAGGGCTTATGAGTCCCCTGCTCTACCGCTGAGCTACGCTGCCACGACAACTTAAAATTCTACCCACTACGGCTTTCCCTGTCAATGTAAATACACCTGCATTTGCCTCGCCTTGTTTGGTATGGACACGATGCAGCCCCGCAACTGCAAACAGCCTGGAATGACCCAAAATCCGCGTTTCCATTTATGCGCTTCGTGACTTATAATATCGGTGGATTTCGAAGCCGCCGACCCCGTTGACACCCATCCGGCAGATATAGTAATATATCACACAAGCTTAATACTATTGTGCATGTGCGCATAAATGTAAAAGGACAAAGAAAAAATGCGTGATCTACTGAAAATATTCAAGGCCATGGCAGACGAAACAAGACTCAGAATCCTTTATCTATTAATGGAGCGCGAGGCCTGCGTGCTCGAGATCAAACAGGCCATGCGGATAAGCCAGACCCGCGCTTCCCGCAATCTCGGAATTCTACATGACGCCGGGCTGCTCAAAGCCCGCCGCGAGGGACCGCTGGTTTTCTACTCATTGGATAATAAAATGATTAAGAAGAACTGCAACGGTCTCGACGCTATGGTCAAACAGGCTTTCGAGATGGACCAGACAGCCCTTCTACATCGTGAACGCCTGAAGAGGCCGGTGGCAAGATTAACAGACCAGGAATAGTAGATTTAAATAGCTCCAGACTTATTGACAATTAACTACTTTGGGAGTTTAATATTTAAGGCCTGCGCACGGTCAATATCTTTAATATACTGATATGACAGACTTCGAACCTAAGATCGTCGCCTTTCTGTGCAACTGGTGTTCATATCGCGGGGCGGACTTGGCAGGAACCTCAAGGATGAAATGTGCTGCCAACGTACGTGCCATCCGCGTTATGTGCAGCGGCCGCGTCGAACCCGCCTTCGTCCTCCGTGCTTTTGAACTCGGAGCTGACGGTGTGCTCGTACTCGGATGCCACCCTGGCGACTGCCACTACGCCGAAGGTAACTATAAGGCCCTGAGGCGCATGATGCTCCTCAAGCGCACTCTCAAACAACTCGGTATCGAAGATGAGCGCTTCCAACTGGACTGGGTCTCCGCCTCCGAAGGAGACCGCTTTTCGCATATTGTTAATGAAATGACCGAAAGAGTAAGGGCATTAGGCCCGTTCAAACAAAAAGAGGAGTCCAAAGTTGCCTAAACTTAAGGTCGCCCTTTATTGGGCTGCCTCCTGCGGCGGATGCGAAATAGCCACGCTGGCTATCGGCGATAAGATACTCAAACTTGCCGAAGCAGCCGATATCGTCTTCTGGCCGGTCGCTATCGATGCCAAATACGCAGACGTTGAAAAAATGGCCGATGCCAGCATCGACGCCTGCCTGTTCAACGGCGCTATCCGCAACTCAGAAAATGAGCACATGGCCAAACTGCTGCGCCAAAAATCAAAGACTATGATCGCCTACGGCTCGTGCGCCGTCGAAGGATGCATACCCGGCCTGGCCAACTTCTACAGCCGTAAGATGATGATGGATACGGCGTACATTGATACCGCTTCCACCGATAACGCGGCCAAAGTGATGCCCGTCACCTCAGTCAAAGTCCCTGAAGGTGAACTCGAATTGCCGGAACTATGGGAGACGGTCAGGACGCTGGCGCAAACAGTCGACGTGGACTATTTTGTGCCCGGCTGTCCGCCCGAAGAAAGGACAACCTGGCTGGCGCTCGAAGCGCTGATAAGCGGCAACCTGCCGCCCAAGGGCACGGTAATTGCCCATCCCGCCAGCGCTGTCTGCAACGACTGCCCCCGTGTGAAACATGAAAAAAAGGTCAAGGCCTTCCACAGGCCTTACGAGCTTGCCCCCGAACCCGACAAATGCCTGCTCGAACAGGGCTTCCTGTGCTACGGCGTTGCTACCCGCGGCGGATGTGGCGCTCCCTGCCCCCAGGCTAATATGCCCTGCACAGGCTGCTACGGCCCTGTCGAGGGTGTCCGTGACCAGGGCAGCCATTTCCTCACTGCGCTGGCCTCCATCGTCGATTCCAACGACCCTGAAGAGATAGAGAAGATACTCGACGGCATCGTCGATCCGGCAGGAACGGCTTACCGCTACAGCCTGGCCGACTCTATGATCAACAGGGCGAGGATCAAGCCATGAGAAAGATCACCATCGACCCGATCACCAGGCTCGAAGGACACGGCAAGATAACCATCTTCCTTAATGACGATGGCAGTGTAGCCAACGTCTACCTGCAAATACCCGAACTGCGCGGCTTCGAAAAGTTCTGCGAAGGCCGTCCCGTTGAAGATATGCCGCAGATTACCCAGCGCATTTGCGGCGTCTGTCCCGAAGCGCACCATATGGCAGCCACCAAGGCCCTCGACAATATGTTTAATGTTGAGCCGACCAGCACCGCCAAAAAGATCCGCGAGCTGCTGTACAGCGCCTTCTATGTAACCGACCACACCACCCATTTTTATATTCTCGGCGGACCCGATTTCATCATGGGCCCTGACGCTCCGGTGGGGCAGCGCAACATCCTGGGCGTCATCGCCAAGGTTGGTATGGATCTCGCAGGCCAGGTACTTAATACACGCAAAGAGAACCACTGGATCATCCAGACGGTGGGCGGCCGGCAGATTCACCCGGTATTCGGCCTTCCCGGCGGCGTCAGCAAAGTGTATTTCCGCCGAGGATAGACAGCAAATCGAGGATATTGCCAAAAGGGACGTTGAGTTCGCCAAATTGTCGCTGAAGGTATTTGGCGACATCGTGCTCAAGAACAAGGCCTACGTGGACATGATTGTCAGCGACGCCTTCACGCACCAGACTTATTATATGGGACTGGTGGACGATAAGAACAAGGTCAATTTCTACGACGGCAAGGTCCGTGTGGTAGACCCGTCCGGTAAAGAGTTCGCCAAATACGCGCCCGCGTGATTATCTTGAGCATGTCGCCGAACACGTAGAGCCGTGGAGCTATACCAAGTTCCCCTTCCTGAAAAAAGTGGGCTGGAAAGGCTTCGTGGACGGCAAGGACAGCGGCGTTTACCGTGCTACCCCGCTATCCAGGCTCAACGCCGCCGACGGTATGGCCACCCCGCTGGCGCAGGAAGAATACCAGAAAATGTATTCGACCCTGGGAGGCAAGCCTGTCCATCATACGCTGGCCACCCACTGGGCACGCCTGATCGAGCTGCTTTACGCTGCTGAAAGGCTGCTCGAGCTCAGCCAGGACAAAGAAATAACCGGGCCGAATATAAGGAATATCCCGGCCAGCAAGCCCACCGAGGGCGTGGGTATAGTAGAGGCCCCGCGCGGCACTTTAACACACCATTACACCGCCGATGAAAAAGGCCTCATCAAGAAGTGTAATCTTATTGTGGGTACTACTAATAACCAGGCAGCCCTTTTCATGTCGGTCAAGAAGGCTGCCGAGGCGTTGATCAAACCTGGCAAGGATATCCCGGAATCTCTACTGGACCAGATAGAGATGGCCTGGCGGCCGTACGATCCCTGCATGTCATGCTCCACGCACACATTGCCGGGTACGATGCCGCTCGAAGTGAGGGTTGTGGATGTTGGCGGAAACACGGTCAAGATATTGTCCCGCTAGCCATTTTATTAAAAAACTATAAATACAGTGTGGATTTGGTGTACGGAATTGATACCTGCTTATGAACATATTTGCATATGCTGCATAGCATAAATCGAAACAAAATAACCTGAAGGAGTTGTATATGCAAAATAAGGTAATCTCCAGCAAGGACCTCGCAGGGTTCGTCGATGAGTTGATCAAGACGAAGGCTGCCGGCGAGGTCATTGGCATCAAGGAAAAAGGCGCCAAATACAACTTCGGCCCGCTTAAGAGCGCCGCCGAATTGCGCCTGGACTATGACATCGCCTTGCTGCCGCCCAAAAAGTACTTCTTCCCGCAGATCGAAACGGTTTTGAAGTATACTTTGGGTCCCGATCCCACAGTCGAACCTGTAGCCGCTGAAAAGTCCATGTGCCTGATCGGTGTCCATCCATTCGACATCCGGGGCATCATGCTGTTCGATGCCGTTTACGGAGGAAACGCCCCCGATCCCAACTATTTCCTCAAGAAAAACAACACCGTCATCATCGGCGTGGACTGTCTCAAGCCCAACCCCAAATCATTTGCTTCCAGCATGGGCACGGCCACTACGGAAGAAGGCTTCGACCTGATGCTGACCAACCTTGGCGCCGATTACTTCGTTACAGTTGGCACTACCAGGGGCAACAACCTGCTGAATAAATATGCCAAAACTAAGGACGCCACGCCCGCCGACCTGGAAAAACGAGATAAGGTCCGCAAGGATGCCTTGAAGAACTACCAGGTGTCCTTGAAAATGAAGCCGGAGGAAATACCGGCTTTACTGGAGGCCAATTGGGAAAGCAAGGTTTTTAATGACAAGGCGGCCACTTGCTTTAGCTGCGGCTCCTGCGTCATGGTCTGTCCCACCTGCGTCTGTTTCGACGTGCAGGACGATCCCGCGCTGAACCTGAAGGAAGGCGAACGGTACCGCCGCTGGGACGCCTGCATGCTGGGTGAGTTCGCCAAAGTGGCCAGCGGTGAGAATTTCAGGGAGCACAAAGAGCAGAGGTTCCGCCACCGCATGTACCGCAAGGGGAAGTACCTGCTCGAAAGATACAAGAACCTGGGCTGCGTCGGCTGCGGCAGATGCGCTATTGCCTGTCTGGCCCAAATCGCCAGCCCGGCCGAGACCTACAATCTGCTGAAGGAGGCCAAATAACATGGTGATGCAGCTTACTGAAAAGCAGTCAATTCACCTGCCCCGCATTGCCGAGCTGGTGAGGGTGGAGTCAACTGAGCGACAGGGAAAAAGTATTCGAGTTCAAGTTCGACGATGGCAAAGAGCTGGGACAGAGACCCGGCCAATTCGTCGAGGTTTCTATCTTCGGAGTGGGCGAAGCGCCCATATCGGTCACCTCTTCTCCCACCCATAAAGGATCGTTCGAGCTGGCCGTCAGGGCCACCGGAAGCGTGACCAATAAACTACATACACTCGGCAAGGGAGCCAAAGTGGGCATCAGGGGACCGTTCGGGAACGGCTTCCCTCTCGATACGCTCAAGGGCAAGGACATCTTGTTCGTGGCCGGCGGCATCGGACTTTTCCCGCTGCGCTCATTGATTAACTACGTGCTGGATAACCGCAAGGACTACGGCGAGGTGAACACACTGTTCGGCTGCCGCTCACCCCAGGAAAGGCTTTTTATCTCCCAGCTCAAGGAGTGGGACACCTGTAAGGACATGTGCTTCCTTGAGACTGTCGACAGGTGTTCGGACGATACCTGGAAGGGCAATGTGGGCGTCATCACGACGCTCTTCCCCAAAGTATCCTTCGATCCGGCCAAAACTTACGCCATTGTAGTCGGACCTCCTATCATGTACCGGTTTGTCATCGCCGAGTGCCTCAAGAAAGGGATGGCCGATGACCACATCATTATGTCACTCGAACGAAGGATGAAATGCGGCGTGGGCAAGTGCGGCCACTGCCAGATAAACGGACTGTACTGCTGCCAGGAAGGTCCGGTCTTCACGTATGCGCAAGTAAAATCACTAAAGGAGGCAGTATAAATGAAACCAAGGGTTGCTTTCTTCGATTTCACAGGCTGCGAAGGCTGCCAGCTCGAAGTGCTCAACTTCAATCTTGAGATCGTCGACCTCATTGGCGCTGTCGACATCGTCGAGTTCCGCGAAGCGAGCTCCGACCATTCCGACAATTACGACATTGCCTTCATCGAGGGCAGCATAACCACCGAGAAGGAGATCGAACGGGTGCAGGGCATCCGGAACAACGCCAAGATACTCGTCGCGCTGGGCGCCTGCGCCTGCACGGCCGGCGTTAATGCGCTCAAGAATTTCTACCCGATGGAAGAGAACCTGAAACTCGTCTACGGCGAAGCTGCAAAATACTATAAAACTATTCCTGCCAGGCCGGTCCACGCCGTTGTCCCGGTCGACGTATCCATCCCCGGCTGCCCACCCATCAGGGGCGAGGTGATCAGACTGGTCAAATGCCTGCTGACGGGCAAAAAGTTCGAACAGTATAAAGACCCGGTCTGTGTGGAGTGCAAGCTTAACGAGAACATCTGCGTTTACGAGAGCGGTCAGACCTGCTTCGGCCCGGTCACCCAGGGCGGCTGCAACGCCATCTGCGTGAACAGCGGAAGGCACTGCTGGGGCTGCCGCGGGCTGGTCAGCGAGCCCAACCTGAATGCTGAGAAGGAACTCCTTGCCAGGTACAACCTGACACCTAAAGACATCCTCGGCAAATACCGGATCTTTAACGGAACTCTGGAGGTTGCAAAATCATGACAACAAAAACCGTGAATTTTAAAGTCCATCACGTTGCCCGCATCGAAGGGCACGGAAATATAGTCGTCAACGCCAAGGACGGTAAGATCGAAGAGTGTAAATGGGAAGTCCCCGAATCCCCGCGCTTTTTCGAGTCCATGCTGCGCGGTTTGAGCTACAGCGATGTTAATTTCATTGCGCCGCGCATCTGCGGAATCTGTTCGGTAGCACACTCAACAGCGTCCATCGAAGCAGTCGAGGCGGCCTTTGGTGTAAAGCTGACCGAGCAGGCCGGCCTTCTTCGCCAACTCCTGTTCGATGCTGAGACGGTGACCAGCCATGTCCTTCACACTTATTTCCTGGTTGCGCCCGATTTCCTGGGCGTCGGCAGCGTCATCCCTCTGGCTACTACCCACACAGACGTAGTATTGAGAGCGCTGAGGCTGAAGAAATATCGCCAATGATTGGGCTGACATACTGTGCGGGCGCAAGACGCACCCGCTGTCCCAGGTAGCCGGCGGTTTCGTTAAATTGCCGACCGAAGAGCAGTTGAAATCTATTAAGACCACCCTGGAAGGCTGGTATATGGACGATTTGGTGAAGACAGTCGACCTCTTCAAGACGCTCAAATTCCCGGATTTCGTCCGTGAGACCGAGTACATTGCGCTGGTCAAGCCAAACGAATACGCTTTTGTCGGCGGACAGATCGGCTCCAGCGATACCAAGCCGGTCCCCATAAATGACTACCTCAAAGTGACGAACGAGTTCTGCGTCCCCTGGTCTACGGCGAAGTTCACCAAGCACCTGAGGGAGTCCTACCAGGTAGGCGCCCTGGCGCGATTCAACCTGAACCACGACAAACTCCACCCCAAGGCCAAGAAGGTAGCGCAGGACCTGGGCATGAAAGCCCCGGTCTACAACCCCTTCTTGATCAGCGCCGCCCAGCTGGTGGAAACGATGCACGCCGTCGAGAACAGCATAATAATCCTCGATAAGCTGCTCACTAGGGGCATCAAACAGGAAAAGCCTGAGGTCAAGGTAAAAGCTGGCAGGGGCGTGGGTGCCGTAGAAGCTCCCCGGGGAATACTTTTCCACGACTACACTTTCGATGATGACGGTAAATGCATCGCCGCCAATATCATCATCCCCACAAATGAGAACCATAACAGCATCCAGCACGATTTCGAGAAGCTGCTTCCCGAGATACTGGATAAGCCGCAGGATGAGATCAAACTGACCATGGAGATGCTGGTCAGGGCCTATGATCCCTGCGTCTCCTGCTCTACACATATGCTGGAAGTCAAGTTCAAGTAGACAGGTCTAAGTGTAATATTCAAAAAGGCGGGCCGACGGCCCGCCTTTTTTCTTTGCGCAAATTCACCCCACTCTGCAAAGCGACAAAAGTCATATATTATTGCGTCAAAAAAGCCTAATTTATTAATTATGCAGTCAATTTTTGAGGTATTTCGTATTTAGACCTAATTAATTTACCGCATATGATCTGGATTTACAGGCTGGTCTTATAGGAGGTGTACTATGAAAGAACAAGTCTGGCAGAAGAGCTATGACAGGGGCGTCCCGCACACGTTGGAGCCGTATCCACAGCGGACGGTGCTGGACATATTTGTGGAAACGGCAAAAAGGAAGCCGAACCATCCGTTCCTTGTGTTCAGGGACAGCCGGTATACATATGGGGAGATCGATAAACAGAGTGACGCCCTGGCACTGGCGCTTGAGGCAAGTAACGTGAGGAGAGGGGATACAATAGCGCTGCTGCTTCCCAACAGCCCTGAAGCTGTGATTGCGCAGATTGGCGCATGGAAGGCAGGATGTATACCTGTGCCCCTCAATCCGCTTTATACGGAAGAGGAACTCGAAAACGGCATTAATCAATGTGGAGCCACGGTGGCGATAGTCTACAGCACTCTATACCCGGTAATAAAATCATTTCAGGCACGCCATCCGAGACTGCGTATGGTTGTACCTGTGAACGTCAAAGGATATACATACAAACTGGAAACCTCGGTTGCATCCAGGGATCGTGAGATACTTCTTGTCGCCGGAGATCAGAGGTTCGATGACCTCATCCAGCGCTATGCAGACGGGCATCTCGAAGATATCAAGACGGGGCTGAACGATGTAGCTCTCATCTTGCAAAGCGGTGGAACTACCGGCACGCCAAGGGGAATCATGTTGACGCACAGCGCTTTGATGGCGGAAGCAATGCAAGTACGCGCATGGCTGAAGCCCGCCCTCGCCGATTGGGATGACACGATACTGCTTAATCTTCCTCTTTTTCACATCTTCGGCAACGCTGCCGTGCTTTGCACAGGTATACTGGCGCACAGCACACTGGCTCTGGTGCCTGACCCGCGCGACCACGGTGATATCCTGGATACGATCCAGAAGGTTAAGCCTGCACTATTTCCAGGTGTACCCACGTTATTCACCGCGCTGGCAAATCATCCTGCTGTAATAGAAGGAAAAATCGATTTTAGTTCCGTTAAACTGGCAATTTCCGGGGCATCTTCATTGTCACAGCAGACAAAGGACAGGTTTACCAAGGAAACCGGTGTTAAGCTCATTCAGGGCTACGGTCTTACCGAGACCTCAGCAGCAGTAATTGCAGAACCTGCAGGCAAGAAGGGCAAGGCGGGCTCAATAGGCCTCCCCCTGCCCGATGTGCAGATAAAAATAGTTGACGCCAATGACCCGAACCATGAACTTTCATACGGGCAGGAAGGGGAAGTACTGATCAAATGCCCGCAACTCATGCTTGGTTTCTGGAACAGCCTCGAAGATACCGCAGAAATGCTGCGCGACGGGTGGCTGTACACCGGCGACATCGGGTACATAGACAGGGAAGGATACATATTTGTCACATCGCGCAAGAAGGAACTCATCAAGGTCAGTGGTTTCCAGGTCTGGCCTTATGAAATCGTCCAGGTGATCAAGGCACATCCTGCCGTAGCTGATGTGTGTGTGCGCGGCGTCCCGGATCAAGCCCAGGGAGAGTCGGTCAAAGCATGGGTAGTACTGTACAAAGGCATGAGCCTGACCGCAGAAGATCTTAAAGCCTATTGCAGAACGAAGCTAACCGCCTACAAGGTCCCCAGGTACGTCGAGTTCAGGGCTGAATTGCCCAGGTCATTGTATGGCCAGCAGTTATGCCGCAAACTCGTTGAAGAAGAAAAAGCCAGGGTGGCAGTCAGAAGATAAGGACCATCTGTGAGATCAATAAAAGGCGGGGCTGCAACCCCGCCTTTTTTGTCATGTCTTTAAACGAAGCCTACAATTGAGTTGAAAATAGGAGGTGGCACAGGTGGAAAAGAAGCATCAGATTTTGGATTTGCTCAATGAGTCGCTGAAACTCGAATATTCACTTATCATTCATTATCCGTTGATTAACAGGGCTATAAAAGATCCTGATATAAAGCAAATGGTTAATATCCTTGGGGTTGTCTCAATCAAGCATGCGGATACGGTGGCTGATGCCATTACAGCTCTGGGCGGTAAGCCGCAGTGGGACTTCGAACCCGCTCCCGATGAAATAGACCTGAAGAAAATCTTTTCCGCACAGCTTGAAAAAGAAAAAATGGCTCTTAAACTGCACAGCGCAAGCGCCGGTATGGTTAACGATAAGGTATTAGAAGGGAAGCTCGAAGCAATCGCAGCGCAGGAAGTGGGACATATAAAACTGGTCGAAAATATCCTTACCCTGATAGACCAGGGTAAAACCTGAAATTCGAATGCCTGCGGATACTTAGTCAGTCGTTCATAGCTGAAGTACAATTCAGCCGTGCCGATAAAAGACTCTGATCATGTTGAGCTGGCCCGTATCAGCGCCAGGTGCACCGTATACGGTGCACCCCTTTTTGTATTACAATATCCCAAGTTTAATCCTACTTGCTTTATTCATTAGCGACAGGCACATAAAGCAAGGTCGCGGATGATAAAATCGATGAGGTACAAGAGGTAAAGCATGAATCTGACACAGAAAGTTATTTTCGCTATGCTCATGGTGCTACTGACAGGGATACTGGTTTTGTCTCATGTTCCAGTAAATAATCTCGCAGCTAAAGGCGTGGCCAAATACACGTTGATAGCCACGATATTTACCGCGTCACTCTTCGCAACGAAGCCCACACGCATACACAAGATACTTGGCCTGGCTATCATATTCCTTTTTATCGGCGATTTCTTTCTGGTATTTCTCTGGAATGTATTATCCAATTTTTCTGATGTCCTTCTAATAGTTAAAATTTGTGGTATGGCAGGTTTTCTAAGCGGTTATGTCTGCCTTATCTGGGTATATACCAGGAGATTCAGCTTCGCAATAAAGGATATTTTAGCTGCAATACCAGTCCTCGCTGTGGTAATACCCGTGCTTATAATCCTGGTACCACGTATCAGCGGCGCATTCCTGATCTTTGCCCTTGTTTTCGCTCTGGTAGTGAGTTTCATGGCATGGAGCTCCATCTGCACCTTGCGCCGGGGCTACTACTCTAAGAAGGTAGCTGTCAGATTTGCCCTTGCGGGTTTTTTGATGTTCATCTCTGATATGGGCGTGGCCTTTATCATGTTTTATCCCGGCATGGAAAACGTCCCCTGGCTGGAAAATGAAGTCTGGATAACCTACATCCCTGCCTGGACACTCATACTTATAACTACTTATGAGAATAATCTTCTCAAAGAAAATACAAATTAGAGGGAAAGGCTTCATTAAGCTGACAGAAGAGATACTCCAACTCGGCCTTACCTTTATTTATCCCTCCATTAGATGCCGGTGTTATAAATGTTCCGCCATTGGTTTATAATGGTGAAATGAATAATACTGTAGTTAAGACTTACCAGAGTGTCGCATGGGCCGCATTTTATTCCCTCCTGGCTATTTTCGTTGTTATAATCGCTGTTTTCTTTATTCCTGGTTTAAAAAAACTTCTACTCGGAGACTCATCCCTTCTGGTGACAGGCGTGGTATTAATACTACTCGGCCTATCACTTATTATATTTACTATCAAAGGGAAAATGGCTAAACCTTTACGCTATTTTCTTTTGTTGACCGGTGCATCTATTATAGGTATCCCCATATGTGTTGTATTGCACAATTTAGTTTACGGATCATTGCTATTTATTTTTGGTGAGAACTTCTGGAAAGGTAGTGATGAGCCATTTTTTTTCATTATGGCACTGATAGTTTTTCCGATAACCTTCATCATCGGCAGCATCGCAAGTATTATTACCAATATCAGACAAAGGAGTTTAACCTAGATAACCTCAGACAGATGTCTCCTCTATGAGAAAAGCAAACTGGCCTGCTGCTTTTTCCTTTTCCTTTAATTTTGCCTTGCCCGGCTTAACGGCTTGAAGTACAATTCAATCGATTTTATGTCAGATAACGGTGATTTTGAGCTGGCCCGCATCAGCGCCAGGGGTGTGGTCCAGGGAGTAGGCTTCCGGCCCTTCGTATACGGTCTGGCAAGTAAACACCATCTCAAAGGCTGGGTCTGCAACACTTCCGAGGACGTGAAGATCGAGGTTGAGGGCGATCGTAAAACCCTTGACCTTTTTATTTCGGACCTTGAGAAGAAAGCCCCGCCGCTGGCGAGGATAGAGGGGATATCTGTGAGTTTCGGCGCGCCGGCCGGTTACAAGGGGTTCGAGATACGGCACAGCGTAGCTCAGCCCGGAAAGTACCAGCTCGTATCTCCCGATATTGCCACCTGCGGGCCCTGCCTTGAAGATGTTTTCACAGAGGGCAACCGCCGCTTCCATTATCCTTTCACAAATTGCACGAACTGCGGCCCGCGCTTCACTATCATTAAGGACATCCCGTATGACCGGCCCCTGACCACCATGTCGGTTTTCAAGATGTGCCCTGATTGCCAGCGCGAATACGAGGACCCTCTGGACCGCCGGTTCCACGCCCAACCCAATGCCTGCCCCGTATGCGGGCCGCGCCTTCAACTGACCGATAACCAGGGAAAGGACATCCTTTATGACGATATCATCGAAAAAACGGCGTCTTTATTGAAAGAAGGAAAGATCATTGCCATCAAGGGTTTGGGAGGCTTCCTTTTGGCCTGCAGCGCCGAAAATGCAGCCTCTGTCGCTCTTTTGAGACAGCGGAAGAGAAGGCCATCCAAGCCTTTTGCTGTGATGGTTCAGGACATTGCAAATGCCCGGAAATTGTGTGAAATCAGCGAAGCCGAGGAGAAGCTGCTGAAGTCCCCGCAGAGCCCGATCGTGCTGTTGAAATGGAAACCAGGATCACCTATTTGCCCTGAGGTTGGTCCCGGCCTCAAATATCTCGGGGTAATGCTTCCCTACACGCCTGTTCATCATCTTATCATGAGGGAAGCCGGTCTGCCGCTGATCATGACCAGCGGGAATGTCAGCGAGGAGCCCATAGCAGGAGAGAATACGGAAGCTTTACGCAGGTTGGGCCATATCGCAGATTACTTCCTTCTGCATAACCGCGGCATTTATTCGACCTATGATGACAGTGTGGCCATGGTCGTGGACGAAATACCCCAACTGGTGCGCAGGGCCAGGGGTTATGCGCCCTTCCCAATCCATCTCACTAAACCGTTGCCCCAGATACTTGCCTGCGGCGCAGAGGAGAAGAATACGTTTTGCCTGACCAGGGATAACCACGCCTTTGTCAGCCAGCATATCGGAGATATGGAAAACCTGGAAACCATGGAGCACTACGAACGGACCATCGAGCTATATAAACAGCTTTTCCGTATACAGCCTGAGGTCATAGCCTATGATATGCACCCCGAGTACCTGCCAACCAAATACGCCATCGAGCAGGCGGAAAAAACAGGCGTCCGGCCGGTACCCGTCCAGCATCATCACGCCCACATTGCATCCTGCCTGGCCGATAACGGAGTTGAAGGGCCTGTCATAGGCCTGGCTTTCGACGGCACCGGGTACGGCACAGACGGGCAAATCTGGGGCGGGGAGTTCATGGTCGCCGACTATAAAGGTTTCAAACGCGTGGGACAGCTTGAGTACCTTCCGTTGCCGGGCGGGTCAGCCGCTATCAAGAAACCTTACAGAATAGCGCTGGGGTATATAATCGCCCTGCTCGGGGACAACGCTCTCGATAAAAGGCTGGGCTTTTTAAGCAGGATCGACAAGGTTGAATTGGACCTTGTCCGCAAACAGGTGGAGTCCAACCTCAACTCACCGCTTACATCCAGCATGGGCCGCCTTTTCGATGCCGTATCAGCCATGTCCGGCATCCGTGCGACCATTGACTACGAGGCGCAGGCAGCCATCGAAATGGAGATGAAGTCCTACGAATCGGCAGATGAACAGGGTTCGTATCCATTTACCCTGACCGGTGATGAAACTTATCAAATTGTACTGCTGCATGATCTTATCTCAGCCGTGCTCAATGATCTGCTCAGGGGATGTTCTCAATCACTCATAGGCATGAGATTTCACAATACAATCGCAGCGATGGCCGCCGAAGTTTGCCTGAAAATCCAGGGAGTCTACCGGGCTTAATTCCGTGGCCCTGAGCGGCGGGTGTTTCCAGAACAGGCTGCTGTTCAAAAAGGTGTCCGAGCGCCTGAAGTCAGCCGGCTTCACCGTCCTCTCTCACCGGCAGGTGCCGTGCAACGACGGCGGAATATCATTGGGCCAGGCAGTTATTGCCGGAGCAGCCACATAAAGGCGTTCGCGAAGGTCCCTTGAGAGAGGGCTGGGTCAGGGTCACAGATCCTTTATATGATCCCTTTGTCCATCAGCCCGGCAATTGTTTCTGCGCTATAGCCCAGTATCCCTTCATAGACCTCGCTGTTATGCTCACCGAGGAAGGGTGCAGGATTAAGAGGGTCACCCGGTGTCTCGGACATCTTAAAAATTGATCCGGGCATCGGCAACGGCCCTGAGAGCATTTGCTCAACCTGAACAATCATTTCACGACTCTTCATATTTTCATCTTTCACCAATTGCTCCGTATCCATCACCGGGGCGCAGGGCAAACCTGCCTCGTCCATCAGGGCCTGCAATTCAGTCAAGGTCTTATCTTTTACCCAGTCGGCCAGGATGGAATCAAGCTCAGCCCTTCTCTGTACTCTTGACGCCAGGCTCAATGTTTCGGGATCAGCTACAAGATCAGGCCGGCCCATAACCTCCGCCATCTTCTGCCAGTGCCCAATGGTTACGATGCAGAGAACGGCATAGCCGTCAGCCACTTTGTAGGCATTCCATGGAACGATACCGGGATGCATATTGCCCATCCGGCCCGGTGATTTTCCCGTCATGAAATAGTGGCCGAGGGATTCCACGGCCGCCATAAGCCAGACACAATCCTGCAGAGATATATCCACGTGCTGTCCCCTGCCGGTGACATTCTTGTGCTGCAAGGCCGCAAGTATACCAATAACAGTGTAGGCGCCACCGCCAAGATCAGCTATTGGAGGCCCGGACTTGGTCGGCGGGTTCTCAGGGAACCCGGTCACACTCATGAGTCCACCCATAGCCTGCGCAATGGTATCAAAAGCCGGCCTTGCGGCATTTGGTCCCGTTTGTCCAAACCCGGACAAGGAAGCATAGATCAAAGCAGGGTTAACCTTATTTACCACTTCCCAGCCCAACCCCAGCCTGTCCATTACACCGGGTGAAAAATTCTCCAGCAGTATGTCCGATTTTGCAGCCAGCTCAAGCGATATTTTTCTGCCTTCTTCGGACTTCAGCTCCAGGGTTACACTTTTCTTGCCGCGGTTCAGGATAGAAAAGGCGTAACCTTCATCGCATTCCGTAATGGGTGGTATAGTACGGCAGGCATCGCCGCTCTCCCTGAACTCGATCTTAATGACCTCCGCCCCCAACTCTCCTAAAATCATTGAACAAAATGGGCCCGCGTACATTCGGCTAAAATCCAGTACACGAACTCCTGATAGGGCTCCGGTCATGGCTCCTCCTTAAAATTATTGATTACCCGGTCAATCAAAACTAGTATTATCCCTGTTTTGATGAATTGATGCAAATGGAGACATGGAATTAGCTTGAACAGATTTAACACGCCATCATTGCAGGAAGGCGCGAGGACCTTTGCAGGAGAAATCGGTTACGGTAGACGGGACCTACTTGCACTCATAGGACAGGAGCGTCCGGACCGTAGCCTTGTTCCTGTCGAAGTGAAACTCGACGATATTGCCGCCGGTCGCCACAAAGGCGCAGGTGCTATAGTCCTCATTGGCCCAGATCAGCATCCAATTACTTTGTTGCGCCCAGGCCAGCACTTCGTCGGGCGTCTGTATTTTGTAGGCTATCATGTCTCTCCTTTAAATGTATCTAAAGTTTACGCAAATTGGCTTCAAAATAACATATCACCAGTAAATCTCAATGTTTTTGACAATGCCTTTCGGCTCCCAGAATGCCCCCAGGCTGTCGCCGGTGTTATCCAGAGACTTGGCCCTCTGGTTTAAATCCTTGAGTTCACTATTGAGCTGGTCCTTCCATTGATTAGCCCTGGTGTAGTCGGCGGAAAAATAACTCATTGTCTTTCCCGATACCCATTCGTTGAACCTGGTCACCTCGTCGTCATATTTCTTGGAATCGCTATTATAGGCTTCCAGGTCAGATTCGAATTTGGCAAGGTTTTTCTTGTATTGAACGTAATACGTGTATTCAGGTGACCCGGCCACTTCCAGACTTATAATTCCATATTCTTTTCCTATTTGCACGTAGGCGATTCTGTCGCAACTGGAAGGATCTCCAAACGTCCTCCCCTTGTCGCCGGCCGCATATTTATGAGTGGTCACTTTTGATTTGTCACCCGTGCAATCAATGTAAACCAGCCCGAGGTCAGTCGTTTCAAACGCATTGATGGCGTGACCCTCCGTTTCGTCCGCAAAATCTATGGCGACCCAGGCGGCCCGTATCCCGTGCGCTTCGGCGTTATTGTAGACCTCCTGCGCAAAAGCGCCGCACGGGAACGTTGCAAGGTTATATGTTTTGCTGTCGGTACTATCACTTTTAATAAAGTCCCTCAATTCTTGCCAGGTTGGTTCCTGCGATTTTGCATTGCTTACCAGGTGGATATGCGGGCCGCCCTTGTATACCAGGTAGGGAGGCTGTTTGCCATAATAAACCTGCGCGCGGTCTGCCGGTCTGGATTGTGAATTCGTACTGGCGACGGGCGATTGGGTGACCTGCGCATCATTTGCGGCCGGCTGGAGGCGGTTATTTGCCATAACATAGTAGATAACCAGGTAAACAGCCGCAGCGGTGATTAAGGCCGCAATGCATAGATTGATCCATGATGGCCTGTTCCGGTTCATTTACAAATGTCCGCCTGCAATTGGCATTAGATTCCCCCGTCTGCTGAAAACAATCCAGCAGGGTTAAGGTATTATACTATTTACTGCCCGATCACCATATCCGGCTGTGAAGGACGGACTCTCGTTTTACCAATAGATTCAATCTGCACTTTCGTATTTGGATTTTGGTGCGTCTGTAGGCTATACTTCTAACATGTGTCTGGCAGTACCCGTAAAGATTATTTCTGTTGAAGGCGACCAGGCCGAAGTAGATATAGGTGGCGTTGGCCGCAAGGTCAGCATCGCTCTTACCCCCGAGGCCAGGGTCGGCGACTACGTTTTGCTGCATACGGGCTACGCCTTAAACGTACTTGACGAAGAAGAAGCGCAGGAAACGCTTAGCCTGCTGGAACGTATGGTAGAAGCAGGCGAAGGTAGAGAATAAGATGAATTTGAAGAAAGTATTTTTAGTTTCGGCAATTATTATCATTGCACTTGGCGTTCTCAGTGCGGCATTCGGCTGCGCTCCGGCGGTACCAGCGGACAATAGCAGTGCGTTCGATAAGGTTAGTAAACCCATATCAGAGCCTCCCAAGCAGCAATTCGTTCAAATTAATCCGATATCACCACAGGGCACGTTCAACCGGACCGACAACGGTACGGCCAGTGTCAGGGGATTGCCCGGGAAACTTGTTTTCATGTCAGGTACCGACGATGCAGAGGGTCCCCAGCTCTATACCTCAAACGCAGACGGGACCAATTTTATGCGGCTGACCAAGAACAAGACAGGCTCAGAAGCATTCCCAAAATGGTCTCCGGATGGCTCCAAAGTGGCCTTCTATTCCGACAAGGATGGGTACCAGCAGATCTATGTTATCAATGCGGATGGGAGCAACCAGGTCAGGCTCAGCGATAATACATCAAACGATTCGCTGCCGGCATGGTCGCCCGACGGCAAAAAGATCGTCTATACATCGGACCGGGATAACAACGAACAAATTTACGTAATGAATTCCGATGGGAGCGGCAAGACGCGAATAACGAGCGACACCTTCGATGATGCCGCACCCGCATGGTCGCCCGACGGTACAAAGATCGCCTTTCAGACCGACCGCGATGGAACGCCGCAAATATATGTTATGAACGCAGACGGCAGCAACCAGGTGCGACTAAGCAATAATAAATTCATCGAAGCTTACCCGGCATGGTCACCCGACGGCAACAAAATAGTCTTTCATTCAAACGAATACAGTGAGTTCCAGATATACGTGATGAACGCTGACGGGACCGGCCGCGTGCGCATTACAGATATTACCGCAGACAATAAATATCCCGCATGGTCCCCCGACGGCACCAGGATCGTTTTCTACTCCAAGCGCGACTGTATCAATGACAACGGCGAGATTTATATCATGAACGCCGATGGATCCAACCAGGTCCGCATTACGCGCACGAATTGCACGGATACCGGCATCGCGTCCTGGAAACAATAATTATGGGACCCTGAAGCTCCTTCCCATAATCCAGTTAAGTGGTTTGTAGATTGAGTTTCACTTCAAGTAGAATTACTACTTGATGAGGTTCATTGATGAGTTCCGGGATGCCGGCCTTACGCAGAAGCTGGCACAAAAGATCGCCCACACTTCCACCAAACCGGCACGGCTGATGGAGTTTTGCGGCGGCCACACTGTAGCCATTATGCGCAACGGCATCCGGCAGCTTCTTCCTCCCACCATTGAAATGCTTTCCGGGCCAGGATGCCCCGTTTGTGTTACTGCCAACCACGATATAGATAGGGCAATAGCCCTTTCGGCAATACCCAACGTCACAGTGACCACTTTCGGCGATATGTTAAAAGTCCCGGGCAGCTACTCAAGCCTGCAAAAGGCTCGGGCCGAAGGCGGCGACATACGAATAGTCTATTCTACCCAGGACGCACTTCAGATTGCCAGGGATAACCCTTCGAGATCAATCGCGTTCATCGGCATTGGATTCGAGACCACAGCACCGACGATTGCAGCTTCGATCATCCAGGCAGCCAGGGAAGGCCTTCCTAATTATCATGTGCTTTGCCATCTTAAGATGACTCCTCCGGCTATGAAAGCGCTGCTCGACCTCGGCGAGATAAAATTGAGCGGTATAATCTGCCCCGGCCATGTTACCACCATTATCGGCACTCGTCCCTACGAATCATACGCACGGGATTATGGCATCGCCTGTGTGGTCGCCGGTTTCGAACCCGTAGACATCCTGCAAGCTGTTGAGATGCTGGTTGAGCAGATAGAAAGTAATAGCCCGCGGGTGGAAATCGCTTACACACGCGGCGTTAAACCTGAAGGAAACCTTCGGGCACTTGAGCTGATGAACGAAGTATTAGATGTTGCCGGCGCCGACTGGCGTGGTATCGGCACTATCCCGGCAAGCGGCTATAAAATAAAGGACAAATACGTCCGCTTCGATGCAGATAAAGTTTTCAATATCCAGACACTCCCGGTCAGGGAAGCTCCGGGTTGCCGCTGCGGCGAAGTGTTGCGGGGTGTCCTCAAGCCGCCGCAATGCAAGTTATTCGAGAAAGTATGTTCGCCTGAGAACCCCATTGGCCCGTGCATGGTTTCCTCGGAAGGCACGTGCGCAGCTTATTACCAGTATGGAGATTTCCATGAATGACAGGATCTTATTGGCCCACGGCAGCGGGAGCAAACTGAGCCACGACCTGATCGACAAAATACTGGTCCCGCCCATCAACAACACGATCCTCTCCCGTATGGATGATTCAGCGGTTTTTAGGTTGTCGGGCAAACTGGCATTTACAACGGACAGCTATGTCGTCAACCCCATCTTTTTCCCGGGCGGTAACATCGGCAGGCTCGCTGTCTGCGGGACTGTCAACGATCTGTCCATGAGCGGAGCGAGGCCCCTTTACATCAGCCTTGCATTGATTATTGAAGAAGGCCTGGAGCTTGAGGATTTGCGAAGGGTAATTGAGTCCGTCAGGGCAACCACTGACGAAGCCGGAGTACAGATAGTAACGGGAGATACCAAGGTTGTTAACCACGGCAAAGCCGACAGGCTCTTTATCAACACTGCCGGCATCGGAATAATCGATGAAGGGCTGGATATCTCGGGATCAAACGCCCGGCAGGGCGATAAACTTATTTTGAGCGGCGGTATAGGCGAGCACGGCATTGCCGTCATGAGCCAGCGCGAAGGCCTTCAATTCAAAGTCCCGGTCTCCAGCGACTGCGCACCCCTCAACCGGTTGGTGCAGGAAATGCTGCAGGTCAGCCATAATATTCACAGTCTTCGTGATCCTACCCGCGGCGGCCTGGCCTCCACACTCAACGAATTCGCCAGGCAATCCAGCGCAGGTATTGAAATAGAAGAGGATAAAATACCCGTGCACGACGGAGTTCGCGGAGCCTGTGAATTACTGGGCCTTGACCCTCTGTTTATAGCCAACGAGGGCAAGCTCGTAGCAGCAGTGGCGCCGGAGGATGCAGACAAAGTGCTCATTGCCATGAAGAAGAATGTCTATGCGCCGCAGGCTGCCATCATTGGAGAGGTTACAGGCAGCCACAAAGGACGCTTGGTAATGAAGACCAGGATCGGTTCCTCACGTATAATAGATATGCCCACCGGCGAAATACTGCCGCGGATATGTTGATCCCATGAACGATAAATGCCGGACGGCGGTACTGGGAATTGGCAACCCTCTGTGCCGTGACGACGGCATCGGTATCCGCATCATCCAGAAAATGAGAGAGACCGGCAAATACGATAATGTCGAACTGATCGACGGAGGCACAGCGCCTGACCTCCTTTCCCTGCTGGATGAAAAAGTGACAAAACTCGTCATCGTGGATGCGTTGAAAGGCGGGGATACGCCTGGTTCTATCTATCGCCTGGAAATCCGCGACGAAAATATTTCCGAGGAATCACCTGTATCTCTGCACGGACTGGGAATATTGGACAGTCTCTTGATGATGAAAAAACTAAACATACGCCGTCCTGAAGTTATCCTTATAGGGGTTGAGCCGGTAGATACGTCTCACGGCCTTAATCTTTCCCCTCAACTGGAAACGATCGTGCCGGACATAATAGATGCCGTGAACCTTGAAATTGGCGCACGCAATTGAAATCGATTGCAGGTTGTGCTTAAATTAAACCTAAAGGTTAAATACGGGGTTTATAGATATGAGTCCCAAGGAATTTGAACAGGATGTCAAAGACAAGGCCTTCGTAAGGCAGAAAAAAGCCTGCGCCCGTTGCGGCGAACCTCTTCAGGTAGATGCAGGTTTTCCTCATTTCAAGAAACCTGCCGAACTCGGGGGAGACACATCGCTTCACAATTGCATCATACTCTGCCAGAAATGCCACCTTGAATACGGCCATATCAGCAGGTGGGGAAAATTCGTTATTACACAGGACTACCCCTACTATTCGGCAGATGGTTTGCCGCATTGAAATCCGGCCACCCGGTTAGCCCGCCACGGAGGACGTATAGATGTCTATAGTAGGCCTGATCCTGGGACTGATAAGCTCATTCGTACTGGTACTCACCATTGTTCCTTTTCTGGGATGGATTAACTGGCTTAACATCCCTGCCGCTCTACTTGGCCTCATTTTCAGCCTGATCGGGACCGCAGCGGGAAAGCATAAGGGCGCAGGAATTGCCGGCATTGTGATTTGCTGTGGGGTGATAATATTCGGGGCTCTCAGGCTGAAAAGCCTGCGGTGGTTTTATCTAAGGCCTGACCTGGTAAACGTCACGGGCTGACCCGTGATTTCGAACTGATACTGTGTACCCTCCATTGCCACCTTCCATATCCCGTAAATTCCGGCCTGGCGTTCTCCCGATGAATTGAATGTAATTACACCGCTGGCCCCATGGTACCCACTACCCACCTTAAGTAAAGCGTCCTTGATTTCCGCACCGTGGTAAACCCGAACGGACCTTATAGCCGCGGCAACGAGATTCACAGCATCGTAAGCTGCGTCGCAGTATATGGTTGGCTCGAAACCGTACAGCGCCCTGTATCTGTCCGCAAATTCCATGTAATTACTCGATTTGCTGTCGGGCACCGGCACTGTACCCGTCACTGCTTTCTCCATAAACCTGGCAGCATCTGTATACTTATCAAGCGGCATATCATAGACCCCGTCAACCGCAATCCACGGGATATTGTCCATCCCTGCTTCAAGCGCCTGTTCATAAATGACCGCTCCGTCATCAGAGTAACCGGCATGCAGAATGCAATCCGGTTTCTTATCTTTGATCATGTTTAATTCGGCTAAGTAGCTCAATTTCGCCGGGTCATACTTTACCGAGACCACGACTTCGGCCAGCCCCCTGAGAAACTCCGTGGTCGTGCTTTCCACGCCCCTTCCATAAACAGAGTCCTGAACGAGCATGGCGATTTTCTTATATCCTTTATCCTTCATTATCCTGGCAACCACCCCTCCCTGCAAAGAATCGCCAGGAGGAACGCGGAACACCCAGCCTGACCAGCCGTAATCAGACAATGAGCTCGATGTTGCCGTAGGCGACACCAGACAAAACGCCCTTGCTGTCAACGTACGGCCCCACTGCCATTACGTCCTCGCTGGTCGTGCCTCCTATTATCACCTGCACCCCGTTTTGTTCCACCAGTTCGTGGGCCGCATACAACGAAGTGGCCGGCGTGGGACCTTCATCCTGAAAAATGAGTTTTAGCGGTTTACCTTCTATACCGCCCTGGCTGTTTACGGATTCTACACCAACCTGTGTAGCTTTAATCAGGTTCGGCCCCCATGCAGGTGCAGCCGAAGACGCCAGCAGACATCCAACCGGTATTTCAGCCGGCAGCCCAACCGGCGGCTTTGCGCATGCTGGCACGACAAATGCCAGAGGAATTATTAATATTGCTGCAACAAAATAGACTGCTTTCATATCCTGTTTCGATACTTAACCTGCATCTAAAATCTGAATATTGATGCTATTATAGCACTTCAACTGCGCTGCCAGTATACGTGGTTTTTACTCATTGTGACAATCAATGTAAAATAGTCCTCGTGAATGTCCGGTCTTTTCCCGTATCGGTACCCGGACACCAATAGTTATGAGGTGAGTGTGATCGGGAACAAAGATATGGATGTAATATCCGACAAGACAGATGTCCTTAAGATCCTGCCTGAAGCGGCGGCAGAGCTTGCACCGCCCTGTTCAGGAACTCTCCCGCGGGTATATATATTACCCGCGACGGCAAGTTCATTTATACAAACATCGAGTTTCGCCATATTACGGGCTACAGCCAGGACGAGCTTTCGGGCAAGGATTACCTTCGCCTGATTAATCCGCGCTACCGCCATATGCCCAAGCAGAACATGGCTCCCCTTTTCGAGGAGGAAGAAGAGAATACCAGTCATGAATTCAAGATAACCACACGTGAAGGCAAAAAAAAATGGATAAGTGAGAAAATCACATATTTTAAATATGGCGGCAACTGGCTTACCCTCGGCCATTGGATGGATATCTCTGAGCCGCACTCCGTAGAGAAAGCATGGAGGGAAGCAGAAAAACGCTTTCAATCGGCCTTTGAGGACCTTACAACAGGCCTGGCCATCATCGGGACCGACGGCATCTTTCTCAAAGTCAACAAGGCTTTCTGCGACATGCTCAGCTATGAAGAGAAGGAGATACTGGAAAGCCGTTTCGATGACGTCATTTGTCCCGAAGACCGTGAAACGTGCGGGGACATTATGGCTTTATTCTTGTCACTTGAGAAGCCTGAGACTCCGGCTCAAAGGCGTCTGCAGTCCCGTGACGGCAGGATAGTCTGGACAGGGATGAGTATTTCTCTTATCGGCGATACAGAGTCAGGCCCCACGTATTTTATCGTCCACTTCCAGGACATCACCGAACAAAAACGTATTGAGGAAGGCCTGAAAGAGGAAGAGCGGCTTTACCGGTCACTGGTGGACCTTTCGCTGGAGCCTCTGGCTGTTACGGACCTGGACTTCCACATCACGCATGCATCTAACAAGTTCATCGCTCTGCTCGGTTATACTGCTGCTGTGGACTTGCTGGGGAGAAAAATAGGCGGTCTGGTCATGGCGGATGAAAGCGAAAAGTTCCAGACTCAAATTATGGAAATCCTCCGGCGGGGAAAACCGGACAAGGCAAAAAGCTCACTACTGAAAAAAGATGGTACTGCGTTTCCTGTGATCGTGAATATCTCCTGGATTAACAATGACAAAGGTTTGCCTGCCTGCATAGTCATACAGCCATATGAAGCCACAGGACCTGCGCCTGCTCAGCCTGAGAAGGGCGCAGTTGAAGCCCGGGAAACTGAAACGCCGCACGAAATTCATGCGGAGGAACCGGCGCCGGTGATCGAGGCAAAACCGGTTGCAGAAGAAGCCGCTCCGGCAGTCCCAGCCGCTTCCGTTGAAAAGGCGGCTGATATTACAATTCCACCCGGACAACCGGCGGCAACGCCCGCGGCGCCTGATCGAACTGTCCCTGGCGCTGGAAAACACGTCAACAGCATTGATATTGATTAACGCTGACACCACCATAGCCGCGGTAAATACAGCCTTCGAAAAGATGTCCGGCTATTCCCGTCAGGAAATTGAGGGCAAGAAGAGCTGGATCGAGTTTGTGGCGAAGGAAGATCAACCCAGGCTGAAGAGATACTACCTGCTGCGGCGCCTGGACCCGGCATCGGCCCCCAACACCTATGAATTCAAGTTCATTGACCGTGAAGGCAAGATAAAGGATGTACTCATCAATATTACCAATGTCCCCGCGTCAGACAGGCAGGCAGCCACCCTGCTCGATGTAGCAGAATATAAGCAGGCAGTGCAGGAAGCGCAGGTTCCCGTTCCACAGCCCGTGGAACCTGAAAAACAGCCTGTGCCCGCAGCGGATGATAAATACCTCACTTACCTTGACGCTATGCCCGACTCCGTCGTAGTTGTGGATAAAGAAGGCGTCATCACATATGCATCCCGCAAGGCCATCAAAGTGATGGCAAACGGCATAGCAAGCGATATGATAGGGAAAAATTACCTGCTGTTCGTCAGGCCGGGCCTTATTGAGGACGCCAATGAGGCCTTCCGGCGGCTCCTTCAAACCGGCTCATTGAAAAGTATGGAAGTTGAGATGGTCCGGACCGATGGGAAATTGTCCCCGGCTGAAATGTCAGCCAGGTTGATTACGGATGAATCCGGCGAACCGGCGGGTGCCGTTTATCTGTTCAAAGACATGCGTAGTCGCAAATCGGTTGAGTATTCAAGGGAGAAAAGCGAACAACTTTATCGCTTACTGGCCGAGCACATGACCGACGTGGTATGGATTATGGACCGGGAACTGCATTTTATCTGGTTGAGTGATTCAAGCGAAAAATTACGCGGCTTTACCAATGATGAAACCAAGTCCATGTCCCTGGATAAACTCGTCACGGCGGAGTCATGGGATAAGGCCATGGAGTTTTATGAAACGGCACTAAGGGAAGAAGACGAGCGCAAGTGGCCTCCGGACCATATTTATAGCCTGGACCTTGAGATGGTCCATAAGAACGGCTCAACTGTCTGGACCGAGAACAAGTTCCAGATTATCAGGGACGAGCAGGGCACGTGCAACAGGATTCATTGGCTGGGGGAGAGATATCTCGGAGAGGAGAAAGGCTGAACTGGATAGGGCCGAGAGCGAGAAATACTTCCGCCTCCTGGCCGAAAACAGCAGTGATGTAGTAGTCTTATTCGATATGGATATCAAGCCGGTGTGGATAAGCCCTTCGGCTGAGAAACTTACGGGCTTCACCCTTGAAGAGCTCAAAGCCATGCCGTTCGAAAAAGTTGCTACGTATGATACGCTTCAAAAGGCAATGTATACGTATTGGACCGTACTTCAACAGATTGAGAAAGACGAATTGCCGCCAGATTCTGTTCTCAACCTGGATCTCGAGGTGTATCGGAAGGACGGCTCCACTCTCTGGTGTGAGATGCAAATTCCGCTTCATCAGGGACGAAAAGGGTAAGGCCATAGCCATAATCGGTCAGGGAAGGGACATTACCGAGAGAAAAAAGGCCGAAGATACACTGGAGCACAGCCTTACCCGGCTGGAGAAGACTGTGGAAGGCGCTATCGCTGCCATGGCCACGGTCATTGAGATGAGGGACCCCTATACCGCCGGCCACCAGCAACGCGTAGCCATGATTGCCGGGGCCATAGCAAGAGAGATGGTCCTGCCGAACGATCTTATCAAAGGTGTCGAAATAACCGGTAAAATTCATGACATCGGCAAGATTTACGTGCCTATGGAAATCCTCAGCAAGCCGGGTGTCCTGAGCCCCATCGAGCGCCAGATTATACAGACGCATGCCAGGGGCAGCTACGATATCCTCAAGTCCATCGATTTCCCCTGGCCCGTGGCACAGACTGCCCTGCAGCACCACGAGCGATTGGACGGCTCTGGATATCCGCAGGGATTGAAAGAAAACGAGATAATGCTGGAAGCTAAAATACTCATGGTGGCGGACGTTGTGGAGGCCATGGCATCACACAGGCCTTATCGTGCCAGCCGCGGCATTGAGGCTGCACTCGACGAAATATCCAAGAACACGGTCTACGCTTTACGATTCCAACGTGGTGGACGCCTGCCTCTCCTCTTCCGCGAAAAGGGCTTCTCATTCGAGGAGACCGGGATTGAGTCCTGAAGCCGGACGGCGGCGCCGCTTCCACAAAATTAACAGTTCCGATATTGAAACACTCGTATCGCTCGCAGGCCGGGGCAATGTAATCTCTGCAGAAGAAAGGTTACTTGACTATGGTCATGATGAAGCCCCGCTAATCAAACCTGTCCTGCCTCAGGTTGTGATCAAACCGCCGGATGCTTCAGTAGTTTCCAGATTACTGGCATACGCCAATCAAAAGCGAATCCCCGTTACCACGCGCGGGGCGGGCACGGGACTAAGCGGCGGATGCATCCCCATTTACGGCGGTATGGTCCTCTCACTGGAAAATATGCACAAGCTGCTCGATATAGACAGGGAGAACTTCACGGCAATCGTACAACCCGGCCTGTCATTAGGCAACCTGCGCGAGGAGTTGGGATCTCAGGGATTGAGCTATCCCGTGTCTTTGGGGGAAATGACTGCCACAGTAGGCGGCAGCATAGCAACCAACGCAGGAGGACTTAACGCGGTCAAGTATGGAGTCACGCGCCACCACGTGCTGGGATTGCAGGCGGTACTGGCTGGTGGTGAGATCTTCCGTACCGGCGGCAAGTTTGTAAAATGCTCCTCGGGTTATGATCTTACGCAATTACTGGTGGGATCGGAGGGAACACTGGCCGTCATCACGGAGATTACTCTAAAATTGAATACAAGTCCCAATTTTCGGGAAGCTCTATTCATCCCTTTTCACAGCCTTCAGGATGCAATTAACTCGGTACCTGATATTTTGATGCTGGGAAAAGAGCCCGTGGGACTGGAGTTCATGGAGAAGAGCATTATGCAGATTGCGGAAGGATATACGGGCAAAAAGCTGCCCTATGAAGGCTACGAAGCCTTCTTGCTGATACTAAGCGAGGCGGATAGCCAGGATGAGATAACAGGCTATTTCACCGAGGTCGAAAAGATCGTGAAGAAACATGGTGCGGCTGACGCTCTGGTGCCGCCCGGCCAGCATGCCATGAGAAGGCTGCTGGAAGCCAGGGAGACTTTCTACCACGCCATAAATAAATACGCCCCCATGCAAATACTGGACGCAGTGGTACCCAGGAGCGAGATAGCCCGCTTCGTGTCAAAGGTAAAAAAACTCGAGTCCAAATACGGCATTCCAGTCATAGTCTACGGCCATGCGGGGGACGGTAATGTTCATCTTCACCCAATATGCAGGGACATGCCGCTGGACACCTGGAAGAAAAATTTAAGCAGCATGATGACGGATATTTACGCCATCGGGGCGGAGCACGGAGGGGCGGTTTCCGGCGAACATGGCATAGGCATCGACAAGAAGGCGTTCTTCAAGTCATCGGCCGACGCGGTCCTGCTGGATACCATGAAAAAAATCAAGATGGCCCTGGACCCCAATGGTATCCTCAACCCGGGCAAGATATTCGATTGATCGTTGAATAACCCATGCGGCAGTCCTATAATTTAATCGGAATGCGATTTGGGAGGACATTGGTAATATGGATACTATAACACTTGTGAACCTAATTCTATCAGTTATCATACTAATTATGGGTATCTGGGCATACACAGCGGGAAAGGTCCGCTCTGTCCTGTACATCGGCATAGCTTTCGGATTTTTCGCCCTTAGCCACCTTCTTACTCTCATCGGGCTGGCCGCGAGTCTGGCCGTCCTGATTCTCATATTGAGGCTGGTGGGTTATCTTATCGTGATTTACGCCATCTACATCGTGATCGCCAAAAAGAAAAACGCCTGATATCAGCAGGCGTCATATCCCGCCGGGCATTTTAGACTTTATCCTGTTATGGTTGCAGGCTGAAATTTTCTCAGGCACAGAGTAAGCATTATAATATGCTACGTGTCCGGTAAGATATTGCCACCAAAAGCAGCCCGGGATTACGCAAGGATCAGCCCCACCGCCATTATGGTATCCGCCCTTCGGGCCAAGTATACTGACATGCCCTATTCCCGGGAAATCTATCGGGCTGTCAAACAGATAACTGCGCCCCGCTTGTACACCGGCACCGGCTCCATCGTATCACGCCTGGCGCGGTTCGCCCCACAGAGCATGAGCAGAGTTGCCTTCATCGAAAGCCGGTATCTATCGGTCAACCAGATACTGAAGAACCTCGGCGGCGATTTTGCCGTCGTAGAAATCGCCGCCGGCCTGTCACCAAGGGGATTGGAATGGTCTGGAGGCAATTCGCTGTACATTGAGACTGATTTACAGGACATGCTCAGCATCAAACAACAGGTTTTCGATAAAGTCCTGCATGAAAAGGGTATCACCCAGAGGCGCAATCACCATTTCTCTCCCTTAAATGCGCTCGACTTTAACGATTGGGACAAGCTGGGCCAGAGGTTTTTTGACAGTGGGAAAACCAATATCGCAGTTGTCCACGAGGGGTTGGCCAGCTATCTAACAATGGCGGAAAAAGAACAACTGAGGGACAATATTGGAAAGTTCTTCGGCAAATATGCATCCAAAGGGACCTGGATTACCCCGGATTTTTACCCGTATGAGAACGCCCGCAAAACCTGGATTTTAAGACTGATACAGAGACGGTTGGAACGGAAAACCAAAACCAAAATGCACCATTTTGCCAACGGGGATGAGGTACTGAAGTTTTTTGCACAGGGGGGATTTCAAGCGTCATCCCGTGACAGCAGCTTTATTTTTAACCAGGTCACCTGCATTTCCAAAGTACCCTTGAATAGAGAGAAAATCAGGCAGGCTCTGGGCAGGTATCAGGTCTATCTCGCCGTACATACGGCTTGAACCGATGCGCAGCAGGGCAAGGCCCAATCCCCTATTCGGGTGCCTGGTTCTTCTTGATCCTTCGTATTTCCTTTTCGATTTCGCTCTCTTCCCAGTTCCCGTGAAAAACGAAAACGCTCAGACAATGTGCCACCAGGCCTATACCCCAGAAAACCATCACCCAGGCAGGCCAGAAATTAAGGGCCCACGGGTTGCCGGTAAACCTTGGTCCCCACCATGCCCACCACATACCGGCCGAAGACATTGCCCAGATAATCACCAGGAACCCATTCACAATAATGTAAACCGTAAGATGCCGGAAGAACCCCAGTTTGGCATGGACCCGCGCACGTGCCTTGTTGCGGATCTCATCTTCTGTCATCTGGCTGGACATCGTAATCTACCTCCTTACGTTCGAGACATAACTATTTTAGCACCTTGGCCGCTGCAGTACTCAGCCCAATTCCGAACGGGCAACGCCTACATTCCCCAATGCTGTCTATACGCCATTCGTAATTGACTGGCTGGTTAATAAATCAATTAGCCTTAAAGCTTACTTTTATTGACCTCGCGGGTATATCAACCTTCATGGCCCGGCACTATAATTTCAATTATCTGCTACACATGAATTTTTATGAAGGAGTGCACCAGTGGCAAACAAAGTTGATATCCGCGCAGACATCGCCAGGAACCGTCTCTATCTGGTACTGGACGGATTTTTTCAGGATGATGAACTCGTAAAAGCTGCGGACAAATGCATTTCCGAAGGGGCCAAACTGAAGCCGGGCTTCGATGTCATTAATGACATCAGCAATTTTAAACCCGCGTCGCCCAAAGGGGCCGAGAAATCAAACGCGCCCAGATTTTCGTCAAACAGAATGGCGTGAGAAAGGTAATCCGCGTAGTAGGGGAAGCCGTTCTAGCGCAGGCACAATTCGACCGTCAGGCCAAAGGGGCCGGTTATAACGCGGACACTGCCGCCACAATAGCCGACGCCGAGAGGATACTGGACGGCAAGTAGGCCAAATTTAAAGGCCCTTTACAACTGAATAGACCTGGGGCTCTTTGAGCGGGACGTATAAGACGTCACCGGATTTGGCCGTGTACCTTGGCCCTCATGCCGCGGATAGCGGCATGAGGGCAGTAATAACATGGAATTTTCCGGTAATAAGGATTGCCTCAGGACATGTCCTAAAGTGTCAGACGCTGTAATTCAATTATCTCGCGATCAAATGAATGTTATAAAGGAGATTAGCAATGGCAAATAAAGTGGATATCCACGCAGACATAGCAAAGAACAGGCTTTACCTTGTGCTGGACGGCTTCTTTCAAGATGATGAAATTCCAAAAGTCGCGGATAAATGCATTTCCGAAGCATCTAAACTCAAACCTGGCTTCGATGTTATTAACGACATCAGTAACTTTAAACCCGCATCGCCCAAAGGCGCCGAGGAAATCAAACGCGCCCAGATTTTCGTCAAACAGAATGGCGTAAAAAGGGTAATCCGGGTAGTCGGCGAAGCCGTTCTTGCACAAGCTCAATTCGACCGTCAGTCCAAAGGCAGCGGACTAACGGCGGATACTGCAACCACAGTAGCAGATGCCGAGAGGATACTGGACGGCAAATAGGCCGAATTTGAAGGCCCGTTATAATTGAATAGACCGAGCGCTCTTTGAGCGGGACGTACAAGACGTCACCGGATTTGGCCGTGTACCTTAGCCCTCATGCCGCTGATTGCGGCATGAGGGCAGTAATAACATGGGATTTTCCGGCAACAGAGCTTGCTTCAGGGCATGTCCGCAAATACTTTTGCGGGCGCATAAGCCACGCCCACCATGCTTGTTCCGGTATGAGCGCCCAATACCAGGGATAAATGTGCCGTTGGCAGCCAGCTGCAGGCAAACCGCTTATCTATTAATTCGTGCAGCATACCCGCACCGTCCGGGTTCAATGCATGGAGTACCTGCGCGCGCAAAGCGCTGCCGGGTGAATGTTTGCGTGTTATCAGGTCAACCAGCCCTTCGACTGCCCGTTTGAAAGTCCTGGCCTGTCCCATTTGCACGTAAGTGCCTTTAACTTTCTCCACCCCGATCATCGGCCTTATATTCAGTAATGAGGCAATCAACCCTTTCATATGGCCGATACGTCCGCCATGGATCAAATATTTCAGATCATTAAGGGTAAACAAGCTGTCGCTGGCGGCGCTTATGTTCTCTATCAGAGATAACACCTGGTCCTTTTTCCACCCCGCCTTGATGGCCCTGGCGGCAGCCGCTACCTGCCACCCGGCCGCGGCAGACAATGTCTTAGTGTCAACAACAGTAACCTTTGCCTCGGGAATTGATTCGGCCGCAACCCTGGCCGAATTGAAAGTGCCGCTCAACCCCGAGCTCATATGAATCGATAAAATTTCGGGGTCCGTAGCCGCCAGACGTCTGTAAGTCGCCGCAAAATCCCCGGGAGACGGCGTAGATGTGGTCGGAAAACTCTGTCGTCCGCGGCCAGCAGTTTATAGAAATCCTCGGCATTCATATCCACGCCTTCACGATATGATTTGCCCTCCAGCGTTACAACCAGGGGCAAAACATGGATATTCAGTTTCTCCACTTCTTCAGCGGGCAGGCATAGGTCCGTTCCGCTGTCAGTAACGATTTGCATTTATAAATCCCCTCCGTTAATACCACCCCTAAATCGGGTTGGATATAAGAATATTACCGTCGAACTTTAGCATTCTCTTAGCTTTCAATCAAATATTTGCGCCGGTATGATAAAATCTACAGATCGCAATTACACTCAGGTACGATTAGCGGTGAATTCATTGAGGAGGCAGCGAGAAGGTGACAGCAAAACGTTTTTATGTCTGGGCGATATTGGGAGTTATCCTGTTCCTTTTCGGGCTATTTTCCGGTCACGATTGGACGCTGTACGCATTTCGGACTGCCGACCTTCAGAATCCTGAGATATATTCGCGTTTCATGAAATTCCCTGTCACCTTTTTATGCATGGTCCTGGCCTGGATCACCCTCAAGGATTCCTTTAACCGCAACGATAATCTCAAATTGGGCATCGCCTACTCGATCATCGTCCTGGGGATATCGTGTTCTTCTTCGACGTCCATTCCATAATAGGAGTGTTCTGCTTTGCGCTGGCGCATCTCACCCTCATCTACCGCAACGCCAACGGGATAATGGGTTACCGCCGCAAGGGAATCCTGTGGGCCGTATTACCTGTGATACTGGCCTTCTCACTGGCGTTAATGTTCCTGGTCTTCTACCCGATGCTGAAAGATAACCTGCCTTATTTCTACACGCTGCTCGGGTACGCGGTTATCATCAGCGGCTCCCTGTGGGCGGCCATCGCAGCCGTCAAAATCGGCTTTTTTCCAAAGGCCAACGCTATCCTCATAGTAACCGGTGTAGCCTGCTTCTTCCTCAGCGATGTTTGCGTTGGTTTTTACCGGTCACTGCCGGTTGGCTACGACCGGGTCTTCGCCACTTACCTCACGTGGATATTCTACGCCCCGGCTCTTGTGCTCACTTCTCTCAGCGGATACGATCTGAAGAAGATTTTGGCATTTGATCCGGCATAACACTAGCTAATGTACTCTGGGCACAACTGCGCATTGAATTCCAATATTGTCAATTGCCTGGAATGACCGGCTCCGCGTCCGCACTCGATGTGTTTTCGTTATGTATATATTGCGGGCAACTGCCTGGCTTGTGCACGCATTTGCCTATCATGCCCGTATATACTAAAATAATGACTTATTGTTCTATCATTATTATCTTATTATAAGGAGGGTGGCACGTTGGCAAATAAGGTAGACATCCGGGCAAATGTGGCAAAAAACCGTCTTTACATGTCGTTCGCAGGATTCTTCCAGGATGATGAAATTAAACAGATCGTGGATAAGATCATGGCGGAAACGCTGAAACTAAAACCAGGCTTCGATGCTATTGTGGATATCAGTAATGCCAAGCCCGCCACTCCACAGGGCGTTGAAGAAATCAAGAAGGTCCAGGCATTCAGCCTAAAACATGGCGTGAAGAGGTCTATCCGCGTAGTTGGCGAGGCCATCCTCGCCCAGAGCCAACTTGACCGCGGCGCAAAGGGCTCCGGCCTCGATTCCGGCATTGCGTCCTCAATTGAGGAAGCCGACAGGCTGTTAGATGGGAAATAGCCCGATGTGAATAAGAACCGGCGCGGTGTCTATATCCGGTGTCCCACCGGTTTCATGGGCTTGAGATGCTCGATAAACCAGGCTACTGCATCAGTAATCGATTCCCTGGCGGGACGGTTGCGATAGCCCAGCTCAATACGGGCTTTTTCACATGTCACCACAGAGTTGCTGGCGAGTACGTCTACCGAATACTTCGTAAAGAGGGGCTTACTCTTGATCAGCTTGTAGTACAGCGGGGCGACCACCCCCGCCGTACGCGCCAGCCACGAGGGGACCTTGTAAGAGGGCGCCTTCACCCCGGTGATTTCTTCCAGCATTCTCATCAGGTCCTTAATGGTGACCCTCTCACCGGACAATATATAGGTCTCGCCGCTGCGGCCTTTCTGGCGCGCCAGCACCATGCCGCCTGCCACGTCCCTCACATCCGCAAAGTCGTAGGCCCCATCCATATAGGCCTTCAGTTTTCTGCGCGTAAAATCAAGGATAAGCTGTCCCATCTCAGATATTCTGAAATCATACGGCCCGATGACGCCCGTGGGACATACAATTACAGCATCGAGGCCGCGGTCAGCCGCCTTCTTCACTTCCAGCGTTGCACGCGCCTTGCATTTAGCATACGATCCCAGCACATGGTCAGGGTCGGGAGGGCATGTCTCGTCTATCACAATCCCGTGCGGAGGCTCATTCAGAGCGTGAATCGAACTGGTATAGACCAGCCGGTTAACATTATTTGCCAGGCAGGCCTCGATCACATTTTGTGTCCCTTCCACGTTGACCCGCTGGAGTAGATCGTCATGCCCGGACGAAATCGATATTATGCCGGCCAGGTGATATACGGCGTCAACTCCTTTGACGGCCTGTGACACTGAACTGAACTCACAAATATCTCCCCTTATAATCTCCACGTTCAGCCCACGCAGCGGCAGATCATCTTCCGACGGCAGCAGCAATACTTTCACTTTTTCGTCTGTTTTCATCAATTCGCGCACGAGCACATTTCCTATGTGCCCCGTAGCGCCTGTCACTAATACACTCATTTTTTCGTTTTCCTCTATCGAGGACTCCTTTCAATAATTCCCCTGTTTATGTTTCCCGCTTCCCCGAGCCGATGGCAATCATGGTACCGAGCGCCTCATCGATCATCTGCAGACGGGACAGCTCCATTCCCGAGAGCAATTGCCTGGCTTTCTCGCGTGATGTTTTCCACAATCTGTCAGTCATCTCCAGCCCGTTTTCAGAAAGCCTGCACATAACCACCCTGCGATCGTTCGGCTGGTTTTCTCTTGTTACAAGCTCGCGTTCCACCAGCCGGTCCATTATCCCGGTAGCAGTTGCCAGGGTAACTCCCAGCGACCCGGCTAACTCGCTCATACGCGTCGGGCCGTAGAGATATAACAGAAGGACCACTTTTAGCTGCGGCGCAGTCAGGTCCATCTCAAGCAGTTCCTTGTGCGCCAGCGGCAGAACTTCCCTGAATATGTCGGAAATGCCCTGCAATATACGGTCGACTACTTCATCTTTCTCAGTCATTCTAGTGTCCTTGCGCTCTCACGGCAGAGTTTGTCAATCTCATATTCTAAGGATATCATAAATATTTTGTGTCAAGCAAATTATTTATTTGGCACAATATTATTGGCTGGCTGCGACGAGAGAAAAAAAGATAGAGGACCGGGAACGTCGGCCGCGAATTACGAAATCAAGCCTAGTTGAACTTCAGGGCCCTGCGGCGGTACAGCCTCAGGCAGGAATCAACTGCGTTCTCATCATAAAGTTCGCCCCTTTTTTCTATTATGTGCGCCACTGCTTTTCGCACACCCAGGGCCGGCCTGTAGGGACGATGAGATGACATGGCCTCAACTACATCGGCCACGGCAAGGATCTTTGCTTCCGGCAATATTTCAGTCGCACTCAGGCCTTTGGGATAACCCGAGCCATCCATCCTTTCGTGGTGCTGCGCCACAATGGTTGCTATAGGCCACGGAAAATCTATGCTGCTTAATATGTCGCAACTCCCCTGCGCATGCATCTTGATTATATTAAACTCGGCCTCTGTCAGTTTCCCCGGTTTACTGAGAATGGATGACGGGACGTAGATCTTGCCAATATCATGCAGGATGGCTGCCGTACGTATACATGTGATCGTGTCATCAGGCAATTTCATGTCCCATGCCATGGCCGTCGCCAGCTCTGCCACACGTATCTGGTGGCCGGAAGTATACGGGTCCCTCATTTCGACAATTTTCGCCATCGCCTGGACCGAACCGTCCAGCGTTTTGCGCAGGGCTTCAAAGCTCTTCTCAAGCCGTTCCTCTGCCTCCTTGCTAGCGGTCACGTCACGGGAAAGGCCATACAAGCCTACTATCTCGTCTTTTTCGTTGCGCAGCGGAAAAATTGAGGATTCCAGGTATATCCTTGAACCGTCTTTTCTCAGACCCTCAACCGGCTGCCGATAAACAGGCTTGCCTGTTTGGGCGACCGCGGAAAACAGGGCTATGTAGTTCTTCTTTTTATCCTGAGGTGTATAACGCCCGAAGTTCATGCCCAGCAGCTCTTCTTTGGTATACCCGGTATGTCGGCTGACCGCCTCGTTGACAAAAGTGAAGTTGCCCTGAAGGTCCATTTCGTAGTATGCGTCTTCCATTTCCTCCAACATTGAGCGGTACCTTGCTTCCCTGTTGCGGAGCCCGTGCTCGTCGAGGACTGCTTTCGTGATGTCAATCATGGAAATAATGCCTTTCCCGGTCTGGGGCAAGGTTGAAACGGTCATAAAAGCAGCCCTGACCTGTCCATCTCTTCTGACCATGCGGAAAATGCACTGGCTGTTAGACGAGACCGGAGTCCAGGCGGATGACAGGCAGTGTTTACGCATATTTGTGCGGTCGTCCTCGTGCACAATCTGCATCCATTTCATCTTGTTTTCGAGCTGGTCTTTGCGGTATCCTGATACAGTTTCAAATGCATGATTGACGCGCGAGATTGTCAGACTCTCATCCACAAGCGCCATCGCCATCCCGTTGTTTTCGAACAAGACGCGGTAGGTGGCGTCCGATTCATAGAGACCCAAAGCCGAACTGCTTCCTTTATACAACATGGTCCATTCTCACGACCATGCATATTCTAGGGCAGGGATGCAGCGGTGTCTGTGGCCTGTTGGCTCACTAAAAATAGACTTGAGGTCACAATTAACGGAAAATTAATTATCCGAAAAAAGGATTCTTACGAAATGTGACCTCTTAGATATTCCGCGTACTCTGCCAGGGCTTTCAAGACGTGCGCAGCTTCGTGCGGCATGTGATAACAGATAGCGTTGTGCTGTCCCAGAATATATGGAATGCGGGCTTCCTCGATGTCGGTGGCCCAGATATGTTCTGTAGCTACCACCAGGGGCTTATTATATTTATCTGCCAGGCTATTGAATTCATCCATGGCCTGGACGATCGCCTTCTCAAGCACATCACCATATTTCGCCCTTTCAATCTCATCCGTAGGTAAATCAAATCCCCTGACGCGCAGCGCAGGCATCATGCTCAAGAACAGCATAGAGTGCACGGAATCACACTGCATTACAAGTTCAACGGCCTTAAAGATATTGTCCGGCGTGGAGCCCGCCACCAGGTCCACCGGGTTGCCCCGGTTCCACCAGGCGGGAAGCAGTTTATCCAGCTCCTTGATCGTCGTTTCCGGCAGTTTCACGACATTGAAGCCAAGCTCCGCACAGGCGTCCGCACCCAGCACTCCCCATCCGCCACCCGCCGTCACAATACCGAGGCCGCGACCTTTAGGCAGCGGCTGCCTTAACAACGCAAGGCTGATATTCAGCATTTCGTCCAGGCTTCGCGCCCTTATTATTCCGGCCTGTTTGCATACAGCTTCAAAAATGGCGTCTGAGCCTGCGATCGAGGCGGTGTGGGAAGCCGCAGCCCTGGCGCCGGCCAATGTTTTGCCAACTTTGACCACGACGATAGGCTTCTTTTTGCTGACCTTTGAAGCTACGCTTAAAAAACGGCGGCCGTCTTTAAAACCTTCGATGTAGCACATAATGACCCTGGTATGAGGTTCTTCACCAAGGTATTCCAGGTAATCTTCACAGCGCAATACAGCCTCGTTGCCGCTGGCAACACAGAAACTGCAGCCCTGCCCGTGCAGCATCACCTGCCTGGCGAGCGAGTCCATCACATTACCGCTCTGCGCCACTATCGCCACACCACCCGCAGGCGCCAGGAACGTGGGAAATTGCACGTACTGCTTATTCCACGGGCTCATTATGCCGTTGCAATTTGGCCCGACAAAGGTCATTCCACCCTTCATGGCAGTCTCTGTTATCTCGCGCTGCATGCGTGCGCCTTCCTGGCCAAGTTCCGCGAAGCCGGCAGTTATAATCACACCGGCTTTAATCCCCTTCGCAACGCATTCCTTGATTACCTGCAGTACTGCCCGCTGCGGCACTATCACAACCGCGAGGTCGGGACTCCCGGGAACCTCCGCAACGCTTCTGTAGACCTTAAGACCCAGTATCTCGCTCTCGGTTTGGTTAACCGGGTAGACCTGTCCTTTGAAGCCGCCTTCCACCAGGTGTCTGAGCACAATGAAACCCCATTTTCCCCGGTCATTGGACGCACCTACCAGGGTAATAGATCGGGCATGGAACAACGGAGCAAATTTATCTATTATGTGTGACAATGTTCTTCTCCGGGTCTTATTTGGTTAGCCGGCTTTGCGGGCAGGCTTCAACAAAAGCACAATGCGAATTATTGCCGCCACGGCGGAGAAAGCCAGTCCCAACAAGATCAAACTGAATTTAAAAGTGGCGCATAGACGCGCCATTATGGGATACGGGTCCGCGATGTTGCCATAAAGAATGGTCAGCAGCGCATAATTCTCGATGGCATCGAATATAGCTGCCAGCCAGAGTCCCCACGCCAGCATGATTCCTACACTCGTCCACACCCTTGACTTCAGCACCGTAACCGCCCATACACAGGCCAGAGCTATTGTTGTTGAATAAACCGGCATATAAAGATAGTCAATTCCCAGGTTGAAGCCGGCCTGTATTTTGGACAATACGCTCCATTGAGTGATGATGCCGGTGGCTTTGGCAACACTTCCCGCGAGTTCAAAATCCACGATGTTTGGAGAAAACGGGCCGATAAACCGGAACACCGCAGTAAGCCCGAGGGTCGCCGCCAGTAAAAACAAAAATGTGGGAAGCTTTTTCCCTTTTGGTATTGATATCAAAGGATGATACATAGCGCTAACCCTCCGGCTTAAGTTCCATCACTTCCTGGAATTTCCGCACTATGAAGTACTTCTTCACCCTGATCCTGAAAAGCGCCGACTCGGAAGAGTGCGCAAATTTTTCCATGCTGTGGTGCTTGGCCAGGTAGAGATGAAGCAGCGTGTCCCTGTTCTGGTCTTTCACCTCTTCCGCTGTGCCTACAGCACTTACGGCAATGGCATTTCTAAAGTCGGCATCGCTGTTGCTCCGGTTATCGATGAGCACGGAGACATTGTTGTTGGAAAGCAGGTTAGCGTATTTATGTGTCTCACGCCGTGTGATAAACAGTATGTCCTTAAGGTCCTGTGTGGCGGCAAAGGCAATAAGATTGGTATACGGCCTGGTCAGTTGCTGCGTTGCCAGTGACGCAAAAAGCTGGCTCTTGAACAGGTCCTTGAGCAGTTTCCTCAGTTGCAGTCCGTCTTCAGCCAATTCCTGTACCGTTTATCAGAAGCCTTATTTATAAACTGCACTCGGGGCCTTCGCAGATGCTGATGATCCGCTCCCTGTTGATGGCGATAAAATCGAATTGGCCGCCGCCTGGTGGAGGGGGGTCAACTTCCACCTGCGTCAGTGGTATGAATCTTTCTTTGCCTTCAATTGTGTCAGCAACCTGCCCCCATGTCTCCACGTAAATCTGCCCTTTTAAGACATAAGGTGAAGCATACACCTGCGCCTGAAAGATTTGTGCAGCGTAAATAGTGACGCCCACCGGCAGCTTTCGCCTGTACGGATAGGCGTTGAGCTTCTTGCCCTGGACTTCGCTGGATATCTGGGCAATGAAAATTACATTATTCTTGGCCACATATATCTGTCCGAATTTTTTCCTGTGCCCGCCGACATCGGTCATCATCACATCCTGCAGGGGAAGGAAATCAACGACCTTTGAAAGGGGACTCTCACGCACTCCTTCATTGAGTGCGTCAATAAGACGCTGGGAGATATTGCACTTGAAAGTCCCTTCGAAAATTAGCTCACTGGTGCAAACAAGGATTTCGTATTGCTTATTTAGTTCGGAAACGCCTGATTCAGTATCCATTTCTATTCTGCCTCAGCCCGGCCAAATTTACTTTTCCATGAAAATATTTATATCTTTATACTATTGCAGGTGAAAGTCCATGTGTCAAGCTGCAGCCGTGGCCTCTTTGTTTCTCTTAATCGTGTAATAGTAGTATTATAGTTTTGTAAGACATTATTCCTCCTCGGGGGAAAGGGACATGGAAGAAGAGGTAAAATCCAGTAAACAGCCGGCTAAAGAACCCGCCAGGCAGCACAACAAAACGGGCCAGTCCGCCTCCACATCTGCTGACAACGTCCCGTCCGATGTCCCGGCAACGGACCAATCCGAGATCGATCGTTCCATCTTTTCTCGGATTCCGCAAGCTATTTGCGCGGTCAACCCCGACGGGAGAATAGTCTTGGAAAATCCTTATATGGAGCAGCTACTGGGCGTCACTCGCCACGAATTGTCCGGTAAGCGAATAACGGATTTCGTGGCCAGACCCACTGCCAAAGAATTCATGGAGCTTTGCCGCAAGAACAGTCTCGAAGGCGCAGGTCCGTTTGAAGCAGAGCTAAAGAGTAAGGAAGGAAGCCGGGTATGGGTCACTATCAGTATATCGCCCTATACGGACGGAAAAGGCAAAAATGCCGGTTTCCTTACAAGCTTCACCGATATAACCGACCACAAACGCGTAGAAGATGACCTGTCTCTTAGTTCCGACGTGCTGGACTCCGCACCCGATGCAATTTTTCTGCGTGACCCGGACGGCACCTATGTTTACGCCAACAAGACGGCTTGCGATGAACGTGGTTATACGCACGAAGAAATGCTGAAATTGGACCTGTACCAGGTGGTAGCGCCGGAGGCCCAGGGCGAGGTACGGGATAGGCTGAAAAGCGTCTTTTCCAAACACAAGGTATTTTTCGAGTCCGTTCATATCAGGAAAGACGGCAGCAAATTCCCGGTTGAAGTACATCTGAGCCTGCTTGAGCACGGCGGCAAAAAACTTATCCTGAGCATAGTTCACGATGTTTCACAGCGGCGGAAGTTGGCGGAGGAGTTAATGCGTACCCTGAGAATGGAGTCTGTTGTTTTGCTTTCCAGGGGCATCGCCAGCCAGTTCAACACCCTGCTGACCCATATCACCGGCAACCTGAACATCCTGATATCGGAAGCAGAACCTCATACGCAGCAATGCAGGTTGCTGGAAGAGACTGATAAAGTCGTGGACAAGGCACGCGATATGGTAAAGCACCTCGCCAGCGTTTCGGACAGCGGAGCTCCCGTTAAAAAGACCAGTTCTGTAGGCCCGCTTTTAAAGGACACGGCTGAATATGTACTCACCGGTTCAAATATCTGGGCTAATTTTTTCGTAGCTGACAGCCTCTACCCCGTCGATTTGGACCAGGCCCAGTTCCTTCATGCATTCAGTAATATTATATTGAACGCCGGCCAGGCCATGCCCAAGGGAGGAGTCATTAAAATAACAGCCGGCAACGTTCACCTGGAGGAAAACGAAGTATCCAATTTACCCGAAGGCAATTATGTCGAAATATCGGTCGCCGACAGGGGACACGGTATCCGTCCTGAGGATATGCCCCACATATTTGACCCGTATTTCACCACCAGGCAGGGCAATGTTGGTTTGGGGCTGAGCATTGCCTACTCCATCGCCAGGAATCACGGAGGTATCATCACTGCGGAGTCTGAACATAGTAAAGGCAGCGTCTTCCACATTTTTCTACCTGCTTCAACCGAGAAAGCAGTCAAGGAAATACCTCCAACAAAAACACATATCGTGGGAGTTAAAATCCTGTTGGTCGACGATGAAGCGGTAGTCAGGAATGTTGGCAGCCGCGTTCTAAGCAAACTCGGATACGATCAAATCGAGTTCGCCTCCGAGGGTCTGGAAGCATTAAAAAAGTACCAGGCGGCTATGGAAGCCGGCAGACCCTATGATATCGTGATCATCGACCTCACGTTGCCGGGCGAAATGGGCGGCAAAGAAGTGGTGAAGGCCCTGCACAAGTTGGACCCGAAAGCCAATATCCTGGTCTCCAGCGGCTATTTTAACGACCCCATCCTGACTGATTTCCGCCGCTACGGCATAAAGGGCGTGCTGGCCAAGCCATATCAGCTCGAAGAGCTGGAAAGGATGCTGCGCGAATCGCACCACCATCACCAGGAAGTAGCGCACTAAAGGTGCTGCTGCCATTGAACGATCCCTATCTTCAGTGGCCGCACTCTGTCAGCGAAGTATTAGTTGTCAGATGAAATATACTGCAATATTCAATTAACGTTCCGCCAAAACTACATCACTGATCCTGGCACTGTCCGCAGCGTAGTACCTGGTTATGATCAAGGTAGTTGCAATCGATAATGTGGCTACAGGAATGGTACAGAGCAGCCCATTTGTTATTCCCTGGGCGCCACCACCGGTGGCATCCGATACCATGCCCACCAGGAGAGGCCCCGACACACCACCCAGCAATTGCGATATCGTAAGCTGGATACCGATCGCAGTGGAGCGTACGGGCACTGGTATCACATCATGTACCAGCACCGTCAACACGGGATACGCGCATGCTATTAACAGTGACGCTATCCCATATATGAACAGCCAGGCCTGAAATGGCAACTTACCAACTGTGAGAATAGTGGCAAGTATTGCCGGCAACACTAAGAACGAGATCAAAGCTAAAAATAGGGGCCTTCCGGCTTTATTGCGCATTTGCCAGCGGTCTGCCAAGAACCCGCCAAAAGGACCAATGATGTATATAAGGCTTAGTCCAGCCAGGGCCATACCCACCGTCAGTGGATTCGCGTCATAAACCCGCATGACCAGGGCTGGTATCCACGATTGAAAAGAAAAAATCATGAAATATATCAGAGTTGCACTGATAATGAAAAGCCAGTAGGACTTGATCTTAAATAGCTCTCCCCACTGCCGGAAATATACTTTGCTAAGAACCCCCTCTCCCTGCTCTCTTGAAGCTTTGTAATCCGGCAAGAAGATCACAATAAAGGCCATTACGATGCCGGGGATGCCGAAAATAAAAAAGGCTGTACGCCAATCATGCGTAGCGTTCAGCAGGAACCCTCCCAGGACCAGGCCGAGCGCCATGCCCAGCGGCTGGCACATCATAAAGAACGCCAGAATCCGTGTCCTTATTTCCTTGGAAAAAGTAAGCCCTAGCCAGGTCTGCCCGGCTGGCTGATAGCCGGCTTCACCTGTGCCGACCATGAACCTGGCCACTAGCAGGTGCCACACCTGAATGGAAAGGCCTGTAACCATAGTAAACGCGCTCCAGAGCAAGGCCATGCCCATTATAAGCTTGCGACGTGCAAACCTGTCAGCTAGGATAGCAGCAGGAAGGGTAAAAACCGCAATGCCTGCCATCAAAAGTGAAGGCAGCATACCAGCCTGCGCATCAGTCAAGTTGAAAGCATTCTTGATCGCCTGTAGCGATATGGCCAATATAGACCGGTCCGCCCAGTCCGATAACTGCAATATTGAGAGTACGATGAGAATGGTGATCGCAGTGCCCCTACCCACCCGATATGTTTTTTCTTGCATTTTTTCTCCTATATGTGCCGACAATTTCGCTCGGGACAAATATAGAGGTGCGCAAGCCGGATCCGGTATCCGGAGAGGCAGCCAAAGGCACTGTGGCTGTCTCTACATTTCCGAGGCCTAACGCTTTTCGCCCTTGCTAAGCGCCGATTCCATCTTGACCAGGGCCTCACGCATCGTTTTGAGTTCTTCCGATGCAAGATTCGGATTTTCAAGTGCCTGGAACAGTATGTTGCCTTCGGTCTGGGAAGGGACCGGCCAGTTCATCATGTAGCATATTGTGGGTACAATATCGGGCAGGCCGCTGGTCCGTTCAAGCTTGTAGCCTTTCTTGATGCCCGGTCCGCAGAAGGCTTGCAACGATTTGAGCTTGCCTACACCCCATTCCGCAGTCGGGAGTTGAGGACCGTGCTGGCCGCCAAATTCCGGGTAGATGGCGTAGATCACGTCGCCGACGTGATCTCCATGCAGCCCGAGGATACGTGCATCCTTTTTGGAAAGGGCAAGGGAAACAGGTCTAACCCCGGTGGCCGGGTCAATGTAAGAATAGAGAGCATCGATTATCTGGCGCTGCACTTTCTCATAATCAGCGGGATCGACGATTCCGCCCGGATCACGCCCCTTGAGGTTAATGTAAATGTAAATGGTGCGCTGAGGGAAGGCCTTCGACCGCTTGATGTCAGGGTTGAAATAGCTTAGAGCTCCCAACTCGACTATTTCGCTGCCAATCCGGTCACTCATATTACCCAGACGTTCCTTGACCACAGCATCAACAAACTCGGTCTGCGCTTCCAGGGCTTTTGTGTCTGTACCTTCGCCCTGACCTTCCATCACGCATAGCCCGGCCCTGATCAGAGGTATGTAAGGATTGAATTTCGACCCGTCGGCGACGGCGCCGTGGTCGGAAACCAGCACGAAAAGCGTATCTTCGCCCGCAGCTTCGACGATCCTGGCCAGCATCCTATCCTGGCTCTGGTGGACCCTGAGGTGCAGGCCCCACGCGTCTTTATACTTTTCCTTACTCGTGCATGTATTTTCATCCATTTCCGTGAGTACGGAATGATATATCCAGTCGATCGGGTGGCTGTGCATACAGAACAAGTCCCACGGGTACTTGGACATGAGCTGGGTTGCCACATCGCCCAGCCACAGATCATGCAACTCCGCTATCTCAGCATAGGTATCCATCTCGTAGACGCCCGTAGTGTAGCCGAACAATCCCGAAGTAAAAGTGAGTATCCCTTCTTTACTCGTCAACTGCCTGGCAATTTCCGGAGGGTTGCTCCAGCCCTCGGTCGGGCCGAACAAAGAGATAAATAGCAGGAAATCATCCGCATCATCCGACAGTTGCAGTAGTTTGGCTTTGAAAGATGCCTCGATTTCCCTGCCGTCCTGGGACTTGAACTTGTAATAGGTTTTCTCGCTCCATTCTCCGACGCTTAGTGTGAATAGGGCGTCTTTCAAATCCTGTGTCGGAGAGAGCGTGACTCTGTCATATCTTTCGCCGGCGCTCTTGGTTGCGAGCACATACCAGGACAGTGACTCCATCTGTTCAGGGGAATCAATGAACTTCACATTGAATTTGGCTGCGAGCGGCTCATCACTGTCTGCGGGCAGGTTTTTCCAACCCTCGGCGTCCTCCAAGGTGACCCTGGTTCCATTGGGATAATAGCCGGTTGTGATAACCTGGTCGTTGCCCAGTGCCAGGTGTGAATCAAGCCCGGTGTGACCGTTTCGGTATTCATTGACCGTGAGCCCGGCGCCTCCCACCATGATGCCGTTTTTCATTTTTGAAGGCCATGAACCCGGATAATTGCAGACGATGCATTTCTTGCCAGCCGCGTCTAGCTTGTCCCAGATGTATTCTGCTTTGCAGTTCTCACTGGAGAAGCCTTCGAAGGTATTGGCATTCACCTGGGATGTGCCTTCCTTGTGAAGGTGAAAATCTGTTACATTGTGAGTGCCCGGCCAGGCACCGGTGGCTATGCTGGCCCAGTTGGGCGGCGTAATGGTTGGAAACGGCGGAAGGCAATTTTCGGCCAGTACACCTTCATTGAAGAGCTTTTTAAAGGTAGGAAGGTGCCCTTCTGCGATGTGCTTCTGGATCAGGTGTGGCTCGGCACAGTCGAAACCGATGACTGCCACTTTCTTAGGCCTGTCTGTCATTTATTCCTCCTTTTGTTGCGCCTATTATTTTCTCTAATCAATACAAACCGGATATTGTCACGGGCACTGGCAAAGCAGTGCTCTCTCATCCTGAGCAGGGAGTGTCAGGTCCGGCACATCCCTATTTTCGATATAAAAATCTGTGGGCGTGAGGCGCTCCCTATTCGAATGGGTAGTTCTTTCCTATTGCTTTTCCCGAAGCCTGCAGCATTGTTACGCTGTCGGCGAAAATGGTAGAAGCTTCGTCGGGCGATTTGGCCGCCAGAGAAAGCGATCCCGTAGCGCACGTGGATACGCAGAGGCCACAGCCAATGCACTGATCCTTCTCAACGATGGCAACATCGTCTTCAATTCGGATGGCCCCTACCTGGCACCGCTCGACACAGATACCGCAGATATTACAATTCCCCACATCGTTAAGGGCATAGTAGTTGGATTTTGTTATGACCTTCGGGTTGCCATACTTGGTGATGTTTTTCATAACACCGCAGCAGCAATTGCAGCAATTGCATATGAACATCTGGCCAGCTGCGGTGTTTGAGGAGCAGTGTACCAGGCCTTCTTCCTCGGCTTTTAGCAGGATATTCTTTGCCTCTTCCCTTGTAATCGCACGGCCGATCCCGTTCTCAATATAGTAGGACGCTCCCGGCCCAAAGGTCATGCAGGCTTCCTGCAACCTGCCGCAACCATCTCCAATGATCGCTCTCTCTTTCCTGCAGATGCAGTCGGCCACAGCGAACACTGTATTTGAATCGATGATCTGCGACACTCTTTCATACGGCTGGACCGTAGTGTACCCCTGTATCTCCTTTTCAATGGGGATGACACGAAATCCCAACCGGGTTGGCGCCTCCCGCAAAGATGGGACCATCGCCTCTTCGTAATACTTTTCGAACAGACGGATTCTGTCAGGCGTCAAATTATTCACCTGATACTCCCAAATGCCGACGACCCCAGGGAATTAGACAATAATACAGGTCGGTATCTGACGCCCGGAAACGCATTATCAACCCTTTCTTCGACATGCCGAAAAGGGTATGTCCAAGCTCAGTTTCGTCTTTGCCCGCCCTTTGCGCAATGGCCGATACCGTCTCAAACTGAGGATTGGGTCGCAGGGACAGTGCGATCTCAGCCTCCTTAGGCGTAAAGAGATCCCTCAGTATTCTCAGCTCAACGTCGCTTTGGCTCTTGGGGAATCCCTGGGGAAACATGTTCAGCCTGTCACGAAGCCTCTCATAAACGTTGATCATATCATCCTTTTCTTGGACCTGCTGACTGGAGGTATTGACGTGGGATTACCCATTTTACCTGCCGGTGACACATGCTGACCTCATCGCTATTGCCCATTGACAGCACATTGATGGCACTGAACTGCGCAATCTCTCTCCACGTACACTAAAGTAGCCGCCCAGACAAACCAGGCGAAGTTTGCAACTGAAAAGAAGTGCTAATATTCTTTCGTACTGTACCACCCTCATAATCAAATGTAAAGCACATGTGGGCTTTCGCTTTTTGTATGTCAGCCATTCTAACTCATAACTCGAATGTAACATGTTCAAATTCTGCCCATCTTAAAGGTCAACGCGCTGCACAAATCAACCTAAACTATTCCCCTGCGCCCTTCGTTATTATTTTCGTGCAGCCCACAATCAGGAGGTGAAAATGTGAATCTACCAAAAGTATTAGTTGAGGCACAGTAAACCTAATTTGAGGAGGAGCCAATATTGAAGGGAATTCTTTACAGTTTAATGACGCTTATGATGGCGGCAGCAGTCATATTGCCGGCCGCTTCACCCGCGCTGGCTGATTAGGAGGAGCCCACTAAATCGCAACTTCGGTCAGCTGCGGCTCTCATAATCAAGG
>CAWHDI010000012.1:0-8380 GCA_963827985.1 uncultured Chloroflexia bacterium | reverse complement strand
TATAAACATGGCGTCACCGAAGCTGTAAAAGCGGTAACCCTTGGACCTGGCCGTTTCATACCATTCCAGCACGCGTTCGCGGCCTGCGAAGGCTGAGATCATCATCAGCAGGGTTGATTTTGGCAGATGAAAATTGGTTATGATGGCGTCTACAGTCTTGTACTGATAGCCGGGCAATATGAAAAGGCCCACCGGGCCGGAGAAAGGCCTGACGATTCCATCGGCGGACGCCGCCTCCAGCAGGCGGACTGAAGTTGTGCCTACGGCGATCACGCGTTTTCCTGCCTTTTTGGTGGCGTTCAATAAGTTCGCCGTCTCCTCACTCACCACGCCGGATTCGGTATGTATCTGGTGGTGGGTGGGGTCCTCCGCCCTTACGGGTTGAAAGGTATCCAACCCGATATGCAGGGTGACGAAAGCCGTGTTAATCCCTTTATTGCGGATTTTCTGCAGTAGCTCGGGTGTGAAGTGCAGCCCTGCCGTGGGCGCTGCCGCGCTGCCTTTCACCTTTGAATAAACGGTCTGGTAGCGTTCCCTGTCGTCAAGCCGGCCTTTATATAGGGCGGCAAAGGCATCTCTCCCAGCCTATCCAGTATATCGGGATGCGAAAATTTTACCGTCCTGATCCCGTTTTCATGTCTCTCCATTATTTCTGCGGTTACGTTCAACCTGGTCCCGGTCTTTTTCTCCTGAAATCACTACGAAGGCCCCCGGCATTAGTTTGCGTCCCGGCCTCACCATAGCTTCCCATGTATCGGGAGAAAGCTGCTTTAGAAGCAATATCTTCGGCATGCCTTTCAGTCCCCTTGATAACCCCTTGAGCCGGGCGGCAATGACTCGGCTATTATTGAAAACCAGCGTATCCCCGGGATTTAAATACTCCACGATATCATGGAACGACTTGTGCTCGACCGTTCCCGTTTTACGATTGACGATCATTAGCCGCGATGAGTCCCTTGGCTCCAGGGGGTGTTGTGCTATCAGTTCAAGCGGCAGATTGTAGTCGAAGTCGGAAAGCTTCATGCGGGCTATCTGTTCAGGAAGTATAGTATGACGTTGATTATGATGGTAAGGATGATGCTGATGATCAGGAAAGTGACTATGGGAAAGTAAAATGAGAAGTTGTCTTTCTTGATGAATATATCCCCTGGCAACTTGCCGAAAAATGGTATATGCTGGCCGAAGATCATAAGCAGCGCAATCACAATTATGACCGCACCTACGATCAGCAGTATTTTCCCGAGTCCTTCCATTGGCACAGGGTGATTTTATCGCAAAGGGGCCGCCGGCACAAAGCTTTAGCCGACGGGCAATAAAATCACCAGTCTGATATCGCGATTCCGGCATAATTCTTCTGTGCTATAATCCTGATTTGAAATACTTCATTGCACAGTAACGATAAGGAGGAAGAGGCAGATGGCAAAACCGGGCAAGTTTTCGAAGTTGTTTGAGCCGGGCACAATCGGCAATATGAAGATCAGGAACCGTATCGTCATGCCGCCCATGGCAACCAACTATGCCGGCGATGACGGGCGGGTCACCGAGCTGATGATCAGTCATTACGAGCAGCGTGCCGGGGGTGGTGTCGGCCTGATAATCACTGAAGGTATTTGCCCGGATTTTCCCAGGGGTAAGGGCTGGAAAAATGAAGCCGGGATCGATGACGATAAGTATATGCCAGGTTTTAAACATCTGGCGAACGCAGTTCATGCCCAGGGCGCCAAAATTGCCATGCAGATCCATCATGCCGGAAGGCAGGCCAGCAGTTCATTTACCGGTGTCCAACCTGTTGCCCCTTCGGCCATCCCAGCATCTCCCGGAGGTGAAGTACCCCGGGAATTGACGCTTGACGAAATAAATGACCTGGTAAATAGGTTTGCCCTTGCTGCGGGACGTGCCAGGGATTGCGGTTTCGACGGAGTTGAGATCCATGGAGCACACGGCTATCTGGTAAATCAGTTCATTTCGCGTGTTTCAAACAAGCGGACGGATAGCTACGGCGGCGACCTTGCCGGCAGGGCGCGCTTCCTGATGGAGATAATCGGCGCAGTGAGAAGCAAGGTGGGAAGCGGTTACCCCGTATGGTGCCGGATTAACACGGAAGAGCTTGGTCCCGAGAGCATCACCATAGACGAGTTGCAGTCCGTGGCCAGGATGGCCGTAAAGGCCGGCTGCGATGCAATTCATGTATCCCTCTTTGGTGCTAATACATTTGTCGACGATGCCGGGGCGCTGGTGCCGTTTGCCGAAGCGGTGAAAAAAGAGGTCAGCGTGCCGGTTATTGCGGTGGGTTTCCTTACGCCGGAAGTCGCCAACACGGTGGTAGCCAACAGGAGGGCTGATTTCGTAGCCATGGGGCGCCAACTTCTGTGCGACGCCCAACTTCCCAATAAGCTGCAGCAGGGCAATCTGGATGACATTACCCCCTGTATACGCTGTTTAAAATGCACCTATTCGCTGTTTAAAGGGAAAGAGTGTTCAGTGCAGCGTGAATGCTACGCTGGGTAGGGAGTACAGGTATCCTCTTCACAGGGCTTCATCTACTAAGAAAGTCCTGGTGGCAGGTGGTGGCCCGGCAGGAATGGAAGCGGCTCGTGTGGCCGCCCTGCGTGGCCATAAAGTGACGCTGTACGACGCCAACGTCAGGCTCGGAGGGCAGTTGCTGGCAGGCAGTATACCGCCGCATAAGGAACAGATAGGCAAATTTATGGACTACCTGGTGGGCCAGATGGGCAAGCTTAAAGTGAAGGTGGAGCAAAAACCGCTCACGGAAGAACTTGTCCAAAAGCTGAAACCTGATGCCGTGATTGTAGCGACCGGGATTGCCCTGCCTGTCGTGCCGCAAATTGCCGGCATGGATAAGATAAGTCCGGTTTTTGCCGTTGACGTGATCTCAGGCGCCAGTCAGACCGGGGAAAAGGTGGCTGTTATCGGTGGAGGGGAAGTTGGTTGTGAAACTGCGGAGTTCCTGGCTGACAGGGGCAAAAAGGTGACCGTGATCGAGATGTTGCCCCAGGTGCTGGCCGACTCTGTACCATTGAGAAAAACTAAATTGTTGCGACGTCTGCGCCAGAAAGGCGTTGTCATCATGGCGAATACTACCTGCGAAGAAGTTTCCCCTGAAGGTCTTAACGTCTGCGGCAAGGATGGCCAGAGACAGACCGTCCCCGCTGATACGGTCGTCATCGCCACCGGCAGCAAGCCGGACAAAAGCCTCTACGACGCTTTGCATGGGAAAGTTGCCGGGCTTTACCTGGTAGGCGATGCCGTGGCGCCCAGGAGTATCTTTGAGGCCGTAGAGGAGGGCTTCAAAGCCGGAGTGCTCGTATAGGCTTACTGACGGATTAAGATGCCGGTCCCGAGTAAATAGTCAATCCCCGGTTATCAACCATGATGATTTCGCCGGTGCCGGGGTTGATGGTGACATCTACCCCGCAGCTGCGTGTCATGGCAGCGTCGATGGGATTGCCGTGGCTTTTTAGTGTGGAAATGCGGATATAGCTGTCTGCCACTACCACTATGTCCCCGGTGATTTCGTTTACCTTTACGGCAGCGCCCTCACCGCGTGAATAGGCAGCTCCTACGGTAGTCCTGACATATTTATCGCCTTCGAGTTTGTAAGTGTAAAGGCAGGGATCAGCTATCATGATTACTTCACCCGTAGCTGAATTCACATCCAGATCGGCGCCGCCGATCGTTGCCACCGGCCAGTCAACGAGCATCTTCATATAATTCCCGTCGCCTGTCGGCCTGTAGCGCACCAGGCAATCGCCTTTCGGCCAATTGTCGGGGTCAGGAGTGGGAGATTTTGCCGGGTAGGGACCCTGTCCTCCGCCCGCATGGTTGTTGACGACAAAAACATCGCCGTTGCTTTGGTCGATGCTGATGCCGGAGCTGCTGTGCCAGGCGCCGAAACTGTCAATAAGTGTTTTCTTATAACCTGCTGCTGTTTTCTGGTACGTGTACAAACCGCCCTCATCGCTCACAACGAAAATATCACCGCTGGCGTTGTTAAAAATGCAGCGGGCCCGCCATATAATTCCCTGAAAAATTTCCAGGTCAACTTCAGTATACCCGCCATTGGAGGGCTGGTAGACGTTCAACCCATCCTGGTGGACAACAGCAAGGTCGCCCGTCTTTTCATTGACGCTGACGCAGGCGGCGCCGGGCCGGGTTTTCAACAGGGCGATGACAGGAAGTTTCGCATACTTCCCATTCTCACGATGATACTGGAAGAGTCCTCCATCGTGTACTGCAAATATATCGCCGTTCTTCCCGTTGATCTCAACCCCGGCTCCGGAGTGCCACGTGCTGAATGAATCTATTTGTGTCCGCTCATATCTAGCCATTTTCTTGCCTCCCTTCCGCGGTTTAATTCGATGCAAACATGCTTAGCTGGTGATTGCCGCCTTACTTGCCTGTAATTATGGTATCCGAACATAAAATGGGAGAGTATAGAGCCTGTTAGATATAGCTTATCCTAAAGCAGCGGCGGGCACAAAGGTACAAGCGCCCAACCTGCCTTTTACGCATCCGGGAGAGATAACAGGGCTTCGGCGCTCATGCGGTTGCAGCCGGGGCTTTGATATCCTTGAGCATGAGCGCCAGGACGAAGGCGACTGCGAAGAGCACGGCAACTGCGGTCATATTGAACAGGAAAACGATGGGCAGCCCGGCTATCTGGCCGCCCAGCATCAAAATCCCATTGGAAGTGGCCTCGGGAACAGGATGGGTCTTTTCAACCGCATAGGTCAGCCCGACCGGCATAGCGGAAATCAGGAAGAAACCGAACACAAAACCGAGCACGCCCAGGAGCACGATCGAGGAGACATATTGCAATAAGAGGGCAAGCGGCACGGCCGTACCGGCCGCCAGGACCAGGAAAATTTTCCTTTTGTGGTACTTGTCGGACAGTGCAGACAGGATCACGGCCCCGAACAGGCCTCCGACGACCATCAGTCCGCCGACCAGTCCCGCGGCCAGGGCCGGCTCGATGTCCAGCGGACGGTTCTTGAAAATGAAATCGATCTTGGTCAGTATGGCATTAAATGCCCCCACGCCTATCAAAAAGAGGCCCAGCAGGAACAGGAAATCGCGGTTCTTGAACAACGCTTTCAACCCGACGGTCATGGTAACCTTTTTCTCGGCTGCAATGGCATTGGGCGGCAGCTTGGGCTTGTCCTTCACAAATATGAAATACAGGACCATGCCGATCAGGGAGGGGATACCGTACGCGTACAGAATGACATCGATCCCCTGTTTGACCATGCCGATCTCCCGGTAATGAGCCACGATGAAATCGGTGGCGAACATGACGACGCTGAAGCCAACAAACAGGGACATGGTCAGCAATCCCGATGCCAGCGCTTCTTCATTCTGTGGGAACCAGTTCGATGCCAGCTTGGTAAATGCATTGAGTATGAAGGGCTGCGCGATGGCGCATCCGATCATGCAGGCCATGAGCCAGCCGTAATCCGGAGCGAAGGGCCGCAGGAACCCGCATACTCCGATCAGCACGACGCCTATTCCCGCCCCCTTCTTGAGTCCCCAGTTGTCGATGCACCAGGCCGCGGGAAGGCAGAAAGGGATCCATGCCAGCATGGCCATTATGGCCATCAGATCAATAAGGTCGACATTTCCCGCGGTATAGATGTAAGCCGCATCCGTGGCAATAGGGGCGAAGGTCATCCACATAATCTGGGACATGGCAATGTTCAGCATAAAAACGCCCAGTACGACCCAGCGGTAGCGAGATACGGATGAACGGATATCTTGCATAACAACCTCCCTTATAAATCGGGCATGCGGATGGTCACATACATCCAGCAGATGTTGCGCATGATTATACGGGCGTATATTCCGCAAATCAAGTTAGTCTGGAAGGGGTGTACAAATCCGGTGTCAGGCCGGAGAGTTTGGAGTTAGATGGCGTCAACCGGTATTATTGAGATAACAAATAGATATTTATTCGGTTGGAGGGGGGATACCATGCTAAGTGTTACTGATGCGGTAAAGCAGCGCAGGAGCATACGCAGCTTCCGCAGCGATCCGGTGCCGGAAGAGGCCATACTTGAGATGCTTGAAGCTGCACGGCTGGCGCCTTCCGGCAGCAATAAGCAGCCGTGGCGTTTTATAGTTGTGACTGACCTGGATGAGAGGAAAAAACTTCGCAAGATATGTTTCGACCAGGCTTTTATCGAGCAGGCCCCGGTCGGTCTTTGTCTGCTGCCTTGACCTGGCCGCATATGCCAGGGCCGCCCGTGAGAAACGTTCTCAGGAGTTTATAGACTCCGGTGTCATCAATGAGCTGTCGGGCTACTTTGCCGATCCGGCCATGCGGGAGCTGTTTCTCAACGACCCTGATGTTGATCTTAATGTGCACTTTACTAACGCCATGGCAAACACTTATATTGCCGTTGAGCATATTGCTTTGACCGCCACGGCCCTTGGGCTGGGTTCCTGCTGGGTGGGAGCTGTAGGGACCGTTGAAGAAATGCGGTCGCTGTTTAACCTTCCGCCAACCGTATTCGCTGTTGCAGTGATGCCCGTTGGGTATCCGACCAGGGTCCCCCCGCCGCGTCCTCGAATATCCCTGGACTCAATTCTATTTCGGCCTTTGGGTAAGCAAAGGTGAGAGACTATCTTTATGTTTCGCAACCAGGCCCGATGATTTCATAAACAATGAGAAGCATTACAGGGAGATTGATATGCGAAAACACCTGAAATGGATTATCCCGCTTATCCTGGTAATTGCAGTTATAGGAGTCTATTTATATCCGGTATCAGGGGTGGTGTTTTCGAAAGATTATGCAAAAGTTGACCCCGAAATGACGGCTTCTTTGCAGGCGTTCAGGGCTGAGCATCCTGCAATTCATTGAAAGTAAATGGGGTTGCCTGGGAGTATGTCGCCTTCGGCAAAGGGCCGGACGCAATATTATTTCTGCACGGCATGACCGGCGCCTACGATATCTGGTGGCAGCAAATGGAGGAACTGCAAGGCCGGTACCGGGTGATATCGGTCACATATCCTGCTGTGGACACCCTGGAGAAGCTGAGCGAAGGCGTCCTGGCTATAATGGACGCCGAACAGGTTGATCGGACCAATATCGTTGGGACCTCCCTTGGCGGCTACCTGGCTCAGTATTTGGTAGCGAAATACCCTGGCCGGGTAATGCGGGCCGTTTTCTCAAATACATTTCCCCCTAATGATTTAATTGCACAAAAGAACGGGCTGATTGGCGCAGTTTTGCCATTCTTGCCGGAGTGGCTGGTAATGAGCGTTCTGCGCGACAGTTTTGTGAAGAGCATTTACCCCGCTTCCGGCAACGATGAGTTGACCCTGGCGTTCCTGATGGAAGTGGGCTCGGGACGCATGTCCAAAGCGCAGGTTGTGGGACGTTATCGCTGTGTCGTAGAACCATTTGCCGCACCTGATTTGGATAAACTGAAAATCCCCGTCTTAATTATTGAAGCGGATAACGATCCTCTGGTGGAAAAGGCCCTGCGTGAGCAGCTGAAGTCAACCTATCCTTCTGCGCAGGTGCGCACATTGTCGAACGGGCATTTTCCGTACTTAAATCCCTCAACAGGTTTTACCGGTATAATCGCAGCTTTCATAGCGGGACCCTCATGTAAGCCCGTTCGCTGCTTTATTGTAATGAGTGATTGGTATTTGTATGTAATAAGGTGCCGTGACGGGACACTGTATACGGGGATTTCTACCGACGTTGACCGCCGGTTTGCCGAACATCAGCGGGGTGGAAGTGCAGGATCAAAATATCTAAAAGGCAGGGCGCCGCTGACATTGCTGCTGCGGAAGAAACTGGAGAGCCGGCAGTTGGCGTCGAAAGTGGAATACCTGTTTAAAAAACTGCCGAAAGCCGAAAAAGAGAGAATAATCAGTTTTCCCGCCGGTTTGGATGGGTTAGTACGGAAGGAAAATGAAAAACGCGCGGAAGAATAGCAATACAAACATACTTTTTATTTGCAGAGGCAACACCTGCCGGTCCCCTATGGCGAAGGTGATCTTCGAACAGATGCATCTTCAAGAGATAGCCGCTGGGAGAATCAAAACGGACTCGGCGGCTTACGATGGCCCGCCCGGCAACGAGGCCTCTGCTGGTGCCAGAAACGCCGTCGTGAAGCTATTTGGCCGGGACCTGTTATGCTCACACATACCCAAGAAGCTCAACCAGGACCTGATAGATTGGGCCGACGTTATTGTGATTATGACGGAGCGCATGAAAAAGGGAATGCCGTCTGCCAGAACCCGGACCCTCAAAGAATATGCCGGAGAAACCGGGGATATTTCCGATCCTTATATGCAGGGAGATGAAGCATATCTGCAATGCGCAAATGAGATCAAACGCCTCATCGGAAT
>CAWHDI010000011.1:0-21711 GCA_963827985.1 uncultured Chloroflexia bacterium | reverse complement strand
TTGCGCACACGTGTCAAGGAATTTTGTTCATGGCTATGAACATTATTTCGTGTATATTGTTGACGTTTGCCAATGCCTCGGATTTTCCACGGTTTTTGAGCAAAAGCACATTAATGTTGCCATACAATTTCTTATTCCGTATAATAGTACACATGTTCTAATATAAATATTTTTCACATCCCGGACGAAGGTAGATATCTAGGACATCTTGGAGAGGAATTTCGTGCTTGAGGTAAAAGAAATTGACATTAACAGACTGCAACCTTGGGGAGATAACCCTAGGCAGAATGATCACGCAGTTTTGGCCATTGCCGAGAGTATCACCCGTTTTGGATTCAATGTTCCAATCTTATGCGATCAACATTTAACTATTATCGCTGGACATACAAGATGGAAAGCCGCTAAAAAACTTGGTATAGGATAAAGTTCCGATTATCTTGGTTGAAATGACCGATGCACAGAGACGAGCTTTTGCTGTCGCTGATAACAAGACTGCCGAGATAGCCGATTGGGATTTTCCCAAGCTAAAGGATATCCTTGAGGAACCTCAGGTCAGAAGATGTGGATATTAAAAGCCTTGGCTTCAGCGAGGAGGAGATAAGGCAACTTGTCTCGATGAGGAGATGGTCGAGATGAAAACGTAATTCCCGAAGTATAGGACAATACATCCACGTAGTAACAAAGCCCGGAGATTTGTTTGCTTTGGGAAATCACAGGCTCCTCTGCGGTGACTCGAGAGATGGGGGGGCTGTGATATTGCTCTACGGAGGTAGAGCGAAACCTGGACCATGTCTTCGGTGGTCCGCCTTACTTTAACCAACGAGTCTATTCTCACTGGGAAGATTATCAGACGTATTTGGAAGACATGAGAAAAATTATCCAAAATGACTGCCACGATATTCTCAAAGATGGCGCTGTTTGTATGTGGAATATCGCCAATGGCTGCAGCACACACCAAGACCATGTAAGCCCATCACTCTAGATTGTTCGAAGAATGCGGGTTCCAATACTTGGATAACATAATTTGGAAAAAGACAGGTGCAAATTATGCCCTATACCTAAGAAATTTCCACATCATGCGTAATTCATGTTCTTTATCCTGCCTTGGAGTGGGAAGCGCTCCTGGTCTATCAAAAACCCGGTAACATGCCAAAGATGACACGAGAGGGAAGAGACTACATGTCCAAGTACCACACTGATGTTTGGGAAATATCGGCTGTCACAAACCAAGTGGAGCAGTACGGTCATCCTGCGGTTTGTCCGGTTGAAATTCCTTTTCGCTCCATTCAGGCTTATACTGGTAGTCAAGAAAGTCTTTTCGAGCCTTTTGGCGGGTCGGGAACTACACTTATTGCAGCCGAAAAGGCTTCGAAAAAAGCATATTTGATGGAGCTTAATCCAGAGTATTGCGATGTCATTATTAAACGCTGGGAAGAACTTACCGGCGAGAAAGCAGTCCAAATTACAGGTTATATGACAAATGAAGCTGATAAGAAAATACTTAGAAAAAAAATACCCTCCACGCCCCCTCAGGCTAGACCTTATTTAAAAATAAGTTCTACGTTATTCCGGACTACAGCCGGTTTGTCCAATAGCCTGAAAGTGTCTAAAATTTATCTAGCTAAAGGCAGCATCTCAACTCCGGAGCGCAAGCGATATGTCGAGCGGATTATCAAGCCGGGTATATCCTGAAGCTAAGGTCATGGAATGCCTTGATACTCCTCATAACCGAATCGATCTAAGCGAAAATGATAACCTGGCTTTGCATCGGAGAGGTAAACAAACCCTGGTTTTCGGTGAGCTAAAGAACGCCGTCCGTTTCAGCGAAGAGGAAGGTAACGCTTGCCCCAACTACTGGCATTTTTCACCCTATGGATTTTGCCCATACGGGTGTAAGTATTGCTACCTTGCCGGAACGCAGGGCGTGAAATTCTCTCCGACGGTCAAGATATACTGTGCTCCAATCTTGCAGAGATGCTTGCCGAGATTGACCGCGTTGCCCGCCGGTTGCAGAAACCAACCGCTTTTTACATCGGCAAGCTCCAGGATGCCTTGGCCCTCGATTCCCTCACGGCTTACTCTACGAATCATGATCTACCCTTTTTTGCCGACCATCCCTTTGCCCGCCTGACCTTTTGCTCACCAAGAGCGGTAGTATTAACCGGCTACTGGAACTAGAGCACAAAGGCCACTCGATTCTCTCCCTGGAGCATTAATCCGCCGGAGATATGCCGGGCCATTTTGAGGAAAATGTGCCCCCTATCGATGAGCGGTTGGAAGCAATGCGCTCTTGGCTGTTTCCGCCGGCTACCCAGAAAGAGCCGTAATGATGCCCATTATTCCCATCGAAGGATGGCATGAAGCGTATTTAGCAGGACTTCACCAGACATATTGTTGTAGACTATACCTCTGCAAAGGCTGACTCTCGGCGGGATATGCAGCTATAAAGCCGCCCGCCCTGTTAATGGAAAGAAAGCTGGGTAATGGGAATAATCCTGTCTTCGAAAAATATTGAGAGATAAGAATAATTCTACGAAGATCAACGGGATCGCTATTTGGTTTCGATCAGAGACAGGAAATATACTCCCATATTATCAAATTCGCGCCCGCGTGATATCCGCCCCGAAATGGAAATTGCTTTGTGCTTGGAAGATAGAGAACTTTTGGCACAAGTGCGGGGGCTTGAAAATAAGCCTGGGGCGCTGTAACTGCGTTTTATCAGTTAGAGCTCATGTCTGAAAATCTATTTACAGAAAAGCTGAACTGGTTCAAGCAAAATGAGAGGCCGGAAGCTGTGCTGGTTATAGCAGATAACCAGGAATTTATCAAGATTGTTTTGTCTTGGGCTAATCTTGAAGTGCACTGCTCCGAAAATCTAACGGAACTTCCCGGCGAATCGGATTCAAGGATTTGGGAATGGCTTTGGACTAATGCAAGATACTCGCTTAAAGAACTTAAAGAGAAAACAGGTGTTGCCTACTCAGAATCGGTCCTGGAGGACAGACTGAAGCCGCTCATAGGTAACCGCGTACTCTACCCCGATGGCACGGTAAATTCGTTTGTGCAACGTTACCTGCGAGAACGAGTGCTCAGACTCTTTGAGTCCAAGAGGCCAAACACGAAAAGAAGAGAATGAGTACGATAAGAAAGGATGCGATATTGGGAATTTCGGACAGCCTTGCTTATGGATGACCGCTTTACCCCCCATACTTTTGACACCCCTCTCATATCTATGCTAATCTTTAATCCAATATGATAAGTCGCACGGCCACCTATTACTTTTACGCTTATTGGTTTACGCCCGCCGCAAGGCCTGGGGGTCAGTGCACTATACCTATCTAACAAGTAAATAAATAGGAAAGAAGTTAAAAAGAACCCTCCAGGTCAGGAGGGTTCTTTTTTTATACCCATAAAAACATAAAAACGGAGGTATACCAGCTATGATGATCATGAAAAGGGACGCTACAAACGAAGATATTAAGCGTATCGTAAAGGAGATACAGGGCTACGGACTGCGCGCCGATGTCTCCCGCGGCGATTTTAGGACCGTTATCGGTCTGGTCGGCGACGAAAGGAAAATGCCTTTCGATCATTTATCGATAATGCCAGGAGTAAAAGAAGTGGTTAATATTGAGACGCCTTACAAACTCATCAGCCGTGAATATGCCCGCGCAGCGGACGGGACCGAGGGTACCCGCAAACCCGTACAGATCGGCAAACTTCAGATCGGCAACGGAGAGCCGATTATCATGGCAGGCCCGTGCGCAGTCGAGAATAAGAAGCAGTTGTTCATGATTGCCGAAGCTGTTAAAAAAGCCGGAGCGCATATCCTCAGGGGAGGCATCTTCAAGCCGAGGAGCTCCGTGCACTCCTTCCAGGGAGTCGGCGGCACCGACCGCAAAAGCGCCGAACAGGCATTAAAATGGATGAGGGAGGCCGGACGGGAATTCGGCCTGCCGGTCGTTACCGAAGTCAGGGGTGAAGACCACGTCGACCTTGCCGCCGAATACGTCGATATTCTCCAGATTGGCTCACGCAACATGTACAACCAGGACCTCCTGGGCAAAGGTGGGCAAAAAGAACAGGCCCATCCTGCTTAAGAGACATTTCGGCGCAGGCATCGAGGAGTTCCTCTCATTCGCCGAGTATATCGCCGCCGAGGGGAATAAAGATATCATCCTGTGCGAGCGCGGCATTGTACCCATTGGAAAAGGCAGGGAATTCACCAGGTACACTCTCGACCTGGCCGCCGTACCGGTCCTTAAGAAAGAGACCTACCTGCCGGTCATCGTGGACCCCAGCCACGCCACCGGCCGCCGCGACCTGATTTTCAGCATGAGCTGCGCCGCCATTGCCGCGGGAGCGGACGGACTGATGATCGAAGCCCACTACAACCCGCAGGAGGCAATCGTCGACGGCCGGCAGACCGTTACACCGGACGAGCTAAAAGATATAATAGATGCGTGCCGGAAAATCCATAAGATGGTCGGGGCCGGGTAGAAAAGAGTAAGGTTGGCTTAAAAGGTTGAGGATAGTCAAGGTCAAACTTGGCCGCAGAGGTTACGAGATACGCATAGGCCGTGACCTTCTCGGACACGTGGGCACATGGCTGAGGGAGAAGGCGCCGGGGGACAAGGCCGTTATCATAACCAACCCCATTGTGGACAAATTATACGGGGACTCGCTTAAACGCGGCCTCGATAAGCAGGGGTTTAAACCGGCAGTGCTGCTGGTGCCGGAAGGCGAAGAACAGAAATCCCTGGATACCGCCGCCAGGCTCTACGCGGGCATGCAGAGCGTGCACGCCGAACGGTCAACGCCGGTGCTGGCCCTGGGAGGCGGTGTAATCGGCGACCTGGCTGGTTTTGTGGCCGCCACCTATATGCGCGGCCTTCCCCTGGTATCGCTTCCCACTACCCTGCTGGCGCAGGTTGACAGCAGTTCGGCGGCAAAACCGCGGTCGATCACGGGCCCGTCAAGAATAACATCGGCGTGTTTCATCAGCCCATGCTGGTCGTATCTGACACCTTCACACTTAACAGCCTCCCTCAACTTGAGGTCAGCAACGGCATGGCCGAGGTGATCAAGTACGCTGTTATCCAGGACCGTGAGTTTTTCGGCTTGCTGGAGAAAAACCTGGACAGGGTACGTTCCTTCGATAGCACTCTAATGGAAGAGGTAATAGTCAGGTCGGCTGCCATCAAAGCCCGCATCGTAGAAAAGGACGAAAAAGATACCGGCCTGAGAAATATACTTAACTTCGGCCATACAGTGGGCCATGCTCTCGAGTCCGCTTCGGGTTACAGCATGAAGCACGGCCAGGCCATTGCCATAGGCATGGTCACGGCGGCCGTGATTTCCAATAAGCTCGGCACTTTCCCGGCCAAAGACCTGATGCGGCTGAAGAACCTGTTGATGGAAGCCGGACTGCCCGTGGGCGTGCCCCGCCTGGACATGGCCAAAATTATCAAGGCCATGGAACATGACAAGAAAATCCATAATGGTAAAATCAAGTTTATTTTACCCAGGAAGATAGGCAAGGTCTTTATCTCCGAGAACGTTAGTTTTGCGCTTGCGATAGAGGTTTTGGAGGGGAACAATGCATAATGCGAGGATCTGTGCAGTAATTACCGATAAGGATGCCGCCGGCGCACACGCCGTGGAAAGCATTGCCGACTTGTTCGAAATCCGCATTGACCTTGTAGGCAAAGGATGGGAGAAGATGCCGGGGAAACTGCATAAACCCTGGATAGCCGCCAACCGCGATGACGCTCACGGCGGAAAATGGCGGGGAAGCGAAGAGGAAAGGATTGCCGAACTCTTTAAAGCCATCGAGCTGGGGGCAGATATTGTAGATGTTGAAACGGATATGGCCGGGATTGAAGACATCGTACCCCGGATAAAAGAAAAAGCCAGGTGCATGATTTCTTTTCACGACTGGGAAGGCACGCCGCCTTTTGATTATCTTGAGGGCATCGTGCAGCAGCAGCTCAACCTGCATGCCGACCTGTGCAAGGTGATCTCCACGGCCAGGAGCCTTGATGATAATATCACCATGTTAAAACTGGTCAAAAAGTTCCCCTGGGCCAATATCATAGCCTTCGCGATGGGCGCGGAGGGGCTTCTTAGCCGTATAATGTGTCCACTGGCCGGCGGCTATCTCACTTATGCTGCAGTTAAGGAAGGCAGCGGCTCGGCGCCGGGACAAATTACAGTGGAAATGATGCACAGCATCTACAGGATGATAGAACAATGAAATCGTGGCAAATATCCGGCAAGACCAGGCTGGTCGGCGTAATGGGAGACCCCATTGAGCACAGCGTTTCGCCTGCCATGCACAACGGCGCGTTCAAGTCAATGGAACTGGACTATGTTTACGTCCCCTTTAATGTAATAAAGAGAGACCTCGCCAAAGCCGTGCATGCCATAAGGGCGCTTAACATCCGCGGCGTGAATGTCACCATACCGCACAAAGTGGAAATCATACCCCTGCTGGACCGACATGGACCCGCTGGCTAAAGAGATAGGTGCGGTTAACGTAGTGGTAAGCGACGACGGCGTTCTTACTGGGTACAACACAGATGCAGAAGGGTTCCTTCATGTGCTGCTGGAGCAGGGCGTGGAACCGGAAGGAAAGACTGTTGTCATACTCGGGGCCGGGGGCGCCGCCCGGGCCATAGCATTTATACTGGCAGGCAGAGGGGCGAATCTCATAATGCTTAATCGCACCCCTTCCAATGCAGCCAAATGCGCGGCCGACGTTTCGGCCTCGACCGGCCAGACGGTGGAAGTGCTTGCTCTCGACGCCAAAAACCTGTCTGACGCCATGGAAAGGGGACACATACTCGTCAATACTACCAGCGTCGGGATGTTCCCGGAAAAGAACGATACGCTGGTCACAAGTAATTTGATACGCCCCCACTTTATTGTTGCCGATATTGTTTATAACCCTTATAGAACTAGACTGCTGGCTGAAGCTGAGAGGGCTGGGGCCAAGACCATAAACGGCCTTGAAATGCTTATCTGGCAGGGAGCGCTGGCGTTCGAGAAATGGACCGGCAAAAAGGCGCCCCTCAATGTGATGAGAAAACACGCCACGCAGGCCTTGAAGTCCTATGAAAAGTAACGTCGCCTTGATTGGTTTCATGGGCGCAGGCAAATCGACGGCAGGCAAAGTCCTTGCCGCGAAGCTGAAAATGGACTTTATCGAGCTGGACTCACTGGTGGAAGAAAAAGCGGGAAAATCGATAGCCGATATATTCAGGAGCGATGGTGAACCTGCTTTCCGCAAGCTTGAATCGCAGGCCGCGCATGAAGCTGCGCAGGGCGAAATGACGGTCATATCCTGCGGGGGAGGAGTCATCCTGGACCCCGCCAACATAGAGCACCTCAAAAAGAACGCCCTGGTAATCTATCTGAAGGCGGGACCGGATGTTATTTTAAAGCGGGTCGAGGGAAGCGCCGCCGTGAGACCCCTTCTCGAATCGGACGACCCTGCCGGTGTCGTATCCGATCTTTTAGCGGCCCGAAGCCAACTCTATGAGCAGGCCGCCGACATGGTAATCGATACCTCACATATGAACGTTGATGAAGTAGTAAGTAAAATAATAAGAGAGTTGCCGGCATATGAAAGCATTAATCTCCAAAAGTGATATAGACGGAAAAACTGAAGCCCCTTCGTCCAAAAGCTACACTCTGCGCGGGCTTATGTGCGCAGCGCTGGCTGACGGCCACAGCAGGCTGGTCCGCCCGCTGGAAGCTGATGACACCATGGCCGCCCGGGAGGTCCTTGGAAAAATCGGAGTGGTAATAAGTGACGAGTCTGATTCATGGTTAGTCAAAGGAGACAACTTCTACGAACCGGATTCGGACCTTTACTGTCATGACTCGGCAGGCACGCTGCGTTTCATGATGGCAATCTGTGCGGCGGTCCCCGGTACATGCAGGCTCACGGCCGGCCCATCACTTGCACGAAGACCCCTTGGTCCCCTGGCCGACGCACTGAGACAACTTGGAATAGATTGCTCGACCAAAGACGGTAAAGCCCCGGTAATTATCAAGAATGACAAGCTGAAGGAAGGAAAGCTGGAATTGCCGGGGAAGGTGGAGCTGCCGGGCAATATCAGTTCGCAGTTCACATCGGCCCTGATGTTCATCGCGCCGCTGGCCACCGAGGGCATGACAATTGAACTCACATCTGCTCCCGAATCCAGGCCGTACATAGCGATGACAAGGGACTGCATGCATACTTTCGGTGTTGAGGTCGGCCACAACCTGGATTTCACGCGCTTGCATATTCACCATCAGCGATACAAACCGGCTAAATATGTTATAGAGGGTGACTGGTCGTCGGCCTCCTACCTGCTCGCATTGGGAGCTGTGGCAGGCCAGACCGAAGTCGTTAATTTGTACCCAAAGAGCCGGCAGGCCGACAGTGAAATATGGATTCTGCTCAATCGCATGGGAGCCCATATGAAAGCCGGTCACGGATCTATCACAATGAGCAAATCCAGGCTGCACGCTTTCAGGGCGGACCTGACCGACTGCATCGATCTGCTTCCGACACTGGCAGTGCTGGCGGCGGTGGCAAACGGCGTCAGCGAATTCACCGGCATTATCCGCGCCAGGCTGAAAGAATCGGATAGGATCTCCGCCATGAAGGAAGGACTGCAGCGCATGGGCATAAAAGTCAAAGAAGAGCCCGACCGCCTTCTCATAACAGGAGGTACCCCGCACGGCGCAGTCATCGACTCAAAAGGAGACCACAGGATCGCCATGGCCTTCAGTATATTGGGTGTGCTGGCCGGCGACACAACTATCGAAGGCGCTGAGTGCGTCAGCAAAACATTTCCCGCTTACTGGGATATATTGAGAAAGCCTGGGAGGACAGGTGACTTTAGATGGGAAATAGCATAGGCGAACTTTTTACTGTGACAAGCTTTGGCGAAAGCCACGGCCAATGCGTGGGCATAGTTATAGACGGCTGCCCGGCCGGCCTGCCGTTGACCGTCAGGGAAATACAGCAAGTGGTGGACCGGAGGAAGCCGGAGGCGGCAGCCGGAGGCACCAGCCGCCACGAGCCCGACAAGGTCGAGGTGCTTTCAGGACTATTTAAAGGCTTCACCACCGGCGCTCCCCTGTGCATGCTCGCCTGGAATAAAAATACCGATTCCAGCGTATATGAAGATATCAGGTCGGTTCCCCGTCCCGGTCATGCCGATTATGCGGCCTTCCTCAAGTACGGGGGATTTAATGATTATCGCGGGGGCGGCAGATTTTCCGGCCGGATCACCGCCGGGTTTGTAATGGCCGGGGCCGTTGCAGCCAAACTGCTTAGACTCATTGATATAAACATAATGGCTTATACGCTCCAGATAGGAAATGTCAAAGCAGCCCCCCAGCCTGTCAGCCGCATCAAACGGGAAGTCTATAAAAGCCCGGTACGCTGTGCAGACACTGCTGCCGCCGCCAGGATGACCGCCCTGATAGAAAAGGTGAAAGCTGAAGGCGACAGCATAGGCGGCATCGTGGAAGTTGCTGCCCTGAATGTGCCGCCGGGCCTGGGCGGACCTGTTTTCGATACGCTCGAAGGCGACCTGGCCAAAGCTTACTTCGCCATACCCGCTGTCAAGGGCGTGGAATTCGGGTCCGGTTTTGCCGCTGCCGGGATGAAGGGCTCGCAGCATAATGATCCATTATCTGTGAAGAACGGCAAAATAATCGCGCAGGGCAATAACAGCGGCGGGATATCCGGCGGCCTGAGCAATGGCATGCCCGTAACCGCCAGGATAGCGTTCAAGCCGACCGCCTCAATTGCTAAAGTGCAAAAATCGGTCGACCTGGATACCGGCAAAAATGTGGATCTGGCCATCCGGGGCAGACATGATGCCTGCATCGTTCCACGGGCAGTGCCTGTGGTAGAATCAATGACCGCCGTTGTGCTCTGTGATTTCGCCTTGAGGGCAGGCATGATAAGAGAGGTAATAAAATGAGCTTACAGGACCTGAGAAAAACTACCGACGAAATCGATATTAAAATTATTAAATTATTGAGCGAAAGGCTGAAGCTCGCACGGCAGATCGGACAGGAGAAAAAAGAAAGCGAGAAACCGATCGAGGATAGGCAGCGCGAGGCCCAGGTCATCAAAAATGTCCGCGACCTTGCCAAAAAAGAAGGCGTCAGCCCGGAAGATGTTGAACGCATTTACAAGCTGGTCATAAAAGCTTCAAAAAGTGTGCAGGGGTTGGAAGTCGGCTTCCAGGGAGAGCCCGGCGCCTACAGCCAGGAAGCGGCGGTAAGCTTCTTCGGCCCCTCGGTGGAGACCGGGCCCTTCGATACTCTCGAGGAGATCTTTGCAGCCGTCCAGGAAGGCACACTGCCCTATGGGATCGTTCCGGTGGAAAACTCGCAGGTCGGCAGCATAACCCGCTCCTATGACCTGCTGTTGATTCGGACGTCATGGTGCGCGGCGAAACGCAGATCAAGATAACACACTATCTGATAGCCAATAAAGGGGCTTCGCTGGAATCGATAAAAAAGGTCTATTCCCATCCGCAGGCTCTTGCGCAGTGCGCCGGCTATCTGAAGATGCTGGGCTGCGAGGTAATTCCTACGTATGATACTGCCGGAAGCGTGAGAATGATCAAGGAAGAGAAGATTATGGACGGGGCCGCCATCGCCAGCGCCAAGGCAGCCCAGATCTATGATATGAAGATCCTCGCCAGCGAAATAGAGGACAACCACAATAACACGACCAGGTTCTTCATCCTGAGCAGCCAGGACTCAGCGCCTACGGGCAACGATAAGACTTCCATCGTCTTTCTGCTGCAGCACAAACCTGGCACACTCTACGAGGCGCTCAGGGCCTTTGCCGACCGGGGCATTAACCTGACCAAGATCGAGTCACGGCCCACCAGGCAAAAACCGTGGGAATATAACTTCTACCTCGACTTCGAGGGGCACCGCAAGGACGCGGCCATCCAGCAAGCTCTTGCCCACCTCGGGGAAAACGCCACATTTTTGAAGGTGCTTGGTTCATATCCCAAAGCCACCGCAGTGCTGAAAGAGTTCGAAAAATGAAGATAGCCATCATCGGTGGCTATGGCAATATGGGACGCTGGTTCGCCCGGCATCTGTCCGGCGAAGGCAGGCAGGTCGTCATTTCCGGGCGCAACCAGGCGAAGCTCCAGGAGGCCGCCCAACAACTGGGAGTCGAATCGGCACCCATCGAGCAGGCGGTAGCGGCAGCCGACGCCGTTATTCTATCCGTCCCGATCGACAGCTTCGAAGCAGTCGTTAAAGAGATCGCTCCTCACACCCATGCCGGCCAGTATATCTTCGATATTACCTCCATCAAAGCCAGGCCCGTTGAAATAATGCACAAATACATCCGTAAAGGCACTATTCTCGGAGTGCATCCCATGTTCGGGCCGGGGGCCGCAGGATTTAAAGGGCAGAGGTTCGTATTGACACCCACCAACGACGTTGAACGGGCTTTGGCGGATAAAACCAGGGCATATCTCGAAGGCAGGGACGCTAAAGTCGAACTGATGAAACCCGAAGAACATGATGAAATTATGAGCATCGTGCTGGGTCTGTCGCATTTCATCGCGCTCGTATCGGCAGATACCCTGGCCAGCCTGGGCAAGCTCAAAGATGCGCAAAAGGTCAGCGGAACGACCTACCGTACGCTCTTAACCCTGGCTGAAGGAGTCGTTTCCGAAGACGCGGACTTCTACTCGTCCCTGCAGATGAACCTTCCCGGGCTTGGCGAATATAGAGAAGCTTTTTAAAGAGAAAGCGGCAGAATGGGCCGGTCTGGTGAGCGACGGCAAGAGACAGGAATTTATTGAGAGGATGACTGCTCTGAAAAACACCTTCGAGAAAGAGGACCCCGGTTTCGCTGACGCCTATAAAGATATGTACAGGCTGATAGGCGAATGAAACGTAAAACACCGGACGGCGGAGACTACGTGCACGGCTATTCCGCCACGGAAAACATGAGGCTGGCCGACCAGGCCTATACACTGGAACAGCTTCTCCACCACGATTCTATTTGGCCCGCAGGCAGCAGCGTTCTCGAAGCCGGCTGCGGTGTCGGCGCTCAGACTATTATCCTGGCCACGAAAAATCCACGTTGCAGCTTCACGTCGATTGACGTTTCGCCGAAGTCGATTGCGGCCGCCACGAAGCTTCTGTCGCAGCACCACAAAACCAACGTTTTGTTCGAAGTAGCCAATATCTTCGACCTCCCTTTTGCCGCGGATCATTTCGACCATATCTTCGTTTGTTTCGTGCTGGAACATCTGGATAATCCCTTCAAAGCCCTTCGAGCACTCCGGCGCGTGCTTAAACCGGGTGGTTCCGTCACGATTATTGAAGGCGACCACGGCTCCGCCTACTATTACCCCAGGAGCGAGATGGCTCAGGTGACCATACAATGCCTGATCGATATTCAGGCTGCGGCCGGTGGAAATTCGCTGATAGGCAGGGAGCTTTACCCGCTTATAACAGGATGCGGATTCGAGAACTGCACTGTCTCGCCAAGAGTGGTCTATGCAGATTCCAGCAGGCCCGAGATGGTGGACGGCTTTACCCGTAAGACGTTCATCGCCATGGTGGAGGGTATAAAGGACCAGGCAATCAGTTCTAACCTCATCAGCCCCGAGGACTGGACCAAAGGCATCAAAGACCTGAAGCGGACCGCACTTAAAAACGGCACATTCAGTTACACCTTTTTTAAAGCCGTGGCATATAAATAGGCTGCGCCATTTACAAATCAACACGTTCACATGCGCTTGCCGATCCCAATTTAATCGTAATAGTCAGCGGAGCTTTGATCTTCTTCACCTTTGTCCTGGGGGTAATATTCATTATCAGGAGACGGCTGCACATTAGTTTAATTTGGAAGGGGCGTACCTTCCGGTACGCCCCTTTTTTTATCTCTTTTATTTGGATTTCCTCATATGTTACTATGCGACCTTCCTTAATATCCTTTTTCCATTGACAATACGCCTATCATATGCCAATTTTGCACCAGTGATTTTCATCATATAAATACTGCAATAGTCTTCTCAACAGCTATGTGCAATCAGTATCGGAGGATACCATGTCGATAATTAAACGTCTGCTGCCGTTGACCTTAATAGTAATCCTGTTGTCAGTAGCTTTCCCCTTAATTACAATGCCCTCCGCTGCCGAAGCTGCCGATTCATGGGCCACCATGACAAGCGGCGCCACGGAACAGCTCAATTCAGTGTGGGGCAGTTCGTGCAGCAACGTCTTCGCTGTCGGCAATGAGGGAACGATACTCCGTTACAATGGCAGTACCTGGAACGCTATGACCAGCGGGACAAGCGAGGGCCTTAACGGAATATGGGGCAGCTCGTCCACCAATGTTTTTGCCGTCGGCTCGTCCGGCACCATCCTGCACTGGGATGGCAGCACATGGACCGCCATGAGCAGCAACACAACCAGGGACCTCTACGCCGTCTGGGGCAACTCAGCCAACAGCGTCTTCGCCGTCGGCGGCATGCAAACCATTCAGTACTGGAACGGCACTACATGGACTGCTATGACCACTCCCGAACTTGAATCCAATTTTAATGCCGTTTGGGGCACTGCATATAATAATGTGTACGCAGTCGGTTTGAACGGCGATATATATCACTTCGACGGTACTGCCTGGAGCGCTATGGACAGCGGCACCAGCGCCGATCTCTACGCTATACAGGGCAGTTCATCCAGTGATATCTGGGCAGTGGGGTCCGCTACTGCACAGACTCACTACAACGGCAGCGCATGGAACTCCTTGACTATCCACCCGCTGATGGTCACTTACACCGGACTATGGGGCACATCAGCCAGCAATATCTACATGTCATGTCACAATGTTTTCACCGATTCCGGCCTGATCAAACATTATGACGGCAGCAGTTGGTCCAACCTGACCACACCCGATTGCCCATCTTTAAATGGTATCTGGGGCAGCAGCAACTCCAATATCTTCGCCGTGGGTGATTCCGGCACAATCCTGCACTATGGCAGCGGCTGCATGCCCACTATAACTTCCTTTACTCCAACTTCAGGCGGTACCGGCACCCTTGTTATAATCACCGGCGCCAATTTTACCCGCACAACCTCCGTCACCTTCGGCGGCACCCCGGCAGCCGGCTTCACAGTCAACTCAGACAGCCAGGTAACTGCCTACCTGGACACAGGCGCAACCGGCAAAGTTATGGTGGGCACCCCGTTCGGCACGGCTGTCAGCGCAGCCGATTTTACATTCGTTATCCCGAAAATTAGCACGACTCCACACGGCTCATCCTTGCCTGGCGGTATAACGGCACCGACCCAGCAGGGCCCCGTAACCGTGGCCAGCATCTTCGTCAAGAAGGCCTCGCTCTCGGCTACGAAAGTGTCCCCCGGGACACCGGTTACCGTAACGGCTGACGTAGCCAATACCAGCTCGGTCAACGGGAGCAGTAATGTCAAGGTCTATGTGAACGGACAGGAAGAGTCCAGCCAGGGCATCACGGTCAACAGCGGCAGTAATACGCCGGTTGCCTTCACGGTAAGCCGCAGTGAGCCGGGCACTTACAGCGTATACGTCGGCGGCACAAGTGCCGGCAGCTTCACCGTAGACGTACTTGCCGATCCCAATATCATCCTGTACATAAGCGGTGCACTGCTGGCCTTCGCCTTTGTCCTGGGCGTAATATTCATTACCAGGAAACGCCAGGCACATTAGTTGAATATCTTTGGGGCGTACCTGAAGGTACGCCCCTCTGCTGATTCATATGTCAAATATAAACCGGCCCCTGCAGTATCCCTTCGTATGCATCTGGCAGCTGTCCAATTTTATATCTGATTTGAACTTTAGCCTGAGTGATTCAAACCAGCATTCTATGCGGTACATTACCCCGCACTCATATCCATCAATTACGCCTGCCCGGCTCATCCCTTTATAAGCAAAACACTCGTCTTTCTCCCATTCCCACTGTAATATGTTCTGTGATTCTATATTGAAATGATATTTACTTAATACAGATTCCGGGAGGATCAGCCTCATACCTTCTTCCATAAACTGCGCAATTTCAGCCGCGTTTGTCAATTGAGAGCTGTCACATGCCATAATTTGCTTCAGTCTCTGAACTTCAAATGGCACCATGGTCTTAATTGCAGCCTTATTCATCCGGTTGGCCTCTTTTACTCCGTATTCGTTGCAAGCGGATAAAAACCACGCACCGTCATGCGTCAGCCATCCTTTGGCCAGTAGGTCCCTGATCTCCTCTTTACCTATATCCTCAAAAGACCTCATCATAAACTACCCCCTGGATCAGCCCTCTCTCACTTCGAAATGGATAAAGCCGTTTTTATACCGGTGATGAATTTTCCCGCCTTGGTGAGCAGCCGTGCCGCCTCATCCGGGGTTAAAGAGAAGCACCCGTCGTACATCTCGTCATGCCTGCGTCTTTCGGCCGCATCGAACGCCTTGAGCGTTTCCACATGGCTCTTTTCCAGCGTGGCCTCGCAGAAACTTAAGACCGTCCGGTAATCATTGCTATTTATTGCCCTATACCCCCGTGCCAGCATAAATGCGCTGCAGGCAGCGTAGACCGCATCGTACATCTGTGAGGCACTTTTCACGGGATCATCTTTGATAGTCAGCCTGGCATCCCGCAGGCCGCTCTCAGCTGATTTAATCAGCTCCGTGACATCGCTGGAGGCTGTGAACATTCTCTCGATCAGTCCCTTGCTGAACAGCGCCTGGATGGCAGCATTGCACATGCGTAAACCGCCTCAAATGGCACGCCTCTGCGCCTCCAGGGCTTTTTTCACATTGGGGTCCATTTGCATGAGCGCTTCAATCTTTTCACATGCAAAGTCGGCGCAGTAAGCGCATGTATCATGTCCCTTTTCCGTAGCGCACTTTTTAATGCCGCATATCCGGCAGAAAAAGAAACGTTTTCCTTCTGACTTGCAGCCGTTGCAATTTATCTGGTCCGGGCGTATTTCATGCTTGAATTGCTCAGTCCAGAGCTTTGCGGCGTCTTCACGCAATTTGTCATCATCAGCCTTCGTCGCAATATAAGCCGGGCATTCAGGCATTCAGGCCGCAGTAGGCAATCATAACGTCCTCCTGGCTGTTTGTTGTATGAGCGCTACAGGTAATTGATCCAGCCGCATTTTTCTTTGACCAGCGGCGACATCTCCCTTAGCTTCGCTACGATGCGGGGCAGCGCTTCAACTACCTTGTCGACATCCTCGTGCGTGGTCCAGCGGCCCATAGTAAGCCTCAGTGATCCACGGGCCCTCTCGACGGGTATACCCATGGCAGTCAGCACATGCGAAGGCTCTGAACTCGCCGAACTACAGGCCGACCCGGTCGAAGCGCAGATGCCCTCTGCATCGAGATACATTAATATGGATTCACCTTCAATAAAATCAAAACTGAAATTGACGTTGTTCGGAAGCCTGATTTGAGGATGCCCGTTCAAATAGGTGTCACCGACGCTTCCCAATATCGTCTCAATCAACCTGTTCCTGTAACCGGTAAGAGCCGCAGCCTCCTTGTTCATATCCTGGTGGGCGACCTCGGCCGCCTTGCCGAACCCGACAATGCCCGGCACATTCTCCGTCCCTGCGCGCCTTCCCTCTTCCTGCTCGCCTCCGTGCAGCAGAGGGACGATGGAACTGCCCGGCCTGATGTATAACATACCAACTCCCTTTGGACCGTAAAGTTTATGGGCCGATGCTGAAAGGAAATCAATCCCCATTTTGTCTACATCTATAGGCAGATGTCCGAACGTCTGCACGGCATCAACGTGGAAATAAACGCCCGCCTCGCGTGTTATCTTACCTATCTCCTCGATAGGTTGTATTGTCCCGACCTCGTTGTTGGCGTGCATCACCGAGACCAGCAGAGTCTTACTGGTTATGGCTTTCTTAACGTCGCCGGGATCCACCATCCCGTATTTATCCACGGGAAGGACCGTCACATCAAAATCGATGCTCTTCAGAAACTGGCATGTATATAAAACGGCATGATGTTCAATCGATGTCGTTATGACGTGGTTACCCTTTTTCCGGTTGGCCAGGGCAACGCCTTTGATAGCATGATTGTCGGCTTCAGTGCCGCAGCCCGTAAATACCACGCGCTTCAGGCTGGCAGTGGATAAGCGATGCCACCTGTTCACGCGCTTTCTCTACCGCGTCCCTGCCTTCCTGGCCCATTGAATGTATGCTGGAAGGATTGCCGAATTTATCGTGAAAATACGGCGCCATCGCTTCAACAACTTCCGGCATTGCCGGCGTTGTGGCGGCGTAATCCATGTATACGCGTTTCATGTCATGGTTCTCCCTTTGCCTGCCCTGTTATGCTTACCTCTACTAAATTTTACGGCTTATCTGAAAAAGCGCCGAATCGGCCAGCAGGTTTGGCCAGAAGTGTACCAGTTTTGTCCTGCCAAGAAAAGCCTTCCTTTCCATATTGAAGTTGTTCTTGCCGCAATAGACAGTGAAGTCCTTTATGCTGAGAAAATGGAGGTTGGGCGTATCGTACCACTGGTATGGCAGGGACGGCGTCACAGGCGCCACGCCGAAAAAAGCAAGCTGGATACGTGTCTGATAATGGGCGAAATTGGGAAACCCGACGATGGCCTTTTTCCCAACCCTGACCGCTTCGGACAGGGCGATGTGGGGCTTTCTGACCTCCTGCAAGCACTGGTTGATGATAACGTAATCGAAGGCACGGTCGGCATATTCGGACAAACCTTCATCTATGTCCTGGTGAGACACGCTCAAGCCGCGCGACACGCAGGAAAATATCGACGCTTCGTCTATCTCCAACCCGCTGACACTGGCCTTCTTCCGCTGGCTCAGTAAATACAGCAGGTCCCCGCCGCCGCATCCCATCTCCAGCACCGACGTGCCTTCGTCAACCCAGTCCAGTATTATGCTGTGGTCCAGGCGCATGTTTTTTATCTCTGTATTGCTCATTTATTGCCGTTCCCGTTGCCTTCGATATTGCTTAGAAAATGCTTTACCAGGTATTCCTGCTCTTCGATTTCCAGCAGGAATGCGTCGTGCCCATAGCTTGAGTTGAGTTCGCAATACGTGGCGTCCATGCCCGCCAGCTTGCAGGCCTTTACAATCTCGCGTGACTGGTAAGCGGGATAAAGCCAGTCCGACTTGAAAGCCATGACCAGGAACCTGGCCTTTATCCCTTTCAGCACCTGGTTTAACCCTTTGCCGTTATCCAGGTCGAAGTAATCGAGGGCCTTGGTGATATACAGGTACGAGTTGGCATCGAACCTTTTCACGAAGTTATCGCCGCGATATTGCAAATAACCTTCCACCTCGAAATCGGGCTCGAACTTCTCGTTTTCCAGCACGGTCCTTGAAGCGCCGGCCGAATTTTTCGGCCATTGAAGCGTCACTCATGTAAGTGATATGACCAACCATCCTCGCTACCGATAAGCCCGCGAGTTGGCGGGGTGCCGTTATAATAATCGCCATTGTTCCAGTTGGGATCGGCCATTATGGCCTGCCGGCCAACCTCATTAAAAGCAATTTGCTGCGGAGAGTGCCGTGGCCGTGGTGGCGATCGGGATGGCCGACGCACCCGTGACGGGTATGACACGACCAATTGAAGGGCCAGCATGCCACCCATCGAGCCGCCGGCCACACACAGCAGCCTGTCTATCCCCAGGTGATCCAGCAGCCTGGCCTGCGCGTTTACCATGTCCTTGATGGTGATCATAGGAAAATCGAGGCCGTAGGGACGCCCGGTTTTCGGATTCACTGAGGACGGCCCGGTGGAGCCTTTACAGCCCCCGATTACGTTGGAACAGATAATGAAGTACTTGTCGGTATCGAAGGCTTTGTCCAGGGCCGATCATACCATCCCACCATCCGGGACGGTCATCTCCCTCGTGATAGCCCGCCGCATGGGCGTCGCCGGACAACGCATGAAAAACCAGCACGGCATTGGTCCGTGCCTTATTCAGGTTGCCCGTAGGTCTCGTAGGCAAGAGTGATCGGTCCCAGCCTCTCGCCGGATTCCAGCGAGCAGGTCATCCGGCGGCTGAGCAAAGCGTAAAGTAGCTCGTTTCTACAATCCCTATAGTCTTATCCGTTTTCAAGCTATTATCCTTACGCGCTATTTGCCTTTCGCTGCCGCTTTCAAAGCCTGGTCTATATCTTCCTTGATATCTTCTATATCTTCCAGTCCCACTGAAAGCCGGATGATAGTCATCGGTTACGCCTGTCTCAAAGCGCTCCTCTTTGGTAAGCTGGGCATGCGTGGTGGAGGCAGGATGAATGACCAGCGTCTTGGCGTCTCCGATGTTGGCCAGGTGCGAGAGCAGTTTTACTGATTCTATGAACTTCTTGCCCGCCTCCAGCCCGCCCTTGACGCCGAAGCCGGCCAGGGCCCCGAAATGGCCACCGAAATACTTCTTCGCCAGCTTGGTGCGATGGGTGGTCTTCAAGTCCCGGATAGTTCACCCATGACACCAGCGGGTGCGTCTTGCAGGAACCTGGCCAGCGCCAGGGCATTTTCGGAGTGTTTCTTCTGCCTCAGGGGCAAAGTCTCCAGTCCCTGCAGGAACAACCATGAGTTAAACGGGCTGACCACAAATCCGACGTCCCTCATCCACTGCACCCTGGCCTTGAAGGCAAAGGCCACGTTGCCCATCCCGGGGAAATTGCCGAAAGCGTCCCAGAACTTGAGGCCGTGATAGCTGGGGTCCGGCTCGGTGAAGCCGGGAAACTTGCCGTTGTTCCAGGCAAACTTTCCCGAATCAACGATGACCCCGCCGACGGAAGTCCCGTGCCCGCCGATGAACTTGGTGGCCGAGAGCACGACGATGTCGGCGCCGTATTTTATCGGCTGCACCAGGCCCGTGCCCACCGTATTGTCGATGATCAGCGGTATGCCGGCCTCATGGGCGATCTTCGCCAGGGCCTCAAAGTCCGGCACATCCAGCTTGGGATTTCCGATTGCCTCCGCATATATGGCCCTGGTCTTGCCCGTTATCGCTTTGCGGAACTCGTCCGGTTTGGCTGAATTCACGAACTTGACCGTGCCGCCCCAGCTTGGGGAAGGTATAATGAAAAAGCTGGTATGTGCCGCCGTACAGGTTGTTGGCCGAGACGATCTCATCCCCAACCTCGGTTATATTCAGTATGGCGAATGTCTCAGCCGCCTGGCCTGATGAGGCTGCCAGCGCGCCCGTCCCGCCTTCAATGGCAGCGATCCGGCGCTCGAAAACGTCGGTGGTCGGGTTCATCAGCCGGGTATAGATGTTGCCCAGCTCCTTGAGGGCAAACAGATTGGCCGCGTGGTCGGTGTCCTTGAATACATAAGAAGTCGTCTGGTAAATAGGCACAGCACGGGCGCCCGTTGCCGGGTCAGCGCTCTCCTGCCCAGTATGCAATGCGATCGTATCTAACTTATAGTGATGACTCATTGAATTCTCCTTCAATAATTGTAATCCGGGAAAAGTTGCACCTATACCGATGAGTGCGCTATGGATACGTGCAGGCAGAGGCTGGTACGTTAGACCAGCCCGTTGGATCGCATTGTGCAGGGAACGTAGATGCCCGTGACGCCGGGCCGTTCCCTGTCTGCCTCTTTGGTCAGTAAGTTGACTGTCAAAGACTCTTTGCACATAATATTCCTGCGATAGCTCTAAGTTTATATCGCCATTCCCCGGAACAGTCAACTCCTGGAACAGCCAGGTCGAAAGATAACGTTCGCCCGTGTCCGGCAAGTATCACCACGATCAGCTTTCCCTTGTTCTCCGGCCGGTTGGCCACCTGTATGGCCGCCCATGTTGCCGCGCCCGGAGAGATGCCGACCAGTATGCCCTCTTCCCTGGCCAGCCGCCTGGCCATCGTTCCCGCATTCTCCGCCGAGACCTGGACGATCTCATCCAGCAGGTCCGTCCTCAGCACCTCGGGGATAAAACCGGCGCCGATGCCCTGTATCTTATTAGGACCTGGTTTCCCGCCCGAAAGGACCGGCGAAGTGTCCGGCTCGACAGCAATTGCCTTGAAGCTCTTTTTCTTCTCCTTCAGGGCGCTGGCTATGCCGGTGATTGTGCCGCCCGTTCCCACACCGGCCACAACCATATCCACCTTTCCGTCCGTGTCACGCCAGATCTCTTCGGCTGTGGTCACCCTGTGGATGGCCGGGTTGGCCTCATTCTTGAACTGCTGCAACATCAGGTAGTTCTTGTTGGCGGCGGCCAGCTCCTCCGCTTTGGCAACGGCGGCTGGCATTCCCTGGGCGCCCGGGCGTAAGTATCAGCTCAGCGCCGAGAATCGCCAGCAACTGCCTGCGCTCCATCGAGACGGAATCGGGCATTGTCAGGACAAGCTTGTAGCCGCGTGCAGCGGCCACAAAGGCCAGCCCGATGCCCGTGTTTCCGCTGGTCGGCTCGATCAGCACGGTATCTTTGTTGATGGCCCCCTTCTCTTCGGCAGCCAGTATCATCGCCACGCCGATGCGGTCCTTGACGCTGCTGAGAGGGTTGAAGGACTCCAGCTTGGCCACCACCTCCGCCCTGGCCCCGTTGGTAATCTTATTCAATCGCACCAGCGGGGTATTGCCGATCAGTTCCAGAGAGTCTTTCGCAATGCCGCGGGTCAATTTGGGTATTTCAAGTCCTTTGAACTTCATTTTTCCGTTTTTTATTATCTCCA
>CAWHDI010000010.1:0-36301 GCA_963827985.1 uncultured Chloroflexia bacterium | reverse complement strand
GTATTTTGTCCGTGTCTTTTTCCAGAATAACCTTGGCGAAGCCTTCCCTCTCAAGCATTGCTTCTCCATAAGCAACCTCGCGATACTTCGCCTTGCCTGCCGCTATCTTATGTGCAATTTTGGCCTTTTCTTCAGTCATCCCCACCGATGCAATCTGAGGATTTGAAAATACTGCATGAGGGGCCGCAGAATAGTCCATTTTTCGTTTTGTACCGTGCAAGACATGATCCGCACAGAGAGACGCTTCGACATTGGCAACATGCGTGAACATCTGTGTTCCATTGATGTCCCCTACTGCAAAAATGCCACGGTGTGTGGTCTGTAAATAACCATCTACCTTTATATAACCGCGTTCATCGAGTTGAATGCCCGCATTCTCTACCTTCAACAGGTCGGCATTTGACCTTCTGCCGGCAGCCAAAAGAATTCTCTCTGCCGCGTGCTCCCTGATAGCGCCATCCTGCTTGTTTTTAGTAACAACGACCACGCCGGTCCCCTTCGGACCCTTTTTTACCTGCTGCACAATCTCACCTGTATATATACCCATCCGTCGACCAAGGTGCTTTCGCAGCGTGTCGGAAATCTCGGGCTCCTCGGAAAGTACCAACCTGTCCGCCATTTCCAGAATCGTCACTTTTGTTCCCATCGCGGCAAAGAAATGACCGTACTCAACTGCGATGTAGCCCCCGCCGATAATGATCAGGCTCTCAGGTCTTTCATCCAATTTCAGCAGCGTCTCATTCGTCAAAAAGTTGATGGAATTGAGACCTTCAACGGGAGGTATGATAGTTCTGGAGCCTGCCGCCAGAAATATTCTTCTGGCCCTCAATTTCTCCCCACCTATTTCCATCGTCCTTCCATCAACGAATTGTGCCTGACCCTGGTAATAGTCAATTTTCTTTTCATGAGCGATCACTTTTTTGATATGTTCCTGATTCTTCTGAACATAGCTTCGCGTCCGTCGCATAATGTACCCAAAATCAATAGACTCAACTTTGCATTTAACCCCGATTTTTTCCGCTTCCCTGGTCTCCACAATTTTATCTGCCGCGTAAATGAGCATCTTGGAGGGAATACACCCTACATTCAGGCAAGTTCCACCCAGCGGACCATTATCCAGCAGGGCAACTTTCACATCATGCCCAACTGCTTCTTGTACTATTATCAGGCCGCAACCAGATCCAACAACTATAAAATCGTACTGCTTCACTACATCCTCCTATTCGAACCCACAACGTACTATATATATAAAGGTATAGTAGTTTTTGCCGTGTTCTTTGAGTTTCCGTCCTCCCCCACTCACCCATTCACCCAATCACGACAACCGGCACCATAATAAAAGCCTTTAATGGAAATAATAATTCCATCGCTGGATATTTCAAAATTGGAAGTCAATGTTGGCTGGAATAAGGAAAAAAAGCTAACTGAATGCACGGGCTGCCTGGATTTACGAAGTTACCGGCTCGTTGCGTAAAACGGAGAGCCAGAATAAATTACTTATTCAGCCGCCTATACACACTCTTCATCTGCTTGTAAATTTGTGTGTATACGGCAAAGCGTTCGTCTATAGAGAGCCAGATTTTCCTTTTGCGGCGAATATGTATTCCTGAATTGCACCAGATCCGGCACATCGCTATAGGAAATCTCACCCAGGCCTACTGCGCCGATCCACGCAGCCCCACGTGCGTTGGCATAGACCGGGTCCTTCACCTGCTTGATCTCAACGTTCATTACATCAGCAAATATCTGGCACCAGACGTCGGACTGCGCCCCTCCGCCAACCATGTGAATTGATTCGACCCGTCTCCCCAGGAATTTCTCCACCGGGGAGAGAAGCCAACGCGTATTTAAAGCGATACCCTCCAGAAATGCACGGACTATATCAGCACGGGTATTATTCATGGACAGGTTGTACAACCCGGCTCGCAGAGTTCTATCCTCGACCGGGGCACGTTCACCCCAGATCCAGGGGGTATATATTACGCCATTGCTGCCTGCCGGAGTGCGTGCCGCGATCTGGTCCAGAACCTTAAAAATGTCCGGCACATCGGCTTCCTGAAGCAACTCGTCCTTGTGGTACAGGATATTGTCGCGTAAATAGGTCAGGTTGCCGCCTGCAGTTGCCTGCAAGGCTGTCAGCAGATAATGCCCCTGAACGGCGCATGGAACCGAAGCCAGCCACGAACCAAAGTCAGTCTTTTTAAACGGCACGTGGGCCGCCATCCACGAAGATGTCCCTATATAGAGGTGCGTGCAGAAATCTTCCACCGCACCCGCACCGATCGCCGCAGCGGTATTGTCAATTGCCCCGGCCACCACCTGCACATCCTGCGAGAGCCCCAGTTCAGCCGCCACATCCGCCTTAATAAGGCCCAGAACAGCGGTGCATGGAACTATCTCGGGCAATTTGTCCGGCATCCACGCCGCATGAGCGGGTAAGAGCCGGGGCATATCGGATGGCGTCCGGATCACGGTTATCTGTTACCCACGAAGTCAGAATAGAGTCGAAAGTAGCGGTGAAACGTCCCGTCAGGCGCAGGTTCAGATAGTCCAGTACATTCAGGAATTTGTAGGTCCGGTCGTATATTTCGGGAAAACGCTCACGGATAGCAACATGTGGGCGGCCGGGTCTTTGCCCGTCAGGGATGGCATCCCTCCGGTAAGACGGATCCAGCTAAGATGCGGAACAGACTTACGCCGTCAAAATTGATCAGGCCTTTAAACTGCTTCCTCAAGATACGGTCCGCCACGCATGTCCATCCACAGGACGCAATTCATCAGGGCCTTTCCGTCCCGGTCAACCGGGATAGTGCCCTCTCCCTGGGTGGAACAGCACACGGCTCGGACTACATATCTTGATGATAGCTCGCGTTTCAACAGGCGCAGACCGGCTGTTATAAATGCCGTCCACCATTCGTCCGGCGATTGCTCCACGCCGCCATCAGGCGTTATCATAAGTTTGATAGGTTCAGCCTCCCAACCAATCACTCTGCCCCCCACTGTAATGAGGGCCACTTTCATGCCGGACGTGCCGAGGTCAACGGCAAGGATTACGGGTTCGCCAGTCACGGATGCTACCTTATCTCAACGGAATTTATACGCCTTCCACGCTGGAAAGACGGTTTCGAACTTACGCAGGGCGTCGTCGATCACCTCGTCGGTATCAGCCATGCTGGTATACATGCGGGAGCCGGCCAGGGTGATCATGCCCGTTGGCCATGTAGGCCGCGCCCATCTCTTCCATCATGTGTCTTGCGCGGTTTGATTTCTTGCGAACAGCTTATGCGGATTTTTCAAGTCGAGCAGCATCACGCCGGAAGTCTCCAGGTGGACGATCGACCCTGGTTGTAAGCCACGAACGGCAGCTTGTAGCGGTCGATGATGGCCTGCAGGCCCTTGGTCAGCCGGTCGCCGGCCCTGCCGGCGATGACGGCAGCGTTGGTGCGTTCCATTTCCAGTCAGCGCGATAGTAACCGGCCACGCAGGAGAGCGGGTTGGCCGAGAGCGTCCCACCGATATAGGCCCGTTCGCCAGCCCCGCCGATGCCAGCTGCAAAGCTCTCGATCACATCGCGCGCGTCCGCCCACGCCGCCGGCCATCGGGTAGCCGCCGGTAATGCATTTGCCGAAGACGGTCAGGTCGGGCTTGACGCTGAAATAGCCCTGCGCGCCGCCCATACCCAGGCGAAAGCCGGTAACGACCTCGTCAAAGATCAGCAACGCGCCGAACTCGTCGCACAGCTCGCGTACCTTCTGGTTGAAATCAAACGGTACCGGGCGGGTGCCGCTCTCCGGTCCGACCGGTTCGACGATGACTGCCGCCGTCCCGCCCAAGCAGCCGATTGGCTTATCAACCTGCGTCCTGAGTGCGCTCGAGGTCATTGGGGAAGAACTCCTGCGTGTTGGCAGTTGCATCCGTCTGGGATGCCCTTGGCCTCCAGACGCCCCGTACCCGGGACGTGCATACCATAGACCATCTGATCGCTCCAGCCGTGGTAGGCGCCGCCGACCTTGATGACCTTTTTCTTCTTGGTGAAGGCACGCGCAGCACGGATGGCCGCCATGATCCCCCTCCGTCCCTGAGCCCAGCATGCGGAACATCTCCACGGCCGGCATGATGGCGATTGACCAATTCAGCCAGTTTGAGCTCATATTCATGGAACAGGCCGGTGACCGGCCCGCAGGACTGCAGCAACTCGATGACCTTTTCGCGCACGGGAGCATAGTTGTTGCCCAGTACGGTCGGGCCGCCGGCCTGCAGGAAGTCGATGTATCTATTGCCGTCCGCATCCCAGAGGTAAGCACCATCGGCTTTTTCGATAGCAATGGGAAAGGGATAGTTGAAGGCCAGATTATGCTGGACGCCGCCGGGAATGAACTTTTTGGCCTTGTCGGTCAGCGATTTCGAGCGGGTACACTTCGTATCAAAATAGGAGATGAATTGCTTGAGCTTATCCTCACGCACCCTTCTCAGCGGCTGGTTGACCAGCGCATTAAGACGGCGGTAGACGTCGTCAACATCCGGATACTGGGAAATTGCATATTTCTGCGTATCACTCATAGAAACCTCCTAATAATCGATATTAATTGTACCAGCTTTCAGCTTTCGCATGTAACCCTGGCTGATTTTGCATTTTCGCACCGGACCATGATGGTCCGGTGCGAAAACCTCTTTCAGCACATAATCAACAGTATTCCGCCTACTGCCTATCCTGTAAATGAATTATGCTTCTTTCTTGAACGTTTTGAACGGATCAGCCCATTGCTGGACCGAAGCTGCCAGTTCTTTATGTGTTTTGGAGTATTCCTCAAGAGAAATACCCTTGAGCGTGGCATCTATTGCCTGGCGGAAGGCTTTGCCTCCTGCCACCGGCCCCTGCGGATGTGCGTGAATTCCCCCACCTGAGCCGATCACGATATCATTCCCCAGCTCCTGCATCACTTTCGGCACCATTGTCGGAGTAATACCGCCCGAAGCCATTGGCCATGTCGGTTTAAGCTGATATAACGGGTAGGTCAGATTTCTGGCCATTAAATCGAACTTCTCGACAATGACCGAGGCCTTGCCGTAAGGTGCGGGGATGACGACTATGTCGGCGCCGGCCAGCCTTGCCAGTTTGCCAAGTACCAGGTGAGAGCTCATCCCATGTTGAGGCGACATATACAGCGCCCCTGCTACATCCATATGTCCCAGAATTGGAACGCCTATTTTGGGGTCCTCTGCGAGTGCCTGCAAGACCGGAATGCCGACTGCAATGTAGTTCACCATGATCGAGTTGGCACCCAATTCTACGGCGCGCCTGGCATTTTCGAATATTTTCGGCACGGAATCAGTAACATTGACGCTGTAAAGGGTATGCTCTCCTGTCTCCTCGAAGACCTGCTTTTCAATTTCCATATATCTCTTAACGCGGCCTTTGACAGAATTAAAGGAAGCATCCGCTATAAGCTCGTCATCCTTAACTATATCGCAACCACCCAACGCGGCCATCTTGAACAACTCAGCCCCCACTTCAAGCGGATATCCTGTGCATGGCTTAACCATGTTGTTCAATAACGGCCTCTTCTTTACGCCCAGAAGTTTTCTGATGCCGTCAATGCCGAATTTGGGACCCTGGAACCCTGCTATATATTTCTTGGGAAATCTTATGTCAACGAGTTTTATCGGCCCTGCCATGGATATATTACCTACGACAGTGGTTAGCATCATAGGTATCTGACAACCGATATTTACGAAGGGAAAGGCCATCTGTAATACCCAATTTCTGTCTTTAACGTCGGCGGGAACACTGTATTCATAATCAGGAATCTCGTAACAGGCAATTACCTTGGCCACATGGTTTCTGCGAACTTCCGGAGTCTCACCCGGAACCGCCACCCAGGTGCCTGTGCTTTGCTCAATGGCCAACATTGGCGCAATCTTGGGCATGGGAAATGCGGCCGGATACGTGACAATGTAAGTACCGATGATGTAATCATCGTAGTCAATCCCATCCGGCAGTGCAATAGGTTGGCTTAACATCTCGTCATTCGTCATTTATGTTCCTCCTTATTTTTTGTTGGACTTGATCACAGATTAATTTATTGCACCAATCACAACATTCTTACAGGTTGGGTATGGTTCGATGTATTCATGGACAAGAAAGAAGTTGTAATCGGACGGCAAATAAACACAAACCGCCTTCCCATTAACCCGTACCTTAAAGCTATCAGTATTGTCATAAAATTCTATTTCGAAACAGGGTTTTGCGCCGCCTCATCAATTAGCCGTTTAACAGGGCTCCTCATACTTCACTCGCAAAACTTAACTTGACACTGTAAAGATTATAGATGGTAATCTTGACGTTGTCAAGATTTGCCGGTACTATTGTTTCATGCCAACAAAGAAATATCATCACGGTGACCTGAAGAACGCACTGATTAAAGCAGGAATTGAAATCCTTTCCGAAGAGGGTGTTCGCGGCCTTAGCCTGCGTAAGGTGGCGCAAAAAGCGGGTGTAAGCCACACTGCACCTTACTCACATTTCGCCGATAAGCAGTCGCTCATTGCCGCCATCTCGATAGAAGGCTTTCGGACGATATACGGGCAATTGAATGACGTAATCCAGCGTTATCAGGGCGAACCACTACGTCAATTGGTAGAAGGCGCCTGGGCATATATCCGGTTCGCACTTAGCGACCCGGCACATTTCAAGGTAACATTTTCCAGCGTATTAGAGAGAGAAAAGGATTATCCCCTTTTCGTTGAAATGTCGCAAAAAACCTTCGGAATGGTCGTCCAGATAGTCGAAGCATGCCAGGCTGCGGGCGTATTACGGCCCGGGCCGGCTGATGTCGAAGCCATCAGTATGTGGAGCATGGTCCACGGGTATATATCTCTTTACCTTGAGGGGCAGATATTTCACTCGATCCTGGAGCGGTACACGATGCGTGAATTGCTGATCTCTACCCTGGCACATGTCACATTGATCGAACTTACGCCTCAAAAGTACGCTCAGACAGAAGCATTCGAAAATATCTTTTCCCGCCCATAGGGGTGACTGCTTTATTCAGGCCGCCGCAATCAGCGGCCGCCTGCTATGTCCAATCACACCTCTGTTTATTCAGCCTCTCATAAAATCCTTTCAAGGCAGGATATAATTCCTTGAAAGAAGGGTAAAGGAAATCATAAACCTGCCTGTTTTTATCCTGAGGTTCAAAAGTGCGCTCGACGCCAACTACTTTTTTCAATGACTCGAAATCCTTATAAATACCGAGCCCCACTGCAGCTGCCATGGCAACTCCCACCGCTCCCGCCTCCTGCGCGTGGCGGACCGGTTCGATTTTTTTGCCGGTAACATCAGCGATAATTTGCATCCAGGGATGGCCTAACGCTCCACCACCTATGACACGGAGCTCGGATATAGGAAATTTATACTCCTTTTCCACCCTCTCAACGATCCAACGGATATTGTAAGCCACACCCTCATATACAGCACGCAGCAGGTGTTCTCGAGTATGCTCCGGCGTTAGATTAAGGAATCCTGACCGGATATAAGTGTCCGATATGGGCGATCTCTCTCCGTACATCCATGGCATAAATATCAGATAGTCGGAGCCGGCCGGTACTTCCATAACCTTAGCATCCATATAGGCATATACATTGGCAATTGTGGGATCAGCGCTCTCGGTCCTGCATACCTGTTCGCCCAGCCATTTGAGACAGCCACCCGCCGTCTCCATCTGCGCCAGGAGCAATGCCTTCTCCGGATCAGCCGACTGAATAGTCGCAATACCATTCTTGCCCGTCGGGTTCCTCCTGGTGACCACACCCACCCAGGCCGACGTACCTATGCTAATGTGACCTTCCCCTTCTCCAACTGCACCCGAACCTACGGCAGCCGAAGCCGTATCCCCTGCCCCTCCCATCACAGGGGTACCTTCCAGAAGCCCAAACTGCTCTGCCGCATCTTTAGTGAGGGCACCAATTTTATCTATAGAACGTGTCAAGGGCGGCAATTTCGCCGTATCAAATCCAATATATGAGAAAATGGCTCTCAGCCAATCCTTTTTCTTTAAGTCCAGGCCAAACCCAGAGGCATTGTTCCAGTCAATTGACATGTTGCCCGTAGCACGGTATTTTAAATATCCATTGAGATCCAGGAAATACTTCATCTTCCTATAAATTTCCGGCTCATTTTTCTTAATCCAAAGAAGTTTGGGTATTGCGTCCTTCCCTCCAATCTCAGCTCCCGCTATAGCGGCAAATACAGAGGGACCCAGAAACTTATTCATAACCCATTTGGCCTCTTCAGGCGCCCGGTTATCCATCCAAATTATTCCCTGTCTTAGAGCCATCCCTTTGTCATCAACAGGTACAATGCCAAGCATCTGCGTTGAAAATGTGACGCACAAAATATCCTCAGGGGAGGTTCCGGTTTCTGAGAGTAGCTGCTTTGTAGTCTCGGTGACAGCACGCCACCAATCTTCGGGGTCCTGCTCAGCCCACCCCGGCCTGGGATATTTAATATCGTATGGACGAAGAACCTTGCCGTGAACCTCCCCATCTACACCCACCAGAACCGCCTTATTGTTAGTTGTGCCTACATCATGAGCAACGATATATTTCGCCATATTACCCCCCCGCAATTAATTGAGGACTTTGTGTTCAGGGTCTGCCGTTTCCGTTCCCTATGATACACAACAATTAGCGTGGAATCAATGTGTCTCTAAACCTTTATTGAATATTGACGCGACTTTTAATTCGACCCTATACTTCATTACGGAAAGGACATCAGCCTCAATGTTCACACCCTCATACTTATCACTATTTGAATCGGGCAGATTAAAAGAACGGGTCGACCAATTGCACGGGCGACTTGAAGCTTGCGATATCTGTCCCCGTAACTGTGGGGTCAACAGACTTAGCAATATTCTCGGGTATTGCCGTTCAGGGAAAGAAGCTGAAATATCCAGCTATTGCGATCACCACGGTGAAGAGCCAGCACTTTCAGGCACCAAAGGATCAGGAACTGTGTTTTTCAGCCACTGCAACTTGAGATGCGTATATTGTCAAAATCATCAAATCAGCCGGGAATTCGACTCTTCCTCCGCCAAAGTGGATTCAATCTCACTGGCCAAGATTATGTTGGACTTGCAGGACCGGCAAGGTTGCCACAATATAAACCTCGTTTCTCCATCACACTACGTACCACAAATTGTGGCGGCTATCTACGAAGCAATTCCAATGGGCCTAAAAATACCAATTGTATATAACACCAACGCCTACGATGCCATATCCACTTTGCAAATGTTGGACGGAATAATTGACATTTATCTGCCAGACATTAAATATGCCTCGAACAAATATGCCAGAAAATTTTCCCATAGCAAAGACTACGTTGCGTTCAGCCACGCCGCCATTAGAGAAATGTACAACCAAGTTGGCAATTTGATAACGGATGATTCAGGAATTGCCGGGAGAGGTTTAATTGTTCGCCATCTTATCTTGCCAAATAATATAGCAGGCAGTATTGATTCGTTAAGATGGATTGCACGAGAAATTTCTACTGAGACAACTCTCAGTATTATGTCGCAGTATTATCCGTGTCACAAGGCAAAAGAGGAACCACTGCTATGCAGGAAAATATCGCTGAGCGAATATGATACAGTAGCAGAAGCTGTGGAAAAACTCGAAATTGAGAATGGTTGGATGCAGGAAATGGATTCAGCAGAAAACTATTTGCCGGATTTTGACCGCAGTGGAAATCCTTTTGTTGCCCGGTGAAAAGACGGATGTTACATCCTGTCTTGCATATTCTTCCTGAAGATGGCTCTTTTAAAATTTCCTCCCGATTTACCCAGTATCTCTTTGAGACGCGGTATATACATTAATATAGGGGTCACTGCAATAAAGACCGAGTAAATAGTCAGTCCCTGGTCATGCATGCCAAACCACGCTACAAGAGGAAATGTAATAAAGGACACGCCATAGGCGGCAGTAGCCCATCGTGTAACAGCCAGAAGTAATAGGAATGATCCCAGGTAAACCAGGTCACCGGCGGGGATAGGAATAGATGCCGTGCCGATCGTCACCCAGTTAATCCACGGCACGATAAAAGCGAGCACGCCAATGGCCGTCGCTCCACCTTTACCCCCCTTAAATTTAAGAAACAGCGGGAAAACGTGGCCGGCGATTACTGCCACGCCTGATAACATCTCAATCGGAATGATTAAATAGGCTGGAATCGTGAATAAATACTGAGCGGTCACATATGTCAGTATCAATGCCACCATGCCCTTTCCAATGTCGCATGCCAGCACCAGCATACCCGGCCAGAATCCGATCGTATAGAACGTATTCATAGCCCCCATATTGTGACTGCCAACTTGCCTGATATCCACGCCCTTAAAGCCACGCCCGACGAGATACCCTGTTGGAATAGAGCCAATTAGATAACTGATAATAACGGAAACGATGAAAGCCAGCACAATATTTATCATCTCTAACTACCTGCCGAATATATTATACCATCGCCGGCTCAGGTCGAGTTGATACGTAGAATTACTTATTTTGGAAACTCAGAAACCAATTACGCGCAATCAGAGCCACTGCTCCCCTCCGATTGGTATATGTAGACTCAACGGTCGTCAACATCGTAGGCCCCATAATTGTTTCCTTCCCCTCAATGCTGACAATTTTAATGATACATATCAGGATATCCCCGGCACCGATAGGGGCAAGAAACTCGTATTCCACACCACCGTCCAAGTTCCCCCTGGGTCCGCCGGCTGAAATCAATTTCTCAACAATCTTGAACATATCAAAATCGCTGGCCAGCGGCCAACCCACGAAAGCCGGAGGCGCCATCACCCGCCCATGTTCGCTTTGTGTTGCAAACTCAACATCATTGTATAGAGGGTTGTCATCGCCTACAGCCCTTGCAAACCTTTGAATTGAGCCTTCCTCAATCTTGTAAACGAGCGGTTCCCTGCACCAGCCCACGAGTTTCTTCAGTTCTTCCGTCACAACAAACTTAGACATAAGCTCTCCTGGATTATTTTACATTTGCCCCGGACTCTACAATATCACTCCCGCCCGCAAGAGTCTTGCGGGCGGGAGTGAATTCCTTGTCAAAATTGCGGATTAGCTATTTTTTCTTTGATGGAAGAGCTGCAATAGCGCTACCCGGTGTAGTCTTATCTCCTTTCCCATTCTCCACCCAGATCTCGCACTCCACCAGACATTCTTCGCCTTCCATATATTTCTTGGTGACCTTGCCCTTACACCACCAGGTTTCACCATCATGCGGATCATCGAAAGTTTTCATCTTTCGCGGGTAATCCATGCCCTTATACCGGCACGAAAGCTTCTTGAGAGTGCCTTTATAGCCAATCCAGTCAGTCATCAAGTGGACCAGCCACGCTCTTTTCAACTGACCGTGAACGATAGGATGGCCAACACCCAAATTCTTGGCAAAATCATCCTCGTAATGCAGAGGATTAAAATCGCCCGATGCGCCGGCCCACTGTACCAGCATCTTAGTTGTAGCTATCTTTTTCAGCGACGTTACTTCGCTGCCAACTTCGACGTCTTCGTAGTAAATTTGCTTACCCATTATACCTCCTGAAAAATAATGCCTGTCACTATTAGAAATGGAGCAAAGTGTTTCGCATGATCAAAACAACTGTGCCCCGCTCGTTGAGATACGTAGTTTCGACGGTGGTCACCATAGTCGGACCCATTTTAGTTTCGCGTCCTTCGATATTGGCAACCCTGGTGACAGAAATCAGGACATCTCCGGCGCCTATAGGCCCGAAAAATTCGAAGTCTACGCCGCCATCCAGAAGCCCCATAGGCGCACCAGCTTTTTGCAGCTTCTCAAAGAGTTTGAACATGTCAAATCCCTTGGCTCTTACCGGCCATCCGGAGAACCCGGGCGGAGCCATTAACCGGCCCCACTCGCTGCGCGTGGCATATTCTACATCGTTGTATAACGGATTTGAATCATCCACCGACCGCGCGTACCGCTGGATTGCCCCTTCTTCCACCTTGTGAACGACAGGGTCCTCGGCGCGCCCGATCATCGCTTTTAAGGTATCAGTTACTACAAATGCAGCCATTTCAACTCCCTCAATATTTATTATTTGCCGACGATGCAAACGCTTACAATGTTCATTGAAGGGAAGCCGCCCATGTTATGCGTAAGCCCTATCTTCGGATCTTTGAGTTGCCTCTTGTCCGCTTTACCCTGTAACTGCTTATACATCTCATACATCATTCTCAGGCCGCTGGCGCCGATCGGATGCCCGAAGCATTTAAGTCCGCCGTCTATCTGTATGGGCTGAGCACCATCATAGTTAAACCTGCCGGCCTCGATGTCATCTTTCACGTGGCCCCTGGCACTGAATTGCAGGTCCTCCATCGCAGTAGCTTCCGTGATTGAGAAGCAGTCATGGACTTCCGCCATGCTCACTTCTTCCCTCGGGTTCTTGATGCCGGCTTCCTTGTAAGCGGCTATGCCAGCTCGCCATGCCGGTTCCACATGCGAACCATCCCATTTGGTATAAAGCATTTCTTCACCGGAAGACACTGAGATTTGCAGTGATTTTACGAATACTGGATCCGGCCTGAATTTCTTGGCCATGTCAGCACGGCAGACAATTGCAGCGGCCGACCCATCGCTAACACCGCAGCAGTCAAAAAGTCCGAGCGGCCATGCCACTATCGGAGCATTCATAATCTGTTCTACAGTTACTTCCTTCCGGAGATGCGCCTTGGGGTTTAAAGCACCATTCCTATGGCTCTTGGCCGATACTTTGGCCAGCATCATTTTCCCGTCTTGTGGATTCAGGTTGTACTGGGAGAAATACTTGGTCGCCATCATGGCGAAGCCACCGGGCGCAGTCACATTAAAACCATTTAAAGGCATCTTGTACCCGAGCCCTCCGGCAAGCGGCAACCCGCCGTAGCCGGTATCCTTCAATTTTTCCATGCCTAGAGCCAGGCATATGTCATATGCCCCTGAAGCTACTGCATATACTGCCCCGCGTAGAGCTTCAGAACCAGTTGCGCAGAAATTCTCTACCCTCGTTATAGGGATGAACGGCAATTTTAAAGTTATCCCCAGGGCAGTTGCTCCACGCCCCATGCTGATGTCAGGCATATGAATACCCCACCAGGCTGCCTGGATATCTTTCTTCTCCAGGCCGGAGTCCTGCAGACACTCGACGAAGGCTTCAACTATAAGGTCCTGCGGGCTGGCATCGAAACGCTCTCCAAACCTGGTGCATCCCATGCCGATTATGGCTACTTTATCTTTAATTCCTTCTGCCATTTTCATTTCCTCCTTGCATTACTTATATATTTCTCAGCCAACGATAGGCATGGCTTTCCAGCCGTAGTTTACGGCAGCCCGCTTCTCATCAGCGAACTTAATCCTGAAACTCATCTCTACCGGCATGCCCACTTTCAACGTATTGGAATCACAGTCTGTAAAGTCCACCGCACATCTGCCGCCCCCCTGGAAGTCAATAAATCCATAGGACGCAGGCGGATCAATGCTGGGAGCCAGGAAGTCGCTCGTGTAAGTAAATATATTAGCCAGCTTTTCGCTGAATCCGTAAGGCTCCATTTGATCGATTGCACCGCAATCAGGATTAGGACACACCCTCTGTACAGGCCAGGCCGGTGTGCCGCATTTCTTGCACTTGGAACCAACCATGCCGTATATTTCCCTGTTTTCCCTGGCAATTATAGAGAACGAGGTGAACATAGTTTCTTCTCCTCGTATGCCAATTTCACACGGCATCAATTTGCGGAAAGCCAGGTATTTTTCATAGCTGCCAAGCGCGACTTTGTTGGCAAGATTTCTTTTGATCGCTTTCTTGTCCTTTATACTAGTTATTTTGTCGGTGACAGTCAGATAGAAAGCATCACAGCCCTGCCCAAAACTAACAACCATTATTTTATCGCCAGGTTTGGCATCTTCGAGTGCTGCAACCAGCATCATTAACGGTTGCGCTACACCCGTATCTCCGACAGTCATGAGCAGCGGTTCCTGTACCTGCTCAGGAGCCAGTCCCAAGGGTCTTGCCCAAGGCACCGTGCGCACCTGTGAAAGCACATGCATATATTACTTTGGAGAAGTCCTTCATGTTCAGGTTGTATTTCTTCACCAGTCCCATGACTGCTTCCGGTATAAATTTCATGTAACCGGCATCCCTGATAAAACGCTCTTCCCACAGGTGCTCGAGGCGCTCTCCTTCCAGCCGCCGCCGATCGACAAAATCATGAGAAGTTGAGAACGATCCCTCAATATTGGCGATCACATCGTCTTTGCCCAGCAAAAAGCTGGCAGCCCCATCTCCGTATGTATAATCCCCATTGCTACCGATCTTGCTGACGCGGCAATCTCCTGCGCAGACCAGGCAGTTGTTAAGCGATCCCGATGAAATCGCATCGGCCGCAGCAAGCATTGCCGCAGTTCCTGATTTTGTAGAATCGGTAAAATCAGCTGTCCTGTTGTTAGTTTTAAGGTCCAGCGCGGCTGCGATTATTCCCGCATTCTGCCTCAGGGCATAGGTCTGAGATGTCGTTGCAAAATAAAGACCATCGACCTTGTCCCTGGTCATGCCCCTTAGACAATCCTTTGCGGCGGCAACCGCCATTGTGATACTGTCTTCATCCCAATTGGCAACGGCCTTCTCACCTCTTAGCGGTCCAAAACCAAGAAATAAGAGCGCCAATTGCATGATGTTTCGATCCAGACGGAATCTTGGAATATGCGCCCCGTAAGACTTGATACCTACCATTTTTCCTCCTTACCTTGCTTATATTTTGAGAATTAACTGCGGATTTGCTGACGCATGATTTTACAACATATCGTGAACGTTCTCAATAGCTTATACGTATATTTGCAAGTATATTTAGACTACCTACTCAATTCTCTCGGAAATATAATTTATTAATCAGTCAATTAAAGTCCCAGTCCCTGCGGCAACTTTTTCCAGGTGCAAATCAGTATCCCCCAGCATAAATTCGGCCGACTTTACACGCCTGAAATAACAGCCGATATCGTGGTCCATGGTGAAACCGATAGCGCCATGAATTTTGATGCCGTCAATGCAAACTTGCTGATGAACTTCGTTGGCTTTGGCCTTTGCCAGCGATACGGCCATTTCGGCCTTGGCATTGGTCGAAAGCAGCCAGGCGGCGTAATGCACAAGATATTGCAAGCCCTTCAACATCGGTTAGCATATCCACCAGTTTGTGTTGTATCGCCATGAACGAGCCTATGGGTTTGTCGAACTGCACCCGGTCTTTTGAATAGGCTTGCGCCAGATCAAGTACTGCCTGGCAGGCCCCGTAAACTTCGGCGCACTTTAATACAGTGGCCCGCTGCATCAGATAATTTGCCACTTTCCAACCATCATTAAGTCTTCCAAGGATGTCGGACTTCGCGACCTTGACATTCTTGAACTTCACCCGGCATTGCCCATCACCGGCAATCGTGGAAAGCAATTCCACCTTAACGCCCCGGGTTCGGGCATTCACCAGGAATGCTGTCAGTCCATCAGTACCGGTTTTGGCTGACTCCGTTCTGCAAACAACCAGTAAATGATCTGCAACGTGCGCAAACGGCACGAACCATTTATCTCCATTAATTATGTAATTCTTCCCTTCGCTAACAGCCCGGCAATTCAGGTCGCCGGGTATAAACCGGCCGGAAGCCTCAGTAAACGCCAGTGACCATATGCTTTTTCCTTCAGCAATGGCGGGCAGATATTTCTTTCTTTGCGTCTCCGTCCCGAATTTCAAAATAGGAATGGCGCATAAACCCACTGTCGAGAAAAAAGGACCGGGGGTGATATTCCTGCCCATTTCCTCCATCAGAGCCACAAGGTCGAGCAACTCGGCTCCCATTCCGCCATATTTTTCAGGGAATATCAGACCCATCCAACCCAGTTCCGCCATTTTCGCGAGCATTTCCGGATCATATCCCTTCTCATCTTTTTCTAACTCCCTCACCCTGGCTTTTGTGCACACCTCGGCGAGAAAGTCCCTGGCCATCGTTTTCAGCATGTTTTGTTGTTCGTTGAAATCGAAATCCATCTTTAACCCTCAAATCTATTCAATTAGTATGGCCTGGGTAATCCCATCTTGAACTGTCCGATAATGTTCTTCTGCACCTCATCGGTACCGCCGGCTATTGAAATTCCTGGAAACATCATATACATCCGTGTTACATTTCCCAGTATTTTGGCCCAATTGGAACACGGATCCAGCTGCGAATATGCGCCAATTATTTCCGTTCCGGTCGTCGCAATCCGCCTCATCACCAGATCACAATAAGCCTTATTCCTGGCCGCCTCGTAAACCGGTATTATTCCCTTACTCATTTTCCATGTGATTTCCAGGCTGAACATCCTGAGCGTATCGAGTTCGACTGCCCTCTCTGCCAACTTGTTGCGAACTATCGGGTCTGCGGACATAGGTTTACCGTTGTATTTTGTATCTCTTGCATATTTGACAATATATTCAAGGGTCCTCTTGGCACCCCCGTAGAACTGCGGTGCTATGCTATGCCGTTCAAAGGCCAAGGATTGCATAAGATGATACCAGCCACGATTCTCAGTACCCACCAGATTCGCAACGGGTATTTTGACATTATCAAAAAAGAGTTCATTAAATATATGTATACCGGCGTAGTTTAAGATGGGTTTTATGGTAATCCCCGGGCTCTTCATGTCGACGATGATAAGACTGATTCCATGCTGTTTTTTTACTGCACCCGGATCGGTCCTGACTGCCATCCAGCACCACCGCGCGCGATGAGCACAGCTTGTCCAAATCTTTTGGCCATTAAGTATATACTCGTCTCCATTCTTAATTGCGCGTGTCTGAATGTTGGCAAAGTCGGATCCAGCGTTGGGCTCGCTGTAAGCGGTGCACCATATGCCGTCCGGCTCCCCGGCAGCAATAGAAGGAAGATATTTTTTGCGCTGTTCCTCACTGCCAAAGATCATGAGGGATTGCCCAACCCAACCAATTCCGCTAACGCCCATCTGAGTACCGGGAATACCGCAGTAACTCGCCTCGTCAGTGTAGACATACTGCTCAAAAAATGACGCTCCCTGCCCACCATATTCCTTTGGCCAGGCCATGGTAAGCCATCCTTTCTGAGCTAGCTTCCTCGATGTCTGCAGCGAGAATTCCCAGTCTTCGTCCCTGCTTTCCTCTTCCAGGCCACTGACGCCAACCATATCTTTCAGTTCCGATTTGGCAAATTCCTTGATATCCTTGCGCAGTTTCTCTTCTTTTTCGCCAAACTTGAAATCCATTCCTACTCCTTACTGCTTCCGTATATAGCTATCAACTTATATCAGCACAACCTGGTCCACCAAGCTGAAGCAATAGTCAAATCGAAATCTTTGCTATCTACCATCGTAGAAATGACTTATGGCTTAAATGATCTCACCGCACCATTGACTACCAGGGAATTAAAATGGTATAAACTAACTACTAGTGAACGCTGTTATAATATTGAGGCATTCCATTGTGTTTGATTTGTATCTGGTGGAACGTTGTTCCAATTTATCATAGGGACGCTTCTGTTGTCAAGCCACATGTAAATATGCGTTACTGCGTATACCGACTGAAATAAAATGAAAGGGCATTTTATCTGTAATGAGAACTAAAAAAGAGACAATAGAAGCGTTGATCATGGATGCTGCCATGGAAGTTTTCAGCGGCGGCGATTTTGAAGATGCCACCATGCGTTCAATTGCAGAAAAAGCCAAGGTGCCAACATCCAGCATCTACAAATATTATAGAAACAAGGACGATCTCTACGTCACGCTGGTCAGCACAATCGTTGACCGGACCAACCGCGAATTGAACATGCATCTCACGGGACTGAGCAGCGCAAGGAACAAATTCCAGGAAATGGCGCGCTTTCAATTGAATTTTTTCCAGGATAACGTTCATATCGCGCGACTTGTTTTCGCCAGTACGAATTTGAGCTATTGGTATGAACATGAGAGAGCCTACGAAAAAGTTAAGGAATCGGGTTCAGCTTTGGCCAGGATTATCAAGGACGGACAGCGCACGGGCGAAATACGCGAAAGTCTCAATCTGCGAGTTGTAAACCATATTTATTTCGGTGCCCTCAGGGCCATGGTCATTAACTGGCTCTACAGAAAGCACCCATATCAGCTTTCAGATATGTCGGACGATTTAGCTGAGGCAATTTACGGAGGAATAAGCTCAACCGTCAGGGATGAAACTCAATTCATTTGCCCGTTAATGAGAGAAGCGGACAACGGTCACAAATTAAGACAGAAAATGCGCTAGATCAGAGCCCTTGCAGCAATTCATCCAACGTTGGACGGGCAGTTCATTTAACATGCGTGATCCCTTGATAAACGCGGTCCTTCCACGCAACTCCGGCTCCTACAGCACGACGTCCAACAGCATATAGCACTGTCAATATTAAGAAGGCAACCCCCAGTGGATGAAATATAAATGATATTCCAGATCCCCTGAAGTACAGGTCACTCGTAATTCGCATAAGCAGCAGGAGTGCAATCTGGAGCAAAATAATCACGGTCCAATCAATCGAAAGTCCGCTCTCAACGACAGCATTCAGCGGACCCGAGAAAGCCCAGTAAAAAGGCGCCAGATAGAAAATATAAGCTGCCAGGAAAAACCCCACAAGAGCAAGCGGCGATAAGGCGGCAACAGAGTAGAACCATTTAACACAACCTTCAGTCATAGTTCCAATAGTCTTGTACATCCTAGTTGTCATCGCCTTGGACAGATCCACAGAGAGCGTGCGCCCACCCCTTCGACTCATCTCAATCGCAAACCACACATCTTCCATGATTCTCGATTTCACAACTTCGTGTCCGCCGATTCTCATATATTCATTTCTATTGAACAACAGGAACTGACCGATCGCCAGCGTGGGCAGAGGTTTTTTCGAACGATGCAAGAGCCAGAGTGGAAACCAGCTCATTACCATAAAATAAAATAGTATGGGAATGACGATTTTCTGGGTCAGCCCCGAGACCTGTTGTTGCGGAAAACCGGACAGCATTGATACATGATTATTGACTGCAATATCCAGGGTTCCCCTGATTAGATGAGGCTTACTTATAGTATCAGCATCGACAAATAGCAGCCACTCACCATTAGCATTTTTTGACAACTGGTGGCACGCAAAACATTTGCCTGCCCACCCTTCCGGCAAAATCGCCCCATGTATCAAACGGACACGTTTATCACCTTCAGCTATATTCTGGACAATCCCCGAAGTTTTGTCTTTTGAATTATCATCAAGGACAAGCACTTCGAAGTTCGGATAATCTTGATTTAATATTGAGGATAGACAGTCCCGAATGTTTTCTTCCTCATTTCTGGCAGGTATTAGCACTGAGACCAACGGCGGGTTTACGGGTAATCGTGACTTCCTGGACGGCTGTTTCAGAAGCAGTAGATTCAGAACCAAATTGATGAAGAAAAGGATTATTCCCGCCAGCACCAGCAGTTGGTAGATCATTGCCTCAACTCATTTAACTACGCTGCTTTCCTTCTAGACCGGATCCAGTGTATCAAACGCCCGGCATGATTGGGAGCCCTCAAGTCATGAAACTGCTTGATGATAAATAACGCGGCAATACACGAAATGAATATGACTTCCCAAATTTCCGCCCGCTCAAATATCAGCAGCACAAGTGAACCCGTCACGCCCAAAATGACTGTCCAGGCATCATTTCCAATAAACAGGAACCCCAGAATAAAGAGAATTATCAGGCTGGCGATCACATCCCACTGCGACAGGCCAAAAAGCGTGCCGGCGAAAACGGCCAGTGCTTTTCCCCCTCTGAAACCCAAAAAAGGAGAATACGCGTGCCCTAAAACCGCGCAGCAAGCAATTATGTAAAGTACAGGCTGGCTTATCCCAAAGATTATTTTGCCAATTAATATGAAAGGGATACCTTTGAGGATGTCCAACACCAACGCCGCAATGCCCCATTTCTTGCTCCCTGCTCTGAAGACGTTAGATGAACCGGGGTTACCATCACCAAAGTATCGGATGTCTGTCTTAAGCGCCAGTTTGCCTACCCATACTGAAAAAGGACACCCCCCCAGTATGTAGGCACCCAATGCCAGCAAAACTACCAGAAACACGTCCATAGTCACAAATCACGCTCCACCCACATCCATATTCTGCGTTTGCACGAAGTCTAAATAAAAAACAATTCAGTGTCAAATATATAACGAAATACTAACAAAGAGAAGTAATCTCGATATTTTGAAATTACTCTTAACTACTTTAAGGAGACGTGGCATGCCCGTGGCGCAAAGCTGTGGAATCACGGGACACATACAAGAAATATTTTGGTTGACACAGCGTAAAATAATGACCTTAGTACTATTAAAATATGACCAATTGGCCATTTCTATTGCGATCCCGCGGTTGTACAATTGGATCGCGGGATAAAAAAATGAAGATTCAGGCGCAGTTAATCAAAATAGCTCTCACAATTTTGTTGCTGAGCGTTATCTCGTCAGTCTCATTTTTCCCGTCGCAAACTGTAAACGCTGCAGCCAACGTGACCATAACATTGTATGTGTATGACAGCGATAACCTGAGCGGTAAGGTGCTGCCCGGCGTGCTCGTGACCGGTACGGACGGCATCGGAGCCTCCTTTTCACAGACTACAAATCGCAGCGGTTATGTGACCATCACTGGGGCAGCCGGCACCTGGATTATTACCGCATCCAGGTATGGTTATCAGAAGAACGCCCCTTGTATGAAGAGCATCACCTCGTCGGACACGCTCCAGTTTTTTTTGATTCCGTCGGTGCAATCGCCCTTTTACATCCAGGCGCACCAACAGGATATAACCACAATATGGTAATTGTAAGTGCTACCTGAGGGATCGAACCACTTTCCCTTCCACCACCAGGCTCAGCACCGCTTCGATATATTCCGGGCTACCAAACGCAGCAGTTTCGGGGGATAACCTCCATGTCGTTCCAGAAGGAAATGCTGGTTACTGTGAAACCCGGCTAAATAAAACAGCAACTTTAATACCGGGATAGCCTCTGCCTCCGCTTTCCGCCCTTCACTATACTCTGTGGGAGAAAGATGGGGCTGATTTCTCGCCTGATTTCGCAGGTAATGGCGACCCCGATGGGATTCGAACCCACGATCTCCACCGTGACAGGGTGGCATGTTAGACCGCTACACCACGGGGCCATTTGCGTCTTACTCTTGCCGAGATAAAATTTACCGTAAAAGTCTATCAACAGACGTTGTAAGTGTCAAACGGGACGTTTCCTCGTGGATAATTGATTTTTCATACTATTTGTTATAATCTTACATTTGGTTTCTGTATTATTATGATGTTAACAATAGCAAGTCTATGCACAACAAAGAGGAGGATTCATTGAATTCGAAAAGAATTCTATTAATCGCATCCGCATTACTAGTTATCATTTCGGCCACAGTCCATCTTATGCCTGTTCCGGTTCGCGCCGCTACGACAATTATCCTAAATCCGACAAAAGGAACCACAGGATCCGAGGCGGCTATTACAGGGGATGGGTTCATTGGCAAACTGGCAACTATCTATTGGGACGACAAGAAACTGGTACAAGACGTGCCCGTCTCGAAAACGGGTCAAATAAGTTTTTCTTTTGAAATACCTTCCGCTGCCAAGGGAGATCATGCTGTAAAAGTAACCGATGATAGCAATTGGGCCAATATTAATGCTTCATCAGTTTTTTCCATTACGCCCAGTATTACGCTTGAACCTCCATGGGGAAAAACTACCAACACAATAACCATATTCGGATACGGCTTCGCAGCTGCTGAGAGCGGTATAAAAACTACCTGGGACGGGAAACTGCTTTCCAAATCACTGGCCACGGCCGACAAGAACGGAGCCTGGTATTCCACATTCGACGTACCGTCCGTACCAAAGGGGGAATACACCATAGGAGCCTCTGGCGATACAACAGGGGATAATGAAGTAACCGATGTTACTTTTACCGTGTCACCATTCTGCAAGGCAACTCCACTGTCTGGTCCAGTAGGCACCAAAGTTACGATAAGCGGTGTCGGTTTTCGCCCAGGTGAGGATGGGGTCACGTTCACATGGGATGGACCTATTATAGATACTAATTTCATAGCGAAACCTAACGGTAGTTTTAGCTGGCCCATCACAGTTCCTCCCTCCATCAAAGGCAGGCACATCATAGGCATCTATGGCAGCAGTTTCACGCCTAAAGGGATTGTCCCCGACATTGAATTTGAAGTTACACCGAGCATAACTTTGACTCCGAGTGACTTTGTTAATAGTAGAGATCTCGCAGTGGCTGGCAATGGGTTTAACGCCGGCGAATCCGTGACTATTAGCTACGACAAATCCAATACTGGCGTTTCTGCTACGACTGACACGCTCGGCAATTTCAGCACTACAATCCAGGCTCCCTTAAGCCCCACTAAAGATCATCAAGTCACAGCGACAGGAAGTAAAGGCGCTCTTGCTCAGGCCAATTATACGTCTGTGTCTGTTTCTCCCGTTGCACCCCAGCTTCTTTTCCCGGGCCCGGGAGCCAAGATTCAGACGTCCAATTCAGTATTTGACGTAATTTTGAACGTATTCAAGTATTTTGGCGGAATATTCGACGCATTCAGCGGCTCTGAACAGAAGGCCGGAGATGCAGTTCTGACTGCAATGAACTGGGATGTGAAGGGAGATCAGTCGGTGCTAAAGTACACGCTGCAGATTTCTCGTACCCAGGATTTCTCTAATGTCCTGTTCACTAAAGACGGAATTCAAACAAAATCATACAACCTGCTTAAATCCAGTCTGCCGTTGGCGGGCGTCTACTACTGGAGAGTGAAGGCAACAAACGAAAGTGGCCAAGCAAGTCCCTGGTCCAATAACTGGAGTTTTGAAATTCTGCCTACGTCTCCCCTGATTCTGACGATTGCCATTACCATCATAATATTACTAATAGCAGTGGTTGTTTTCGGAATTATTGCTCTTATTAACAGGCGCAGGTATGGCAGTTAAGGCGAAACACCAAATTAATTATCTCGAATTGACAAGACAAAAACTATGACTCAAATTGAATTGGCCCGAAAGGGCATAATCACGCCGCAGATGAAGCAGATCGCCTTCATTGAGCAGATCCACGAGGATTACATCTGTGAAAACGTCGCTACAGGTAAAGTCGTAATACCGGCAAATATTCATCACGCCATATCCAAAACGTGCGGCATAGGAAAGGGCCTGATGATCAAGGTAAATGCCAACATCGGGACGTCTTCGGATGCCAGCACACTTGCGACCGAACTGGAGAAACTGCAAGTTTCCATCAAATACGGCGCCGATACAGTAATGGATTTAAGCACGGGTGGAGATATCAGGAAGGTCCGACGTACGATCCTGAAGGAAAGCTCGGTGCCAATAGGCACGGTTCCCATTTATCAAGCTATGGTTGAAGCCGGCCAAAAATATGGTCCAATTGTTGATGCAACTGCAGACGACTTTTTCCAGGCCATCGAAGAACAGGCGGAAGAAGGAGTTGATTTTATCACTGTGCACTGTGGAGTGACACAGGCAGCTATAAGAGCACTTAAGAGCCAGCGCAGAGTGACGGACGTAGTCTCACGCGGCGGCGCCTTTCTACTCGGGTGGATGATACATAACGAGCGAGAAAATCCGCTTTACGAGAATTATGACCGTTTGCTGGAAATCGCTCGTAGATATGATGTGACCCTGAGTTTGGGAGACGGTATGAGACCAGGGAGCCTGGCAGATGCCTCGGACCGTCCCCAGATTCAAGAATTGCTTACATTGGGAGAACTCGTCGAGAGAGCATGGGCGGCCGGCGTACAGGTTATGGTTGAAGGGCCAGGCCATCTTCCTCTCGATCATATTGGTATGAACATGCAGCTGCAGAAGAGCATCTGTAAAGAAGCACCATTTTACGTGCTGGGCCCTCTGGTGACCGACATCGGGGCGGGATACGATCACATAACAAGTGCCATTGGCGGTGCCGTGGCAGGCGCCTACGGCGCAGATTTTCTATGTTACGTAACGCCGGCCGAGCACCTGGCGCTCCCCGATGCTACGGACGTTAAGAATGGGGTAATCGCCTCACGCATCGCTGCCCATGCCGCCGATATTATCAGAAGCCAGGGCAAGGCGGCCGATTGGGATAGAAAAATGTCTGTGGCGAGAAAAAACCTGGACTGGGAGACGCAGGCTTCTCTTTCACTGGATCCAGAGAAAGTAAGAAGCGTCCACTGCAAATACGCAGTTAAGGGTCCCGCTTGCAGTATGTGCGGCGATTACTGCGCTATGGATTTAGTAAAGAAGTACCTAGGCATTACGGCCACTAAATGTTAACAGGGATATTATGTCATTAGATGAAGGCAGAAGTAATTTCGATCGGCACTGAGCTTTTACTTGGCGAGATAACGGACTTAAATGCCGCTTATTTGGCCAGCCAGCTACCTCTACTTGGTTTAGATCTGCATTTCATTTCGACCGTTGGCGATAATAAACAGCGCCTGATAGAAACCCTTAGCCATTCCTGGCAGAGATCTGACATTATCATAACAACCGGTGGTCTGGGACCCACCGAAGATGACATTACTCGAGAAGCAATTGCCGATTTCTTCGACGAACCTATCTCTATCGACCAATCGCTGGTCGCAGAATTCAGGGACTTGTTCAGGCGTTTCAATATGGACATGCCCGAAAGCAACATTAAACAGGCGTCCATCATTCCATCCTGCAATGTGATCCCGAATCCCAGGGGAACAGCTCCGGGATGGTGGGTTGAAAAAAACGGCCATGTTATAGTGGCCATGCCAGGCCCCCCGGGCGAAATGCAGCAAATGTGGACTAACGTGGTAGCTCCCAAAATCCAGGAAAAATTCTGTGACGCCATTATTTTTCCCAGCACGCTAAAAACATTTGGGTTGAGCGAAGCCAAGCTGGGTGAAATTACCAGGGATTTCTTGCTTGCCAAAAACCCTACGGTGGGCATCTATGCCAAACCTGACGGAATTCATTTACGTGTGGCGGCCAAAGCTGACACTTCAGAGAACGCCAAAATACTCGTTGAAACTACTGTATATGAACTACAAAAACTGGTCGGTGATTACGTCTGGGGCACAGACTCCGACACGCTCGAAGGTATCGTTGCTAGCTTATTTATCGCGAAGAAGATGAGCCTGGCGACCATGGAGTCCGGCACGGGAGGAATACTGGCCAATAACATAACTAATTTCCCCGATAGCTTAAATTTTTATAAATGTGGTATAGTGTTAAGCCGCAAAGACGTGGGACCGGAATTTGGTATTAGCGGGAACACAATCTCGCAGTTTGGACCGGTTAGCGCCGAAACCGCCACAGAAATGGCCGCGGTGATACGTGGGCGGTATGGGACCTCAGTTGGACTAGGGTTAATAGGTGTGATAGAAAGTGATGAGACTGCCAATAAATTGGGAACCATAATAATTGGAATTGACGATGGCAAGCACAAGTATGCTTTTACAAGAACTTATCCGGGTACGCGTTTGCAAATTAAGCAGAGGGCTGCTGTGTCAGCCCTATTTGAATTAAGAAAAATCATGCTGTAGGAGATAAAATGCACCTTATCATAGACGGATTCGGAAAAAATGAAGATATATTACAGGATGAAAATTTCATTCATGACCTGCTGAACTCATATCCGGCAAAGATAGGTATGACCAAAATATCGGGGCCAATCGTCTTTCGCTATTCAGGTTCCAAACCGGAAGACTGGGGCGTCTCCGGTCTCGTATTTATAGCTGAAAGTCATATCAGCCTTCATACGTTCGTCGAACGCAAATTTATTAACATTGATGTCTTCTCGTGCAAGGACTTCGACGCGGAACGAATCATGGCTGACATGAAAGATAAATTCCAATTAGTCAGGATGCGCAGTTGCCTCGTACGCAGAGAATGGGAACCCTCCGATCTTCAGGAATGTCTGGAACCGCTGGAACTCAACTCTTTATGAGCGATCAGCAAGGCTTATATTCTCAACCAAAAAACTTCGCCGGCCTATCATCGCCATTCTCGGACTTTGCATCTGCCAAAGTAGTTGTGCTTCCTGTGCCGTATGATAGCACAACCGAGTGGCACAGCGGCTCTCGCAACGGTCCCAAGTCAATTATCGATGCATCATACTATCTGGAATGGTACGACCTGGAACTTCAGAAAGAACTCTACAGCATGGGTATTCACACTTTGCCGGAACTTGAACCCACCTATGACAATCCTGAAGCAATGGCCCACCGTGTTTACCAGGCAACGTCTTCCTTGCTGCAAAGTTCGAAATTTATCGTAATGCTCGGCGGAGAACATTCCATCAGCGTGGGATCCGTGCGGGCTCATGTTGAAAAATATCCGGGTTGTTCAGTACTTCAACTGGACGCACACGCTGACCTTCGTGACGAGTACCTGGGAACCAAGTACGGCCATGCGTGCGTAATGCGCCGTGTTGAAGAATTATGCCCGATTACGCAAATAGGCATCCGGGCAATAAGCCTTGAAGAAAAGGAGCACGCTTCCAATAAAGGGTTGAAGCCTTTCTTCCTTGAACATAATATGATTCCATTGCCAATCGATAAGATTATCCAAACACTTAAACACGACGTATATATTTCAATCGACCTGGACGTATTTGACCCATCGATCATGTCAGCTGTGGGGACCCCGGAACCGGGAGGCATGCTCTGGCATCATGCGCTGAGCCTTTTAAGAGCTGTATCGCAAAAGAGAAATATCATCGGTTTCGATGTTGTTGAGTTATGTCCAGATCAAGGTCCATCCGCCTGCGCATTTTTAGCGGCGAAGCTAACATACAAATTAATCGGGTACACCTTCGACGGGCATTCGAATTAGCTCGCTCGTGGAGTATCCTGAATTCGAGGCGATACCATTCTGATCAAGAAAAAATAATTGACAACTGCATGTGCGGTGTATTACCATTTTTTGGTTTAGCGAAAGATGCCCTCAGTAAAACGTTCTCAATCCCCTAATCCGGACCTTAGCCTTGGTGAAGCGGCGAGCCGGTATCTGTCTACAACGCCAGGCGAATTGTCCTCAACAGTTCAACAGGATGTCTTCAGATTTATCAGGTGGTACGGTGAAACGAGGCAGATGGCGTCCCTTACCGGTCAGGAAGTGGCTAATTATTCAGAACAATTAAACGCCTCTCCTACCAAATCAGTTGAACATCTCACTGCGGTAAAACAGTTTCTTACGTTCGCACATAAACAGGGTTTTATTACGGGCAACCTTGCTGCTCACGTGAGGATCAAGAAACTGCCGTCCAAAATGCGTTCCGTTAACTCGGGCGGTAAAGCTGAGGAGACCATAGTTCTGACAAAAAGCGGCTATACCGAATTAGTGAACAAATTATCGGTCCTTAAGGAAGAGCGGCCCAAAATCGCCGATGAACTGAGAAAGGCGGCCGCAGATAAAGATTTCAGGGAAAACGCTCCGCTCGAGGCAGCACGCGAGAGGCAAGGACACGTGGAAGGCCAGATAAGGGAACTGGAGAATACGATTAAAAGAGCCAAGGTGGTCGAGACCACCTCAGAGGGTGTTCTCAGGGTAACCATAGGTGATGTCGTGACAATTGCCGATGTTACGTCAGGCGAGAAGATAATCTACACATTGGTGGGGTCAAAAGAGGCAAATATCAGACAGGGCAGGATTTCGATAGTGTCTCCTATGGGGCAGGCATTATTCAACAAGGAAATCGCAGACGTCCTGGAAGTAAATGCCCCCTCCGGCGTACTTAAATATAAAATCCTTGAAATTTCCCGAAACTGAGTATCCATTTCGCGGCACTTTAAATATTATAGCCATTGAATTATAATAGTACGGTTTTGGCGTGTGCACCTGTGATGCCGCGATTTCAACGCAGGTGGAGCCTTCTTACTTAACTTGTTTTAAAGAGTTAGACTAAAATTTTTATTTAGTAATAAGGAGGTACCATGGATTTTCGACTGACAGAAGAACAATTAGCCCGCAGAAAAGAATTCTATAAAGTCTGCGAAGAACTGGACAAGAAAAAACCCAAGAGCTATCTGGGTTTCGAAAGCCAGTTTGATAACGAGGAAGGCTGGGACTTCCATCGCATGTGCGCCAGGGAGTTTGCCAAAAGAGGCTGGCTGGCGCTAGGGTGGCCGAAAGAGTACGGCGGCACCGGGACCATGATGGACAAGGTGATGCTCGCCGAGGCTCGCGGTTACTATGAATTGCCCGGCTCTGACATCTTCGGCGTTGCCATGCTTGCACCGACCCTGCTGGCCGCCGCCAGTGAAGACATCAAAAGGGAATTCCTGCCCAAGATAGCCAGCGCGGAAATCATGTTTTGTGAACTATGGAGTGAACCCAATGCCGGCTCAGATCTCGCGGGGCTTGCTTCCACAGCAGTCCGCAAAGGCGATGAATTTATTGTAAACGGGCAGAAGACATGGAATACCGGCGCCCACTTTGCAGATTGGGCATTTGGCGTCTACAAATCCGATCCAAACGGCGAAAAAGCACCACAATTTGACATTCATGCTTTGTGATATGAAGAGCAAGGGCATGACAGTGCGTCCTATCCCTTACATGAACGGCTCCCACGTTTATAACGAAGTATATCTTGACGATGTACATATGCCAGCCAAATACATAATCGGTCAGGAAAATGAGGGCTGGGCCGTAGTCAACGTGCTTGCCGGCTTTGAAAGGTCCAACATCGATATGGTCATGGGTCTCGTTAAGGCTCTGGAAGAGATGGTCAATTTCTGCAATGCTAACAAGAGATATGGCAAGCCGTTATCTCAGGATCCTATGATTCGCAACAGGATTGCGGATCTGGCCTGCTCGATCGAAGCAGTGAGAACGCTTGCTTACCGCGTAGCTGACCAACAGAACAGAAATGAAATGGGCCTGATGGACGCGGCAGCAGTGAAAATATTCGCCAGTGAACTTCTTGAGAAGTTCGGACAATTGTCCACTGACATCCTGGGACCCTACGGACAGGTTAAACAGTCCAAATTTGCGAAGCTGGGCGGCATCGCCGAGTACAATTACCAGGCATGCTTCGTCCCCATCGTCTCCATGGGAACTAATGAAATTCAGCGGAATATCATCGCATGGTACGGCCTTGGCCTGCCCAGGATGAAATAATAAAGGACATATAATTCATAAGGAGGAACTATGGATCTAAGATTTACGGAACAACAAGAAATATTGAAGAAGTCGGCCAGGGATTTCCTTGCAAAAGAATGCCCTAAAGCTAAGGTCAGGGAGCTAGAAAAAGACGCCAAGGGCTATGACCCAGCCCTCTGGCAGAAGATGGCTGAATTAGGATGGTTTGGCTTCAATATCCCCGAAGATTACGAAGGAATGGGTTACTCCTTTGAAGACCTAACCATGCACATGGAAGAGGTGGGAAAGAATATACTTCCCGGTCCCTATCTCAGCACCGTAGTCAATACCTTCGCAGTGGTTGCTGAAGGCACCGATGAGCAGAAAAAAGACCTGCTTCCCAAAATTTCCAATGGCAACTGCATCCTGACCTTCGCCTGGCTTGAAGAGAACGGACTCTATGACGCAGCGGAGTCACTTTGAAAGCCGCTCACAAAGGCAACGAATATCATCCTGAACGGCACGAAGATATTCGTGGAAAGTGCTCATGTTGCTGACACAATGATCGTTGTTGCCAGGACTAAAGACGGCACCGGCGAAGATGGAATTACCCTCTTCCTGGTGGATGCCAAATCGGCCGGTATTAAGACCGAGGTAATCCCGACCATCGCCCTTGATCATCTATGTGAAGTCACCTTCAAAGATGTGGCCGTTCCGGCAAAGAACGTCCTGGGCAAAGTGGACAAGGGCTGGCCCATTGTCCAGATGCTTGTCCGCAAAGGATCCATCCTGAAGTCTGCCGAATCCCTGGGCGGCCTTCAGGCCGTGGTCGACATGACCGTTGCCTATTCCAAAGAGCGTGTCCAGTACGACAGGCCCATCGGCGCCTTCCAGGCTCTGCAGCACAAGATGTCCGACATGTGGATAAACCTTGGCACCAGCAAATACCTTCTCTATGAAGCGGCATGGATGGAATCTGAGGGAATGCCGAGCGCCAAAGAAGCCTCAATGGTCAAAGCATATATCAATGAGGCCTATAAGCTGGTCACTGCTCTGGGTGTGAAACTGCACGGCGGCATCGGCACCAGCTCTGATCACGATGTTCCCCTGTACTATCGCAGGGCAAAGGCAGCCGACACCGTGTACGGCAGCACCGATTTCCACAGGGAATTGGTTGCCCAGCAGATCGGCATGAAATAAACCTCTTTACACTTTCTCGCATAAGGAAATCAGGAATCCTCCCCGATGCATTGGGGAGGATTCTTTCGTTTTGTAATTAAATCGAATTGCCCTGATACTGACATTATGTTATACTTTTCTGCGGTTTTGCAATAAGAACATTTCTCTTGTTCCAGGAGGTTAATAAACTTTGGCAGATACAGTAACGGTAAAGCAGCTCTTAGAGGCAGGCGCCCATTTTGGGCACCAGACAGGACACTGGCATCCAAAAATGAAGAATTACATTTTCACTCAGAGGAATGGAATTCATATTATCGATCTTGAACAGACGGTAACTCTTTTAACTAAGGCTTGTGCCTTTGTCAGGGAACTTGTGAGCAATGGACAGACCATTCTGTTCGTGGGAACAAAGAAGCAGGCACAGGATATCGTAGAAGAAGAGGCCAAGAGATGCGGCATGTATTATGTCAACCAGCGCTGGCTGGGCGGCATGCTCACCAACTTCAACACAATCCAGGGCAGGATCGATTACCTGGTCAGGCTGGAGGATAAGAAATCGCGCGGTGAGCTTGATTACATGTCCAAAAAAGACAAGCTGAAGGTTGAAAAGGAAATGGCAAAGCTCAACAAGCTCATGGGCGGATTTAAAGAGATGACAGCCTTGCCGGGCGCCATCTTCATCATCGATCCGACCAAAGAAAAGATAGCGCTTAGTGAAGCTAAGAAAGTGGGAGTCAAGATTGTCGCCACGGTAGATACGAATTGCGATCCCGATGGCATCGACTATATAGTACCGGCCAATGATGATGCTATCAAGGCTATCAAGGTTATCTGCTCTCGCATCGCTGATGCCGTCGCTTGAAGGCAAGATGCTGGCAGAGGCCGGAGAGACCAAGGAACCTGAGGCAGACGAAGCCGAATCCGCGGAAGCCGTCACCAGCTAACTCGTATTTTCCGAAGCCTTATCCTGTCCCTATCAACAGATCTGTCTGACACCAAAGGAGGACTAAATTGGAAATTTCAGCAGAACAGGTGAAAGAACTCCGGCAGAAAACGGGTGCCGGTGTTATGGATTGCAAGAAAGCACTGATAGAGGCTGCAGGCAATTTTGAAAAAGCGTGCAGCATCATTGCTGAGCGCGGGCTGGCAATTGCCAAGAAAAAATCCGAACGCACCGCTGAACAGGGCGTCATTGAATGCTACGTGCATACTGGCAATCATCTGGGCGTAATGGTTGAAGTCAACTGCGAGACTGATTTCGTCGCCAGGACACCCGATGTTTCAAGGAACTGGCACATGACATGGCTCTGCAGATTTCGGCTATGTGCCCGCAATACGTATCGGCCGATGATATTCCGGCAGGCGCCGAAGTTGATAAAGCAGGCGGCATGCCTTCTTCTTCAGCCGTTTATAAAAGATCCAGGCAAAACGATTCAGGATATAATAACTGAGACTGTAGCCAAGACCGGCGAGAACATTAAAGTCCGCAGGTTTGTTCGATACGAGTTGGGCTATTAGAGTTGCCGACCCGAAAGACAAGATATAAAAGAGTATTACTAAAGCTGAGCGGCGAAGCCCTGATGGGCAACAACAGCTTCGGAATAGATCCCCATATTCTTGATGCATATCGCAAAGCAAATCAAGGCGTATCATCGCTCATCGATGTGGAAGTGGCCATTGTGGTGGGGGAGGCAATTTCTGGAGGGGCGCTACGGCGGAGGCTGCCGGCATGGATCGTGCAACTGCAGACTATGCCGGGATGCTTGCCACGATCATTAATGCCCTGGCCTTGCAGGATGCACTGGAAAAGAACGACGTAATTACCAGGACGCAATCCGCCATCACAGTCCAAGCAATCGCAGAACCTCATATACGACGTCGCGCAATTCGCCATCTTGAAAAGAAACGTGTTGTCATTTTTGCGGGAGGTACAGGCAACCCGTACATGACGACCGATACGGCGGCCGCACTTCGTGCTATAGAAATTGACGCGGATGTTCTGCTGGTAGCCAAGAATAAGGTGGATGGTATCTACGATTCTGACCCCAGAAAAAATCCAAAGGCCAAGAAATATCATCATTTATCCCACAGGGAAGCACTACAGCTGCAACTGGAAGTCATGGATATTACTGCATTTTCCTTGTGCCAGCAAAACAAGATACCTATAATTGTATTTGACCTGCAGGCGAAAAACAGCATACTTAGAGTCATAGAGGGAGAAGACATCGGAACTACGGTTACCAGTGAGGAGAAGGTATGACAGAAAAAATGCTCAAAAATGCTGATTCCAAAATGAAGAAAGCGATAGAGGCCCTGACCAAAGAATTGGCCAGTATCCGCACAGGCCGGGCTTCGCCAGCGCTGGTAGAACACATCAAAGTTGACTATCACGGAGTCATGACTCCGCTAATTCAGCTGGCATCGATCTCGGTTCCTGAACCGAGATCGATAGCCATTCACCCGTGGGACCGCACCATCATTAATAGCATCGACAAAGCAATACTCAAATCTGACCTGGGCCTCAACCCCATCAACGATGGTAACAATATTAGAATATCTATTCCGCTTCTCACAGAAGAACGACGCAAAGATCTAATCAAAATTGTTCATAAACGTCTTGAAGAATCCCGGATCAGTATCCGCAATATGCGTAGAGAAACGATCGACGAGTTGAAGGCGGCAGAAAAGAACAAGGAAATCTCTCAAGATCAGAACACACGTGCATCAGACCAATTGCAGAAATTAACCGACAGCTACATTGAATCTATAAATAAAATCGGCAAAGATAAAGAGACCGAGATTCTCGAAGTATAGCCATCCTTTTTGCTGCATCAGTATCGACTTTAGCATTTTTTGCAGGCCATCATCGAGCTGATAAGGGAATTTACGCGATAGAGATTAACCAAAATGGTTGTTAAACGTATCATAACCGGCGTATTAATAGGTATAGTTGTCGGTTTTGTCATATGGTTCGGGGAGCCCCTGTTCACAGCACTTGCCTGTCTTGCGGCGGCAATCGCTGCCTTTGAGTATTTCAGCATTGTCAAGAGTGAACACATTAAACCTCTAACTTACTTTGGTATCGTTTTTTCAGTACTCCTGGTCCTGAATGCCCATAGTCAATGGCCATTTACTTTACCCCTGCTGCTTGCATTAGCTACGGTGATCCCCCTGGTATGGATGATCTTCAGGCAGAATAAAGATAATTCGTTTATTAACTGGAGTTGGACCTTTACTGGAATAATTTACACCGGATGGCTTCTATCTTTCTATGTATCAATGAGGTCACTTAGCCAGGGCATGGGATGGGTGTTCTTAGTCCTGGCATGCACAGCGCTATGTGACGTTTTCGCGTACGCCGTCGGAAGCAGGATCGGAAAACATGCTCTCGCATCGTCGGTCAGCCCAGGCAAAACATGGGAAGGCTCTGCAGGAGGATTGGCAGCCTCTATCATATTTGCAGTAGTGGTGAGCCTCTTATTCCACTTACCGCTCAACTATTGGCAGATGATCGTCGCCGGGGTCGTGATCGGCATATTCTCGCAAATTGGGGACCTGGCTGAATCATTGTTGAAAAGAAACATGAAAGCAAAAGATGCCGGAAGCCTCCTTCCCGGTCACGGAGGGATTCTCGACCGGATTGATAGCCACCTGCTGATTGCTCCAGTCGCATATTACCTGATACTGCTTGCTACAAATCAGGGCTGGCTACTAAGGTAGCCCCTGACTCCATAAGTTCTTCGAAGACAGGCAGCTAAGCCCCTAGTGACCAGCCCTGAATTAACGATTTACAATATACTTCCAGCTAGATTTTGATATTGCCCTTTTTGAGCATCTCGGTCGGGAGGAACCATTTTACATCGAGTTGCTTGGCAATCTTTTCGCATCGCTCGGCAACTTTGTCCCATCCCATACCTTTGGCAAGTGCGAATGGCCCAAACACACCGCCCCCGCCGTTCACCATCGCCAGGTCAATCTCAACAGCGCTTCTGGCGACACCCTGTTCGAGAAGTTTGGTGCCCTCGTTGACCTGCAGACAGATTATGTCCATCGGGTCAAAATTCGGGTCTGCTTTGCTCGGATCGATAGTCGGGCGAGCTCCGCCGGGCCAAACAAACAGACCTTTTCCGGTCTTCTTGCCCAGTGTACCTGCTTTAACCATATCTTCCAGCCATTTGCGCGGTTTATAATCGGGGGACATTACCTCGGCAAAATACAGCATGCCGTGATAGTTGATGTCCAGACCGGTGTAGTCCATAGTTTCGTAGGGTCCCATCGGTGCGCCTATTGAGCGTACTTTGGCATCGACGCCTTCGGGAGTTACAAGCTTTCGCTGCAGCACTTCCATAAGATAAATACCTGCCGGTGATCCAACACGGTTATAAATGAAACCTGCTGTATCTTTCTCAACCCTCACAGCCACCATCGCGCCTCTGAAATTCTTCCATTTGTTCATCAAATTGTACGTGACATCCATGGTCTCATCGGAGGTCTTTTCTCCTCTGATTACCTCAACCAGCGCCATCATAACAACCGGGTTGAAGAAATGAAGCCCGACGACCTTGTCCGGCCTCCCGGTAACATCACCCATTTTAGTGATGCTCATATTGGATGTATTGGAAGCGAGGATGGCATGCTTGGGGGCATACTGGTCAATCTCTTTAAATATCTTCTGTTTAAGATCCAGGATTTCAGGGGCAGCTTCCACCATGAAATCTACGTCTTTAACTGCATCTTTCAGAACTGTGAAACAGGTAAAGTTCCCCACGATCTTATCCATAGCTTCCTGGGTCATCTTCTGTTTCGAAACCTGTTTGGCAAGGCTCTCCTTGATCTTGTTCATACCTTTGTCTACGAATTCCTGCTTGATATCGTAGAGGTTAATTTTGTGTCCTGCCATTGCAGCAACCTCGGCAATGCCGTGGCCCATGTCGCCGGCGCCGACGATTGCTATCTTTTTGATGTCTTCAGCCTTCATTGATTGTCCTCCTAAATATATTTATTTCTTTATTCACCAGCAAGCTGTCTTCCTCCCTGAGGAACGAGCTACAGCCTGAATTGGCTGCCAATTATCAATAAAACATCGGCTATCAACAAACCCCCTAGCCTGATGTCACCCATTATCTCGACTGCTCTATCGGGTCAGCGATAGCCGATGTCAGTTAAATTACGCCGTAACTATTGTACTGCTGCTTACAATACGATATTGCCCTTTTTCAGCGTCTCTGTAGGCATGAACCATTTGATGCCCATTTTCTTCGATATCGCTTCGCATCTTTCGGCAACTTTCGCCCATCCCATCCCTTTGCACAGTGCGAACGGGCCAAATATGCCACCACCACCATTTATCATTGCCAGATCAATCTCAGCGGCGCTCTTGGCAACTCCTGCCTCAAGAAGCTTGGTCCCCTCATTAGCCTGGAGGCACATTATATCCATGGGATCAAAATTGGGATCCGCTTTGCTCAAGTCGATAGTAGGGCGTGCGCCGCCTGGCCAATCGAAAATGCCTTTGCTGCTCTTCTTTCCAAGATGTCCCTCGGCATTTATTTTCTTGAGCCATTCGACCGGCTTAAATTCAGGAGAAAGCACCTGGGAAAAATATTCCATGCTGTGCAGGTATACATCCAACCCGGCAAAGTCCATGGTCTCATACGGTCCCATCGGTGCGCCGATGGACCTGACTTTCGCATCGACGGCCTCAGGTATAACCATGCCCTTTTCTAACAGTAAGGCAAGATACAGTCCAACTGGTGCGCCAAGTCTGTTGTAGATAAAGCCCGGGGTATCTTTCTCTACCCTGATAGGCACCATGGCGCCCCTGAAGTTCTTCCATCCTTTAACGAGGTCATTGCTGACGTTCATCGTCTCGTCGGATGTCTTGTCGCCGCGGATTACTTCAACCAGAAGCATCATGGCAACAGGATTGA
>CAWHDI010000009.1:0-49317 GCA_963827985.1 uncultured Chloroflexia bacterium | reverse complement strand
TATCTTTCGTGCTGGGCACGCCGGAGAAACGCGGGTCGATGCGCGTAGCCGTATCAAGGGCGCGTGCCAGCGCTTTGAAGAGCGCCTCCGCTTTGTGATGGTCGTTGTTGCCCCGCATTACCTGCGCGTGGATATTGATCCTTGCTTCTGAAGCGAAGGACATGAAGAAGTGGTTGATCAGGTCGGAGTGCATCTCGCTGATATAGGCCTCTTTAAGGCCGTCCTCGATGACGGCCTGGCCGCGGCCGCTGATATCCAGCGCCACCATGGCCAGCGCATCGTCCATCGGCACGATGGCCTGCGCCATCCTGACGATGCCGTGCTTTTCTCCCAGCGCCTGGTTGAAGGCACGTCCCAGGCAAATGGCGACGTCCTCTACCACGTGGTGCTGGTCGGACCCGTTGGCGGATATCTTGAGGTCGAAGATGCCGTGCTGCGCAAGCTGGCACAGCATGTGGTCGAAGAACCGTATCCCTGTCGTGATATCGAACTGGCTGCTGCCGTCGATATTGACTTCCACCTTGATTGAAGTCTCTTTGGTACGGCGTGTGATCGTTGCTTTCCTTTCGGCCATTTTCAACCTCTTATATTTGAATTCCGGGCAAAGGTTATCACATATCTTTGAGCGTAGCAATCACCCTGGCGCGTATCCTCCGGCTTGCCCACGCTTATGCGTATGTAGTCCTTCAGCTCCGGCGTCTCGAAGTAGCGTATAAAAATGCCCCGTTTCTGCAGTCCCAGGTAGACGTCTTTGGCGCTCCTGTCCAGCACCGCGCACAGTATAAAATTGGCGACGGACGGATAAGGCTTGAGCCATTTGAACTGCGATAGCCCCTTAAATAGTACGGCTCTTTCGGATACCATGGCTTTGACTGTCTTCTTGCAGGTAATCGACGTCTTTAAGCGATTCCAGTATGGCAACGTGCGCGGCCAGGTTTATGTTGTAGGGCTGCTTTATCTTCATCATATAGGGGACGATATTGGCGGGGCATACCCCGTAACCTGCCCGCAGCCCGGCGATCCCTGCCCATTTGCTGAACGTTCGCAGCACCATCAGGTTGGCATACTCAGGGACCATGCCAACCAGAGAATTTCCGCTGAATTCGACATAGGCCTCATCCACAACCACCATCAGGTCCAGGCCGAGCAGCTCTTTTATCTCGGATTCCGGCGCCTGGTTCCCGCTGGGATTATTGGGCGAAGCGACGAAGATCACCTTGGTCTTCTTGTCGACGGCCTTTCTGATGGCGGGTATATCAAGAGAGAAGTCCTCCCTGCGCGGTACCCTCGTAACGACGCCTCCCGCGATGCTGGTACAGAACGGATACATTCCGAACGTGGGCGGGCAATTGATGACCTTGTCCCCCGGCTCGATGAACAGCCGCAGGATGATGTCGATCAGGTCGTCGCTGCCGGCTCCCGCCACGATGGAATCTGCCTTTGCGCCGGTATATTTCGCCAGCGCCCTGCGGACCTCCCGCTGGTCAGGATCGGGATAGCGGTTAAATTCTTTATACTCCGACAGCGCCTTCTGTACACGCGGCGAGCAGCCGTACGGATTTTCATTCCCGTCCAGCTTGGCGATCTCTCCGGCTTTTGCCACCGCTTTCTCCGTCAACACCTCTACGGGGTCGACGGGCGTATAGGCCTTCATGTGCCTGAGGCCGCCGCGTATCATGTATTCAACATCTTTTTCAGTAAGCATCTTCTTATGACCGCTCTGCAATCGTTTTAATAAATTAAAATGCAGCGTTCTCATTTTACCATTTCGTAGGAGAACGCTGCATGTATCAGCTTCATGTGGACGTTATCTATTCGTAGACCTTCTCCTCGGTGGCCTCCTGCTCGCTCAGGTGTACGTCGGCCTCGAAGTTCCTCTCCTCCGCCGTTTTCGCCAGCAGTTCTTTGTAGAACTCGTGCTGGATGATCAGGCTCTGGATGTCGTTCGTGCCCGTCCAGATTTGTAACAGCCGTCGTTTCACGCACGGCCCTTTCGATGGGAAACACGCGTGTATAGCCGATGCCTCCCAGTATCTGCATTGTCTCGTTGGCGACTTCCCACTGCGTCTGGGTGGCGAATTTCTTCAGTTCCGAAACCATGCGCCGGCGGTAGCCTGCCGTGCCCACCTGGTCGTCGATTGTCCTGGCTACCACGTAGGCCAGCGCATTGGCCGCATCTATCCTGGTGATGCACTCGGATATCCTGAAACTGACGGCCTCGAAATTCCTTATCGGCTGTCCGAAGGCCTTGCGCTTGTTGGCATAGCGGGCTGCAATCTCAAGCAGCGCGCGTGAGCCGTTGATATAGCCGACCATCCTCTCGGGGACCATCATGTGGTAAAAGACCTCGGACCCGTGGTTCTCTTTGCCCAGCAGGTTCTCTTCGGGCACTTTGATGTCCCTGAAGATGATCCTGGCTGTTCCGGTTCCCCGGCTGCCCATCAGCCCATAAACGTGCTTCACCTCGACGCCCATGTCCCTCTCGACTATGAATGCGCTCAGGGAATTGTGTCCTCCGCCCGGATTGGTCACTGCATAGACCAGGAAGAAGTCCGCTCCCTCGCCTCCCACGACGAACCGTTTCTGTCCGCTCAAAATATAGTGGTTGCCTTCTTTACGGGCGGTGGTGGTTGCGCCGAAGAAGTCCGACCCGCCCCTGGGTTCGGTCAGTCCCTCTCCGGCCCACATCTTTCCTGCCACCAGCGGTTTCATGTATTTCTGCTTTTGCGCCTCAGTCCCGTAGGCATTGAGGGCGTCCGAGATCAGCGAGACCAGTCCGAACACACAGCCCAGCGGGACCCCCAGTTTTCCTACCTCTCCCAGCAGGATGAATTCGTCTACATATTTAAGTCCCCTGCCGCCGTACTGCTCTGGCGCCCGTACCGCCAGCAGGTTCCTTCTGCCAGCCTCCTCGATAAACTCCTTGGGGAACTTGATCTTCTCGTCGTCCATGTCCAGGATTAGCTGGCGCGGCACCCATTTGACGAAGTCCTGGACCTCCTTCAATAGCCCCTTCTGGTCCGGCGTTAAAAATACCTCAAACATAACTCCTCCCTTTCAGCCGTAAATTGCCTCTTGCTCCAGGCGGTGTCGGGGCCACAGTCTTTTATGTCTGCCCCAGGCGCATATTTTACCACCGTTGTGGACCTGCAACTACAGCCCGAATACCCTCTGCGCGTTTTCGTACAGGTACAGCTTCTTGACTTCATCCGTAAGTTGCAGGGAATCCAGGTCTTTCAGGCACATGGCAGGTGTAACCATCGGGTAGTTGGTCCCGAACATCACCTTTTTCTTACCGTTTTTCTGCATGTAGGCCACCAGTTCCGGCGGGAATCTTTTAGCTACGTATGCCGAAGTATCTATAAACACATTTTCATGCTTGGTTGCTACCGCGATCATCTCGGTAGTCCAGGGATAACCGATATGCCCTCCCACGATCTTCAGTTCGGGGAAAGTCGATCGCAACCTCGTCGATGTAGGGGATAGGCCGGCCCGGTTCTGACGGGCAGAGCGGCCCGGTATGCCCGACCTGGCAGCAGAAAGGAATGCCCAGTTCGATGCACTCCGCGTAAATGGGATAGTACCGGCGGTCGGTCGGAGGAAGGTTCCACAGCCATTGCACCTGCCTCACGGCTTTGAATCCATACTCCTTGACGCAGCGTCGCAGCTCACGTATTGCCTCCATCGGCCTGTAAAGATCGACCGATGCCACTCCCACCAGGCGGTCGGGATATTTCTTAACATAGGATGCTACTTCTTCATTGGAAATCAGCGGCCCGTTAGGGCTCCACCATGCGCAGATCAGGCTTTTGGCAACATTGGCATGGTCCATCGTGCTGATCGTCATTTCGAGAGGCAGTTCCGCAGTTAATTTATCCTGCCCGGTCCACCGCCTGAGAGAATCGAACATCTGGTGGTTGCTGAACTTCATGGTGGGATGCTGCATCCAGACATCTATAATTGGATAATCACTGGTCATAAAAATCCTCCCTGAATATGCGAAACAATAGTTTTGGACAAAACTATTTTATCAATTTAGCAGGGGATTTGTAAATGCAAGATGACAAAGGCAGTAAACGTTCGACAACGGGGATACTATTTCTTGCGAGGAAGGCCCAAAATACAAAAACACAGGGCTATGGCGGAAAAGACGATAAGGCCGTATTTGCCGAATACGTCGATATTCAGGGATTTATAAATTGGGTTGGGGAAAGCAGTAGTATTCTCATTCGCGGGCCCGCTCTGGAAAACGACATTATAGGTAGTAGCGATAAGGATAATTGCGAAAACAATGATCGCTAAAATTACCCAGATTTTCATGGCCTTGGGCCTCCAGTTTTCTCTGACTCATCCATGAGTTTATCTACGTTGTGGCTGATCCTGGCCATCAGGTTGAACAGCATGGCCTTCTCCTCGGCGCTCAGCCCCTCGAACATCTGAGCATTCATCTTGTCGGACATTTTGATCAGTGCAAGTCTGATGGCCCTGGCCTTTTCAGTTACTTCGATATTGACGAGCCTCTTGTCCTGCCTGTCCCTGACTTTCGTTACATAACCGTTTTTTTCCAGGTGGTTGATCACCGATGCGACGGTTGATTTATCCTTGAGGGACAACCTTGTTATATCGTGCAGATGGAGATTGCCTTTTTTATCCAGTATATAGAGGATGTCGCCATGCGAAGGCGCAATATCGTGGATATTTTCCCTGGCCATCTCGGATTCAAGGTATGCAAACAGGCTTTGCCTGATGCGATTCAGCGTGTATAAGAAATTGCCCCGGTGGACCTTTAACATAGTTAAATACAAAACAGCGGGCGTTAATGCCCACTCAAAATGATATCACGAATGACCGTGTTGTCCAGTCTACTTTGTTGCAGTGTAAATCGCCGCCGCTCCGAAAAATAGTCTTTTTGCCGAAGCCTGTTTGAAGCCTGTTTTAGTCAGGAAATCCTGGATTTCTTCGGCGGAATAGAAATGCTCGGCCGATTCCGCCAGGTATTTATAAGCCCCTTTATTGCCGGATATCAGGTACCCGGCGGGGAAAACGAACCAGCGAAGGTAGAGACGGAAGAAGAATTTGATGAAAGCCGACTTGGGCTGGCTGCTTTCAACGATAACGAATTGTCCTCCCGGTCTGAGTACCCGCAGTATCTCTTTCAGGTAGTCCGCAGTCCTGGGGTTTTTATAAGTCAGGTTTCTGAATGCGAACGAGATTCCGGCGCAGTCAAAGTGGTTATCCGGAAAAGGCAGGTCGGAAACGTCGGCCTCCATGAACTTGATGTTGCCGCCGGGCGCTGCCGATGGGGCCTTTTTCCTGGCAACATCCAGCATCTCCCGGCTGAAATCGACGCCTGTGATCTCGGGCTTGTACTTTGCCAGGCGGGCCAGTGCAATCGAAAGGTCGCCCGTGCCGCAGCACATGTCCAAAATGCGTGCCGGATGTGTGCTCAGGCAGGTCAGGGCGGCTTTTTTTCGCCAGCCCGTGTCCATGCCCAGCGTGACAACGTGATTTATCAGGTCATACTGCTTTGGTATGGCGTCAAACATGCGGTGAAGCGGCTTGTTTGCTTGTTCCAATCTATGCTCCGCCATTTAGAACTTGAAAATCCTGGAGACTATATAGCCGACCGCCATTAGAAATAGTGTCAGCAGCACGACCAGTACGTTGCTGGCCATGGCCGGCATCAGCTTGCTCGGATCTTCACTGTGGAAAGAGCCCTGGATGGCCTTGACTGCCAGTGGAATTGTCAGCAGCCCCAGCAGCGTGAAGAGCGGCAGGGCTTTGAATACTACCGCTCCCACTATCCATACATAAGTAAGGACCAGGAAGGTTGAATAAAAAATAGCTGCGCCTTTCCTGCCCAGCGTAATCGGCAGGGTCTTTCTGTGTCCCACCTTGTCGGCTTCAACATCGGGGAATTCATTCAGCAATAGCAGGTTATGGACCAGCAATCCCGCCGGGACGGCAGCAATCAGCGCATGCCATGTATATGCGCCGGTTTGTGAGAAATACATGCCCAGCACCGGCAGTATGCCAAGTCCCAGCCCCGGCGACCATTCGGGCCAGTATCCCTTCAATATCACCGGGCTATAAAATATCACGCATATTGCAGCCACGATGATCAGCGGCAGCAAGAGCCAGCCCCTGGTAATGCAGAAATACAGGCCGATCGGCACGTCTATCAGCAGGCAGATTGTGCCGAACCAGAATACTTCCCTGGGCGTTAGCAGTCCCTGCCTGATTATCCCGCTGCCGCCGCTGAAGGGGGTGATGTTGGTGACCTTGTCGACACCGCTTTTATAGTCAAAATAGTCGTTAAGTGTATTGCAGCTTGCATGGGCCAGTATCAGGCCGATGCCCGCCAGGACGGCGGTACCGATGTTGAAGGTGCCGTCGTACCATGCCATGCAGATGCCGAGGATGCCGAGAACAACGGCGAGCAATAAAAATTGCGGACGTGTCTCCAGGAAATACAGCTTGATTTTCATGAATTGCTCCCGGGATATATTTTAAACCTGTCTGTGTTTCTTCTTATTTAACCTGATTTTGATAGCAAAGGCATGACCGGTCAGTCCCTCATTTTCAGCCAGCATCAGGGCCGGCGGACCGAGTTTTTCGATCTCGCTGTCATCCAGTGCAATGATGCTGTTTATCTTCAAAAAGTCCTGTACAACCAGGGGAGAGCTGAAGCGGGCGCTTCCTCCTGTAGGTAACGCGTGGCTGGGCCCCGCCACGTAATCTCCCAAAACAACCGGTGAATACTGCCCCGCGCAGATGCATCCGGCATTCCTGATCTGCCCGATATATTGTTTCGCATCCTTTACCATCAGGGAAAGGTGTTCCGGCGCATATAGGTTAGTAAGTTCAATCGCCTGTTTCATATCTTTCACAATGATGATTTTCCCGTTGGCAGTCAATGCTTTGGATGCGATAGCATTGCGCTTCAGCGCGCCCAGTTGTTTCTTCATCTCTGCCTGCACTTTTGTTGCCAGCGCTGCTGACGTCGTGATGAATATAGACGACGCCAGCGCGTCGTGTTCGGACTGGGCGATCAGGTCGGCGGCGCAGAAAGCCGCGTCGGCGCTGTCGTCCGCAATTACTACCACTTCGCTGGGGCCCTGCAACGCATCTATATCCACCATCCCGTATACTAATTTCTTGGCTGTCATCACGTAGATATTGCCGGGACCGCAGATCTTGTCTACTCGAGGGACCGATGTGGTTCCGAAGGCAAGGGCGGCTATCGCCTGTGCGCCACCGATTTTGAATATCCTGTCTACCCCTGCCAGTTCGGCCGCTGCCAGCGTGGTCGCCGGCACTTTACCGTTCTTGGCGCATGGTGTAACCATGATAATCTCTTTAACGCCTGCCACTTTGGCAGGAATGGCCGTCATAAGCACCGTCGATGGATAAGAAGCCGTGCCTCCCGGGACGTATATGCCCACGCGTTCCAGCGGCAGCACCTGCTGGCCCAGGCCGTTGCTCAGGAATCCCTTCCCGTATTTCTGCATGCAGGCCCTGTGGAATTTCTCTACGCGGTCTGCCGCAAAACCCAGCGCGTTGTAAAGATAGGGGTCAGTGTCCCGCAGCCGGGCAGCAGCTTTCTCTCTGGCCGTGACTTCAAGAGATTCCAGCGTGACGCCGTCGAAGCGCTCGGTGAGCGCCTTCAGAGCGATATCACCGTATTTTTTTACGTAGTCGATGATTTCCCGGACGGATTTTTCGATTTTATCATCGGCGGAATACGGCAGCGAGCGTTCCAGCAGATCTTTGGCCAATTTGTAGCTTTTGATTACCTTCATTTCCTGGCTGCTGCCTCCCCGAACAACTTTATCAGTTCCTCTATCTTTTTCCGTTTTGATGCTAACTCCAGGCTCCTGCGGTTGCCGATAAGGCAGGCTGTCGATTCGAACAGCGTGTCGATTATCTTGAGCTTGTGCCTTGCCAGGGTCTGCCCTGTCTCCGTGTTCTCTATCAGCATGTCGGCGTCTTCGGGCAGGTAGACCTCGGTCGCTCCCCAGGTCGGTATGACACGGTAGCGGGCGATGTGCTTGTCCCTCAAGAATTTATCCGCAATGTTCACATACTCGGTGGCTATTCGCAGGGGCGTCATCTGACCCTTTATGATCAGCTTGCGGATGCCTTCCATGGAATCAGCCGGGACTTCCTCGCCCACGACGGCGACCACCCGGACCCAGCCAAAGCCCAGGTTTACCAGCTCCATCACCGGGCTCGAAGGGAACTGGTAAAGATGGTCGAGAAGCCAATCTTTGCCTGTGATGGCCAGGTCGAAATTGCCGTTGGCCACCTGCTGGGGCATGTCCTGCGGTCGTATCACCTTGATGTCCAGCCAGTCCAGGTTGCAGGATGGGCGTCTACGGAGGTTGTCTTTTGAGTAGCCATCCAACTTTATATTCGTTTTTTCCAGGAAAATGGTGGTGTGGGACTGCTGGTGGCCGTCGGCCAGTGCCAGCCAGACGTTGTTCTTATTGATTTTAATCGTGAAATCATTATTAATGGCCGGTTTGGATGGTTCTTCATCCAGCCACGGCCTGGTCTTTGCATTGATGCCCGAAGTGAACCGCCTCAGCGCCTCGCTGAAGTCGCCGGTTTGCAGGCTGTCGCAGTTGGCCACAATGCAAGCGCTGCTCTCGGTAACCTTGCATACAGGCATCAAATTCAGGGCCCTGAGTGCCTTTTCATCATTTACCTTCAGTATCGCCAGGTCAGCGTTTTCGGGCGGATAGGCTTCAGCCGATCCCCACAGGGGGAAAATGCGGAACTTCTTCAATCGCATTTTGTAGGCGGCAGCCTCGGCCAGCGCCGGGTATTCTGTCACTATGCGCCATGTCCTTTCACTGCCGGCTATTTCCTCGGGCGAAATTTTGGATTTGGCTGAACACGCCAGGTAAATCTCAGAGCGGTCGAACCCGAGGTCCGCAATCTTGAAAACCCGGCTGGCCGGATATCGTGCCTGGAGTTCCTGCAGCCAGTCGGAAGCTGCATATGCCGATGTCGTAATTGCCGATGGCCACCTGCACAGGGATATCCCTCTCGTTCAGCATTTTAGCGGAAAGGGAAGGGAATTTCTGGGACTGCATGCGGTATATGCGGGTTTTGGAGTTATAGTCATCGAACCCGAGGCCTACGGCTTCGAGAAACTGCGCGGTACGGGCCAGCATTTTGCCTTTGGGTAGCGCAAGCCTGGTCATTACAACGGTGCTATTTACCAAGTTTACCGAAACCTCCGATTATATCTATGACCTCGTTCAACTTCGTGACCTTTTTATCGATTGCTTTGCTTTCTTCACGGATGACGAAACCCTTTGGCCTGTCTTTAACGGTAACGGTCCAGCGCGCCGGCAACTGGCTCCCGCAGAAATCGAATTCTGCTACCAGTCCTGCCCTGCGCAGGGCGCTCGCCAGCTCGAACGAGGCTTTCACCATGGCTGGAGATTTCTGTGCGGCCTTGATCAGCACTGTTTTCTCGGCTTTCTGCCGTGACCAGGGCTTGACCATCTGCGCAAGCTCGTCCAGGTAAAGCGCAAAACCGCAGGCCGGGATGTTCTCTCCGCCGACCAGGCTTACCAGGTTATCGTACCTGCCGCCGCTGCAGACCTTTTTATCTGCTGCAATGATCTTGAAACACAGGCCGGTGTAGTACTCGAACCCTTTTATCGAAGTGAAGTCGATTTTATAGCTGAAGCCAAGGCTGTCCAGCAGTTCCGTTACGCCGCTGAATTTCTCGATCTCACTCTTTAGTTTGCGTGAGATTGCAGGGCATGGCTTTCAAATTGGCAAGGAAACCGTCCGATTTTCCCTTGAGGTTTACCAGCGCCGAGATGACTGCCCCGACGCCCTTATTCGGGCTCTTGATATTGGCGAGGGCCTGCCAGTTCCCCTCGAGAATTTCTTCCAGCAAGGCTTCTTTTTCTGCTGCGCTGAGCTTCAGTTCTTCGATTAATGCTTTCAGTATGCCCGCATGGGAGAGCTTGAGCTCCGCCCTGGTGATGCCGACTGACTCAAGTATTTCCAGCGCTAGGGCTATGATCTCGGCATCAGAAGTGGGGCCGGAGTCGCCCAGCATCTCAACGCCGCATTGCCATTTTTCCCTGTTTTCCTTTCCGGTCTCCTCAAATGCGAAAATGTTGGTTATATAGCAGAGCCTGGCGATTTTCTGGCCGGGCATGTTTTCTATGTACAGCCGTGCAGCGGGGATAGTGCCGTCCGGTCTCAGGACGATGCGCTCGCCTCCCCAGCCGTCCCAGTCCAGGAACGAGTAGACGCGTCCCAGCATGGCGGGTGTCAGCGTTCCGGCCTGTGTGAAAAGGTGTATGTATTCCAGGGTGGGCGTCTTGATTTCGCGGTAGCCCCAGTTAAGGCACGAGTTAAGGAATGCGTCTTCTACCTGGCGGAACCTTTCCATATCCACTGGAAGAAGGTCGCGTGCTCCCTTGCATTTTTGTGTTTCCATCTCAATTTATATCCTTTTAAAGTTGGATTATTCTACACTAATCGAGGTTCAGCTTCAATTTGACATAACGAATCCATGCGCAGTGGAATATTGGGACGTGAAATTGGCATGAAGGGGAGCCATAAAACAAAGAGGGTGCATCAGCCTGATGCACCCTCTTTGTTATTCCGCAAACAAGAGTCTACTTTTTAGAAAACGCTATCACGCCGATCATAACAAAGTTCACTATCGGGATAAACATCCAGATGACCCACCATCCTGGCCTGTGACGCGCCTGGAAAATTGCGATCCAGATAAGAATCGTAAAGACGAGGCCAACGATTTCAAATATCCATCCCAGCCATGCGACCGGCCCGTTCAAAGTGCCTGCCGCGATGCCGTATGCGATGACCATGATGAGTGCCCACAACCAGGGTTTCTTGGCAATCATTGCCATAAGAAATACGTTTGCTATCGGAATCCATGCCAGCCAGGGATATGGGGTATCAGTCTTCTGTGCGATGAACATCAGGCAGAGGGCCACATACACATAGACGATAATGCCTCCACCAATACCTAAACCCAGCAATGCAGTATCCATTCAACCACCTCCTTTAGGAGTATTATATCGAACGGAACCTGTGACTACAATACCCCTTTAGTACCTGCTTTCAGTACTGGTTAGACCTTGGAAAAAGCGGTGGTCTTACTCTTCTTTCCTGCCAGCTTAAACAGGCCGGATTTTGTGACCCTGGCAACAATCTCTTCCTGCTGCATGTGATGGTCGTTGATCGAGAGGGTCCCGTCCGTTTTGAGTACCCGGTGGAGCTCCTCAAAAATTGGCTCGGCATCAATCAGTCCGTGCAGGATGTCATACAGGAGAACGATGTCGATACTCTCGTTGCGGAGCCCGGTGGCCCGGTCCGAAAGAATAGATGTAACGTTCGCGTATTTCTTTTTCCTGCACAGGTCCTGCACGTACTCGGTCGCCATGGGCTGTGCATCCAGGGCATATATATGTCCGGATGGCCCTATGAGTTCCTCGGTGGCAGGAATATACGCTCCCGGACCGCATCCAAAGTCGAGTATCACTGGCTCCTGTTTTGATGCCAACATCCGCAATGATGTTTTTGCGAGGCGAGAATAAGTCACGTATTTTGAAAGTGAATGCCATCCCTCTGAACCGGGAACTGGCTGGTTTTGGCATTGTGGTGCACCTCCTTATATCCCTGCATTTTAATATATCGCCCGGATAGATTATACAAGATGCTGAATTGACCTCTTCAATGTCGGCATATGCTCACGAATTCTTTCGTTGCCTCTTCTGATATACAATATTAGGAAATGAAGAGGCATATATTCCGTTTTTTCTACATTGGTCTTTTTCTGGTGGGGATTGTTCTCGCTATAACTGGCAGCAGGGCGGATGCCGCCGGCGGCAATATTCGCGTCCTCACCGTCAAGGGCAACATCGTTCCCATCGTGGCGGATTACATCGATCGGGGCATAAGCCGCGCTGAAGAGGACGGGAGTGTTGCTTGTATTATTCGACTTGATACCCCCGGCGGCCTGCTGGACGTTACGCAGAATATTGTCACCCGCATATTGAATGCGAAGGTACCTGTCGTGGTATATGTTTCTCCCCAGGGAGCCTGGGCCGCTTCCGCCGGCACGTTCATTACACTGTCAGCCCATATTACGGCCATGGCCCCCGCCACCAGCATAGGCGCTGCGCATCCGGTGGGAGCGCAGGGTGAGACTCTGCCGGATACGGCCCAGCAAAAAGCCACCGAATATACTGCAGCCTGGATTCAGAGCATCGCAGAAAAACGGGGACGCGACCCCTCCCTGGTGGAAGCGGCGGTACGTGAGAGTAAATCCTTCACGGCAACGCAGGCCGTCGATCTGAAACTGGTCGATTTTATCGCTGACGATCTAAGCAGTGTTGTGAGGCAGATCAACGGGAGGCAGGTTACTCTGGCGGATGGACGTGTTCTAACTATAGACACTCAAGGTGCTGCCGTTATACCGGACGACATGACCGGTCTGGAGAAATTCCTCCTGGTTATCAGTCATCCCAACGTCGCCTACATATTATTGACGCTCGCTTCCGTAGGGTTGATTGCCGAGATTTCCAATCCCGGTATGATCTTTCCAGGTGTTTTTGGCGGTCTCAGCCTATTCCTCGCCTTTTATTCGCTGGGCGTCCTGAATGCTTACTGGGCGGGTGTGCTGCTCATCTTTTTGGCCTTCGGACTTTTCATAACTGAGATTTTTGTACCTGCGTATGGTATACTGACATCAGGTGGAATTATATCTCTGGTGTTCGGTTCTCTAATTCTTTTCAGCGGAAGTGATTTTTCCATGGAATTTAATGAAGGTCTTATTGCTATTGTTGCCATAGTCATGGCCATCTTCGTGGGCCTGCTTGTCTGGGCTACCGTCCAGGGGCAGAGGCGCCGCGTTACTACCGGGCGTGAGGGGATGATCGGTCAGCCGGCCGAGGTCAAAACTGCCCTTAAGCCGAAAGGTATGGTGCTGGTTGAGGGAGAGCTATGGGCGGCCGAATTGGACAGCGGCGCAGCCCAGCCGGGAGAAGAGGTAATTATTACCAGGGTAGACAACCTGAAATTATATGTGACCAAAAAGAAATGAGGAGGCAAATATGTCAGTTGTAGGAATAATCATAGCAGCAGTCGTCCTGTTGATCATAATTTTCGCGTCGGTCAGGATCGTGAATGAATATGAGAGGGGCGTGGTCTTTCGCCTGGGAAGATATGTGGGCGTCAGGGGTCCCGGGCTTATCTTCCTGATCCCTTTCATCGAGCGCATGGTCAAAGTGGAATTGCGCGTCGTTACGATGGACGTGCCGCAGCAAGAGTGCATTACCATGGATACGGTTACCGTCAAAGTGGATGCCGTAGTATATTTCCGTGTCATGAAGCCGGAATCAGCGGTTTTGAATGTTGAGCAGTATATCAGGGCAACGTCGCTTCTCTGCCAGACAACGCTGCGAAACGTTGTTGGCCAGAGCAGCCTTGAGGATTTGCTTGGGCACAGGGACAAGGTCAACGAGAAGTTGCAGACCCTGATCGATGAAGGCACTGAGCCCTGGGGTATCAAGGTAAGCATGGTTGAAGTCAGGGACGTTCAGCTTCCTGAGACCATGCAGCGTGCAATGGCTGCGCAGGCCGAAGCTGAAAGGGAACGCCGCGCCAAGATAGTTCACGCCGAAGGTGAGGCTCAGGCGGCTGAAAAGCTGGCAGAAGCTGCCAAAATTATATCGTCTTACCCGGCAGCCATGCAGTTACGCTACCTGCAGACACTTATTACCATCTCGACAGAGAAGACGAATACCATTGTATTCCCTCTTCCGATGGATCTGATAATGCCTATGCTAAGCAAGTTTGGTGCAGACCAGAAGAAACTTGAATCCTAGTTATTAGTTTGATAGATAACGGGGGGCGTCCCGATGATCATCGGGACGCCCCCTTATTATTTGGGTAGGGTCCACACGTTGGATACATCGCCGGCGACAACTTCGCTCAATGATCCGTCGTCCATGCGTAGTATCAGGTTGCCATCGTCGTTGACTGCTTGCGCTATGCCTTCGATTGTGCTGCCGCCGGTGTTGGCCGTTACACGTCTGCCGATTGTTCCCATATGACGTGTCCATTCCCCCATGATAAAAGCCGGATCGGCTATGCGGTCATAGAGCTTTTCCATTTCGGAATACAGGTTTAAAGCGACTTCGGCCATCGATACCTCTTTGCCGAGCTCGACTGACAAACTGGTAGCTATCTCCGCTATCTCGGGGAACCTTGTCGTATCGAAATTAACGTTTATCCCTATTCCGATGATGGAATAAATCAGGTTGCCTGAGGTGAATCCGTTCTCAATCAGTATTCCGCACACTTTTTTGCCGGATATAAGCACGTCGTTCGGCCATTTTATACTTGTCGTGATTCCCATTTTGCCGGCCGCGTTGTGGACGGCCACGGAAGCTATCGCGGGCAGCAACCTGAGTGAACTTGCCTGGGGTCGCAGTATTATCGAGGTGGCCAGCCCCCCGTCGGGTGACAGCCATGACCTGCCCAATCGTCCGCGACCGGACCTTTGTTCTCCCGCTATTACTACCGCTCCGTTTGGCGCTCCCTGTTCTGCCAGCTTTCTGGCCTCGTCCATGGTTGATGTCGTGACGGCTACGTAATGCGCTTCCCTCCCCAGGTACCCGGTTTTCAGGTTATGCTCCAGGTATGACGTTATACTGGGTTTCAAGGCCATGAATATAATATATCAGACATAATAAACCGTGTATAATCTATATGGTGCACGAGTTCAAATGTTACGGAGCTGAACATGGACAGGGATAATATTGATCTCCAGGCAGAACAAATTGCAGATTTGATCGTTGCCGCAAAGCGTATCGTCATATTTACCGGGGCCGGTATTAGCACTGAGTCGGGGATTCCGGACTTCAGGGGGAAGGATGGGATTTGGACCAGGCTGGACCCGGAAGATTTCACCATCCAGAGATTTATTTCCAGCCCGGAAGTTCGCAAAATGCAATGGAGGATGCTCTCCGAAGGCGGCATGGTCAAAGACGTCAAACCCAATGCTGCTCACTATGCAGTTGCCGAGTTGGAAAAACTGGGTAAGTTGGACTGCGTGGTAACTCAGAATATCGATAATCTCCACCAGGTAGCCGGCAATTCTCCTGATATCGTCTTTGAGTTGCACGGCAACATGCAGTATGTGCGGTGCATGGGATGCCACAAACGTTTTCCCATGGCGGAAATTGTCGCCAGGTTGTCAGTTGAGGAAGTGCCGGCCTGTGAGCATTGCAAGGGGATTCTAAAGCCGGATGCCGTGTTCTTCGGGGAGGCTTTGCCCGAATGGGCGCTGAGCGAAGCTGTGAAACGGGCAAGTCAGTGTGATCTTTGCATAGTTATAGGGTCGACTCTCATTGTATATCCTGCAGCTTATATTCCGATGTACGCGCGGGACGCCGGCGCTCGGATCGTGATTATAAACATCGGTGCGACGCCCATGGATGCCCAGGCTGTAGTTTGCGTAGATGGCAAAGCCGGGGATGTGATGACCAGGGTGATAACGCACGTCAGAAATAAACTAGCTAAATAGATATGTTGACAAATTTTGAATACAAATGTTAGATTGTGTTAAACATAGGATAAAAGAGGTGTTAATTTGAGAAAGACGACTATCCTTGTGCTGACGCTTGTTGTTGTATTGTTGCTGGCAGGATGCGTCAGGCAGGTAGTTAACACCGCTGCCCCTCCGCTTGCGTATATTGATTCAGTTTCTTCCTCGCAGGTTTATCAGGGCGAAACGATTAAATTTACCGGTCATGGCGTACCCTCGGTCGGGCAGATCGTCGCATACAATTGGCGGTCGAATATCAATGGTGATCTCAGTCAGCTTGCTACCTTTGACACGAATACGTTGAGCGCTGGTCCGCATACGATCTGGTTTAAAGTCCAGGACAGTTACGGCAATTGGTCCAAGGAAATCGGGACTAATGTTAACGTGCTTGCTCAGGGCGGTCCCTCGGTGATGACCATCAAAGTGTTTGCTGCTTCGCCTCCTAACATTAACGAAGGTGATTGGACGACACTGGCATGGGAAGTTACCGGTACCGGCAATGTGCGTTTAGATCCGGGTATTGGCGACGTAGCGCAGACTGGCAGCCGGTCGGTCCAGCCGTTGCAGACCACGACTTATACGATCTATGCGACTAATGATCAGGGCATTGTCAAAGCTACGGCACAGGTCATAGTAACCCCGATCCCCAGTTATTCCCTGATTGTCTATTCAATTGCTGCCGAAGACGGCACTATCAAAGGGAATAATGTAACTTTCAACCAGGTTATGGTCGGTCAGGATGAATTGCAGCAGTCCATGCAGGGATTTCTCAGCTTCGATATTTCATCCATTCCGCCCAACGCCGTGATCAAATCCGTTCAGCTCGATCTGACCAAATCTCATATTGTCAACCATCCGATGCCCTGGCTGGGTGCGCTATATATATATAATCAGCAGTATGGCTTCAGGATAGACTCCAACGGTAACCAGGTCTATCTACAAAATACGCCTTTGTTTACATGGAGCTTTAGCTATACAGCTACTCAGATGCCGGATACTTACTTCACATCGCCCGATATACTCGCTGCAGTGCAGAAACAAATAGACACGCGCAATAGCCGGTTCCAGGTTAAACTGCAGTTTGAAAAGACTTATTATTACCCTGTTCCTAATTACAGCGATAATAAATACCAGTGGAGTTCCAGGGACGCTAACTATATCGATGTAGGTTCGGGTTCTCCGAGGCTGATTATACTTTACACATTGCCTCAATAGCCTGTCTGGGGTCCTTATCTAAACCTATTCGGCGGTCTTTGCGTTATCCATGTTAAATGGTTACATAAACGCGTATTCTTGACGTCAGCAGCGCCAGGTAGCTGGAGCCGTTACCCGGAGTAAATGGAATGAAATATCTGCCTGTTATCATGCTTGTTCTGCTTCTCGTTTTCAATGGTTGCATATCTGTGATTTGGGGGACTGACGCTAAAGGCGTACCTCAGCCGGTTGAGGGCAAACCCAGCATTGTTTACTTTACGGCGGCCCCTGACTATATTCAGAGAGGCGGCCAAACAACGGTCAGTTGGAAAGTAACTGGCGCTGCGTCAGTTAATATCGTTCCTGACATCGGTTCCGCAGGTTCGGAAGCTACTTTAACGATCTCCCCAGGGGCTTCTACTGTCTATACTTTGACGGCTTCCAATGCTGCCGGCTCGGTAAGTCAGACCATCGAAGTTATCGTGGCCGGCGATCTTACCGGCCAATCCCTATCAGGCAAGACTGCCGAATTGAGCCTCCTGCCCAACGAAAGTGGGTCTCTCATAAAGAATATGACGGACTACACCATGTATAGTGCAGTTTGCGCGGGGGACAATGCCCCTAACCTTGCCAGCCGTGCGTTTTTGAGTTTCGACATTTCCTCCCTGCCGCAGGGAGCAAATGTGACTGAGGCTGTCTTGGATTTGAACGGATATGCTCTGGCTGGAAAGCCTACGTACGCAACGGCCAACTGGGGCAACATGGGCGCTCTCGAAGTGTATCAGTACCAGTACGGGTCCAGTGCAAGCCTGGGAAGACTTGCCTACGATGCTGCGGCTCCTGTGCTAGCGAGCCTGCGACTTACTGAATTGACTGGTGACCCTCTCGAAGTGGATGTCACCAATGACAGCAACGGCAACAATGTGATACAGCGGCTATTGGCCGATGGACAAAGCAGATGCCAGTTCAGGGTCCAGTTCTTCACGTCCACCAACTGGAACGGTAAGGCCGATATGATCTGCCTGGACGGCGCTGTATTGAGAATCAAGTACAGGGTCCCCTGACAGGAACGACCGGCTAGGTTTTGATCTGCTCAAGCTCAAAGCGGTAGTTTTCTATAACCGGGTTGGCCAGTAGCTTTTTACACATTTCCTGGGTTTCGCTTCTGGCTTTCTCCAGGTTTTTCTCTTCGATCTTAATTTCCATGTATTTGCCGGCTCTCACTTCCTGGACGCTTTTAAAGCCCAGCGTATGCAAAGCTCCCTTGATTGTGAGCCCCTGGGGATCGTTAACCGTTGGTTTAAGCGTTATATATACTTTAGCTAAATACATTTTTCAACTTCCTCCTTGTTATCAAAAAGTAAGCTTCCCGGTAGCGCTCTGCCGTGGCCTCGACCACATCTGGTGGCAATTTGGGAGCCGGGGGTTTCTGGTTCCACCCTGAAGCAATGAGCCAGTCGCGCACATATTGTTTATCGAAGTTTGGCTGAGGACGTCCCGGCTTATATAGTTCAGCATCCCAGAACCTGCTGGAATCGGGCGTTAACGCCTCGTCGATCAGTATGATTTCCTTGTCGTTGAAGCCAAACTCGAATTTGGTGTCGGCGATAATTATGCCTCGTTCGATTGCGTACTCCCCTGCATACTGGTAAAGCGCCTTGCTTTTCTTTTCAAGTTCACCGGCGGTCCTGTTCCCTACCAGGTCCGAAAGTTGTGTGCGGCTTAGCGGCATATCGTGTCCCTCTTCGGCCTTGGTGGTTGGTGTGAATATCGGCTCCGGCAGTTCCTGGCTTTCTTTCATGCCCTTGGGAGCTTTTTGCCCACCGATGGTTCCGGATTTCTTATATTCGGACCAGGCTGAGCCAGCCAGATACCCGCGCACAACGCATTCGACCGGTATTCGATCCGCTTTCAATACTACCATTGAGCGGCCCATTAGCATCTGGGGCAGTGGCCTTCTTCCCGGCGCGTATTTTGACCAGCGCACGGTTGCTTTCAATGGATTCGATCATGTGATTGTGGACGACATGGTATGTTTTTCCAAACCAGAAAGCTGATATCTGGTTCAACACAATCCCCTTGTCAGGTATTGCTGTTGGCAACACCGAATCGAAAGCGGAAATACGGTCGGTTGCCACGATCAGCAGCTTGTCTCCTGCCACGTAGGTATCACGTACTTTGCCTTTACCGAACAGCGGAAGTTTCAGGTCGGTGTCAAATATTGTAGTCAATTCGGTATCTCCTATTGTTTAGTTGAGGTTCTCCGTTTCTTCGTAAGTAAGCCAAGCCTTTCATAGATGGTGTCGACATGTTTCAAGAAGCGGCGGTAGTCGAAAATGGCTTCCAGTTCTTTGATGTTGAAATGCTCCATCACCTCGGCGTCCGCCTTAAGAAGTTTCAGAAAGGGCGTCCGCGTTTTCCATGCTTTCATGGCGTTGCGCTGGACGATTTCGTAGGCCTTCTGCCTGTTCATTCCTTTGCCGACCATTGCCAGCATAACGCTCTGTGAAAATACCAGTCCCTGCGTAATTTCGAGGTTGCGTTTCATGTTTTCGGGATATACCTGCAGTCCCCGCATCACCCCGGTGAAAATATCCAGGATATAATCAAGCGCCAGGCACGCGTCAGGCAGGATTATTCTCTCGTTGGACGAATGGCTGATATCCCGCTCATGCCATAAGGCGACATTTTCCATCGCCGTAACGCTGTGACCTCTGATCAGCCGGGCCAGCCCGCACACCCGCTCGCAGAGCTCAGGGTTCCGCTTGTGGGGCATGGCTGACGATCCTGTCTGCCCTGCTGAAAAAGGCTCCTCCGCCTCCAGTATTTCTGTGCGCTGAAGCGCCCTGATCTCAGTGGCAAATTTCTCAAGTGAACTGGCCACTATTGCCAGTGTTGAGATAAACTGGGCATGCCGGTCACGCTGAATAATCTGGTTGGAGATTGGGGCACAGGTCAGTCCCAGCCTGGCGCACGTTTTCTCCTCGATCTCCGGTGAGACCGTGGCATATGTGCCGACGGCGCCCGATATCTTGCCCACGCTGATTATTTCTCTGGCGTTCTTTAGCCTGGTTTGATTTCGTTTCATCTCCTGCGCCCACAGCGCCATCTTAAGCCCGAATGTAATCGGCTCAGCGTGGACACCATGTGTTCTGCCGATCATAAGCGTGTCTTTATTGGCGATGGCCCTGTCTTCAATCACCTTGATCAGCGCATCTATATCTTCCAGCAGCAGGTCGGCGGCGTCTCTCAGCTGCAATGCAAGCGCAGTATCCATTACGTCCGAGGACGTCAGTCCAAGATGGATGTAGCGGGATTCTTCTCCAATGGTCTCACCCACCGCACTGATAAACGCGGTCACGTCATGGTGAGTGACCTTCAATATTTCAGCCATCCGGTCGAAATTAATATAAGCTTTCTTGATCTTGGGTATGGCTTTCTTTGGTATGCGGCCGACATCGGCCCACGCTTCGCAGACGGATATTTCAACTTGAAGCCATTTATCGAACTTTTCCTTGTCGGACCAGATCCGTTTCATGCGGGGCCGTGAATATCGCTCAATCATATTTTCCCACCTTATCCTTCCGCCAGCTTATGCTTATAGTCTTCGAAGGCTTTCCTGATACTGTCATATTTTATGGCCAGGATCTGGCAGGCCAGAAGTGCGGCGTTCTTAGCGCCTGATGTACCTATGCCTACGCACGCGACCGGGACACCCGCCGGCATCTGAACAATTGAGTAAAGTGAGTCAAGTCCCTTGAGATCGCTCGTTGGAAGCGGCACTCCGATTACCGGTATTGGGGTCCACGAAGCTATTACCCCGGGAAGATGAGCTGCGCTGCCTGCAGCAGCGATAATTACCTCTAATCCCTTGCTTCTTGCTTCGGCAGCATACTGCCGGACCTTATCTGGTTTGCGATGCGCCGAAAGGATATTAATTTCGTATTCAACCTTGAAATCCTTCAATACTTCTATTGCCGGCTGGATAAACGGTTCGTCAGTTTTGCTCCCGATTAAAATGCCCACAACGGCCATTAACTCACCTCCCTCGCAGCTATATCCTTGCGGTAATGGCAACCTTCGAAATTGATATGTACCATATTGCGGTAGACTTTATCTCTTGCTGCCTTCATTGTTTTTCCCGTTGCAGTGACTGTCAGGACACGTCCCCCGTCCGTTACAATCCGCCCATCATTCAGCTTTTTGGCCCCCGCATAGAAGATTGTGACGTCTTTTTCAAGCTTTTCGGAGACTGTAATTGGGAAACCCGTTTTATACTCACCAGGGTAGCCGCCCGACGCCATCACAACGCCCACGCAGGGGTCGGGATTCCATTGGATGTCGATTTTATTCAGCTTTCCTTCCGCCACGGCCAGCATGATATCCACTATGTCGGTCTTGAGCCGCGGCAGGATTGCCTGTGTTTCAGGATCGCCGAACCGGGCGTTATATTCCAGCACCATCGGACCTTTGGCTGTCATTATCAGTCCGGTATAAAGTACGCCTTTATAGGGCATTCCATTTTTTCTCATGGCATCTATGGTGGGTTGGATAACTGTGCTCAGGATTTGCTGCGTCATATTTGCCCCGAAGAAGCCCGGGGGACTATAGCTGCCCATTCCGCCTGTATTCGGTCCCTTGTCGTCACTGAAAACACGCTTGTAATCACAGGCTGGCACCATAGGGACGGCAGTCACTCCGTCCGTGAAGGCCAGCAGGCTTACCTCTTTTCCTTGGAGAAATTCTTCAATTATTACTTTGTTTCCAGCATTTCCAAATATCTTCTTCCCCATAATGGATAATAGCGCATCTAACGCTTCTTTTTTCGTATTGGCAATTATCACCCCTTTGCCCGCTGCCAAACCATCCGCTTTCACAACTACGGGGAATGTCACGTCCGTTTCAATATGTGCTTGAGCTGGAAGGATGTCTTCAAATGACATCCCCTGTGCGCAGGGAATCCCATACCTGTTCATCAAGTCCCTTGAGAAGACTTTGCTGGATTCCAGTTGAGCGGCGGCTTTTGAGGGGCCGAAGACAGGAATTTTCATGGCCTGCAATTGGTCCACTAAGCCTGCGGCCAGAGGCGCCTCGGGTCCTACCACGACAAGGTCAACCTTGAGTTCCGTCGCCTTTTTTGCGATGGAAGGGATATCGTTAGAGGATATATTGATATTCTGGGCTACACTGGCTGTGCCCGCATTTCCTGGAACGGCGTAAATTTCTTTGACGCGGGGGCTCTGCTGTATCTTCCAGGCCAGCGCGTGTTCGCGTGCCCCATTGCCGATAACCAGTAGCTTCAAGTTGGTTTGCTCCAACCTTGTTTTAAGCAGTGATCTTTTTAACGATATTGCGTTTGCTGCTCTTGGTCTTCCCGCGGTTCTTCTTTGCTGCTTTTAGCTTGGGTTTATGTGCCATTTTTTTCTACCTTAATTCTTTATCTAATTTTTCGGCTTGAACTGGGTCAAGCAATTTCATCAATTTAATTAATTTTGCTACATGCACCTTTTTATCTTCGAGGATTTGTTCAATGGCGTCTGTCGCATCCTCGTTATCCAGCAACTCTACCTGGGCTTCATATTCATTTATCCCTTTGAGCTCTGCCACCAGATCGTCACGGATCATTTCCAGATCCATGGAACCATCTAGCTCTTCTTCCTTCTCAAACGGGTTATACGACATCGCAGGCCTTACGCGATTCTTCGACAGGCAATACTTGGTGGTCTTTGCCCCCTGAAACCGCCTAAAGAGTATATAGTTTCAGACGTTTAAAATCAAGGAACGGGACTCGCTCCACGATGATTTGGGGCTGCTTTTAAAGCTAGTCACAGGCATTTGACAGTCCCGATTAACAATTATGATAATATCTGTTCGAAGCGGTTCAGCGTGTTTTGCCAGGTATTGTTTCGAATCGTTGAAGCACGCTGCCGTTCGTGTGCAGCGCCATAGAATGACGGCAATTCGGTGTGGCCGTCATTGTTCTGAATAAAGCAGCTTCATAATTGGCGTAATCCGGATAATTGAATGATATGGTAAATAGTATTTTTAATAAATTCTTTGAACCGAAGAGCATTATGGTGGTGGGCGTCTCGGGCAGTGGCCTCAAAGCCGGCAACGTGATTCTGTACAACATTGCGGCCAACGGCTATGAGGGGCGCATTTTCCCGGTGAATCCTGCCGGCGGATCGGTAATGGGGATGGATTGCTATTCCTCGGTGGCCGATGTTCCTGAAGTTCCGGACCTTACCTTAATCGCAGTGCCAAGCGCAGCGTCCCTGGATGCTGTTGCTCAATGTGCAATAAAAGGTGCGAAAGCTCTCGTGATGGTAAATGCCGGGTTTGCGGAGGTTTCACAAGAGGGCGCTGAACTGGAAATCCAAATCCTTAAGCTGGCGGCGGAAGCGAATATGCGTATCATGGGTCCGAATACCAGTGGTGTAACCAGCACGCCATGGAATTTTGTGGCTTCGATTTATCCTTTGGGCTATGTGAGAAAAGGCCGCCTGTCTTGCATCGCCCAGACCGGCAATTTCGCTACTATCACCATGAAATGGATATTGACCGGCGAAAATTTTGGCGTATGCAGGGTGGCGGGGCTGGGCAATCGTATTGATGTGGATGAGTCCGAAGTCCTGGAGTATCTGGGCAGTGATAAAGCAACAGAAGCGGTACTGCTTTACCTGGAAGGGATAAAGAACGGAAGGCGTTTTGTGGAAGTCGCCCGCAGGGTTAGCCGCATGAAACCCGTTATAGCGATGAAATCCGGGCGTACTTCTGCCGGCAGTCGAGCTGTAGCTACGCACACTGCGTCACTTGCCGGAGACGATGCCATAGTGGACCACGTGTTTCGCCAGGCGGGTGTGGTCAGGATACGTAGCTATGCGGATATGGTTAACGTTGCGAAATTACTTTCTATGCAGCCATTGCCGAAGGGCAACCGGGTGGCGATACTGTCGCCTTCCGGCGCCATGGGGGTTGCCGCTGCGGATGCCTGTGAGCTGTCCGGTTTAAATGTCGCCGTGCTGTCGGATCGAACGTACGGAAAATTGAAGGGAATATTTCCGGGTTTCTTAAAGCCGGGAAATCCGGTTGATTTATGGGGAGCGGCGAATTTTGATTATTACGAAACCGCTCTTCGAACAGTCCTGGAAGACGATGGAGTCGATCTAGTGATTGCCATATTACATTTGGTGCCGGGAATACTTGGCGGAAAACATGAATTGGATACCGGCAGGCTTGGTATTATCCCCGAGCTTTCAAAACAGTTTCCTGGTAAGCCCATCGTCGTTGAGATAGCGGGAGATAAGGACTACTACGAAGCTGCCAAGAAATATCTTGAAGAACGTTCTGTGCCGGTTTTCATGCCCGTGGAACCTGGTATTGAGGCCGTGGCTTACGCCTACCGTTGCCGGCAATATATGGACCGCCCCGCCTGACCTTCGACCATTGAATCAGCGCCGGTCGTACTTACGTTTCCAGGGTTCTTTCTCGTATGCCAGGTAGTCCCTCAGAGCTGCTTTCAACGTGTCAACCGCCAGCTTTGCGCAGGTACATCCATCTCCCGGCAGTCCGCCCAGTGCAGCATCGATTTCTTCGGGCTTTATCTCAAAAGCCTGTCCCGGTGTTTTGCCCTTTGCCATCTCTGTCGTCATGCTGCCGCAGGCGATAGTCGACCCGCAGCCCTCGGTCCAGAACGATGCATCTGCAATGACATCATTGTCTACCCGCAGCCACATTTCCATCATGCTGCCGTCGTGCGCGGGAAGAGCGGCGAAACCGTTGGCTCCCTCCCTGCTGCCTGCGTTTCTGGGATGCAGGGCATGGTCCAGATATTCCGCGGGATAATCTGCCCTCGGGTTGCCCAGGATAAACTCATCTATCTTGTCGAAGCTTTGATCCATACTTATTTGCCCGGGTTATGTCCGGCTGGCAGCGCTTTTAAAAGGGCCTCTCCATAGGATTTTAATATATCAGCATCGTATCGCTCTATCTGGCCTTCATCGCAGAGCGCAGCAAGTTTGGGATCGATCGGTATCCTGGCAAGTAATGGTGCTCCGGCGGCCTTCGACATCTCATCGCCCCTGCTTTTTCCGAATATTTCGATTTTCTTCTTCAACTCCGGCACGTACAGGTAGCTCATGTTCTCGACTACTCCGATCACCTTCTTGTCCAGTTGCTGGGCCATTTTGACAGCCTTCTTAACGATCATTGTGCTCAGGTCCTGTGGCGTGAATACTACAATGGCGCCGCTGACCGGCAGCACCTGCAATGCGGTCAATGGGGCGTCGGACGTGCCCGGCGGCAGGTCGACGATCAGGTAGTCCAGAGTGCCCCAGAGCACGTCTTCCCAGAACTGTGTGATCGCCTTTCCTACCAGTGGGCCTCTCCAGATGACCGCTTCTTCAGCATTGGGCAGGAACAGGTTGATGGAGATTATTTCAATTCCGTTGGCTGATCGCACAGGCAATATGCCGCTTTCACTGCCTCCGGGTGTTACAGTGATCCCGAACATCTTGGGTATGCTGGGGCCCGTAATATCCGCATCCAGTATACCGACGTCATACCCCTGTTTGTTTAGCAGGATGGCAGTCAGGCTTGCCACCAGCGATTTGCCTACGCCGCCTTTGCCGCTCATAACGGCGATGACATTCTTGACCTTATTAATTTCTACAGGCCTTTTTTCCACAAATACAATTTCAACTTCGGCCTTCTCATCCAGGGTCTTTATTACGTTCGTGGATTTCTCTTTGACCCAGCTTTGCGCATTCTCGTCGAGCGCGGAAGATGCAAGGGTTACTTTCACCTTATTGCCGGCCAGCTCGACTGCCTGGACCAAACCCATGCTGGATATATCTCTTTGCAGTCCGGGCAATAGTACGTCTGCCAGGGATTCTTTGATTGATTTTTCGGTTATCAAAACATGCCTCCGGGGATTTAGACTTTGCCGGATAAATGATACATATAATAGAAGTTGTGCGCTAGTCTGGAAGCTATGACGCAGCACTCAGTCAGGGGATTATCCGATATGCAGTTGGATTATCGCTTGAGGGCTGTACTAAAACGAACGCCTGCCGGAAAATATCCCTTGAAGTCTTAAACTGAAACTCTTGTGTCAAACTGGTCATTTCCATCAAGGGGAGCGCCGCAGTTCATACAGTATTTGTCCTGTTGATTGTTGACCGTCCCGCACTTTGCGCATTTACTGGTGCACGCTAGAGCACACGTTGCCGCTCCGCAACTCGTGCAGAACTTCGCTGAGGGATGGTTTGCTTTTCCGCAGGCCGCACATTTGCATGTAATCTCAGTAGCAGGGGGCGGTGTTGCAGCTATTTTCGTGGATGCCCAATCCGCAATAGGCCCGCTGCTGCGGTACAACGTGGTGATGAGCACGTAAAGGGGCCACAGTGCAATGGCCAGGAAGATGACTGGATATAGCCAGGCCAGTTGTTTCATAAGAGGCCTGATGCTGCCGTCGAACATTGTGTAGGCTATTATGATAATTACCAGCGTGATCCCTTCAGACACGATTGTGCTCAACTGCGGGAAATTCGGATAAGTGGACCGCAGCTTCGGTATAAAATCCCGCCGGAAAACCAGGATGACGCCGATCGCAATCCACCCTATGATGAATGAGATAACGGAAGTGACCGTCACCGGAAGGCCGGGGAATGTAATGGCCTTTATCATGGGCAACTCGGTCAGAAGCCAGTTCACTATCGCCAGTATTATGAGTTGAATGGCCAGACGCAGAATGGATGTGTAGAGCCCTTTGTTATCAGGCATAAAAATTATTTAGCGTGTTTGCTTAAAATCAACTGCGGTTATTTGGATTTTGGGATACCCTTCTTCAGGTCCTCAAGGTTCAGCCTGATTATGACAGTATCCCCTACGGTCACTATATCGTCGAGCTTAATTTTGTATTTCGTATTGAAGCCGGTACTGATCACAGCGTGTTTCACCTTGCCAGATAGCACATCTATATCAAAATCGGCAATTTTCCCCAGCTTATCGCCGTGAGAACTGATGACTTCCTTTCCGATTAATTTTTTAACAAGCATTTTTCCCCCCTTCAGCCGAGATACAGTATTGTATTTCTCATCATTATTATACAATTATAGATAACTTATCAAGAAAGTTCACAAGAGATCTTTTATACCGGAGAAATATGTTCTATATAATACATGGTGATGATAACTACCGCTGCCATCAAAAACTGTTGGAGGTAAAGGCCGGCTTAGGCAGTGAAGACGTGGTCTCGGTAAATACCACGGTTTTAGATGGGAGAAAGTTAAGCACCCGGGATCTTAGCGATGTCTGTAATTCCGTGCCCTTTATGGCGGCTCACAGGCTTATCATTGTTGAAGGGTTGCTGAAACGTTTCCAGCCCGGGGAAAAGCAGGCGCGTTCTAACGGTAACGGCGAGAACGGCGACCAGCCGCTAAAGGAATGGCAGGGTTTTGCCAATAATATTAAAATCATGCCGGCGACCACCGTGCTGGTATTATTCGAGACTGACCTTGATCCTAAAGTATCCAATTCACTTCTTAAGTCACTTTCACCGCTAGCTGATAACGTTTTCCAGCTTAACGAGCTAAAAGGGCGGGAACTGGTAGCCTGGATCAAGGATTATGCTTCTGTGAATAAGAACAAAGTCTCAACGGCGGCCGTGAATTTGCTGGCTGACTACATAGGCGGCGATTTGTGGCTGCTGGCGGGGGAGCTTAACAAGCTGATGACCTACTGCGGCGGGCGTGAGATAACGGACAAGGACGTGAGAGAGATAACCAGCTTTGCCCGTGAGGATAATATCTTCGTCCTGGTGGACTGTATTCTCGAGGGCAAAATAAAGGACGCACAAATTATGCTGCACAGGATGCTTGGCTATGGTACTGCGCCCCAGCAAATTCTGGCCATGATCGAACGGCAGTTATCTATCGTGTTGAGAGTCAAGGAACTCAGCCACGATGTCCCGCAGTCGGAAATCAAAGAAAGGCTGGGGCTGCATCCCAAGTATCCGCTGGATAAGACACTTAAGCAGGCGCGGACTTTCACAATCCCGCGTTTGCGCAAGGCTTTTCATTGCTTGCTGGATACTGATATTGCCATCAAGACTGGCAAATACGAGGATGATCTGGCTCTCGATCTCATGGTCATCGAGCTCTGCAAGAACTGAGCTCAATGCTAGGCTGTTTTTAGCCTGTATCCAACCCCCGGTTCCGTGATTATAAAACGTGGGCGTGTGGGGTCCGGTTCAATCTTGTGACGCAGGTTGCTTACGTTAACGTGCAGTATGTGTAACTCCTGCTCGTACGCCTTTCCCCATACTTCGCGTAGGAGTTGATGATGCGTAACCACTTTTCCAGCGTAAGTTACCAGCGTCTTCAGCAGATCGTACTCGGTCGGCGTTAGTTGCACCTCATGCCCGGCCAGTGTCACCACCCTTTTGGGCAGGTCCATTACCAGGTCGCCGTTCGTGAAAATTGGCTCTGACGCAGCTTGGGATGTGCGTCTCAGGTTTGCCCTCAGTCTGGCCAATAGCTCCCCCGTACTAAACGGTTTGGTCAGGTAGTCATCCGCCCCGGCGTCCAGCGCTTTGATCTTGTCGCCCTCCGAGCCGCGAACGGAGAGTATGATGATCGGGATTTGTGTCCATTGGCGGAATAGCAGCGTGACGTCGCATCCGTCCATATCGGGGAGGCCCAGGTCTAAAATGATTACATCGGGTTTATAGTTGCCAGCGGTGGTCAACGCTTCCAGGCCCGAACTGGCTTCAAACACGGTGTATCCCTGTGATGTGAGTGTCAGGCGCAGGAATCGCCTTATTGCCTGTTCATCGTCCACTATAAGTACACGTGGGCCGCTATCAGTCATTTGACCGTATTATACTCCAGGCGCCGTTCTCGACAGAGGTAATTTGATGCGGATGATCGTGCCCCCGCCCGGACGCCTCTCCGCGACTATTGTCCCTCCATGAGCTTCCACAATCCCTTTGCAAATCGATAAGCCCAGCCCCGTGCCCGTAATATTGTCAGGGCGCTGTACCCTGAAGAATTTATCGAAAACCCTTTGCAGGTCCTGCTCCGGAATACCTGTTCCGCGGTCCGCCACTTCCAACTGGAACGACCCGTCCAGTAGTTTTCCTGTCACTTCTATAGCCGTATTCGATTCGGAATACTTGATTGCGTTATCCAGCACGTTCACCAGTACCTGGACCATTAGGCCGGAATCAACGGGCACCAGTGGAAGGTCGTTGGGCACCTGTATCTTAATATCTCTGTCCTTGTAGCGGGCGCCTATTTGTTCGAGTGCCGCTCCTACGAGGTCCTGGATGTCTGATGGCTGCAGTGCAAGCCTCAGTGCGCCGGCTTCGATTTTCGAGACATCCAGCAAGTTGCTTATCAGGCGGTTTAGCCTTGCCGACTCCTCGCTGGCCACCTGGATTAAATTACTCTTGGCTGAATCATCTAAATGCATCCCCCCATCCTGGAGGCTGCTCAATACTCCGATGATGGAGACCAGCGGAGTGCGCAGATCATGTGATATGGAATTCAGGAGCGCCGTCTGCAACTTCTGGGATGCCTCAAGTACCTGGGCGGTATTTGCCGCTTCGGCTAGTTGAACGCGTTCGATTGCCATGGCTGCCAGGTCTGCAAATGCTCTCAATAGTCTGTCTTCCTGAACGGTCAACTGGGAATCGGCATCAACGGGTCTTAGCCCCAGTACGCCGACGGTCCTCTGCGCTGTGGTAAGCGGGAGATAGAGCCCCCTGGCATCAGGTAATGTGTCAGTATTTCGTCCGGCGGGTTTCTGGTGCTGGTAGCTCCATGTTGCCACGGCGCTCTCGTTCTCATCAATGGTGTTGCCCAGGTTCACGGGGTAAGCCTTGAGAGAGCCCGGGTTCGTCTGTTCCGGTAGAAAGATTATGCCATTCTGATCAAACTGGTTCTTTGCCATATCGACTATGGACTTCAGTGTTGCGTTCTGGCCCATTGTAGCTGATAGTTCCTTGTTGAGGGAGTATAGCGTGGACGTCTCGTTTTCTCTTCGCAGCGCCAGTTCACTCTGCTTGCGTATCCTCGATGTTAGATAACCGATCACCAGGCCAACTCCCAGTAACACGACGAAAGTAAACAGGTACTGGACATCGGAGATGTTGAAGGAAAGCAGGGGCGAGACCAGGAAAAAGTCGAATGCCAGTACGCCCAGCACGGACGTTACTATGGACGGGCCGGGGCCGAAATAGACTGCCGACACAACTACACTCAGAAGATAGAGCATTATCGTATTGACCGGGTTGAGGAACGGATGGATGATATATCCCAGGAAAGTGGAAAAAATCACCATGGCCACGCTGAATATGTAACCCCGCCATTGAACGGGCGGCGCTTTTGCAGGCAGAAGGTTTCGTTCCACCTGCTGTTCCTTGCCGCCTACAATGTATATGTCTATGTACTTGCTGCCTCTAACAATTTGATTTGCTACGGATCTGCTGAAGATATAACGCAGGTGGACGCTTTGGGGTTTTCCCAGCACTATTTTCGTTATATTGTGCTTATTGGCATATTCCAGGATGGCCCTGGAAACCGATAACCCTTGCAGTATCTCAACCTTGGCGCCCAGCTTCTCCGCCAGTCCCATCAGGCTTGTTAACTGTTCCTGCCTATCGTCGGAAAGTCCGGCGCCCGGCGACTCCACATATACTGCTGTCCAGCTCGCGTTCAACTGTGACGCCAGGTTACGGGCAGTACGGATTACCCTGTTGCCCCATCGTCCCGGGCTTATACATACCAGCAGACGTTCTGCGGTCGGCCAGGGTCCGGGTATTGATTGGCTTTCCATGTAGTCCTGTACCTGGTCCTCGACGCGGTCCGCCGCTACCCTCATGCTGAATTCACGTAATGCCGAAAGGTTGCCTTTTCGGAAAAAGCTGGATACCGCTTGTGCAATTTGTTCTGATATGTAGACCTTGCCCTCTTTGAGCCTCTGTAGCAGGTCGTCAGGCGGCAAATCTATCAGCTCGATTTCTGTGGCCTCGTCTATCACCGAGTCCGGCACAGTCTCTCGTACCCACACGCCGGTTATCCTGGCCACTGAGTCGCGGAGGCTTTCCAGGTGCTGGATATTGAGGGTGGCGTAAACATCTATCCCGGCTTCCAGCAGTTCTTCCATATCCAGGTAGCGCTTGGGATGTCTCGAACCGGGGGCATTAGTATGCGCCAGCTCATCCACGAGAGCGATCTTCGGATGACGGGCAAGCACCGCGTCCAGGTCCATTTCGGAAACCGTGACCCCGCGGTATTGAATCTCTTTGCGGGGAACTATTTCCAGGCCGCGGAGCAGTGCTTCAGTTTCGACGCGCCCGTGCGTCTCCGCATAGGCTACAACAAGATCAGTCTCGTCTCTTCAGGCGCTGGGCGGCCTCCAGCATGGCGTAGGTTTTCCCGACGCCTGCCGCATAGCCCAGAAATATCTTGAGCTTCCCGCGTCCTTGCCTGCCTCTTCTTTTTTTATTCGCGCCAGCAGCTCGTCTGGACTTGGACGATTAAATGATTCTTCCCTTCCGCTCATACTCGCATTCATTCTACAGCGGCCGGACTGCTAAAGTATATTGTCCAGTGCAAGGTTCAGCTGCAGCACGTTTACCCGTGGCTCCCCCAGTATGCCAAGCTGGCGTCCTTCCGTGGCCTTGTTTATCAACGGCAGGATTTTTTCCTCAGTAGTCCCGCGATATTTGGCGACACGGTGCGACCTGGTACAGTGCGGCGGCCAGACTGATGTGCGGATCAAGGCCGCTGGCCGAGTAAGTGACCAGGTCGGCCGGTATGGGCAGTGCATTTTCGGGGTCGTATGATTTGAGTGCCTTAATGCGGTCTTCGACAGCCTGGGCCAGTGCAGGGTTGAGAGGACCGTAATTGGAGCCGGAAGAGGAAGCTGCATTGTAGGGGGACGGACTGGTTGCTGACAGCCTGCCCCAGAAATACTTTGGGTCGCTGAATTCCTGGCCTATCAATTCCGATCCGTAGGCTTTGCCCTCTTTAACGATCATGCTGCCGTTGGCCTGGTGGTTGAAAGCCAATTGGGCAATGCCCGTTACAACCAGCGGGTATATTACGCCCGTGATCAGCTGTACACAGTGCCAGCATTATCAGGGCGTTCTTCCAATGAGTCAGCATGCTTATCTCACTTCCATACTAAACCAGTTTGAGAGCGACCAGGAGCATGTCAATCAACTTTATTCCTATAAACGGGGCAATCAACCCTCCGATCCCGTAGGTAATAAGGTTGTCGCGCAGAAGTGTGGCAGCTCCTACCGCCCGATACGGCACACCGCGCAAAGCTATCGGTATCAGCAAAATAATGATTATTGCATTGAAAATGACCGCCGACATGACGGCGCTTTGAGGCGTGGCCAGACCGCATGAAATTCAGCGCCCCAAGCGCCGGGTAGGTGGTGGCAAAAGCCGCGGGGATTATGGCGAAATACTTGGACACATCGTTGGCAATGCTGAATGTGGTCAGGGAACCCCTGGTCATCAGGAGCTGCTTGCCGATCTCGACTATCTCGATTAATTTGGTAGGATTGCTGTCCAGGTCGATCATGTTGGCGGCCTCGCGGGCCGGCTGTGTGCCGGTATTCATTGCGACTGCAACATCCGCCTGTGCCAGCGCCGGAGCATCGTTGGTGCCGTCTCCCGTCATGGCCACCAGCCGGCCTCCGGTCTGGAATTCGCGGATCAATTTAAGTTTCGTTTCAGGAGTGGCCTGTGCCAGGAAATCATCGACACCGGATTCTGCGGCAATGGCGGCGGCAGTAAGTGGGTTATCCCCGGTTATCATTACGGTTTTAATTCCCATTTTTCGCATTTGCATGAAGCGTTCTTTTATCCCGCCCTTCACGATGTCTTTTAGCTGTACTACTCCCATTGCTTCACCGTTGCGTGATACTATCAGCGGCGTGCCCCCGCTTCTGGAGATCTCGTCCACCATGCCCCTCAGTTCGGGAGGTACCGGCTTTCCCATGCTTTCTGCTATGGGCAATAATGGCGTCGGCGGCTCCTTTGCGAATGGAAATCCCTCCATATCCACGCCGCTCATTCGCGTCTGTGCAGAGAACGGAATATACGTCATATTAGATAGTTGGCCGTGCCGTCTCCCTCGCAGTCCGTATTTTTCCTTGGCGAGCAATACGATGCTCCTTCCCTCTGGTGTTTCATCGGCCAGCGAGGCCAATTGGGCAATTTCGGCCAGCTCCTGGCTCGTTACCTCGTGACCGGTATAAAGTCTACCGCCTGCCTGTTGCCCAGTGTGATTGTGCCGGTTTTATCCAGCAGCAGCACGTCAACGTCGCCGGCGGCTTCCACAGCACGGCCTGAAAGCGCAATGACATTGCGCCGGATCAGCCGGTCCACGCCGGCGATCCCGATCGCAGGCAATAACCCGCCGATCGTGGTGGGGATAAGACATACCAGTAGTGCAACCAGCACCGTTACGGTTATCGGCGTTCCATGACCGTTCACTTTAAGCTGTATATCGAGAACGGCAGCAAGGTGGCGCAGACAATGAGAAAAATAATGGTAAATGCGGCCAGCAAAATGCTGAGGGCGATTTCGTTGGGCGTCTTCTGACGTTTGGCTCCCTCGACCAGGCTGATCATGCGGTCGAGGAACCCCTCGCCCGGGTTGGCTGTCACTCGCACGACCAGCCAGTCTGACACAATCCGTGTTCCGCCGGTAACGGCGCTGCGGTCTCCACCGATTCACGTATAACCGGCGCGCTTTCGCCGGTTACGGCGCTCTCGTCTACCGAGCCACTCCCTCGACAACTTCGCCGTCTATGGGTATTATGTCGCCGGCTTCTACCAGGAAAATAGTCGCCCTGTGCGCAGGTCGCTGGAAGGGACGACGTCAAAATGTGAGCCGTGTTTGGGATGGCGGAGTTTCTTGGCCTGCTGTCTCCTTGCGGGCCAGGCGCAGGGCGGCCGCCTGGGCCTTGCCCTGCCCCTCGGCCAGCGCTTCGGAAAAATTGGCGAATAGTACTGTAAGCCAGAGCCAGAGGGTGATGCCTCCGATGAAATCGGCGCTGGCCTCTCCGTGAATCCGAACAGCGCCTGAATCCAGAGGGCTGTGGTCAGTACGCTCCCGACCTCGACGACGAACATGACGGGGTTGCGTGCCATCCAGAGCGGATTCAGCTTGATAAGCGAATCAATCAAGGCCTGCCTGTAAATGTCGCAGCCTGAAACGCTGAGGCCCTCTTGGGGCGTCTGATCCTTGTCGGTCATCATTTTGTGCGCTATGGTTCTCCGCTGATTTCTCATGATATGTTACCTCGGCAGCATCAAATGTTCCACGATCGGTCCCAGTGACAGGGCAGGGAAGAAGCTTAATGCCCCTACGATGATTATCACCGTGATAAGCCAGCCGATGAATAAGGGTGAATGCGTGGGCAGTGTCCCGGGGTTACCGGGACTTTTTTCTTTTGCACCAGGGAACCGGCGATGGCCAGGGCAGGGATCGCCAGCCAGTATCGCCCGAAGAACATGGCAAAACCCAGCGCCAGATTGTAGAAGAGGGTGTTTGTGCCCAGTCCGGCAAAGGCGCTGCCGTTATTATTGCGTGCCGATGAAAAAGCATACAGTACTTCGCTGAATCCGTGAGGACCGGGATTGAAATAGCTTCCCTGCCCGGCGGGAGTGCCAGCTGCATAGCCGTGCCCAGCAGTACGAGCGAGATCGGAATGAGCACCATGAGCGAAGCCATCTTCATTTCGTAAACTCTCGATCTTTTTGCCCAGGTATTCAGGAGTGCGGCCGATCATCAGGCCTGCAATGAATACGGCTATGATTACGAAGGCCAGCATGCCATATAGTCCTGAACCGACCCCGCCGTAGACTACTTCGCCAAGCTGCATCAGCCACATCGGGACCAGCCCGCCGAGGGGAGTGAACGAATCGTGCATCGAGTTTACCGACCCATTCGAGGCTGCCGTGGTGGCGGTGGCCCATATTGCCGAGTCAGCGATGCCGAAACGGACTTCCTTTCCTTCCATGTTGCCGCCGGGCTGGATTTCGCTGACCTTCTGGTCGACACCCAGTTTGTCAGAACTGGGTTTCCATTCTGCTCCGCCCACACGGTCAACGGTCAGCATAACTACGAATATAATGGTCATGGCGGCCAGCAGCGCCCATCCCTGGCGTGTATCTCCAACCATCTTGCCGAACGTGTAGCAAAGAGCCGCGGGGATCAGCAGTATCGCCAGCACCTCGAGTAAGTTGGACAGGGGCGTTGGGTTCTCGAAGGGATGTGCTGAATTCACGTTGTTATAGCCGCCGCCGTTGGTGCCAAGCTGTTTAATAGCAATTTGTGATGCTTCCGGTCCGACAGCTATCACCTGCTGGCCGGCGTTCTGTGCTGTTGCATTCTCGGCTGTCTGCAGCAACGAAGCTGACTGCGATGGTTCGAATGTCTGCACGACGCCCTGCGACACGAGCGCCACGGAGAGCAAAAGGGACAATGGAAGTAAAATGTAAAGGACACTCCGGGTCATATCCACCCAAAAGTTGCCGATCGTAGCCGCCGAATACCTGACGAAAGACCGGACGAGGGCGATGAGGATTGCCATGCCGGTTGCTGCGGCAAGAAAGTTCTGGACTGTGAATGCCGAGCATTTGAGTAAGATAGCTCATAGTGGTCTCGCCGCCGTAGCTTTGCCAGTTCGTATTTGTAGCGAAGCTTATGGCCGAATTGAAGGCCAGGTCCGGCAGGGACCGGTGCCAACCCCTGGGGGTTAAGTGGCAGGATTGCCTGCACGCGCTGCAATATGTACACGAGGAGTAGCCCCGCGATATTGAAAATAAGCATCGCGACCGCATAAGTTTTCCAGTCCATCTCATGGGCATTGCGCACGCCGGCTAACTTGTAGATAAGATTCTCAACCGGCTGCAACACAGGCGTCAGGAAGGTGCGGTTGCCCTGGTACACATTTGCCATATAAAGCCCCAAAGGCTTGACCAGCAGGAGTAGAGCAAGTAAGAAAATGCCGATCTGAAGAATGACGTAAAACATTACTTGAACCACTCCGGCTTGAGCAGCGCGACGATCAGGTATATCAACAGTGCCAGGGTGATTATTCCTGAGATGATGTGAATCACCGGCATGTTAGGGCTCCCTCAACCTCTGACAAAGGGCAATCAGGGCAAGGCTGATTAGCAGGAACACGATAATGATTGCGATAAATAATAAATCCCACATATTTGCAATTTAACGTTAATTATGGCGTCGCCAAAAATCTTCACGCATGGCGTAGAATTATATCAGGTCGCAAGTTAAATAAGTGTCAAAAATCACGCTGAAGGTGTCAAAATTTTCTCAAGAATTTGCTCTGACGGACCTATCGACATTTGCGAACTGTTTGGCTACAATTGGTTTAACGCGGTAGCGGTTATATATGAAAAGGGTATTAGCTGTTGTATTGGCAGGCGGCGCCAGTGAGCGTCTCAGCATTCTGGCAGCCGAGCGCGCCAAACCTGCCGTCCCTTCGGCGGCAAATACCGCATAATAGATTTTACTCTCAGCAATTGCGCCAATTCCGGTATCTATAATGTAGCTGTACTCACGCAGTTCAATCCGCGTTCGCTGGCGCAGCATATTGGGGTCGGGCGCCCCTGGGATATGGACCGTGAGCGGGGTGGCATTGTATTGCTTCAGCCGTTTCTCAGCCGGTCGCAAAGAAACTGGTATAAAGGCACCGCGGATGCTGTATATCAGAATTTATACTACATCCTCGACCAGCGCGTGGATGAAGTGCTGGTGCTGTCAGCCGACCATGTTTACAGCATGCGCTATGACCAGATGCTGATGTCCCACCGCAGCAGGCAGGCCGATGTTTCAGTGGCTGTCTATGAAGTGCCCCAGGAAGACACCTCGAGGTTCGGCATAATTACCCTCGACCATAACGAAAGGATCGTACATTTTGAAGAAAAGCCCAAGGCGGCCAAGAGCAGGTTGGCCTCCATGGGTATATACGTGTTTAACAAGAAGGTCCTGATAGACGCTCTGGAGGAAATGGCGGCTACGGAGGATGGCTCTGATTTTGGTCGCGATGTGCTTCCCAGCCTGATCAACAAATACCAGGTTTACGGGTCACGTTTTCGGGGATATTGGCGTGACGTTGGGACTGTGGATGCCTATTGGCAGGCTAACATGGACCTGATCGTAGACTTGCCGGACCTCAATCTCTATAATCCCGAAAATGAGATCAGGACCGTCCCCCAGGGATACCCGCCCGTTAAACTCGGGCCTAATGCTCAGATCAGCCGGGCGCTCATCTGTAACGGGGCCATCGTCAACGGGACGGTTATCGAGTCGATAATCTCACCGCGTGTCTTCGTTGAAGAGGATGCTGTCGTGAAAAATTCCATCGTCTTTGAGGACGCCACCATTGGGCGTGGCTCGATCATTGAAAAAAGTATTATTGATAAACAGGTCTGGATCAGCCGTGGCTGCCACATAGGGCTGGGCCATGATTACACGCCCAATAAAGAAGAACCGGACCACCTGAATACCGGCATTACTCTTGTTGGCAAGGGAACACGCATACCTGCTGAAGTCATGGTTGGACGCAACTGTAAAATTGAACCGTGGGTGGAAGCCTCGGATTTTTTGTCTAAAACCATCCCCAGCGGGGAAACGGTCAAAAGCAAGAGCCCGCGCCGGTATCAGATATGACCTCTGGAAACAACGGGGGTATCATTAACAGTAATATAGTCAGGATACACCCGGAATGAAAATTCTTTTTGTTGCCGCCGAAGTTGCGCCGCTCACCAAGGTTGGAGGGCTGGCTGACGTAGTCCAATCACTCCCCGGTGAGTTAATCAGGCAGGGGCACGATGTAAGAGTAATCGTACCTAAATACGGGTTCGTCGACTATTCTCAATACCATGCGACCGAAGTTATCAGTGGTTTGACTGTATTGGCGCTCGGCGAGTGCCGCAAAATCTCCGTTGAGCAAATTGAAGTTGCCGGGCTGCCCGTATATCTCCTTTCAGCCGGCATTTTCGACAGGGCTGTTACCGTGTACGGTGAAAATGAGGTGGAGAAATTCTGGGTCTTCTGCGAGTGTGTCAGTGAATTGTTGCCCCGCCTGGGCTGGCATCCCTCCATAGTACATTGCCATGATTGGCACACGGCCCTCGTCCCCATGCTTGCCAGGAAGAACAGGGAAGATTACCGTACCGTTTTCACGATACATAACATCCGGTACCAGGGTTACTTCGACGAGCATATGCTTACCCGGTCGGGAATCGGCGGTTACTGGAATGCCGGCATATCGGGTATGCCTTATCTCCCCTGGAATCTGATTGTCCAGGGTATTCTCTGGGCGGATGTTGTCAACGCCGTAAGCCAGACTTTCGCCGATGAAATACTGACCGTTGAGGGCGGCCACGGGATGCAGGATATTCTGAAGTTCAGGAAAGATCGACTCTCGGGTATCCGCAACGGGCTTGGTTGTGAGGAATATGATCCCGTAACTGATAAATTAATCGCCGCTAATTTCTCTTTCGACAATATGGACGGCAAGCTGATCAACAGGAAAGAGCTGCAGAAAATTGCCGGGTGGGACAATAATGAGAAGGTCCCTCTCATGGGAATGGTTTCCAGGATGGATGAACAGAAGGGATTCGATATCATTGTGGACGCAGTTCCCGGGATTCTCAGGCAGGAGGATGTTCGCTTTGTTTTTCTCGGGTGCGGCAATGAATATTACGAGCAGGCCCTGCGCAAGCTGGAAGCAAAATTCCCGGGAAATGTCAGGGTCTTCACGACTTTTGATAATGCCAAAGCCCACCTTATCTACGCAGGGTCTGACCTGTTCCTCATGCCCTCCAAATGGGAACCGTGCGGATTGGGACAGATGATTGCCATGAAATATGGTACAGTCCCCGTGGTGCGCAGGACGGGTGGGCTGGCCGATACGGTAGCCAACTTGACCCAGGATTTGAAACGGGGCTCCGGATTTGTCTTTAATCAATTTTCTGCCGACGAACTGGTTGCCGCTGTGAAAAGGGCGGCCCAATCGTTTAAGGACAATGCTGCCTGGAAGCGGGTCATGCAGAGGATCATGAAGCAGGATTTTAGCTGGCAGGAGCCGGCAGGTAAATATGAACTGTTGTATAAAAAGGCGTTAGGTTTGGTCCTGGATGAAACCGTCTGATAAACCTGTTATTGCTATCGACATCGGCGGTACCAAGTATATCGTTGCAGTCGTGGATTCCAAAGGAAGCATACTGTCCCGGGTTTATAGATATACTCTATCGGGCGAGGGCCCAAAGAAGGTCACTGCCCGCTTGATGTCAACCATCGATGAAGTTATCGCCAGGTCCGGCATCAGGCGTAATAGGTTGGGTGGCATAGCCGTTGCCTATGCAGGATTGGTGGACATTGACAGGGGACTGGTGACCGAAGCGCCCAATTTGCCTCATTGGAACAATGTCCCTTTGCGCGACATGCTTGCCGATAAGTTCGATATGCCTGCTTTTGTGATAAATGATGCCAGTGCTGCTGCGCTTGGTGAGCACAGGCTGGGCGCCGGAAAGGGTCTCTCTAACCTGATTTTCATTACCGTAAGTACCGGTATAGGCGGAGGGATTATCATCGATGGGGAATTGTACAATGGCACGGATGGCTGTGCGGGCGAAATCGGGCATACGATAATACAGATGGATAACGGTCCTGAGTGTAAGTGCGGGAGGCACGGTTGCTGGGAATCGCTGGCCTCCGGTACTGCTATTGCACGGATGGCGAAAGAGCGTGTGCGCAATGGAGAGAAAAGTATCCTGCCGGATATGTGTCACAATGCCATAGATTTGATTACGGCCGAGGACGTTGCTGCGGGCGCTCGCAGGGGTGATGCCCTTTGCCGCCGGGTTATAAATACGGCGGGCCGCTACCTGGGCGTCGGGCTGGGAAACCTGGTTAACATCTTTAATCCGCAGATGATTATAATAGGTGGCGGGGTGTCCGGTATGGGAGAGATGATCTTAAGACCTGCAAGGCGATGCATGAAGGACTATGCCTTCAAACTGCCTGCCAAAACTGTGAGAATTGTAAGGGCTGGATTAGGAGTGGATTCAGGTCTGCTGGGCGCCGCCATCTATGTACAATTAATGGCTGGAGGGAAACGATGATTTACTGGGCGCCGCTATTTCACTTTTACCAGCCGCCGACTCAGACTCCCGGCATACTGATGAAGGTAAGCAACGAGTCCTACCGGCCGATCCTGGCAGTATTTGATGAATTTCCTCATGCCAAAGCCACCTTTAACATCAATGGCTGTCCTGACGGAGATGCTGGCTCTCTACGGCCACACTGACGTCATTGAAGGGATGCGTAAATTGTCGGAAAAAGGCCAGGTGGATTTTACTGGCTCCGGCAAGTATCATCCTATCTTACCCCTGATTCCGCGGGACGAGGCGGAGAGACAGATCAGGTTGAATTTCAATACAAACAGGCAGTATTTGGGTGAAACCTACCGGCCAAAGGGCTTCTTCCCCCCGGAAATGTGCTACTCCAGCGATATTGTTAAGCCAATAGTCGGTTCCCGTCACAAATGGATTATCCTTAGTGGCATAGCTTGTCCGGTAGACTGGCCCATGGACGTCGTACACACCATTGATTTTCCCGATGAGGAAATTTCGGTGTTCTTCAGAGATGATATCCTGAGCAACAAGATCAGCTTCAAAGATCTTGACGGCAAGGGTTTCATCGAGCATCTCAAACAGCTTCGCAAGACCGAGGGCGATGTATATGTTATAACTGCCATGGATGCAGAGACGTTCGGACACCATATCCAGCACTGGGATAAACTCTTCCTTTCACAGGTTTATGAGACGCTGATGCCGATCGAAGATCCTCCCAAAGTGATGCGCGAACAGAAACCTCTGGCCGACCAGCACCGCAAACTGTTCGAATATGAAAAGCCGCCTGATGCTGAAGATATAAAAATCGTAACCATCAGTGAGTTGCTTGATATTTTCCCCAGGGGTAGCAAAATTAGCCCCAGGCCGTCGTCCTGGAGCACTTCGGCCGAAGATATAAAAATGCAGAATTACTATCCTTTGTGGAAGGATAAGAATAATCCGGTGCATGTCATGCAGTGGGAGCTCCTCGGATTGACCATAGATTGTGCGCATAAGGCGGTTGATCTGGCAGACAATCCGATAAGCCTTCAGTTTGCTGCTACGGCAAGAGAGCTGCTTGACCAGGCATTGCACAGTTGCCAGTTCTGGTGGGCAAGCAAAAAACCCATGTGGAACATCAATATGATAGATAAGGGTATGACACTCCAGCGAGAAGTGGTGCTGAACGCTTATAAATCGATTTCAATGAGCAACTGCAAGCCCGAGATAAAAAAGGAATACTATTACCGGGTAGTTGCAGGACGGCATATATTTGATCAGCTCACAGATTACTTATACACTGACTGAATAGGCTGATTTGTGTAGCCGTATCCATGGAGGACGCTGATGAATTCAAACGAACTGATTGGAAAAGAGGTGATAGACGCAGGCGCTAAAGTCATCGGCCCGGTTAGAGGATTTTACATCGATCTGAAGAAATGGACTGTCACAGGCCTTATTGTAAAGACCGGGTTCATCAGGAAGACTACCATATTGACCGGCGATATCGATAAGATCGGTGACAAGGTTATGCTGAAGGTCACTATCGATAAAATTCAAAAAGCCTGAGGCCTAATTTATCTGAGGGGAAGCGGTTTAAGACATTGAGCCATATATTTCTTGGTCTTGCCATTCATAATCATCAGCCGATCGGCAATTTTTCGTGGGTTTTCGAAGATTCCTACCGGCGCGCCTACCTGCCCATGATCGAGGCCCTGCAGCGCCATCCTTCTATTAAAGTGTCGCTTCATTACAGCGGTTGTCTTTTTGACTGGATCACGGACAAGCATCCCGAATTCATCGATTATCTAAAAGAACTTACTGTGAAGGGGCAGGCGGAAATAATCGGCGGTGGTTACTATGAGCCCATCCTGCCCTCCATACCTGATCCTGATAAGCTCGGCCAAATTTCACGCATGGCGGATTTTATTCAGAATGTATTTAAGGTGCGGCCCCGGGGGATGTGGCTGGCGGAAAGAGTCTGGGAGCCGGACCTTGCCAGGGTCCTCCCTGATGCCGGTGTGGACTGGACGCTGGTGGACGACACGGGCTTCAAAATGGTCGGCAAGGACGATGAAGACCTCTTCGGCTATTTCAATACCGAGGAACAGGGGCGCTACCTGAAGATATTCCCCATCAGCAAGTACCTGAGGTATTCCATACCCTGGCATATGGTGAAAGACGTCATGTCCTACTTGAAGGACAATGCGTCCGAGAGTGGGGACAGGATAGTTGTCTGGGCGATGACGGTGAGAAGTTCGGCGTCTGGCCCGAAACCTATGAGCACTGCTGGGATAATCACTGGGTGGACGATTTCTTTCAAGGCTATAGAGGACAATGCCGGCTGGCTGAGTACTGTAAAACTGGGCGATTATGCCTCCTCCCATCTGCCCATAGGGAGGATCTACCTTCCCTGTGCCTCCTACGATGAGATGCTTGAATGGTCGCTGCCTGCCGAAAAGTCCTGGGAGTACACGCACTTGCATCACCTCATGGCGGATGAAAACCGGGCCGACATATTGAGGTATATGTATAGCGGCTACTGGCGTAATTTCATGGTCAAGTATCCCGAGATCAACCGCATGCACAAGAAAATGCTGCTGGTGCATGAGAAAGTCCATAAAGCCCACAAAGTGAACGCCAAGGCCTGCGGTATGGACTACCTCTGGCAGGCGCAGTGCAACTGCCCTTACTGGCACGGTGTATTCGGAGGTATCTACCTCACTGATATCAGGGCCATCACCTATTCCAACCTTATAAACGCCGAGAAATGCGCCGACAGGGTCCTGGCCAGCCGGAAAAATGGCTATGAATACCGGCTTTCGGATTTCGACGGCGACGGCCGCCAGGAAGTACTTGTCGAAGGCCCTGAGTTTAATTTTTATCTCAGCCCGCATGAGGGAGGCAGCATTTTTGAGTGGGACCACCGGGAGGCTGCCTACAACCTTCTCAGCAGCGTGTCCCGCAAGCCGCGAAGGCTTATCACAGGGACATACTGGAGGGCCGCAATAGCGGGGAGTCTGCCGGCGACGGTGTCAAAAGCATACATGATGTCGTGAGAGTGAAGAAGCCGTATACCGGGACGCCTGCCTATGACACGCTGCCGCGCTCCAGCCTGATGGACCGTTTTCTGGATAGCAGTGTCACACTGGACAACTTCGAGAAAAATGAATTTGTGGATGCCGGCGATTTTTCCGGCAAGCCATACGAGTTCAGCGCCGACGCAGGCGGGCAAAGCCTGAGCATGCTTCTCAAACGCAGCGGGCAGGTAACATCCGGGCAGGCCAGCTGGAACATCGCCCTGGAAAAGAAAGTGACCCTGTCGCTTCGCTCCGGTCTTGTGGCCATAGATTACAGGTTTATCAACAAAGGCGATTCGGTCATCCAGACGGTCTTTGGCAGCGAATGGAACATCAACCTGCTGGGCGGCGGGCATAACGAGAGCGCCTATTATCGTGCGACCGGCCATACGCTCGCAGATGAACGGCTTGATTCGCGGGGAGATCGAAGATGTCCGTGAACTGTTCCTGGGCAACACTAATCTCAAAATCGAGATGAGATTGAGCCTGGACCGCCCTCTTACGGTCTGGCGGTTCCCTGTGGAGAGCATTTCCAACTCCGAGGGTGGTGTGGAGGAGGTCTACCAGTGCAGTTGCGTTGTTATCCTGCTGCCCTTGAAAATCGAGCCCGGGACAATCAGCCTCGTTCCACTATAGCTGGAATATTGAGAAATAGAATACGCCGCCCTGTTCTGTCATAATATTTGCCGGATATTAACATATGTCTGTGACTCCGCTCAGAAAACAGTACCTGCGTGTCAAACAGCGCTATCCTGAAGCCATTGTCTTTTTCCGCCTGGGCGACTTTTACGAGACGTTCGATGACGATGCCCGCACTACCTCCCGTGAGCTTGAGATCGTCCTGACCTCCAGGGAGATGGGCAAGGGTATCAAGGTCCCGCTGGCCGGCATTCCCTATCATGCGCTGGAGAATTACCTGTCGAAATTGATAAGCCGCGGGTATAAGGTCGCCATTTGTGAGCAGCTTACCGCCCCCGGCAATGGCCTGGTGGAAAGAGATGTCATCAGGGTGGTAACGCCCGGCACCGTCATTGAGCCCGGCATGCTTACGGACAAGAGCAACAATTATCTCGTAAGCGTGGTCACCAGGAAAGGACCAGGCGGGTATGGCCTATGTTGACATTACAACCGGTGAGTTTGCCGCCACGCAAATTCCCGGTAGAGCTGGCCGCTGATGAAATAGGCAGGTTGAATCCTGCCGAACTGATAATTCCGGCCTCCGGAGATTTCGATGCCGGCTCCTTCCGCAATGTCAGCAAGGTGGATGACTACCATTTCGAAAAGGATGTGGCGGAGAAGGCCTTGCTTGATCTTTTCTCTGTCGCCTCGCTGGAGGGCTATGGCTGTGCGGGCCTTCCCCTTGCTGTTAGTGCAGCGGGGTCCATTGTCGGATACTTGAAAGAGAACCAGAAAGCCGCTCTCGCTCTGCTTACGCATCTTGCCACCTATTCCACGCAGTCGTTCATGACGCTGGATACGCACACCAGCCGCAATTTGGAGCTTTACAGCAGCGTTCGCTGGGGAACGGCGCAGGGTTCGCTGCTGTCAGCTATCGACCTCACCAAAACGTCTATGGGCGGACGCCTTTTGAAACGTTTCCTGGGCCAGCCCCTGCTTGATGTAGCTGCGCTGGAAGCCCGCCAGTCGGCGGTCGAATGGTTCCATGGCAACACGCTGACTCGCAGCTCGGTCATATCTCTGCTGAACGATATCCCTGATATGGAGCGTATCATCAACCGCGTCAAAAGCGGCAACGCCAATGCCGCGTGATCTCGTCGCATTGAAGTCGGGACTGGAGAAGACGGCCGATATCCAGTCCGCCCTTGCCGAAGCCCCAACCGCGCTGATTGGACGGTTTGAAGCTGTGTCCCGATGTCATTGACCTGGTTGCGCAGTCCATCGCCGACGAGCCGGCGGTCAGTTTTGATCACGGCGGCGTGATCAGGCAGGGCTTTTCCGAGGAGCTTGATAAAGTAAGGGTGATCGCTTCGGACGCCAAGCAGTTCCTGGCCGGGCTGGAGAAACAGGAGCGGGAGAAGACGGGCATCAGGTCGCTTGAAGCTGGGCTACAACCGGGTCTTCGGCTATTACATTGAGGTGTCGACTTCCAACCTGGGGTCGGTGCCCGCCGATTACATACGCAGGCAGACGCTGGCCAATGGCGAGCGGTTCTACACGCCGCAGTTGAAAGAATATGAGTCGATGATTTTGAATGCCCGTGACCGCATGGTCGAGCTGGAAAAGTCCATTTTCGCCCAGCTATGCAGCCAGGTAGCGGCTTCAGGAGAGAAGATACTTTCCACAGCGGCGGCGCTTGCGCATATCGATGTTTATTCCAGCCTGGCCGAGGTGGCTGCCCGTCACGGCTACGTGAAGCCCCAATTGAACACCGGAGATTCCATCGCAATCAGGGGCGGCAGGCATCCCGTGGTGGAGCAGGCCCTGGGAAAGGCGGTTTTCATCCCCAATGACACCGCTCTTTCCAGCAAAGACGACCAGCTTATCGTTCTTACCGGTCCGAACATGGCTGGCAAATCCACCTATCTCAAACAGGTGGCGCTGATAGTCCTGCTGGCCCAGATCGGCAGTTTCGTGCCGGCCGACGAAGCCGTCATCGGCGTGGTCGACCGCATTTTCACCCGCATCGGGGCGCAGGAGGATATCGCAGCCGGGCAGTCCACCTTCATGGTGGAGATGATCGAGGTTGCCAATATACTCAATAATGCCACCAACAGGTCGTTGCTCATACTGGATGAGGTCGGCCGCGGCACCAGCACCTATGACGGGCTATCCATCGCCTGGGCCGTGATTGAGTATATTCACAACAGCACCCGGCTCAGGTCCAAGACGCTCTTCGCCACGCACTATCACGAGCTGGTCGAGCTGGCAGGGTCCCTGCCGCATGTCAAGAACTACAATATTGCGGTCACCGAGGAAGACGGGAAGGTCGTTTTTCTGCGCAAGGTCATCCCCGGCGGGTCCGACAAGAGCTATGGCATTCATGTCGCCCAGCTTGCCGGATTACCCAAAGCCGTAATACACCGGGCCGAAGCCATCCTGCAGGACCTGGAGAACGGCCAGACTGAAACCAAAGGCCGCGCCAAAGCCAAACCGATAACGCCGCAATCTCAGCAGCTATCCATATTCGGCGGCGAATCGCAGATCGAAGAAGGAGATCAGGTCGCTGGATATCGACTCCATGTCCCCCATCGAAGCCATCAACAAGCTGTATGAGTTGAAGAAGAAGGCGGGGAGGCCGGAACAGAAGTAAACTACTTTCTCTGAGATCTTTTGATAATATTGCCCTGATAGTCCATCACACCGGTTTATCGGCGTACTGTCCTCGCCGCGTATGTTTGTTCTTTTCCAATCTCAAATATTTGGCATAGATATACGAGGATAGTCTTACCTATAGGTGTCTCAATATATCCCTTTTCTTGGTGAGAGCCTGTTGAGATTTCGCCTGCTGTGACGTCTCTAAAATGTTCCTTTACCAGGGCAAGTATTCGCAATTCGCTGGCGGAAAAAAGGTTCAAATCAGGCTGCTCTTTACTCTTATATCTCTCACCGGTGAAATTGGGATATTCTACTTCTTCGACCTCAATAGCTCCCCGATGGATAAGCAGCTGAATATAATAACTCGAAATTGTTGGGAGCCGGGCCGAAATGGCACACGGGCGTATTGCGTTCCCGTGATGGAGTTTGTATATTCCTTGAAATGCTGGAAGTCGGAATAGAAGAGAAGTTTGTTCAATTTTGTCTTGAATTCACCGGCGCCTGTGCAGAAATACAGGACGGCGTTCAGGAATTTTTCTTTATTAAATCTCTTGAATCCGCTGAATTCATTAGCATCATAGTCCTGGAGATTAAGGGCAACCCATTGCTCAACTGAATTTAATTTTGCCCCCTCTATTGCCTTTATTGTCTCCAATATCTTTTGTCTCTTGTCATCTGAAAACACGTCAACGGAGTTGCGTACCAGCCTGAATAGATTCTCCGGGTCGAAGGCCAAACGTAATAACGTATCATGAGATTCATCCTGTATTTTGCCGCTCTCGTAGCGGCTTATTGTGGCGCACGCCCAGTCCCAATAGGTTGGATAATTCGCGCTGCGTCATATCGAATTTCCGGCGGAAATCTCTTATCTCTTCGGGTTGAAGCAGCCTGTGCTTCTGGCGATACAGCCGGTAAGCTTTTTCCAACGGGTCACTTTGCGAGGACGGCACAAGGAACTCCTCGCCACAATTGGCGCACTTAAAATAGTCCATATCGACCGTGATCGCATCGTTGCGGACCAATATTTCTTTTGGGCCTTTCACTTTATTGAGTTTTTCAGTCTCGTCGCAGACCGGGCAACTTACCTGCATTTTCGTCTCCATTCCTTATTCGTTAAAGGGATGTTCAAGTCTTTCTTCAGCGACATGGAAAGACAGTACCCGCAAATTACTGCTGCGCTTGTCTCCCCACAGTTTAAGTTTGATATATATTTCCTTTGTACCTATCATCTTTCCAAATATCCAGAGGTCTCCTTTTATCACAGGATCTTTCAAAGGTCCGTCACAATAATCTGCGACCGATAACGCCAGGATCTCACTCCGCACCTCGTCCAGCGTAATCTCCAATTCAGCCAGGGTATCGATATTCTTCTGCCTTGCAACGAATATCGAGCGCATCGGAGTTCCCCTGGAGCCCTAATTTAAGCTCCAGCAGAAAGTCAATGACCTTTTCTCTATCCGCATGCAATTAATCCTCTACCTCGCAAATTCCAGTTAATGCAATATTATATCATATGATAAAAAAATGCAATAAATATATCAATTGATAAATTGTTGTAGGGGACCCAATTAGTATGTCATCACGAGGGGCACACTTAGTTTGTCATCACGAGGAGCCCTTGGGGCGACGCCGAAGGTCCCGAGGAAATCGGGATGGTGATCTACTGCCTGGCTTCCCAGCCTTGTGATGTCCCTTTATTATCTCTTCGGCAGCGAATCCCAGATCGAAAAAGAGATCAGATCTGCTGGATATCGACTCGATATCCCCCATCGAAGCCATCAACAAGCTCTATGAGCTGAAAAAGAAGGCCGCCGGCGGGACCCCTTAGTTTGTCATCACAGCAGGGGCCCCCTTAGTTTGTCATCACGAGGAGCCCTTGGGGCGACGCCGAAGGTCCCGAGGAAATCGGGATGGTGATCTCCTCCCTGGCTTACCTGCTTTATCTGCCTTATAAGGCGCCTTCTTCTCTTTCATCAGCACTTCATCTCTCCCAACCTGTTTTGACAGGGCTGCGACCATGTACTGGTTTAAGCTTACCCCTTCCATGGCTGCCAATTTGACAAGGTCTTCATGCACAGATGCCGGCAATCGCAGCACAACCTTGCCGCTGTAGTGGCTGGTCTCAGAGGTTCAGGCATTCTGTTGCCTAGCCTCAAATAAAGCTCAATGTATTCGGGTTTCTCGTCCTCCAGCTCCTTTAATGCCTCTTCCGGAGTATCACCCGTCATCAATAGATCGGGAAGTTCGATGATGCGGGCAACATAATAATCGCCTCTTGGGCCGCTTGATTTCTCAATTGTTGTCGTATAAGGCAGGCTAACATAGTATTCCACCAGGCTTTTAATATTTTTAATATTCTTCAGTTTTACGCGGTTAACCATTGTTCGCCGATAGTATCATATATAGTACTATTCGTCAACGATCAATCAATTCGTATGTCATCACGAGGAGCCCGCGTGGCGACATGGTGATTTACCTCATGAATTGATGCAGACCGTTACCTAACGAAACATATCCCCGAAACTGAAAAGGGGAACACTGCCGCCGCCCAGGATGGTGAACCCGCTGTACCCGGCGACGAGGTTCAACGGGACGCCCAGCGGCCGCGTGACGACCTCGGCCTCCGCGACGAGCCGGTCGACCCGGAGCGCCAGGTGCCTCCCCTTGAATTGAGAGACAGAAATTTGAATTCACCGGGCACCGGTGCGGACTGCAGGCACAGCAGCTCGCTGAGCGAACGCACCGGCACCATGCCAGACCGCCACGTGAGCGTTGGGCGCCCGCCTTCCATGTTCAGGCTGTGGCGTCCAGCCTGTGCGACCTCTGTGACCTGCGCCACCGGCACCGCGTACGTACCGCCTGACGCCTCCACGACCATGACGTGAAGCTGAACCTGCAGGGAATCGGCACGTCGAGCATGAACGTCGTCCCTTGGCCGCGGGTCGACCGGATGCCAAGCTCGCCAGCAATACATT
>CAWHDI010000008.1:0-5755 GCA_963827985.1 uncultured Chloroflexia bacterium | reverse complement strand
GGCGGGCTAAATTATTGCCCCGACAGATTTAACGATCTGTCAGAAGCTAATCATACGTATATCACCTCCTCAATAAATTCGCTGGAAGCCACTTAATATCCGCTGCCCCAGCGACAAATTGTACAGACGCAGTTTTAAAAGCATGTTATACGGCTTGTTAAAACCATATTAAATGTCCAAACACGAATAACTTCCAGTACCTCTCACCTTCAAAGTATTGCTCCAGCAAACTAAATTATTAATTTACCGTTCAGCAAAAAGACAGGTTATTCCCCGAAAAAGACACGAGCATAGGACCGCAACACAAAAGGAATAATGCAAAGACAGAAAATATACATCGCACTCTCCTTTCCAAACTCGGGAGGCGCCGGCGTTTCCACCTTCACCTTCGAGGCACTTTTGCCTGCCGGTCGAGTCCCATGCCAATAAAGTTTAGGGACATCGACTCGAAGAGCAACCACGAATTCCGACACTTATAATACCACAGTCAATTGCCGTTTTGCTACACCATATTGATATGTCGACAGAAAAGACTATACGACACCCGCAATATATCCTTCATAAAAATATCCCGCAACGATCGGTTGACTGCCAAATTCCAAACTATTTATAATACAGGCACACAGATCAGGCGGCTCCAGCACAAAAAGGAGCGCAGTCGGGCTCAACGCAGCGGATTTAACCCCGTGGGACTTGAAGTCCCAGGGGGCTTTTTAATTTAAAATGGAAAATCAAAAACAAAAGACGTCCGTAGCGCTGCTATCTATAGCATCCAACGGCATCCTTGTGCTGCTGAAGCTTGCGGTGGGGATCCTTACAGGGGCTATATCAGTGCTTTCTGAAGCGGCGCACTCGTCCATGGACCTTATAGCCTCGATCATAGCTTTCTTCGCGGTGCGAATATCGGCCAAACGGCCGGACGCAGAGCATCCCTTCGGCCACGGCAAGGTGGAAGACATATCGGCGCTGGCCGAGGCACTGCTGATTTTCATCGCGGCTATCTGGATCATTTATGAGGCCATCCAGAAACTGATCAACCCGCGCCCGCTGGAAATAGTCGACCTGGGCGTGGGCGTGATGCTTTTCTCGGTAATAGCCAACATCATCGTATCAAGTTTGCTGTTCAAAGTCGGGAAAAGGACAGAGTCCCCGGCGCTGATCGCCGACGCCTGGCACCTCAGGACCGACGTATATACATCGGCGGGCGTGATGACCGGCCTGGCTTTGATCTGGATAGGTAGCATCGTTTTCCCTCAGTGGAACCTGGTCTGGATTGACCCGGTGGCGGCTATGGCGGTAGCGCTGCTGATCTTCCGCGCCGCTTTAAAACTGACAATAGATGCGATCAAGGACCTGATTGATACCAGTCCACCCCCCGAGGAACTGATATGGCTTTCCGCTTATCTAAAAAGCCTGTATCCCACGGTCAGATCGATCCATCGTGTCAGGATCAGGAAATCAGGTGCATCCCGTTTCATAGACCTGCATGTCGTAGTGGAACCCAAGATGACCGTAAGCGAATCCCACGCGATTACAGAAAAAATGACCTCAGAGATAGGCGAAAAATTGACGGGCGCAGACCTGACGGTACATATCGAACCATGCGATGGGGCCTGCAAAAAGGCGTGCGTCAGCGGCTGCATGCTTACCGAGGGCGAGCGAAAAGCCATCCAGCAGCTGGTCGGCGATCTCCAAATAAAACAGCAGTGAGATAATAAAGATGAAGATTGTAAGGTTCCTCTTCAAGAACAGGATATCCTATGGGAGGCTGGACGGCGAGAAGGTGAGGGTTTACCGCGTTTCGCCGTTCGAAGAATCACACGCCAAAACAGGTTTTCTCAAATCCGATATTGTGCCGCTGAAGGAAGTACGCCTGCTGGCCCCTTGCCAACCGACCAAGATCGTTTGCCTGGGTTTAAACTACCGTTCGCATGCGGCGGAGTTTCAACAGAAACTCCCCGACCTGCCCCTTCTTTTCATCAAACCACCCTCAGCAGCCATCGGGCCGGAAGAAAATATCGTGCTTCCTCTCAACCCTGAAAGAATCGATTACGAAGGCGAATTGGGAGTGGTGATCGGGAAAAGGGCCAGGAATGTGCCTGAGAGCGACTTCGCCTCATTTATCCTGGGTTATACCTGCTTTAACGACGTGACCGACCGCATAGCCCAGATGAAGGATGGGCAATGGACGAGGGCCAAGGGATATGACACGTTTGCCCCGTTCGGACCGTGGATAGAAACCGACATATCGCCTAATAACCTGAAAGTGGAGACAATGATCAACGGCGAGGTAAAACAGTCCGGCAACACCAGCGACCTCATCTTTAATGTACCGAGACTGGTGAGCTTTATATCCAGCATCATGACGCTCATGCCTGGCGACATTATAGCTACCGGCACTCCTGACGGCATCGGCCCGTTAAAGGCAGGGGACACTGTCGATATCCACATCGAGGGCATAGGCACACTCAGCAACCATGTTATTGCCGCGGACACGGCCGGCTCATGAAGGGTCTATTCCCTTTGACGGCGAGTATTCAATTTGTCCCGCTTGTGTGGTAATATCCTGAAGGATACTTATTTTAAGGGCAATTCCGCGCCCGCAAAGAAAACCGGAGGTTATTAGATGGGAATTAGCAGATTTTATTTACCAATCAGGTTCATCATCGGCCCGGACAGCGTGCTTCAGCTCGGAAAAGAGACTGCACGGATTGGAAAGAAAGCGCTCCTCGTCACAGGCTCGCGCAGTATGCGCAGCACCGGCACATTCGATAAAGTCACACGTAACCTGGAAGAGAGCGGCGTTAAGTGGGTCTCGTTCGAGAAAGTCGAGCCAAACCCGAGGGCAGCCACGATTGATGAAGGCGCCAAATTTGCTCGCGAAAATGGTGCAGACATAGTAATCGGCCTGGGCGGCGGCAGCGTCATGGACGCTACCAAGTGCCTGGCCCTGGCGGCCAGCGGCACCGAACCCATCTTCGCCTATTACGAGAACAAGGCCAGCAGCAAGGCAGCTCTTCCCATCATACTGGTACCGACAGTAGCGGCCAGCGGGTCCGAAGCAAATAACGGAGCGGTTTTCACCAACTGGGAAACGCATGAAAAGGTTGTCCTCAACCACCCGGCGATTTACCCGCGAATCTCTATAGTTGATCCCGCTCTCACATTGACTTTGCCCGCTAAAACTACCGCCCAGGGCGGAGTGGACATCTTCTGCCACCTGGTGGAATCTTATATCACGGCGGGCGATTCTACTCTTATCAACGACGCTATCCGCGAGTCCTCGATGAAGACAGTTGTCGATGCCCTTCCGCCGCTATTGAAGAAATTGGACGATCTTGAGCTGCGTTCCCGCATCTCATGGGCCAGTACGATAGCCTGCTCACAGTTTGCCGGACTTGGCGGAGGCGGGGGCATGATGACACTGCACGGAATGGAACATGCCCTCAGCGGACAATATGATATGGCGCACGGCGACGGACTGGCAGCGTTGCTGCTGGAATGGATGAAATTTACGGAACCTGCCCGCAAGGAGAGGTTCAAGCAACTGGGCAAGAATGTTTTTGGTGAAAACGACGGCATATCCGCCACCGGGAAATGGCTGAAAAAGATCGGCATGGACTTGCAGTTGCGGAACCTCGGGGTTAAGGAAGCGGATTTCGATAAGCTGGCTGAGAACGCGCTCAAGACCGGGTTCTGGGTCAAGTTGAACCCTGTCACATTGGACAAGGGGGCTATAGAAGGGATTTACAGGCGGGCCTATTAGGCTATTGATACCCTCACCCTGCCCTCTCCCTTGAAGGGCGAGGGTAATTTTTTAATAGGAGGGGCTTGCAGCCCCTCTTCAACGCCCCCATGACAAAGCAGGTCAGTTTATTAAGCCCGAGTTTACACGTCGCTGCAATTTAGGCCCCCATGACGGAGCGCAATTGATTTACTAAAATCCGGTTTACGGGTCGTTGGATACGAATTCCAGCAACATTAAATTCAGGGAGCCAAAGCGGATTGGGAGTGGACGACCGGGGGCGGGAATGGCGACCCGCCCCCATAATCCAGAATCACAAAATCATTCTAAGCGGTCACCAGTTCCCTGGCCCCGCTCTTCCATTTTTCAGCGTTCTTTAACAGCGCTTCGGCGCCTTTCAGCATGACCCCGCTGTTGCGCTCGGACCCCAGCATAGCAGCCAGTTCCTTGAGCCTGTTCTGTCCCTCAATAGTCTCCACCCTTGTGGCAGCCCTTCCCGCATCGATTTCCTTGACCAGCTTGAAGTGACTGTCGCCAAAGCAGGCGATCTGCGGAAGGTGTGTTATGCACAGCACCTGGTGGAAATTAGTCAGTGTGGCCAATTTCCGACCGACCGAATCGGCGCTCCTTCCGCCCACTCCCATATCGATCTCATCAAATATCAAGGTCGGTATGGGGTCAGCCACTTTCAACGCGCTCTTGATAGCCAGCACGATCCTGCTTGTTTCCCCACCCGAGGCAATTGCGGCCATCGACCGCATCGGCTCTCCGGGGTTGGTGGCCACCTGGAACTCTATCTTATCAATCCCATCCACCGTGTAAGAGAAGGACTTGCCGCCCGCCGTATTCAATCCGTTAGCATCTTCCTTACGGCAAAGCATGATGTCGAACTTGGCCCATTCAAGCGCCAGGTCACAGAGTTCTTCGTTGACAAGCCTGATGAGCTGCTCGGCGGCCTGCCTCCTGGCCAATGAAAGAGCCTCAGCCTTCCTGCCTGCCTCGGCCTTCAAGCTTTGCCTCAATTCCTCCAGCTTGGCCCGCCTGGCCTGCCCGTTCTGCAAAGTGTCCAACTCTTCGGCCGTCCTGTTGCGAAAGGCCAAAATAGCTTCAATAGTATTACCATATTTCCGTTTTAATACAGATAATGCCTCTAATTTACGTTCAATGTCCTCCAGCTTTTCCTGGCTGTTTTCGATCTTCTCAGCATGGTCCTGCAAATCTCTGGCGATCTCCTCCATGCCAACCAGCTCATTTTCCAGTTTCTCGCGGTAAGCCGCCAGTGCGGGATCCACCGAGCTTATACTGCGAAGGCTGGTAAGCGTCTTGTGAATCATAACAGAGGCCGAACGTTCGTCGCCGTAGAGATTTCCGTAAGCTTCCATACATCCGCCGCAGATAGCTTCAGCCCTGCGCAGTATGTCCCTTTCCTCGTGCATCTGCTCCTCGTCCACTTCTTCGAGCTTCGCCCTGTCGATCTCCTCAACCTGGTATTGCAAAAGCTCTGCGTAACCCTCTTTCTCCACACTGTTCATGGATGCCAGTTCTTTTTCCTTCGCCCTTAAATCTTCTATCGTCCTGCGCAGGTCCCGGCGCTGGTCCAGCAGGTTCCCGTAGGCATCCACGAGGTTCAACTGATTGCCGGTATCGAGCAGGGAAAGATATTCCATCTGGCCGTGGATATCGACAAGATGCCTGCCCAGCTGTTTAAGCAGGGACAGCGGCACAGCGCGATTATTGACACGGGCCACGCTTTTTCCACCATCCTGAAAGTCCCTGGATACCAGGACCATAGCATTTGCCTCCGGCTCAATACCGCTCTCATCGAGGATGGCGTTTACCCGGTCAACTGTGGCGCCCGCCGGCCAGAAGATCGCCTCTATGCGGGCTGAGTTTGTACCACTGCGGATCAGACCGGCCGGCGCACGCGCCCCCATCAACAGGCTCATGGCATCCACCAGGAGTGACTTACCGCTGCCTTCCTCACCACTGATTACATTCAACCCGGGCACA
>CAWHDI010000007.1:0-14841 GCA_963827985.1 uncultured Chloroflexia bacterium | reverse complement strand
TGAATATATGGCTACCCATCTGAGCCGGAGAAAAGGATGTTCTTTCGTCCAGGCGGAAAGCGAGATAGCGGCGATCAACATGGTCTATGGGGCAGCGTTGTCGGGGCCAGGGCGATGACTTCGTCATCAAGTCCCGGCATCAGCCTGAAGCAGGAAGGCATCTCCTACCTGGCGGCATGTGAATTGCCCGCCGTAATCGTGAATATGCAACGGGGCGGTCCCGGGCTGGGCAGCATTGCCGCTTCACAGTGGACTATTTTCAAGCCACTCGTGGCGGCGGACATGGCGACTATCGGACAATCGTTCTGGGTCCTTCTTCGGTGCAGGAGTTGGCTGACTTGACCGACCGCGCCTTCGACCTGGCCGACAAATATAAAATCCCTGTGATTATTTTGGGGATGGTGTTCTGGGGCAGATGATGGAACCGGTGGAATTCAAGATGAGGCTCCTGCCGAGCCGCCGGTCAGGGCCGGCGCTTTGCGAGGCGCCCGCGGACGGCCCAGCAGAATCATTAAGACATTTACCTCTAACCCATCTGAACTTGAAGAAATCAACTGGAGCCTTTTCAGGCGCTATGCTCTTATCAAGAAAGAAGAGACCACTTATGAAACATTCATGGTGGATGATGCCAAGCTGATGGTCGTGGCATTTGGAATTGCGGCGCGTATTGCCAAGGGCGCGATCAGGAATGTCCGTGCAGAAGGGTTAAAAGTCGGGTTGATGAGGCCGATCACGTTGTGGCCTTTTCCTGATGAGCCGCTAAAAGAACTGGCCAAGAACATCAAACAGTTTCTTGTGTTTGAGATGAATATGGGCCAAATGGTCGAAGACGTCCAGCTTTCCCTGGCGGGACAGGGTGAAGTCTCATTTTATGGCAGGCCGGGAGGAGTTATACCTACCCCCAGCGAGGTCGCACGGGTAATCTCACGTCTTTATTACCAGAAAGGTTTGAAATAGTTGAAAAACGTATATACGCCGGCCGAAATCGCTGAAGAAAGCTGCCATTCCATTACTGCCCGGGATGCGGGCATTCCGATTGCGCACAGGCTCATTTGCGAAGTCATTGACGAGATGGAGCTCCAGGATAAAACCATCGGCATACCGCCGCCGGGCTGCTCGGTATTTGCCTACAACTATTTCGATGTGGATATGGCGGAATGTGCGCATGGCAGGGGAACCGCGGTGGCCACCGGGATGAAACGGGCTTATCCGGAGCTGGTTGTATTTACTTATCAGGGTGATGGAGATCTGGCCGGCATCGGCACGGCGGAGACCATCCATGCAGCCAACCGCGGCGAAAATATCACTACAATTTTTATTAATAATGCGGTTTACGGCATGACCGGGGGGCAAATGGCCCCTACTACGCTGCGCGGCATGAAAACGAGCACCACGCCTTACGGGCGGGACCATGTACTGGAAGGTCATCCGATCAAAATGAGTGAGATGCTTGCCATGCTTGATGGCGTGGCCTATATTGAGAGGGTGGCTGTTAATTCACCGGTCAATATCAGAAAGACGAAAAAAGCCATTGCCAAAGCATTTCAAATGCAGTTGGATGGCCGCGGTTTTTCTATGGTGGAGATACTTTCACCCTGCCCGACAAACTGGAAAATGAGTCCAGTCCAGGCATGGAAGTGGGTAGATGAAGAAATGACCAAAGTTTTTCCCCTGGGCGTTTTCAAGGATATGACGGAGAAAAAAGATGCTGATTAAAACCCTGATAGCGGGTTTTGGCGGCCAGGGGGTGCTGTCGATGGGTCTGAACCTGGCTGAAGCTGCCATGCTGGAGGGCAAGAATGTCACTTACCTGCCGGCCTACGGGGCAGAAGTGCGAGGCGGAACAGCCAACTGCACGGTTGCAATTTCTGATGAAGAGATTGCTTCCCCGGTGGCCTCTTCACCTGAGTTTGTCGTGGCTATGAATCAACCTTCGGCGGTTAAGTTTCAACATCATATACAGTCGGGCGGGCTGTTTTTCCTGAACTCGTCGCTGGTTGAAGCGGAGATAATGAGGGGCGACATAGAGATCGTGCGGGTCCCGGCAAACAAGATCGCCGAGGACCTGGGCAGTCCCAAAGCTGCCAATATGGTCATGCTGGGCGCTTTCACAAGGAAAAGCGGCGTAGTTGAGTTGCCTGCCGTTATGACTGCTCTGAAACGCATCTTGAGCGCCAAGAAAAAACTGGTTGACGTTAATGAGAAAGCCCTGAAAGCAGGGTATAATTTATTTTGACGCGTAATTAAGAGGTGCAGCCGTGTGTGTAAAGCAAGTATCAATAATCCTGGACAATGTGCCGGGTATGTTTCTTTCCGTCAGTGAATGTCTGGCGAGGGAGAGCATCAACATACGGGCCATATCTGTAGCTGATACTTCAGGCACAAGCACCGTCAGATTTGTTACCGATAATCCGGAAAAAACTGTAAATGTGCTAAAGAGCAATGGATACAAGGTTATTGAAAACGATGTCATTGCCGTTGAAATCCCCGATCATCCGGGTGCGCTCCGCGCTGTTTTAAAGCCTCTGAAAGAGTCACATATCAATGTGCTTTATTTCTACACCTATCTTGGTAGAGGTGAAAGCGGACAGCCCATAGTAATAATAGGCGTGGACAAGACTGAGGAAGCGGTGGAAGCGTTGAAGAGAAACTGGGTACATACTTTCGGCAATGAAATTTATGCCCTGTAGTCACGCTCTTTGTTTATACTGTCAGTATATACCGATATCGGAGATGAAAGATGAATGAATTGGTGAGTACGCTGGTAAGCAAATTGGGAGTGAATGAGGGACAGGCGCAGGGAGGAACGGGTCTAATACTCAACATGGTCAAGGAGCAACTAGGCACACAGGATTTTTCGCAGATAGCGCAGCATATACCTGGAGTTGGCGACCTACTTAAGGCGGCGCCTGCGCAAGAAGATGCAAGTGGGGGAGGCATCCTGGGTATGGTGGGCAAGCTGGCAGGGTCATTGGGCGGCGGTTCGGAACTGGGGCAACTTGCCAGCCTGGCCGGCGGATTTGAGAAGCTTGGAATAAAACCTGAAATGATAGCCGAGTTCCTTCCCGTCATAATTTCTTTTGTTGAGAAGAAGGGCGGCAGCACTGTGGCTGATCTATTGAAGGGCGCTCTTGGTGGGGCATCAAAATAGGCTGAATAACCTATACGCCAGCGGGCGAAATAGAAGTCAATAAAAAGGCGCCGGTCCCGTCGAAGGAGGTACCCATTACAGTCGAACCGGCGCACGGATAAGGGTAACGGAGGCAGGCTGGCCATTAAGCCAATTGGCCGGGTACAAATAGGCGCCGGCCCGGGAAAATTTAATCGCTTGCGAGCCGGCGCACGGGCAAGGAAAGGAGGCAGGGACCTGCTACGGGACTAACGCACTCTCAGGCCTGATTGATAGCCGATCATGTAAATAGCCGCTTTGTTTTGAATCTCGTTATATGAAATCCGGCCGTCCGAGTGAAGTACTTCCGCAGCCAGCTGGTTGTAGAACTCATTGGTGTTGGCCGCAAGATCGGTCACCATGTCTCCCTCCTTGCCGGGAAATCACCCGACACTTTATTTCAGGAATATTTAAACACAGGTGGGAGGCCCGGGACATCCTGATTCCCAACAGAGAATATTATTGAGAGCAGTGAATTTTGGGGCAACCGGGCTAATCAAAACCAGTAATTGACCGGTGGGTAGGTATTGCTAATTGACAGTCATGGGAGATTGACCGGACGATATTTCGCGCCGTGACGGAAAGGTCCTTTTCTCTACATGAGCAAACAGGTGAGTGATGCGGCAGCTATAACTCCATTCATTACCGTACCAGACCAGCACATTGAACATGTTGTCCATGCTATTGTCGGGATAAGATGCAAACAAAAAGATATGAGATTTGATCGCTGCCGGAATCTTTGCGTACGCTGATACAGGGCGGTATACTTACACTATGTTTGCATACGCTCACGTTCGGCATGCGCTGTCTCAAGATTATTTATATCATCGTGTGATCGCCGATTTACTCCTGTTTTCCCCACTATACGTTGCGCAAAAATACGTAATTAATTCGGGCAACGTCTAAGAGAGTGCATATTGGATCCGAGAATAGGCGAAGAGGTGCAACTGAATTGGAACCGATAACAATATTGTTGGCCGAAGACCATGCCGTCGTGAGGGAAAGCATCCGGGAATCACTGGCGCATGAGGCTGAATTCCGCGTTGTAGGAGAAGCCAGCGATGGCGAAGAGGCCGTCAAACTGGCGAAGGAGCTGTCTCCTGATGTCATCCTGATGGATATTTCGATGCCCAGGCTAAACGGGATTGACGCGACGCGGCAAATTAAGGCGTTTCAGCCGTCGGTAGCCATACTTATTCTAACTGCATACGATGATGAACAGTACATTTTTTCCGTGCTTTCAGCCGGGGCGGCCGGTTATTTATTGAAGGATATTGGGGTCCACGACCTTGTGGAGGCGATCAAAACGGTATACAAAGGGGACTCCGTGCTCCATCCTACTATTGCCAAGAAGGTATTGAAAAAATTCAGGGCCGGTAAGGATGAACCATCCAAGGAAAAGGAATCGGACCTGCTGAGCGAGCGAGAATCGACGGTGCTCAAACTGGCAGCCAAGGGGATGAGCAATAATGCCATGGCGCAAGAACTCCATCTTAGTGTAAGCACCATTGAGAGTCATCTGCGTGCCATCTTTAATAAATTGGGCGTTGGTTCACGTACCGAGGCCGTCATCGAGGCGATGAAAAGAGGCTGGCTGGCTCTTAAAGATATCTCGTAGTCCGGGGTTAAGTGGGATAAACTCCGGGAAATTGCTGTAATGATAAATCTGATAATTATTATCGTTCTCCTGGTTGCGCTGGGGATAACAGCAAGCCTGCTGATTTTCGTTGTTATTAAGATTTACCTGAGAAAGGACACCCAGTCCGCCGGCACAGAGGATATAGTGTCCAGGGTGCTGGACGGGTCTCCACTACCCGTATTTGAGATAGACAACAAGCACAGGTTAATCCAGTGGAACGCGGCCCTTGAGGCCCTTTCAGGTATCAGAAGGGCGGATGTGCTTGGCACGGATGGGCAATGGAGAGCTTTCTACAACGAAAAACGCCCGGTACTGGCAGACCTGATTGTGGACGGCGCAGGCACAAAAGAAATATCCTCCCAATATCGTAATAAGTCCGGTGAGTCTCCGCTGATCGAAGGAGCTTATGAGGCAGAGGACTTTTTCCCATCTCTGGGAGAGAAGGGAAAATGGTATCACTTCACCGCCAGCCCGATGATAAACAACGGGAACGTGATCGGCGCCATCGAAATATTGGAAGATGTAACTGAGAGACACACCGCAGAGGAGAACCTGCGCTATTATGTCGGGCAGGTGACAAAGGTACAGGAGGAAGAGCGAAAATACCTGGCCCGTGAATTGCATGACTCCACGGTGCAGACGCTGGTTGCACTCATATACCAGCTTGATAATTTCATGAGGGATAAGCCTTCTCTCACAGAAAACCAGGTTGCCAAACTGAACGGAATATATAAAAGCCTGAAAAGAGCCGTGGAAGATGTTAGGAATTTCAGCCGCAGGCTGAGGCCGCCTGTGCTGGATGATCTTGGTCTGATACCGGTGCTTGAATGGCTGACCGGTGAGCTGAAAAAATCCTACGGCATAGAAATAGTCATCGAAATCGTGGGTGAACATAGAAGGCTGGCGCCTGACCTCGAGCTCACTTTATTCAGGATTATCCAGGAAGCTATGATAAATGCGGGAAAACATGCCAACGTGACATCCGGCTGTGTCAAAATTGAGTATTTGCCGGACAGAGTGCGTGTAGAGATAGCAGATAAGGGTGAGGGTTTCGACGTACCGGAAAAAATAGGATCACTGCCCAGGGATGGAAAGCTGGGCCTTGCGGGCATCACTGAGAGGGTGGAGTTGCTGGGTGGAAAAATGGATATCAGGTCACATAAAGGTGAAGGAACGACAGTTTTAGTTGATCTGCCAGTAAAATAGACTATTGTTCCGATCTCAAGGAGACTTAAACAGCACGGCAGCCAGGGGTGGAAGCGTGAGTTTTAGTGAGAAAGGCTTGCCGTGATATGCAATATCATCTGCATGAAGTCCGCCCTCGTTGCCGGCGCCGCTGCCCCAGTAGTCGACAGCGTCACTGTTCAGAATTTCCTGCCAGTAGCCGCCTCGAGTCACTCCCATCCGGTAGTCTTTGCGAAGAACAGGGGTGAAGTTGCAGATAGTCAGTATTTCGGTATCAGATGATTTACCGCGGCGCAGATAACTCAGTATGCTGCCAAGTGAGTCGTTACAGTCTATCCAGTCAAAACCTTTCCATTCAAAGTCGAGCTCGTGGAGGGCAGGCTCATTTCGATAGAGGTGCGCCAGGTCCGCCACCAGCTTCTGCAATGACTGGTGGCGGTCGTATTGCAGTAAATGCCAGTCAATGCTGGTTTCATGGTTCCATTCGTTCCACTGGCCGATCTCGTCACCCATGAAAAGCAATTTTTTCCCCGGCTGGGTAAACATGTAGGCAAAGAGCAGGCGGAGGTTGGCGAATTTCTGCCAGTCGTCTCCCGGCATCTTGCTTAAAAGAGATGCCTTTCCGTGGACAACTTCGTCATGCGAAAGAGGCAGCACGAAATTTTCTGTGAAGGCATACAACATGCGAAACGTAAGCTTGTTATGATGGTATTTACGGTGTATGGGGTCTTTTGTAATATAGTCGAGTGTATCATGCATCCATCCCATGTCCCATTTCATGCCAAAACCCAGACCGCCGATGTAGGTGGGCCTGCTGACCATGGTCCAATCCGTAGATTCTTCGGCAATAGTCTGTACGTCAGGGAAATTCTTGTAGACCTCTTCGTTAAAACGGCGAAGAAGGGATATAGCCTCCAGATTTTCCCTGCCGCCAAACTGGTTTGGTATCCATTCGCCCTTTTTTCGCGAGTAATCGAGGTAAAGCATCGAAGCCACACCATCGACCCGCAATCCGTCTATGTGATATTTATCGAGCCAGAACAGCGCACTGCTCAGCAGGAAACTGCGCACTTCGTGGCGGCCGTAATTGAAGATATAGCTTTTCCAATCGGGATGGAATCCTTTACGCGGGTCCGCATGTTCGTATAAATGAGTGCCGTCAAACAGGCCCAGGCCATGAGCGTCGCTTGGAAAATGCGCAGGCACCCAGTCCAGGATGACTCCGATGTTATTTTGATGCAAGTGATCTACCAGGTACATGAAATCCTGCGGGGTCCCATAGCGGCTGGTCGGAGCAAAGTATCCGGTCACCTGGTAACCCCATGAACCGCCGAAAGGGTGTTCCATTACCGGCATAAACTCGACATGGGTAAAGCCCAACCGGTTGACGTATGTCAGCCAGCTTAGGGGCAAGCTCCCTGTATGTAAGCGGGCGGTTGCCATCTTCCGGAACCTGCATCCATGAACCGAGTTGTATCTCGTAAATTGAGATGGGGGCATCCAGGGCATTATGGCGCTTGCGTTCGCCCATCCATTTGTCATCATTCCAGTTGTAGGACAGGTCCCAGACGACGGAGGCTGTCCGGGGAGGCACTTCACAATAAGAGGCAAAGGGGTCCGCCTTTTCAGCGCGATAGCGATGCACACGGGACGCTATATGATATTTATAAAGGGATCCATTGCCCATCCCGGGTATGAAGCCTTCCCAAATTCCCGAATTGCCGCACGGCTTAAGCTTGAAGCCTTTCTTTTGCCATCCGTTGAAGTCACCCATGACGTAAACTTGTTCGGCATTTGGCGCCCATACGGCGAAGTAAGTGCCGTCTTTGCCATCTACACTGGCCGAATGTGCGCCGAGTCTATCATATAGGCGGATATGACTACCTTCGTTAAACAGGTAAAGATCATCCTGGCTAAGAAGGCTGAAAGTATCTTCACTCATGGCCACAATTATATACAAATAGTAGCAGAATTTTGTTGCGGATGTTGAACCTTTGGGCAATTTTGCATGCGGGATGATTATTGAGGGAACTTAAAGTTCTTTTCTCTGAACAACATGACACAAACATCTACGACTTTTTCATCGTAGAGTGTACCCCGATTTTGGATGATCTCTTCAAGAGCCTTTTCCAGACCCAGTGCGGGCCTGTATGGACGATGGGACATCATGGCTTCCACAGTATCTGCAACAGCCAATATACGGGCTTCCAGCATAATCTGGTCGCCTTTAAGCCCTCTGGGGTAGCCGGAGCCGTTAATTCTCTCATGATGCTGATGGATCATTTCGTCGACGGGCCACGGGAATTTGATAGCCTTAACGATATCATATCCGGCACCGGCGTGCGCCTTGGCCAGGCCCATTTCAAGCGCAGATAGTTTGCCGGGCTTGCTCAATATCTCCGATGGCACGTACACTTTACCTACATCATGCAGTAAACCGGCAGCGCGTAACCCGCGCAGCCTCTCCTCAGGAAGGCCAATTTCCGTGCCGATAGCAAGGGCCAGTTGAGTGACCATTTTCTGATGGCCCGCAGTGTAGGGATCCCTCAATTCACTCATCATTGCCACCGCTTCCATGGTTCCTTCGAGAGTAGAAGTGACCGTTTCCAGCGCCTTGCTCAGGTCAGCCTCGGCAGTTTTACGATCGGTGACGTCACGTGCAATTCCTTCAATTGCAACTGCCTGGCCTTCCTCGTCATAAATTGGAACTATTACCTGCTCGATATGTACGATGTGTCCGTCCTTATGTATCCAGCGTAAGGTTAAAGGATTTCCATAGACGCCGGGTGCTTCAGCATGTTTTACCATGGCACTGACTATATTTTCGATAAAGACGCGATCATCAGGATGAACCATCCTGATGATTAGATCAGGGTCAGCGTAGTGTTCTTCGGGAGTGTAACCGATTATCTTGGTAGAGGCCGGGCTGACGTACTCAAACTGACGGGTCGGCCTGATCCTGGCGCGGAATATGATATCCGGCGCATTATCAGCGATTCTCTGGAAACGCTCCATACTCTCCTGGAGCGCCGCCTGTATTTTCTTACGATCAGTGATATCTTCGGCGATGCTGTAAACCCCGACGATATTGTTATCCACAACTATGGAGATGTTTGTAACGTTTAAATATTTCCGGTCTCCGTTTTTCACTGTAATGGTGAGATCATAGGTTTCAGGCTGGCCGTGCGCAGCCTGTAAAAAGCGCTTCTGCGAGTTTTCGCGGTCTTCCTGAACAATGAATTGATCAGGCCGCATGGACAAAAATTCTTCCCTCGTATAGCCAGTCATTATGCATGCAGCATCGTTGACACTCAGGAAATTTCCCCGCAGGTCCTGCGTATAGACTGAAATGGGGTTATACTGGAAAAGAGAACGATAGCGCTGCTCGCTGCCGCGAAGGGCCGCTTCGGCGGCTTTACGGGCTGAGATATCGCGGTAGACAGTCACGATTAACTTATTTCCATTCACATCTATCAGGCGCGCTTGCGCCTCGACGTCGAACTCACTGCCATCCTTCCGGACATGTACGGCTTCAAAGGACAGGATGCCATCTATCTCAATTGTTTGTCTGAAGCGTTCTTCAAAGAACGGGGATATTACGCACGGGAGAAGTTGACGCATATTCATTTGGAGCAATTCGTCATTAGTGAATCCCCTGGATTTTGAAGCGGCTTCATTTGCATAAATTATTTTTCCATCTGGGTGTATAGGCAATAACAGCTATCGTATGTGGAATCCAGCAAGAAAGCGCGCATTCGGAGTTGTTCTTCGGCTGCTCTTCGTTCTGTGACGTTCCGGCCGACTCCGCGCAAACCTACTATTTCTCCTGCCTCGTTTCTGAGAGGGTATATTGAATCCTCGACGTAGATCCTGGTCCCGTCTTTACGTATATTTACGAGCGGAACCCATTGCCGCGGATTACCCGTGCGGAACACTTCCGAGAAAATTTCCACAGTCCTTTTGATGTCCTCAGGTGCGTGTAAGCTTTATAGTTAAGTCCCAGGAGCTCTTCCCTGGAATATCCCAATTGGCGGACCATGGCATCATTGAAAAATGTGTAATTACCTTTAGAATCCGATCTCATAGTAACCTTCATCCATGCTGTCAAGCATTGTGCGGTATTTCTCTTCGCTGGTCCGGAGAGCATCCTCTACCTTCTTGCGCCGTGTAATATCCGTAACGAAATTAAGTGTAGCGGGCTCTCCGTCCCAATCTATAGAGACAGCCCGTATCTCCACCCAGACGAAAGAGCCATTCGACGTCATGAGACGGATTGTAAGCGGTTCGACAATAGTCTTCCCCTGCCAGCCTGCGCCGGTACCTTTCAATCACTGCCTCTCTGTCATCGGCATGGATGTAATCTATGAAAGGATGAGACAACATAAAATCATGGGAAAAGCCAAGTAATGCCGGCATATATTGGTTGACAAATTTGATATATGCATCCTGGAGGACAATTATGCCCTCCATCGCATTCTCTACTACAGCGCGGTATTTTTCTTCACTTTTACGCAGCGCTTCCGCTGCAAGCCTGCGCTCGGTGTTATCCCGGATCACCCCTATGACACCGATGGGGTTCTGGTCGGCATCGCGCAGCCAGCGCAATTTGCCCTCGGTCCACAGTGTTGATCCATCCTTTTTTATGAATTCTATTTCCCTGGTTTCAGAAATAGACCCCGGCGGAAGTACCTTGTCGAGATCATCCTTGAATATGGCGACAAGGTTGGCATAGGACGCAGGAGTGACCACGTTTGAAAGTGGCAATCCCACCACTTCTTGCGGATCATAGCCCAATGTCCGTTTGACCGAGTTATTAACATAAGTAAGTACCAGGTCCATATCCACCGTAGCTATGATGTCGACGGTGCTTTCTGCCAGTTTGCGATACCTTTCTTCGCTATCACGCAGGGCATCTTCAGCTTTCTTACGGTCCGTAATATCTCTGAGTGAGACTAATGCAGCAGTTTTGCCCTCCCACTCAATCAACGCTGTGTTGATTTCGGCCCAACCAACGCTGCCATCCTTTTTCACATACCTGAAGGAATATTCGCGTTCGACCTCTTCTCCTGCGAGCCGCCCCCTGTACCGGTCGGCGACCATATTTCTATCTTCAGGGTAAACAAGGTTAATAAAAGGCATGTCAGTCAGTTCATCAGCATCATAACCCGTGACTTCAACTACCCTGCGATTGAAAAACTTGAGTTTGCCTTCCACTGCTATGGCTATCGCATCATAGGTGACCTCAACGACGTTCCGGTATTTCTCTTCACTTTCCTTTATGGCTTGTTGGGCTCTCCTTTCATCGGTAATGTCCCTTCCTTCCGGAACCATGTATATTACCTTACCGGCGCCGTTCAATACTGGATTCAGCGTGAAATCAATCTGACGTATTTCGTCGTGAGCATTTATGTGCGAAGTCTCAAAATGCACAAATTCACCTGCGGATGCCTTTTCGATGCCCTCCCTCAGCCGGTTCTGTTCATCGATAGAATGTCTCCACCAGGAGGTTTCCCAGAAATAGTTGCCTACTACATCCTCTTCCGTCACGCCGGCAAACCGCAAGGCGGTGTTATTGGCAACCAGCAGATGTCCTTCGGGATCAAGCACGCCGGTAAACTGGTAGTGATGCTCGAAGACCACGCGGAACATAGCATCTTTTTGTCTGAGCTCCGCCTCCATTTTTTTTCGCTCTGTGACATCGCGTGATACTCCCAGCATCCCAGCAAACTTGCCATCAGGCGTAATTAACAGGGTAGCGGACTCTTCTGTCCAAAAGTGGCACCGTCTTTGCGGTAAAGTTCCAACTCCATCGTAAAAGAATGTGGTTCATCATTTACATGTGTCGAGCCGTCCGGGATATTCCCTAATATGGTGTTAGCTGCTTTTTCCAGCGATTCAGGAGTTGCTGTTTTGGATAAATCACGCTCAAGGGCTTCCTCAACCGAAAATCCGCGTTGCAACATTACTGAAGGGCTGATGTATGTGTAGTGGAGGTTATTATCGAGAAGCCAAATGACATCTTTCGTATTCTCCGTGATAAAACGATACCGTTCTTCAGCCAATTCACGCTGACTGCGCTCTCGCAGGGAAGTGATACCATAGGCTAGATCAGCAGCCAGTTGTTCGAGAAGATTGATCTCATCCCGGTCGAATGCGTTAGCAGCGGCAGAGTATACGTTTACTTCTCCAATTGTCTGCCAGTAAGATTTTAGAGGCAGCGCTACAGTTGCAGCGTAACCCAGCTTTTCTGCATCTTCAAGCCATGGCATAAAATCGGGATCCTTGGAAACATCCTGACTGACAGTAGTCTTTCCCGATCGGATCGCTGTGCCGGCGGGTCCGCGGCCCCGCGTATCGTCAGCCCATGTTATATCCATCGATTCGAGGTAGCTCTCGGAAAAACCGCAATGTGCCACGGGCCGGATCGTCTTATTCTCATCATTTTCGGCAAATCCTACCCACACCATCAGGTATCCCCCCGTTTCCACCATTACGTTACAGATATTGTGGATCAGTTGCTGTTCGGTATCTGCCTGCACCACAGCCTCGTTGCACTCATACAGCATTTTGTACAGGCGGTTTGTTTTTTTTATGGCTTCTTCCTGTTGGCGGCGTTCCGTAATATCCATCTGGAATGTCAACGCGGCGGGCTTGCCTTGCCAGGATATGTCGGTTACATGGGCCTCAACCCATCTTATTTCGCCCGATTTGGCGGTAGTACGGAAGGTATATTTTTTCGATGGTCCCCCGTCAGCATTCTTTCTGGACTCATATTCGGCTATTAAATTTGCGTAGTCGTCCGGATGGACAAGGTCGGAGTCCTTCTTGCCGATAAGTTCCTCGCTGCTGTAACCGGTAATTGGAGAGGGACCGGACCTTGCGAACACTACACGTCCCTTCTGCACCACGTATATGGCCTCGAACGCATTTTCAATCAAAGTACGGTAGCGTTCCTCGCTTTCCCGCAATTTTTGTTGCGACTGTTTGCGCTGCGTGACATCGCGTCCGAATAAAGAAAAGCCCGTGATCTCTTGTGAAGGTGAAACGATAGGATTGATCGATATCTCCAGGTCCAGTGGGCCCTGGCTGGTATCATAATGGTTTTCGAATACCTGTTTTTCGCCCGCCAGGGCCTGTTTAAATATTTTGTCCCAAAAGGCCCGGCGTTCGGGAGTCACGAGATCGAAGACATTATCACCAACCTCAAATTTTCCAGCGACTATTGAATAAAACTGTTTTGCCGCTTCGTTGGCGGCGGTCACCCTGTATTCGCTATTGATTGATAGAATGGCATCAGCAGTATTTTCAAGGATGGCATTCAGGCGGGACTCGTGTTCCTGCAAAGCCTTAAAAGTGAGGAATTGATCGGTAACATCATCAAAAGTCGCGTAAACCTGATAAGGCTTATCTTCCCCCGGGCGGAACTGGGGGACAGCCCTTCCACGTATCCAATGATATTTATTGTCCGTTGAGTTATAGATAGTCATTGTGACATCTTCAACCAGCTTTCCAGTTCTCAGGGCTATTATCATCGGCATCTCATCCGGAGAGAAATACGAGCCATCTTCGTGCCAAGCCGTTATCCGGTTGTCATTGGGCGTTGTTCCAACCAATTTGTCGGCCGTCAATCCTAAAATCTGCGAGGCCGCCGGATTGGCAATAGTGATCTTCCCTTCAGCATTCATGAAAAGAACACCCTGCGCCATCGTGTCGAAAAGGAGGCGAAATTCGGATTCCGCCTGCCTGAGTGCGCTCTCGGCCTTTTTGCGGTCAGCTATCTCTTCTTCGAGTTCCTGCATCCTTGCCTTCAGTTTCTCCATCAGGCTGATGCTAACCTGCTTATCTATTGCGGCCTTCTCCTTCTTAGGTTTTCTTCCCTTCTGTTTAGATTGCGATTCTGAAAGGACTGATTCGACGATTTTTATTAAATCCACGGGTTCAACGGGTTTACGCACAAACGACGCGACGCCTATCTGTAAGGCCAGTTCCTCGTCTTTCTTATCAAGGAAGGCACCGGTCACGAAGATGAACGGTATTTTCTGAAACTTGGCGTCGGATTTGCACTCTTGAAGGAAACGAAAACCATCCATCACGGGCATAAGTATGTCGGATAGAATCAGATCAAAAGGTGTCTTATGGAGTATTTGAAGTGCTTCCTCACCGTTAAGGGCGGTCGTCACCTCGTAATTCTTCTTTTCAAGTATCGCCTGAAAGAGACTCAGGTTATCAGGGCTGTCGTCGACTACAAGGACTCTCATCATGCATCACTGCTTGGTTTATTTCTACCTATACAGTATTAACCACCCGAGTCAGGAGGGAGGGATAGGAATGTAATTACTATATCTTTATATTTATGTTCATATAATGTCAAGTATTACCGCATCATATTCATCGGACTTTAGTACTAATTTGACAGTTATTGCCAAGCTTCCCGGACATCGAAAGCTGATAATGCACATTATGCTATAATTGTTTTTACTCGTGAGTTGGCTATGGGGATAAGGTACATAAAGGAACCTGTATTAAACGACCCTGTGCTTGTGGCCAGTTGGCCGGGGATAGGCAATATCGGGATAATTGCTGTGGATGCTATGCGCAGGTCATTGCGCGCAGAGCAATTGGCGTATATTGAGCCGTGGGATTATTTTTATCCCAATAAAGCAATAATCCGGAATGGGGAGTTGGTGGACCTAAGTTTTCCGTCAAGTGAGTTCTACTTTCAAAGGACGGATAAAAGGGATGTTATCTTTTTCACAGGTGAGGAACAGCCGACCGAAGGCGGAAGGGTCTATGCCGAAGGAAGCAAGGCGCTGGCTATGGCTAACATGGTATTGGACCTGGCTCAACG
>CAWHDI010000006.1:0-19305 GCA_963827985.1 uncultured Chloroflexia bacterium | reverse complement strand
GAGATCACCTTGCACAGGTCGGCGTGCAGGTTGAGCTGTTGCTGCACGATGCCCTCGAGATAGTCAAAAGGCGGCGTGCCTTCCCAGTCGTGAAAAGAAATCATGCACCTGGCTTTTTCTTTTATGCGGGGTACGATGTCTTCAATCCCGGCCATATCCGTTTCAACATCTACAATATTTGCCCCCAGCTCGATGGCTTTAAGGAGTTCAGCGGTCCGCTCTTCCTCAGTTCCCCGCCATTTTCCGCCGTGAGCGGCATCGCGGTTGGCGGCTATCCAGGGTTTATGTAGTTTCCCCGGTATCTTCTCCCATCTGCCTTTTTTGCCTACCAGGTCGATGCGGATTTCGAACAAGTCGGCAATGCCTTCCACGGCGTGGGCGCCGGCCGCATCCTTATCGGTTATGACTGCACAGATCCTCGCATTATGCATTATTGCGCTCCAATACCTCTATTGCCAGTGCAAAACTGACGTGCTCGGAGATGAAGACCTTGCCTATCTTTCGGTAAGATGAACTTGATTTTACCCTTTTGAATTTTCTTATCATGTTCCATAGCCTTGATTATGTGTGGCCATATCCAGGCTGGGGTACGCCCACGGCAGTCCTGCTTCCATGAACAGATTCTTCAACCGCATCAGATCCTTTGCCGGGAAATTGCCGAGCTTATGGGAAATCACGGCAGCCGTGACCATGCCTATTGCAATGGCCTGCCCGTGCTTTATGCTGTAACCCGAAGCAGACTCGAGAGCGTGGCCTACTGTATGGCCGAAGTTAAGTATATTTCGCAGGCCGGTATCTTTTTCATCCTTTTCTACGATGCGGGCTTTGATTGCAGCCGACCTGACTATTACCTCTTCCATTAGAGCGTTATCGAAGGAACGTACCCTGTCCAGATTCTTCTCCAGCAAGCCGAAAAATTCACTGTCCTGGATCACGGCGTACTTGATCACCTCGGCCATGCCGTTGCTGACTTCAAGTTGAGGAAGGCTGTGAAGTGTAAATATGTCAGATACGACCAGCATGGGCTGATGAAATACGCCGATGTTATTCTTGACGGGCCGTGGTCGACCGCGGTTTTGCCGCCGATGCTGCTGTCAACCTGCGCCAGCAGGGTAGTGGGTATGGATACCAGGGGCAGGCCGCGCATATAGGTGGCAGCCACAAATCCGGCCAGGTCGCCGATTACTCCGCCGCCCAGTGCCAGCACCGGCGTTGACCTTTCGACGTGCACGCTCTGCATTCCTGCATAGAGCCTGGCGGCGGTATCCAGAGATTTCTGGCTCTTCGCCTTCCGGCACCATCAGACTGCCGGCTTAAACCCGTTCTTTCGAGGCCGCTGCTTAAGCGAGTCACCGTAAATCTCTCCACAGTGGGATGGGTTATGATGACCACCTTGTCCCCGGACGCCTTCTCCCTCAGCCATGTGCCCACGTGCCGGAGCAGGTCACGGCCTATGCGTATCTCATAACCTCTCGCCAAGCTGACCTTGACTATCCTCAACCTTTTAAGCCAACCTTACTCTTTTCCTGGCCCGGCCCCGACCATCTGATGGATTTGCCGGCACGCATCTATTATATCTTTTAGCTCGTCCGGTGTAATGGTCTGCCGGCCGTCGACGATTGCCTCCTGCGGGTTGTAGTGGGCTTCGATCATCAGTCCGTCCGCGCCGGCGGCAATGGCGGCGCAGCTCATGCTGAAAATCAGGTCGCGGCGGCCGGTGGCGTGGCTGGGGTCGACGATCACCGGCAGGTAGGTCTCTTTCTTGATGACCGGTACGGCGGCCAGGTCGAGAGTGTACCGGGTGAATTCTCTGCCTTTGCCGATGGGTACGATGCCGCGCTCGCACAGGATGATATCTTTATTGCCCTCGGCGGCGATATACTCGGCGAAGGACAGGAACTCCTCGATGCCGGCGCCGAAATGCCGCTTAAGCAGGACCGGCTTGTTCTTTTTGGCAACCTTGGCCAGCAGGTCCTGGTCGTACATGTTGCGGGAGCCGATCTGGAGTATGTCGACGTATTCGGCGGCAAGGTCGACGTGGTCTTCACCCCTGACTTCGGTCACGACCGGCAGCCCGAATTCCTGTCCGGCCTCACGCATCCATTTCAATGCCTGTTCGGCGCTTTTGCGGTCGGTGCCGCCCACGCCCTGGAAGGAGTGCACGGAGCTCCTGGGCTTGAATATGCCTCCCCTGAGGATATGTGCGCCGGCTTTTTTAACGGCTTCGGCAATCATGAACAGCTGCTTCTTGTTCTCAACGGCGCACGGGCCCGGCCATGATAATCGGCTCTCCGTTTCCGATCTGAAGTTTGCCGATCTGCACGGGTTTGCGAGTACCCTCGGTCCCGTCCGCTGCACGGGCATATTCCCGGCTGATGAGTTTGTAAGGCGTCTCAATATTAACCACTTCTTTTACTCCTGGCATTATCGATAAATGATCGAAAGGCATTTTCCTTTCGTCGCCGACCAATCCGATAACGGTCCTAAAATCGCCGCGGGAGACATCGGCGCGCAGTCCGTAGCCCTGTATCTCCTTTACGATACGCTTAATATCTTCGTTTGTAGCGTCCCTTTTCATGATCATCATAGCTGGTATACCTCCGTTTTTATGTTTTTATGGGTATAAAAAAAGAACCCTCCTGACCTGGAGGGTTCTTTTTAACTTCTTTCCTATTTATTACTTGTTAGATAGGTATAGTGCACTGACCCCCAGGCCTTGCGGCGGGCGTAAACCAATAAGCGTAAAAGTAATAGGCGGCCGTGCGACTTATCATATTGGAATAAAGATTAGCATAGATATGAGAGGGGTGTCAAAAGTATGGGGGGTAAAGCGGTCATCCATAAGCAAGGCTGTCCGAAATTCCCAATATCGCATCCTTTCTTATCGTACTCATTCTCTTCTTTTCGTGTTTGGCCTCTTGGACTCAAAGAGTCTGAGCACTCGTTCTCGCAGGTAACGTTGCACAAACGAATTTACCGTGCCATCGGGGTAGAGTACGCGGTTACCTATGAGCGGCTTCAGTCTGTCCTCCAGGACCGATTCTGAGTAGGCAACACCTGTTTTCTCTTTAAGTTCTTTAAGCGAGTATCTTGCATTAGTCCAAAGCCATTCCCAAATCCTTGAATCCGATTCGCCGGGAAGTTCCGTTAGATTTTCGGAGCAGTGCACTTCAAGATTAGCCCAAGACAAAACAATCTTGATGAGCTCGGGATTGTCAGCTATCACTAGCACCGCTTCCGGTTTCTCATTTCGTCGGAACCAGTTCAGCTTTTCAACATAAAGATCGTCAATCATATCGCTATAGAACGCAGTTGCAATGCCCCAACTGACTCGAGGAATTGCTGTTCTGCCGGAAGGACAGATCTTCGAGACAAAGAGCTACTTGGAGGTCGGGGCGAATCAGGCGGGTCTCGTTTATGATGCAGGAATATATTTCCTTTCGCAGATTGTGAGGATAACGCTCCCTTCCATCTTCGTTACATTTCCGGCCGCCCAAATTGGAAGATATGCTATTGGAAGTTCCCATCTTACGCTCAAGTAAAGTTCTTGCGCCCCTGTAAATACAAATGCCTCCAAGCGTAAGTCGTTCAATAGGTGCGACTGCAAGAAGATGTCTAAGGAACCTGCTATATATGTCTTGCCATCCGTCTACAGGTATAATCGGCATCATAACCGCACGGACGGGGTAACCGGCCGAGGCTGATTGGCACATCGCTTCCAACCGTTTTTCGACGGAGGGAACATTTTCCTCAAAAATGGCGCTAACCTCGGGAGGATTAACGCTCCATGACAGGATTGTGTGTCCAGCGTGCGGTAATTCAAGGAGGTGTTCTATATTTGTGCTCTTAGTCAGGAGGACCAATCGAGCGAATTCGTGATTTGCAAAGAATGGCACCATTGCCGTGGAATAGGCGGTAAGCGGGTCCAGAGCCAGTGCGTCCTGAAGCTTACCCAGATAAAAGGCGGCAGGCATTCCCAGACGATTCGCGACAGTGTCGATGTTCGCAAGCATTTCCGGTAAATTTACGTATATTTTGACTGTAGGAGAGAACTTAACACCCTGCGTGCCAGCCAAATAGCAATATTTACAGCCGTAAGGGCAGAAACCGTAAGGCGAAAAATGCCAGTAATTTGGGCAGGTATTTCCTTCCTCGTTGCTGAAACGCACAGCGTTCTTTAATTCTCCAAAAACAAGAGTATGTTTGCCGGTTTGATGCAGATTTAACTCATCGGACTCATTCAAATCTATGCGATTGTGCTGCGTATCAAGGCATTCCCTTATTTTCGCACCTGGATATAAACCGCAGATACGTGCAACAAATCGCCTGCGTTCAAGTGTGGATAGACTTCCACTGGCGACGTAGATTTGAGAAACATCCATATGGTCCGGCTGGCGGGGCGCGTACTCTGCAGGTAAAGAGGGTCGTGGATGGATGCCGAAAAGACCAATTTGCTCCGAACTATTTACGGTAAATCTCAATTTATTCTAACCTGCCGGCATAGACTGCTTTTCCGCCGGTGAGAGTCTCCCATCTTTTAATGATGACATTGCAATAGGAAGGACTTATTTCCATCAGGTAAGCGCTCCTGCCTGCCTTTTCGGCCGCAATCAGTGTGGTACCTGACCCTCCAAACGGTTCAAAAACAATGCCATTATTATTAGTATAGGATTGAATCGAGCGATAAGGTATTTCCACCGGGCACACGGCCGGATGTCCAAAACGTTCCACTTGATTAGTGACCGCCGCTATTTCCCAGACGTCCGTATGGTATTTGGACATGTAATCTCGTCCTTCCCGCGTCATTTTTGGCATTTTACCTTGCTTTTGGTATATGAGTAATGCTTCCCATTCCAAAGCAGGGTAATAACAGGAATTGTGCATTATATGGAAATTACACGGGAACTGCGTAATTTGCCCCTGTTTTTTTCCAAATGATCGTATCCAGATATTGGAATCCGGTTTGTTCGAACAGTCCTGAGTGATGAGCAACGTGATCGTGATGAGTGCTACAGCCATTTGCAATATTCCAAGCGCAAACGGCTCCATCCTGCATTATCTGGTAGGAATTCTGGATAATGGTCCTCATATCTTCCAGATAGCTGTCATACTTTTCCCATTGTGAATATATTCTTTGGTTGAAATAAGGGGGGCCCCCGAATACGTGATGTACCGAACATCCTCCGGATAGAAACTTAACCGATTCGTCTTTTCTCGAGTCTCCGCATAGGAGGCGATGATTTCCAAGAGAGTAAAGATCTCCTTTTCGAATAGTTGAAGTAGTATCCAATACTTCAGGTATTGAATCCTCGTCGGTACCTTCGGCTGACAAAAAACGTCTCAATTCCTCATCGCTGAATCCAAGTTCTTTAACATCTACGTCTTCAAGTCGTAATGTCTCTAAAGCCTCCCTGAGTTTAGGCATGTCCCAATCGGCCAACTCTGCCAACTTGTTATCGGCAATGGCAAATGCGCGCCGTTTTTCTGAGGTCATTTCAATAATAATGACCGGAGCTGTCCTTAGATCGAGTTTTTTAGCGGCTTTCCATCTTGTATGTCCAGCGATAATAGTTAAATGTTGATCGCATAAGATTGGAACATTGAATCCAAAACGGGTGATACTCTCGGCAATGGCCAAAACTGCGTGATCATTCTGCCTAGGGTTATCTCCCCAAGGTTGCAGTCTGTTAATGTCAATTTCTTTTACCTCAAGCACGAAATTCCTCTCCAAGATGTCCTAGATATCTACCTTCGTCCGGGATGTGAAAAATATTTATATTAGAACATGTGTACTATTATACGGAATAAGAAATTGTATGGCAACATTAATGTGCTTTTGCTCAAAAACCGTGGAAAATCCGAGGCATTGGCAAACGTCAACAATATACACGAAATAATGTTCATAGCCATGAACAAAATTCCTTGACACGTGTGCGCAAAAGAGTGTTATACTTCGCCTCGGCAACGCTACTAGACTTACTCTCCCAAACTTATTGACGGACCAGGCACGTGAGGCAAGTGGAACCATTGGTGAGATAGTTGCTCGCTGTTGGAATAGAACTGAATATTTGGGGAGGCTGCATTATGGGCGATCACTACGATCAAAAGCCGTGGCTGAAGTTCTACGACAAGCATGTTCCTGCTAACCTGACTTATCCTGAAAAACCGGTCTGGGACCTCTTGAGTGAGGCCTTTGTCAAATTCCCAGACAGGAAAGCGCTGTATTACATGGGAACAGGCTTTACCTATCACCAGTTGGACGTAATGTCCAACAGGTTTGCCAATTACCTTCTGAAGAACAAGATATCCAAGGGCGATGTAGTGGGTGTGAACCTTCCAAACCTTCCCGCCTATTATGTTGCAATGCTGGGAACGCTGAAGGCCGGCTGCGTGCTGTCCGGGGTCAGTCCCCTGCTATCGGCAGAGGAATTGAAAAACCAGTTGATAGATTCCGGGGCCAAGGTACTGGTAACGCTGGATGCACTTTTCCTGCCTCGCATTAAACCCATGGTGGCTCAGACCCAGGTTAAGCATGTTATAGCCACCAGCATCGGTGATTATCTTTCGCCCGTTATGGCCTACATGGGCAAACGCATGAAGAAATTCCCCACAGGCAAAATTGAGCAGGTTCCCGGCGTTAACGTCCTGAGCTTCAAGGAACTGATGAGCAGGATGCCGGCCGAACCGGTACATGTGAAGGTATATATGGATGATACCTGCGTCATGCAGTATACGGGCGGCACTACCGGCTTGCCCAAAGGCGCCGAACTTACCCAGCGGAATATCATGTCACAGATAACCCAGATAAATACCTGGCTCGATGCTCACATGGGTCAATTTGTGGGGTTAACCGCTTTCCCGCTGTTCCATATTGCGGGCTTGATCATTGGTATGGCCTCGTTTGCCAAGGCGGTCACATTGATTGCCGTGCCCAACCCGCGGGACCAGAAGTTCATCATCTCATGCATGAAAAAATACAAACCGGACATAGTAGGTAACGTGCCTACGGTGTTCCTGGAGCTGATGAAACAGCCGGAGTTCCGGGCGCTGGATTTCGCGAAGATCCAGTATTTTGCCAGCGGAGCGGCGCCGTTCCCACCGGAAAATATCAAGGAGTTTGAAAAGATTATCGGCGGGCCGAAGCTCGTGGAAGTGTATGGCCTGACTGAGACCAGTCCGGTTATAACAGCTCTGCCGCTCTACGGCGCCAAGAAGCCGGGCTCTGCCGGCATTCCTTTCCCGGATACGATGATCAAAATGGTCGATCCGGGCACCGGCGAACCGGTTCCCTTTGGGGAAGCGGGTGAGCTGGTAGTCAAAGGGCCGCAGGTATTCACCAAAGGCTATTTCAAGAAACCGGAAGAGACGGCCAATTCCCTGCGCGACGGCTGGTTCCACACGGGCGACATAGGCAAGATGGATGAAGAAGGATATTGCTACATCGTTGACAGGCTCAAGGACATGGTAAACGTTTCGGGCTTCAAGGTCTTCACACGCGAGCTGGATGATGTGATCTCGGAGTATCCAGACGTCTACATGGGCGCCACGGTCGGCATACCTGATCCGGAAAGGCCGGGGTCGGAGATAGTGGCTTCCGCCATTGTGCTCAAACCGGGCATTGAAAAAAGCGATGCCGAGAAGGTCAGAATAGTTGAGTACATCAGGGGAAAGGTCGCTCCATACAAGGTCCCGAAGAAGCTGGAGTTCATGGACGAATTGCCCACCAGCGCTGTAGGTAAGGTACTGAAACGTGAACTGCGCAGCAAATTCAAATCAGAAATTAAATAACGGCCCGGAGGAAAAATGAATAAGCACCCTGCACTGCATACGCCTCTGTGCGATATGCTCGGCGTGGAATACCCTGTCATGCTCGCAGGCATGGGCACTGCCGGAGGTTATACGCTTGCGGCAGCGGTTTCAAATGCCGGAGGCCTGGGGATGCTGGGCGCCACGTTCCTGGAGCCGGATAAACTCCGCGAATGGATCAGGAAAACCAGGAAGCTGACAGACAAGCCTTTCGGCGTCGATATCCTGCTGCCGTCCGCCATACCCAAGGACTTTGACCTGGCGAAAATTAAGGACTATATCCCGAAGGAGCATGTCGAGTTCATCGAGAAGCTGAAGAGGGAGCATGGCGTAGAAAAGGCAAAGATGAGGGAATGGCCGATGTCCGAGGAGTTCGGGCGCAGCCAGTTTAAAGTGGTGATGGAGGAGAAAGTGCCGTTCTTCGCTCTCGGCCTGGGTACGCCGGATTGGCTTATCCCCGAGGCGCATGAAGGCGGCATGAAAATCGTCTCCCTGTGCGGCAACGTGAAGAACGCTATTCGCCTGAAGGAGCGCGGTGCTGATATCATCGTGGCCCAGGGACACGATGCCGGAGGGCATACCGGCAGGATTGGCACATTCGCACTGGTGCCGCAGGTTGTTGACGCTGTGAAGCCAACTCCGGTGGTCGCAGCGGGCGGAATTGCCGACGGCAGGGGCTTGGTGGCGGCCCTGGCGCTGGGAGCCATCGGCGGCTGGATCGGAACGGCGTTCTTGGCGACACACGAATGTTTTGTGGACTTTATCGAGTTGGGAATGCTCGACAGGCGGATGATTGACGCCTACCAGAAGAGGCTGATAGAGAATGACGAGGAAGCGGAACAGATCACACGCATCTACAGCGGCAAGACTACCAGGGCTTTTAAAAATAAGTTAAACGAGATCTGGGACAAGTCCGGGCTGAAGACGCTGCCCATGCCTTTACAGAGCATGATCGTAGGTGATTTCGTGCAGGGCATGATGGAAAAGGGCGAGCCGGAATATTTCCCGATGTTTGCCGGGCAGATAACCGGCATGATTAAGAAGGTGCGCAGTACGCAGGAGGTTATGGACGATATCATCGGAGGAGCCAACCGCATACTCAACGAGTATTTACCTGCGGCCGCAAAAATCCGTAAGTGATCCATAAATTAATAATCGAGGAGCTGCCTGATGCCACAAGATGAGCTCATACTTGAAAAGAAAGAAGCAGTTGCGATACTGACCTTCAACCGTCCCCGGCAGATGAATGCCATCTCGGACAAAATGAACCGCATCATCTTTCCGGGTATATTGAAGGATGTCGGTGAGGACAGCGCAATCCGCGTGCTTGTCATTACGGGCACGGGCGAAAGTTTCTGTGCGGGCGCCGACGTCGGTGAATTGGGGCAGGGCGCCCTGGACGGCAAATTGCAAGGCATGCTGGAACCCGGGGGTATACCCATCGGCGGAGATTGGGTGCTGCCGCTCTATAACCTGGGCAAGCCTGTGATCGCGGCGGTCAACGGCATGGCAGTCGGAGGGGGAGTTTCGATCGCTTTGCTGTGTGATATCCGCATTGCATCGGAGAAGGCAACCTTCAACATGGCTTTTGTGCGCAGGGGCCTGGCTCCCGATACCGGAAGTTCATATATCATGCCGCGCCTGATCGGACAGGCAAGGACCTTCGAATACCTTTACACGGGGGCCGTGGTGGGCGCACGCGAAGCCCTGGAAGCCGGGCTGGTGAACAAGGTCGTGCAGCACGAGAAATTAATGGAGGAAAGCCTGTCGCTGGCAGCCAGGATTGCCAAGAATTCACCGCTGGCGCTGGCCCAGATTAAAAAAGTCATCCATCATTCCATGCACAATACTCCGGAGCAGCAGCTTTATTTCGAAACTTATGCCCAGAAATTCCTTTTCGCTACGGAGGACTTCAAGGAAGGCATGATGGCCTTATTTGAAAAACGCGATCCTGAGTTCAAGGGAAAATAGTCCTTAAAATATGATTTACCTGGAGGAAAAAGTTGAAGGATTTTGACGCAATAGTCATCGGAGCTGGATTGGGAGGTATTTCGGCAGCTACTTCGCTGGCAAAGGCCGGCAAGAAAGTGCTGCTTATGGAAAAAAACAACGTACCGGGCGGATACGCATCCTCGTTCATACGGGGGAGGTTCGAATTCGAGGTGGCGCTACACGCCCTTTCCGGCCTGGGCAAGGAGGACAACCAGGGGCCGATCTGGAAGCTGCTTAAGAACAACGAAGTGGCCACAAGGGTTGATTTCCTTTACATACCCGAGCTGTTCAAGGCGTACTATCCCGATTTCAGTATCACGCTCCCCATCGGAAGAGAGAAATATACGCAAACGCTATGCGCACAATTTCCCGCAGTGGCTGAGGGACTGAAAAAATTCGTTGACATCATGTTTGATTTTGCCGACCAGGCGTTGAAGGCCCAGCGCATCGGCATGAAGGCGGTCATGCAGGACCCGGCACCTTTTGCAACACTCATGGCATATTACGGCAAAACTCTGGCGCAGGTGCTCAATCCGCTGGTAGCTGACGAGAAAGCACGCGCGGTGCTGGCACAAACATGGGGATACTATTGCCTGCCGCCGTCAAAGCTTTCGTTCTTAATCCATGCCCTGGGCACGGTGTCTTATATAAGGTTCGGACCTTCCCACATCAGGGGAACGTCACAGCGTTTATCCCAGGGGTTCATCGATATATTCGAGCAGTACGGGGGGCGGACCTGGTTCAATAACGGCGCCAAACGCATCCTGACAAAAAGCGGGCACGTGACAGGCGTCGTGGCGGACGATGGTACCGAGGTAGCTGCTCCCTACGTTATCTGTAATGCCAACCCGGTTTCTGCCGCCCTGCAGTTGCTGGGCAGGGACAAGGTGCCGTCGTGGTACCTTAACCGGCTGGGCGCATGGACCGCAGGGGCCTCAACGGTAAATGTGTATGTAGGACTGGACTGCGACTGCAAGGACCTGGGGATTACGGCCCACGAGAATTTCATCAGCACCAGCTATGACATGGACTGGCAGTATGAGAATATGAAGAATTCGGTGGATTTTGAGCCGGATGGAGTAGCGTTGACCGCTTACAACATAGCCGATAAGACCGTATCACCGCCGGGCACTTGCTCCACTGTCATTACTGCCATTGCCTATGCGGAACCGTGGCTTAAACTAAGGCCCGAAGACTATCATGATGCCAAGCAAAAGATCGCTGGAAAGATGATCAAACTGGCGGAGAGAATAGCCCCGGGATTCGGGAAGCATGTTGAGGTCGTCGAGGCTGCCACACCGCTGACCAATTTGCGCTATACGAATAACCCCGGCGGCAGCATCATCGGGTTCGACGAAAACTTCGCTGGAGCTGCAATGGAACATATCCCAATGAAAGGACCGGTTGAGGGACTGTATTTTGCCGGCGCCTGGGTCAACATCGGCGGCGGCTTCGAACCGAGCATGGCCTCCGGCGCGCTGGCTGCGCGCAGTGCTCTCAGCGATATGGAGCGTGGCGCCTGGGAAGCCGGCACGCTTGATAAGGTGAAGCAACAGGTGGCCAAGCAGGCTCCTGGAGAGCATGAACTCAAGAATCCTTTCCCGGCGGCTGGTAGAACAGTAGCCGCAAGGCACCCCGGACATCTATCTCTGAAAGTTAAAGAGGTAATCAGGGAGACGCCCAGCGCCAGGACAATACGCTTTGTTTCAAACAATGGCAAGCTGCCGTTCTTCCGTGCAGGGCAGTATATCAACCTGTTTGTGAAAGTCGGCAAGGAGCTTACTTCGAGACCTTACAGCATCGCTTCGGCGCCGGGTAAATCCTATCTAGACCTGACCGTGAGGAAAGTCGAGAATGGATTCATTTCCCGCTACCTGTTAAACAGGGCAAAGGAAGGAGATGAGTTTGAAGCCACCGCTCCGAACGGCAATTTTTACTATGAACCGCTGATTGATTCCGACAACCTGGTCTTCCTGGCCGGAGGAAGCGGTATCACACCTTTTATGTCCATCATCAGACAGACGGTGGTCAAGAAGTTGCCTCTGAAGATCCGCCTGTTATACGGCAGCCGCAGACCGGGCGACATTATATTTAAGAAAGAGCTTAACCGTATAGCAGCCCGCCATCCCAATATAAAGGTGGACTATGTGATAAGTGAACCGCCAGCAGGTTGGGACGGGCATACGGGCTTTCTGGACACCAACATGATCAGCAAGCTGGTGGGTGATGTGAAGGACAAGACGTTCTTCATCTGCGGTCCGGCCCCCATGTACGCTTTGTGCGAACCGGCGCTGAAATCCATGGGCATACCGCTGCGCCGCATCAAGCGGGAGGTTTACGGTCCGCTGTGCCACGTAACCGATGAGCCGGACTGGCCGAAGACTGCAAAGGCCGACGGTGTATTCACCGTGATCGAGGAGAGAACGGGACGTAAGATAAAGGCCAGCGCTTCAGAGCCGCTCATGGTTGCCCTGGAACGGCACGGCATCGTGGTCCCGGCTGTTTGCAGATCGGGTGAGTGCAGCGCCTGCCGCACCAGGCTGGTTTCGGGCAAGGTGTTTATGCCTGCGAGGGTGCGCAGACGCCAGGCCGATCTCAAGAGCGGGTATATTCATCCCTGCATGGCCTATCCGCTGGACGATCTGCACATAAGGATTTAGCGCCGGTGCAGGAAAGGAGTAAACATCATGGAGATTAAGGCCGCTGAAGACATGTGCAAGAAGGTGGCTTCCCGCCTGGAATGGGAACCGGCCGGAGAAATTAATAGAATTCTATTCGGCTGGCGCTTTTTACAGCGACCACCCGGCGCACAGGGACGGTCTGCTCGGGCACGCCCAGATATTGCCGTATTTTAAGCGCCTGCTGGCCGAGAATCCGAAATGGGTCTGGGAGGCCGTGGAGATATTCCCTACAAAGCAGGGGTTTACGCTTAAATGGAAGGCCACGATACCGGTGGGCGATACTACAGTTGTCGAGTACGGCGTGGACATCGTGGAAGTGGCGGACGGCAAGATAACACGCAACGAAGTGTATTTCGACCGGACAGCGCTGATGAAGGCTGCTGGCGCGAAATCACGATAAGAACGATAATAAATATGGCGGCTACAAGGAGGTTGATATGACAACAAGAACTCAGGAGTTGATGTTCAAAACGCCAATTAAGGCGCAGCAGGTGGCGCTGGTGGAATTGAGTGAAGATGCGAGGGCGCACCGTCCCGGTTTTGTCTGGACGCTCGACCTGGAGCGCGCCAGGCTGGTCACAGAATCCTACAAGAAAACGGAAGGCGAAGCTGTGCCCCTGCGCCGGGCCAAAGCGCTGGCGCATATCCTGGATAATATGACGGTCTATATCCGGCCGGGAGAGATGATAGTTGGCAACTATGCGTCAAACTCCGACTCGGTGCCATTCTACCCGGAGCTTGCCTGGAAGTGGATTGCCCGTGAGACGGCTCCCGGCCAGATTTATGCCAGCATGCTGACTGACGAAGGCCGCAAGGAACTGAAGGAAATCGGCAGCTACTGGGGAGACCGTTCCATACATCACCTGGCCAAAAAGTACCTGACGCCTGAACTGGCGGAGCAATTCTGGATCTTCAACTGGGAGTCTGCCACTCCCAACTATGAGAAGATACTTTCTGTGGGGCTGCGAGGGATTATCGACGAGACGAAAGCCAGGCTGAACAAACTGAACGATGAATATGACGCTGAGAAGATAAACGGTTTCGACTTTGTGCATAAAAAGGATTTCCTGAACGCTGCAATTATCACTCTGGAAGCCGTGGTAAGATGGAGCAAACGCTATGCAGCGCTGGCCGGTGACCTGGCAAAGAAGGAAAGCGACGTGCTTCGCAAGGCGGAGCTGCTGCAGATCCAGGAGATTTGCGCCCGCGTTCCCGAACACCCTGCGAGGACGCTGGCTGAGGCCATACAGAGCTACTGGCTGGTGCATCTCGTTATCAATTTCATCGAGCTGCCACAGGTGGGTTCCGGCATCCGCTTCGACGTGGTGTTCAATCCATTTTACGAGAAGGACCTGGCGTCCGGCGCAATGACCCGTGAAAAGGCGCAGGAGCTGGTGGAATTCCTCTTCGTAAAATTCCAGGAGACAGGGTTCCTGCATGCGCCGATCTGGTCCGGATTCGGTGGAGGAGCGCTGGGGTTCCAGACGGTCACCATAGGCGGCGTAGACTCACACGGGCACGATGTTACCAACGAGATGAGCCTGATCATACTGGACGCTACCAAGTCGGTCAGGGCGATTGTCCCGCCGCTGGCCTTGAGGTGGCACGACGGGATTCCCAAGAAGCTGGTGGACAAGGCAATCGAATGCCTGGCCTCGGGAATGCCGCAGCCGGCGATTTTCAACGACAAAGTGAATATATTGAGGCTGGTTAACCTGGGGTGCCCGTTGGAAGACGCGCGGACCTATTCGATAAACAACTGCATGGTGCCGACCATACCCGGGAAGAACTTCAGCCATATATCAGCCTGGGCGAGCGGCGTGCCGGTGCCCCTCTGCCTCAACCAGGCCATGGGCATAGACCCGCTGGCGATCTATAAGAAAGCGGGAAAAACGACCATCGATCCGGAAAAAATGGGCTCCATGGAAGAACTGCTGGAGGCCTTCGTCGAGAACTACAAGCTGATCATCCACCGCCTGGTGAAAATCGCTAATATAGCCGATGCACTATACCGGGAGTGGGTGCCGCGCCCGTTCCTCTCCACGATCATCGATGACTGTATCGAGAGGGCGCAGGACGTACGTGACTGGAACTACAATCCCGACTATCGTGATGTAACTATATTCGGCCTTAACACGGTTGCTGACTCGCTGGCTGCCGTCAAGAAAGTGGTGTTCGACGATAAAAAGGTCAGCATGTCCAAGCTGGTCGCAGCTTTGAAAGCCAACTGGGAAGGGTATGAAGACATCAGGCAGATGTGCCTGAGGGCGCCGAAGTTCGGCAATGATGATGACTATGTCGACCTGGTCTCCCGTGAGGTCGGCCGCAGGATCAGCGAGGAAACCAACAAGTGCAAGACCAACTGGGGGACCGGAGTTAATTGCGACGGCACCGCAGCGACGGCCTGGTGGAGCTTTGGGCGTGTGTGCTGGGCTACCCCGGACGGCAGAAAGGCAGGAGAACCCTACAATGACGGTTCGATCTCGCCGATGGCCGGTATGGACAGGAAAGGCCCCACGGCGTCGCTGAAGTCGGTTGCCAAGGTCGATCCCCTGATCACCTGGAACCAGTTGTTCAATCAGACTTTCATGCCCCAGTACCTGGTGGGCCGCAACGCCGAACTTTTTGCTCAGTACCTGAAGACCTTCGCCGACCTGGGTATACACCATATCCAGTTCAGCACGGTCGGGCGGGAAGTGCTGGAAGACGCACAGTCGCATCCCGAGAAATACCCGACATTGATGGTAAGGGTAGCCGGTTTTGCAGCTTACTTTATCGACCTAGACAGGAAGATACAGGACTCGATTATAGCCCGCACTCCCCAGTGCCTCTGATACCTGGAACCAGTGCATGAGTGAGATTGCAGGTAAGAAGAGGAGCGAGGGTGAGGGGTTAATATTCAGTACACAGCGTTATAGTATTCACGATGGGCCGGGGATAAGGACCACCATCTTTTTCAAGGGCTGTCCCCTGAGGTGCAGATGGTGCTCCAACCCCGAGTCCATCAACCCGTATCCTGAGCTTATTTTCAGGTCGGCACGCTGTGACGGCTGCGGCCGGTGCATATCAGGTTTGCGCCCGTCCGCTATGAGTAAGGGCACGGGCTGCATCCAGTTGGACAGAGAGAAATGCGACCGCTGCCTGAAATGTATCGACGTGTGTTATACGGAAGCGCTGGAGGCGACAGGCAGGCGGTACAGCCTGGAAGAAGCACTCAACGAATGCCTGAAAGATGAGCCTTTTTATCACAACTCGGGGGGCGGAGTGACGCTTTCCGGCGGTGAACCCCTTTTTCAACCGGAATTTGCGGTCAATTTGCTCAGGGCCTGCAAAGAACATGGCCTGCACACCACGCTGGATACCAGCGGCTACATTAAGTGGGAAATTATGGAGACTGCGCTATCATATACCGACCTGGTACTCTACGACATCAAGCATATGGACCCGCAAACCCACCGCGAAGGAACGGGCGTCTCAAACGAATTAATTCTTGAGAATTTGCAGCGGATCATTTCAGGCGGGAGGAACCGTGTGTGGATTCGGGTCCCTGTGATCACCGGGTTCAATGACAGTCCAGAAAATATAGAGAAAGTAGCTGAATTGGCGTCCGGGCTGAAGATCGAGAAGGTATCCCTGCTTACGTATCATGAATGGGGCAGGACCAAGTACGAGGCTTTGGGCCGGGAATATACATTGGCTGTACCTGCGCCATCAAAGGAAAAGATGGAGGCTCTGGCGTGAGATCGTCAGCAGTAAAGGGATCGAGGCGACGATAGATTATTAGAAGGGGTGGCCGGATGGTTTTGTGCAGTGGTGATTAATTCCAGTGGAATGGCAGGGCAAATCTAGACGTTATACCCTTATAGCAAATCCTCGCCTTATAACGTTATCCAGCTTTTCAGTCTAATTGTATTATTCTCAGGAACTCGCCAGGACATTTGGCGAATCGTGTTGACATATTACGTGAACGAATTATAATGAGTTCAAGCTTGACGACAACATAAATAGGAGGCAGGGGAGTGAAGAAATTTGACGAAATCCGAACCAGGGATTCTCGTGCAGTGCAAATTTGGCAGATACTTATTGGCTTGGCTTGTAACAGACAGACAATCACATACGGAATGTTAGGAAAGAAGATTGGTTTTGAAGGGGCGGGAACAATGGGTCAGTTTCTTGGTCCTATTATGCTTTTCTGCGAGAGGAATAAGCTGCCTCCCTTAACCATAGTTGTTGTTGGCGAAACTACTGGTTCGCCTGGTGAAGGCTTAATTACCATTCAAAATGAGAACTCAGATAGAGAGAATGTATTCCACTTTGACTGGTATAATCTTTATCCACCCAGTGAAAGCGATTTTTCCGATTTATACAAATGACAATTCGTAGGTCGTTCAGCACACTGAACGGACAGTCACAGACACTGTTTAGAGAATCATTCATAGATTCTAGCAGTCAGTGAAATTGGAGTGGCAAAAAGTTAGGTTTCTACGTATCGAGTCTCCGATATGGAAATTGATTCTATAAACTGAATATGGGGAGGATTATGAATATGCCCCGATTGGGTTATCATGGAGAAAGCGCTCCAGAAGCTATCAAGGATGCACTAGTATATTTAGGAAATAGAGCCTCTTATAAAAATCTGTTTGCAGAGACAAGGAAAAGAGGTACTTGGAAGGATAGAAATATCTGGATTACATTGATGGCAGAAGTTGTAAACTTACCACCCAGCTATGACGAATGGCCCAATGAAAATAGATTTCTCTTTTTACGCGAAGATGGTAGCTATGAATTATACTCAGCGGAATTGCATGGCAAATTTATCAAAGGAGAGAAAATAAGCTAAAAGCAGTGCCTCGGAATTAAATCCCGTGCGTCGCTCTTTAGTTAGTCCGGAATAACTATGGGGGATTCTGTTATGGAAATGCATAACATAGATATACTCTCAAAACAGATAGAGCAAGCGATGGACTCTGGTGATATTGATTATGCATTGCAACTAGCCAAGGAAATCCAAAGTATAGCAAAGTTACGAACTGCATCAACTGGTGACAGCATATTTATCATTAATGCCAGTGGGATCCTAATAAATGTTGGAAATGAGTCCGCAAATCAGGAGATGATTCAGGATGGTATTGAGTTACTAAAGGGCAATCTTGAGAAATCCGTCAGTGATAGCAGATACGCATCGATCGCTCACTATAATCTGGGCAATGGATATTATTCCCTTTTCTCCGTTAAAAGAAAGCAGGAGCCTTTAGCCGCCCTTTTTAAGGACTCAGATTTGAATCTCGCTCGGAGCCACTATGAGACAGCTCTCGAATATAAACCTGAAAAGCCCTTGCTCGCCTCGCAAATCTGGGTTAACTTGGGAAATTGCTTTGATACTATTGGGAGAGTTCTGGATGCGTTGGAGTGTTACGAAAGAGCCATTACACTAAAACCCGACCATAGTATGGCTTTAGGCAACAAAGGAATAGGACTATATATATATGCAAGAGTTGCCGGAGAACATCAGGTCATGTTCCTTAGAGAGCTTTGGAGTGAACCCCTGAAGCTGGACAGTTTGGGTTAGAAAGGTTGGCGGGATCCGCAATAATCTATAATGGAGGTTAAAAAGGATCTTGCCATGAGACAGCAAAGAAATTTCAGCATTGAATTCAAGAAACAGGTCGTCGAAGAGCTGATCAGCGGCAGCAGCCGTCCATCGCAAATATGCCGCAGATACAATATTGTTCCCAGTCTGCTAGACCATTGGAAGAAGCAATATAATCTTGGCAAATTCGATAACGAACCGGTCAAGGAAGCTGCCCTGCAGGACAGGATAGAGAAGCTGGAGAGGCTGGTGGGCAAGCTTACTCTGGAAAACGAGTTTTTAAAAAAGGCGTATCAGCACAAGCTCAGCCAGCAGGCCAAAAACGGGAAATCGTCAAACAACACGGACATGAACTCAAGACCGTCAAAGGATGTGAGCTGATGGAACTTGCCCGGAGCAGCTTCTATTACCAGCCTAAAGAGCCTGATTCTGCAGAAGAGAAGGCAGACATGGATATCCTGGACCGCATAGAGGCTATCTGCATAGATTTTCACGGCTATGGCTACCGCAGGGTGACACGGCAATTGCATTACGATGGTTTTCAGGTAAATCACAAGAAAGTTCTGCGCCTTATGCGGGAAAGCGACCTGCTATGCCGGATAAGGCGTAAATGGGTTAGAACCACCGATAGTAAACACGGACTGCCGGTATACCAGAACCTCATTAAGGACAAGTGCATTACCGGCATCAACCAGGTTTGGCTGGCAGATATCACTTATATCCGCATTCGTCACGGGTTTGTTTACCTGGCTGCCATACTGGATGCTTTTTCGCGGAAAGTGATTGGCTATGCTATCTCAAGGAGCATGGATACCGACCTGGTTCTGGAAGCATTAAGGATGGCCATAGCCAACCGTAATCCCGGCATTGGGATCATCCACCATTCGGACCGGGGAGTACAATATGCCTCTCTTGAATATACCAGAGAGCTTAAAGAGCATGGCTTTCAGATCAGCATGTCGGGAAAAGGCAATCCCTACGATAACGCCACGATGGAGAGCTTCTTTAAAACGCTAAAACACGAGGAGGTATATCTATTCGAGTACGAAAATCTATCTGACGTCCAATCACGGCTTCCCTATTTCATCGAGCAGGTTTATAATCTCAAACGGCTTCACTCATCAATTGGCTACCTGTCACCGGTCAAGTATGAAGCACTGGTGCAGCAACAACAGAATAAGGAGGAAACCCGTCAGCCCATCCTAACCTGTTCTGTCCAGTCGTAGGGGTTCACTT
>CAWHDI010000005.1:0-44886 GCA_963827985.1 uncultured Chloroflexia bacterium | reverse complement strand
CAACCGAGCGGCGGGTGAACTTCTGGAACTCACTATTTATCAACCCCGAATAACCGCGCCGGATACCCACTATCTCCAAGCCGTGATAGACAGCGCTACGCACGACAGCCCTGATTGCTGCATTCATGCCCGGAGCATCGCCGCCGCTGGTCAGCACACCGACTTTCTTAATAACCTGTTTTTTCATTACTTATAAATTAGCAAATTTATGGTTAGCGTACAATGCGGCATGACTTCCGGCTATTTCTTCCCGGCCAGCTCCAGGGCTTTCAGGTAGAAACTCTCGGCATATTCCTTGGCCATACGACTGGTATTAAAGAAGGGCGTATTTGAGCGCATGGTTTCTTTCATCATTTTGACCCAGCCAAGAGGTGTGCCAGCACTATCCACGTCATAATACAGGGGAATAATCTTATTTTCCAGCAAGTCGTAGATCGTATTGGCCGTGCGGTCATCCTGTTCACCGGGGTTGACGCCTTCTTTCTCCTGTATCCCCCATCCATTGTAGCCATTGTAAGCCTCAAACCACCATCCGTCGAGAACGCTCAAATTTAGAACACCATTCAGCGAGGCTTTTTGGCCGCTGGTGCCGCTGGCTTCCATAAGAAAACGGGGCGTATTGAGCCAGACATCTACACCCCTGATAAGGTCACGGGCCAGGTGCATGTCGTAATCTTCGACGAAGGCGATCCTGCCGCCAAATCGGGGTTCCTTGGCAAGGTTATAAACCTGCTGTATCAGTCTTTTACCATCTTCGTCATTGGGATGCGCTTTGCCGGCAAAAACAAACTGCACCGGTTGAAGGTCGCGGTCCATTATTTTTTTCAGCCGTTCCATATTTCTGAAAATCAATGTTGGCCTTTTATAACCGGTAAAGCGCCGGCAGAAACCAATGGTCAGGGCCTCGGTATCCAGCAGCGCTCCCATAGCAAGCGGCTGAATGGGGGCCAACTGAGCCTGGGACCATCTTTGCCGGGCACGTTCCAATATGGCATTGATGAGCTTTAACTTAAGCCATCTGTGTGTGTTCCAGATCACTTCATCAGGTATTTTCTGTATGTTTTCCCATATGGACTTCTCATCCTGCCGGTCGAGCCAGTCCTCGGCAATATACCTTCTGAAGAGGAGATCGTACTGAGGAGCAATCCAGGTAGGCATATGGACGCCGTTGGTAATCGAGGTGATCGGCACGCTATCCTCTGGCGTATCAGGCCACAGGGAGTTCCACATCTTGCGGCAAACCTGCCCGTGCAGTTTACTAACGCCATTCGTAAAACCGGCCAACCTCAGACTGAGCACTGTCATATTGAATGACGAGCGGTCGGAATCCTGCGTACCCAATTTCATAAATCTGTCGCGATCAAGCCCGATTTGACCCCAGTAATTGTGAAAATACTTGTCGACAAGGTCTATAGAAAAAGCGTCGTTGCCGGCCGGAACAGGTGTATGAGTCGTAAAGACGGTGGAAGATCGAATGGAATTGGTGGCATCCTCCAGGGTCATGCCTTTTTGTACGAGCTCCCGTATACGTTCCACCATCATGAAGGAGGTGTGCCCCTCGTTGGCATGCCAGATAGCCGGGTTGATGCCCAAAGCCCTCAAAATGCGTACACCACCCAACCCGATTACCAGCTCCTGAAAAGGCGCATCTCCCGGTCACCGCCGTAAAGCCTGGCCGACAGCCCGCGATAGGCCTGGGCATTTTCGTCCAGATTGGTATCCAGTAAATAGAGAGTCACCCGTCCAAGATTGACCTTCCAGGCAGAAACGTAAACGGATACGCTATCGAGCGGCACAGAGACAGTCAGCAGTTTGCCATCCGGCGCCAGTACGCGTGATACGGCGACATTGCTAAAACTTAACTGGTCATAGACTTCATTTTGCCAGCCGTCCTGCGAAATAAACTGGTGAAAATAGCCCTGCGGATACATGAAGCCAACACCCACCAGGGGTATCCCGAGATCACTCACTTCCTTGCAATAGTCACCGGCAAGCACGCCCAAACCGCCAGCATAGAGCGGAAGCGAATTATGTACCGCAAACTCAAGAGAAAAGTAGGCTATTAGTTGATTTAGATGTTCCGCATGATTTTTCTCAAACCATGTGTTGGATGTCGATATACCTTTTTTATAGGCATCAAGACAGTAGTCGTACCTGCGCAGGTAGTCGACATCCTCAGAACTGGCAACAAGCTGGTGGTACGGGATATCCTTTAACAGGGCGACAGGATTATGCTCGGTCGACTTCCACAAAGACCTATCTAATTTCTTGAACACATCCCTTGCGGCAGGATGCCAACTCCACCACAAGTTATACGCAATATCCCCCAGACCTCCAATCCGCTCAGGAATTTTCAGTTTACTTAAGGAATCCATGTAAAAGCCCAGCCGCCTTGCAAATCAAATACAATACTTCACCCTATACTTCTGCTAATTATAAGGAAATCATCTTTCACTTTACAAGCAAGTCTCCAAATACTTGTTTCTTTCTAGTGTAATTGATGTATCGCAGTAGAAGTCAATTGTCTTCTCCACGCAACAATAAACTCTTCATATTATCCAGATTACCTGAGTGTTTTGACAGTGTATATGGGATAAGGTACACTCCAAATATGGACATGACATAAAATCTCTCTGGCGTGAAAGTATTACTGAGAAGGGAAAGGATACAAATAGTAAATTACGGGCATTGGAAGCTGTGGCAAGGATATAGAAAATGATCGGGAAAAAAACCAGTAGAGAATTGGCAGACATTAAACAATCCGAAGCTGAAGCCCTCGAATACGACGAGAGCATCATTGACACCGTTCGTGAACCCTTAATCGCGCTGGACCAGGATTTAAGAGTAGTTAAAGTGAGCCGCGCCTTTTATGAATTCTTCAAGGTAAAACCTGAAGAAACAATGGGGCAGCTTATTTATGACCTGGGCAATAAACAGTGGGATATACCAAAGCTGCGGGAACTGTTAGAGACTATCCTCCCCCAAAGGACAACCTTTGACGACTATGAGGTTGAACACAATTTTGCCACCATCGGCCGGCGGGTAATGCTTCTGAATGCCCGGCAAATTCAAAGAGCGTTGGGTAAAGAACGGATCATCCTGCTCGCCATCGAGGACATAACCGATCGCCGGCAGGCTGAGAAGGTTTTGGAGGAAAAGGCGGAGGAGTCACTAAATAGATCAGAAGAAAAATACCACGTGCTTGTAGAGAATATCAATGATGTCCTATACATGCTGGATACCCAGGGAAATATAACCTATATTAGCCCGGCAGTCGAGCGGGTGACTAAGTATAAGGTCAATGACATAATAGGGAAATCTTTTATCCCCCTTATTTACCCGGATGACAGACCCGGCCTTCTGGACAGCTTAAACCGCCTGGCGTCCGGCCAGTTGGAACCCTGGGAATTCCGTGTAGTGGATAAAGATGGAAGCATTAAATTTGTGCGCTCGTCCAGCCGGCCAATATATGAGGATGGACAAATCACGGGCTTCACGGCCCTGATGGTCGATATAACCGAGCACAAGCTGGCAGAGGACGCACTAAAAGCCAGCGAGGCACAGTACCACCTGCTGTCTGAGCACATGACGGATACCGTATGGCTGACGGATATGAACCTTAAGATTACATACCATAGTCCCTCTATGCAAAACTGCACGGCTTCACGGCACAGGAGATAATGGAAATACCGCTGGAACAACAATTCACGCCGGAGTCGTTTAAATTAGTAACTGAAATGGCATTAAGCGAGATACCCAGGGTGGAAGCCGACCCTGACTATAACCCCGTCCTTGCTTTGGATCTCGAGTATATATGCAAGGGCGGTACAACCGTGTGGACCGAAAACAAATTCAGCGTCATAAGGGATGCGAACGGCAATCCGGTATCCATACTGGGCGAGACCAGGGATATCACCGAGCGCAGGCGGGCAGAAGGGAAATTGCGTGCTGCTTTGCTTTACACCCGCAACCTGATCGAGGCTAGTCTTGATCCGCTGGTGACTATCAATGCCGATGGCAAGATCACCGATGTGAATAGGGCCACCGAGGAGGTCACGGGTTTTTCCCGCGAGCATCTGATCGGCACTGATTTCTCCAGCTTCTTCATTGAACCTGACAAGGCGCGAGCTGTGTATGAGCAGGTCTTCACCCGGGGTATCGTGAGAGATTATCCTCTCACTATTCGACATAGCTCAGGTCGCACCACATATGTTCTCTACAATGCCAGCATTTTTAAGAATGAGACTGGAGAGATGCAGGGTGTCTTCGCCGCTGCCCGTGATATCACCGAGCGCAAGATGGTTGAAGAAAAACTTGAAAAAAGTTACGAATCTTTGAAGAAGACCCTGAATGACGCTATCAATACCATGGTTAAAATTGTGGAAATGCGAGATCCGTATACTGCAGGCCATCAGCAGAAAGTGGCTGACCTGGCAGTTCAATAGCCAGGCAAATGAAGTTGGAAGATACCCGGATTGATCAGCTCAGAATCGCGGCAGTAATCCATGATATCGGGAAGATGTATATTCCTTCAGATATCCTCAGTAGACCCGGAAAACTATCCGCTATGGAATTTAACTTGATAAAAATCCATTCCCAGAGCGGCTACGATATTATCAAAGGCATGGATTTCCCTTGTAGTGTTGCAGAGTCCGTATTGCAGCATCATGAAAGGCTGGATGGTTCAGGTTACCCCAACGGACTGAAGGGTGAGGATATTCTGCTGGAAGCTAAAATACTGGCTGTGGCAGATGTAATTGAAGCCATGTCTTCGCACCGTCCATACCGGCCGGCGCTGGGTATTGATAAGGCACTGAAAGAAATTTCGAAGGATAGGGGCAGACTTTTTGATCCCGATGTTGTAGATGCTTGCCTGGAGCTCTTCAACAGCGGTAAGTTCGAGTTTAAATCTATTGACAGTCAAAGGGATAGCTTTTTACCATGATGAACTCCTTGTCTGGCCAGTCTAACCAGGCTGTGCTGCCAGTGAACCGGCCTATCTTCAAGGATAAGCATTTTTACATATTACTTGCGCTCTTCATCGTCTGCACTGTTTTTTATTATTTCGGTGAACTGGTCATATTCTTCGGGTGGGCCGCCCTGCATTGGGACATCTTCTATACAGTACATGACCCGCACAGGTTGCTTTTCCTGGTACCCATTTTATATTCCAGTTACTATTACAGGTTACGTGGAGCCATACTGGCTAATGTAATCTCGCTGCTCATATTCTTGCCGCGTGCCTTTTTCATTTCCCCCTATCCTGATCCCACCTTGAGAATGTTTATTTTCGTCATAGTGGCAGTTGTGATCAGCATGCTGGTGACAGTTATATTCAACGAAAGAGATAAACGCGATGAGTTGACGAAGGCACTGAACCAGTCGAAAGCGAAATACCGCAGTGTCCTGGACCAGATGTTTGACTCCTATTACGAAATCGACCTGGCCGGCAAGTTTACTTTCGTTAACGATTCTGTGTGCCGTAACCTCGGGTATCCGCGTAATGAACTGCTTGGAAATAGCTATCGCTTTACAGTGCCTGAGCAGGATATCAAACCCTTGCTGTCTGCTTTCAATGAGGTGTTCAGGACGGGACAACCAAATAAAGGTTTTGAACATAAAATACGACGCAAAGACAGCAGTATCATATTCGTGGAAACCTCGATTTCGCTGCGAAGAAATGAACAGGGCGATATTATTGGTTTTCGATCTGTCAGCCGCGATGTCACCGAACGCAAACAGGCAGAGGAAGCGCTGAGAAACAACAAGGAAAAGTACCAGACACTTGTAGAGAACATCAACGATGTATTTTACACGCTGGATACAGAGGGGAATATAACCTATGTCAGTCCTGTGGTTGAGCGCTTTACCAAATATAAGGTCAGCGACTTAAAAGGAAAACCGTTTATCCCTCTTATTTACCCCGATGACTTGCCAGGCCTTCTAGATAGCTTCAACCGGCTGGTATCGGGACAATTAGAGCCCTGGGAATTTCGCATACTGGACAAAGACGGCAGGGTCATATATGTTCGCACATCCAGCCGGCCGCTATATGAAGAGGGAAAGATCGCAGGCATTACAGCCCTGATGACGGATATTACCGAGCGTAAGCAGATGGAGCAAAAGCTCGCGGAAATGGCGACCCATGACTTCCTTACGGGATTGCCAAACAGGATACTGTTGCAGGACCGTTTCGGCATAGCAGCAGCACTGGCCCATCGTAATAAAGGCAGGCTCGCTGTCATTTCATTAGACCTGGACAAGTTTAAATCCATCAATGATACGCTCGGCCACGCCGCCGGTGACCAGGTACTGAAAACCATAAGCACGAGGCTTACGGGAATAATACGAGCCAGCGATACGCTGGCCCGCGTAGGGGGAGATGAGTTTGTTTTGGTGATGCTTGAGACCGACCACGCCGGGGGTTCCGCAGCCATAGCCCAGAAAATCCTGGACTCGTTCAGGGAACCGCTTTTCATTGAGAACCAGCAGGTCATATTGTCTACCAGCATAGGTGTTGCCGTATACCCCGACGATGCAGAAGACCTGGAAACGCTAGTCAAGAAATCTGATTCAGCAATGTATTACTCCAAGGGTCACGGCCGCAACCAGTACAAGTTCTTCGGCGATGGTGATGTCCAGGTAGGCGGAGATTATAAAAGCGCCGCCGGTTGAACATCTTTCCAAATATTACTTTGCACACAAATAATTAAACCGGTATACTTATTAAGGTCGCAGAGTGAATCGTATCTGGTAAGAGGTTTCTTATATGAAGATAAACGTCATGCAGGAAGTGCTGCAGGCAAACGACAGAATAGCCGAAGAAAACAGGCAGCTTTTCAAGAAAAACCGTAACCTGGTGCTGAACCTGATGAGCTCGCCCGGCGCAGGGAAGACATCGCTCCTGGAGAAGACGGCTGAGAAACTGGCGGGCAAATTGAGGCTGGGCGTGGTAGTCGGCGACATTGAAACAACCCGAGATGCCGACAGGATTGCAAAATATAATGTGCCTGCCATCCAGCTCACAACCGGAACTGCCTGCCATCTGGACGCCAACATGGTGGCATCGGCCCTGCCGCACCTTGAGCTCGATAAGATCGACATACTGGTCGTGGAGAATATCGGCAACCTGGTATGTCCCGCCGAATTTATCGTCGGAGAGGACTTCAAGATCATGATCTTGAGCGTAACCGAGGGCGACGAAAAACCACTTAAATACCCCCTGATGTTCCACGAGTCGGCACTGATGCTGATAAATAAGATCGATCTGCTGCAGTACACCAACTTCAACCTGGAAGAAGCCAAGGCCAACGCGCGCAAGATAAATCCTGACATCGATATCATTGAAATCTCCTGCACCAAGGGCACCGGCCTGGATGAATGGATCGCCTGGCTCAACGCCCGGTATCAGAAAAAGCTGGGTGACCTGACCAATGCATGAAATGGGCATAGCCCAGAATATCCTGGAGATAGCGCTGGAGGCAGCGAATAAGGAAGGAGCGACCAGGATTTCCAGGATCGACCTGGTAGCCGGAGAGTTGCGGGGACTCGTCCCGATGCAAATGACTTTCTGCTTCGGCATAGTTGCACAGAACACCATTGCCAGCGGAGCATATCTCAATATCGAGGAAACCCCGGTCACCGCCCACTGCGAAGACTGCGGCACGATTTCACAGTGGTTGAATATCAGTACTTATGCCCCAAATGCTCCAGTGCGAAGGTCAAGGTGACGGGAGGTTCGGAGCTGCGGGTCAAAGACATCGAGATAGAATAGCCTTCCTTTTTCAGTGTCCCCTATACGTAATTCAACCATTCCTTACGTTCGCTTCAATTGGCGTTGATTTATGATATATCTATGTTATAATATTAATTGACCAATCAATTAACTGGTATTTCAGCCAGCCGGGGGCACACCGTCCACTAGCATTTAACGATATATGCATGCCCGGAACAGCCAGGGCAACGGAGTTTAAGAATGGATTTCGAGTTAAACGAAAATCAAAAAATGATCGCCAATACCGCCAAACAAATTGCCACCGAGTTTGGACCGCAGTACTGGCGTGAAAAAGATGAAAAAGGAGAGTTCGGCCAGGAGTTCTGGAAGGCCCTCTGCGAGGCCGGATTTACAGGAATAGTCATACCTGAGGAGTACGGAGGTTCAGGCGGCGGGACGACGGAATTGTTTATAGCCATGGAGGAGCTGGCAGCCAACGGCTGCGGAATGGCAGGCGCATGGTACCTGATCCTTAGCGAGGTATTTGGCGCATTGTCCGTTCTACGGCACGGCACCCCCGAGCAGAAGAAGAAATATCTCCCCGGGCATAGCCAGCGGCGAAATCGAATTCTGCATGGCGCTAACGGAACCGGATGCCGGGTCCAATACATTAAATATAACGACGACCGCCAAAAAGGCAGGCGACCACTGGATTATCAACGGCAATAAGACTTTCATAAGCGGGGCCGACCGCGCCAAAGGCATGCTTATCATTGCCCGCACGACCCCGAAAGAGGAGGTCTCACGCAAGACCGCCGGTCTAAGCCTGTTCCTGGCTGATCTGCCCAATAAGGCAATTGAAGTCAACCCGATTAAAAAACACGGCGTCAATTATTCACACACCTGCACGGTATCGTTCAACGACCTGAAGCTGCCGGCCAACGCCTTAATGCCGCCCGAGAATAACGGGTGGCACAGCATACTCGATACCCTGAACCCGGAACGTATGAGTTTCGTGGCTGTAGGCATAGGCATCGCCAGGCTGGCTATCAGCAAGGCCGTAGAATACGGATGGGAAAGGAAGATCTTCGGTAAAAGCCCGATCGGCGGCTATCAGGCGCTGCAGTTCCCGCTGGCAGAAGCCTATTCCTGCCTGGAGGCTGCCCGCCTCCTGAACTTCAAGGCAGCCGGTTTATTTGACAGCGGCAGGGAAGCAGCGGAAGTTGGAGCTGCCGGCAATATGGCCAAGGCCATCGTAGTAGAGAATGCGACAAAGGCCGTATACTGGGCTATGCAGCTATTCGGCGGATACGGTTATGCACGGGAATATGATGTTGAAAGGTGGTGGCGCGAGGTCAACCTTATCCGCCTGGCGCCCGTATCGCAGCAGATGACCCTGGCATATATTGGAGAAAGGGTACTGGGCCTTCCCAAGAGCTATACCACCTAGCTGCCCCGCCACTGAACACAACTCAATAGCAAGTCGCATGAGTGAATTGACCGGCTGCTGCCGGTTAACGTGAGGTATGTTAAATAGGGATTGAGCGTAAATGTCATATTGACAACGAAGTTGTGCTTGTGGTATAAATTTTCGTTTCATGTACTCGGTAGTTTTACCTAGCAGTATTCGTTGTCTAATGTTTGCCCATTTCGTATAAACCGTGGAGATACGCTCCGGGGGACCCTGTCAATCCCGGAATTAAATACGCATAACTAAATAAAGGAGGTATACGAATGTCAAAAAGAGTCGGCATAGTTGGCGCAGCGGTCACTCCCTTCAAGGCCAAATGGTTCGAGAAAACTTATTATGAACTCGCCCAGTGGGCCACAAGAGACGCTATCAAAGATGCCGGGATCCCCATCAGCGATGTTGACGCAGTATTTTATGGGATTTACAACGACATCTTTGAAAGGACCTGCATCCCTGAGCATCCCCTCCAGGGACTGCTCGGCATGCAGAACAAATTCGGTATGAGGGTCAGCACGGGAGGCGCAACCGGCGCATATACCATCTCTGCCGCACACGCTTACCTGTCAGCAGGCAGATTTAAGACGGCCCTGGTTCTGGGCGTGGAAAAAGCTACAGACTGCTTCGACTTTTTATCCATGTCGGCCACGCCGGAAGTGATCAAGTCCATCGGCTGGTCGGCGGACAGCTTCTTCGAGCAGCGCCTGGGCTGGACGGCAGCCGACAGCTATGCTGAGGTCGTGCTGGCGTATATGGATGAACATCCCGGCGACCTGAAGCCTGAGGTGACGGCGAAAATATCCTCTATTTTGAGCCAGCAGGTCAAGAACAATAAATTTGCCCAGAGACAGCACGATCAGGTCACGCCGCAAGAAGTAATGAATTCTCGGCTTGATTGTGTACCCCTTCAAAGAGCTTGAAATCTGCGTTTATACCGAAGGCGCAGCAGCCCTTATCCTGGCAGAAGAAGATACAGCCAAGCGAATATCCAAGAATACCGGTGTGCCGGTAGTCTGGATAACCGGGCTGGGCGAGGCCAATGAGCATTCTTTTGCCGGGAAAAACCAGAAGCAGATGCCCCGCATAATGTCAGATTACCTGGGCTCCCACCGGGCCTACAAGATGGCGGGTATTAAAGATCCCACAAAGTCCATCGATATAGTGGAACTTCATGATGCGTTTGTTCACCAGCTCGAAGTCAGCATGGCCGAGTTCGGCCTGGTAAAGCGCGGCAGGGCCGATGCCCTGATAGACGAAGGGCTGATGCTCAAGGGCGGCAAATACAGCGTCAATCCTTGCGGCGGCCTTATTTACTGCGGCCACGCAGTCGGCGCCAGCAATATTATGTCAGCATGGTCCGCACGTAATGAGCTCATAGATCAAAAGAAGAAGACTGCACTGGTACACGGCACCGGCAGCACAATCGCCCAATATACGGCGGTCTCCATATTGGAACACGATTAAGGGATGAAAGGAGATAGATAAAATGGCTAAGAAAAAAGAGAAATTAATCCCGGCTGAATATATACCCGATGTTGGCTCACAGGTCGTGGAAATCGACAAAAAGAAATATCTTGTTGCCAACGATGCCATGTACACCTTTTACCAGAGGTCCAAGGGCGAATTCTCCGATTTCTTCCTGGCGCTGAGAGATGATAAGAAAATCCTGGGCTGCAAATGCACAAAATGCGGCCTTGTCCGGGTCCCGCCATTCCTGACACACTGCCCGGACTGCAACTTTGCGCCGACCAAAACAGTTGAAGTCGGCCAGGTGGGCGTCATGCTGAGCACGCCGCCTATAACGTACTTCGCCAACTCGCTGTTCCTTAAGATGGCCCCTTACGGAAGAGGCCGCGTGGTGCTGAAGGGCGCAGACACAGCGTTGAGCGTCAACGTGTACACCACAACCGGCATACTCGCACCGGGCCTTATCAAGAAAGGCACCGAGGTTAAGGTAGTATTCAGGAAAGACCGCATCGGCGAAATAAGCGATATTTTCTGCATCCCAACATCGGAGCTGACCAGGACGCAGATTGCCAGGAAGGGACTGCTGGACTCTGAGATTAACTGGGAAAAGCCGGTTGAGCCCAAGCTGCCCAAAGCTACAGCCAAGGACGTTGCAGCTTACAATACAGCTTTGAAAGAAATAGCATCCGTGATAAAGCGGATGAACGTCACAGAAAGGGCGCGCAAGGACATTGCCGGCTGGAAACGTAATATTCAGGTAAAGATGACCGGCGGCGAATTTGCCATCCTGATTAATGATGGAAACATCACACTCCAGGAGAAGAAGCTGGCCAAGCCCGATTTCGTCCTGGTATCCCAGGATCCCAAAACCCTGGCGGACGGTCTGGCCTACAGGGGCGCCATCACCGACTCCGTGATCATGAAAAAACTCTGGCTCAGCAAAAATATGGAATTCACAACCATTTTCAAGCTGGACAGGATGGCACGCTCGGTAGCACGCTCCAAAAAGTAAACCTTCCATTTGGCAAGGACCCCATGCGGGTCCTTCGGCAACCAATGCGGCGCATGACATTGACATGCGCCGCATTTTAGGTTATCCTATTGATCGAACGTTTATTCAATGACTGCTTAATCAACGAATCCTTCGGGATGGTCAACTGCATTGCCAATTGAATTTAAACTCCGCACCCACAGCAACGACGAAGCCCTGGTCAAAGAACGCCGGACCCACATAGTCCACTGCTGCACCAGGATATTTGCCAAGAAAGGCTACTCCCACAGCAACATGCGCGAGCTGGCGAAGGCCTGCGACATGAGTATCGGCAACCTCTATCATTATTTTGGTTCGAAAGAGCAGATACTCTATTCAATTATTAACGACGCCACATTAAGGCAGGTTGAATATGTCGGGCACTTCGCCGAAGAGACCGCCAGTCTTGATCCCACCAGCAGGCTGCGGACGCTGGTCCGCAAGTTCTTCGAGTGGCATGATTCGAACCAGAACGTAACGCTATTTATTTACCAGGAGACTCGGGCATTGCCTCAAAAAGCACAGGAACAAATTTTCGAGAGCGAGAACCGTATCCATGCAATTTTCGAAGAAGCCATAAAAACAGGTGTAGCATCGGGGGATTTCAATACAAGCGAACCGGGGCTGATTGCCAATAACATTATGGTCATTGGCCATGCCTGGGCGCTGCGCCGATGGTCCCTGCAAAAACGCTGGACTTTTGAGTCATTTATCCAGGGAGAGACAGAGGCTGTTATGCGGACACTACAAATTCAAGGAGGTGACCAGCCTATAAAATAATAGACAGGGGAATCCGTGCTCCAGCAGAAAAAATATTATAAGAGGTATCTAATGATTAAATTACAAAAGGGTAACCTTCGTATACCCAAATGGAACCGAAAAGTATTTGCAGTTGCAGGCGGACTGGTTAACTACAAGAAAATGTGCTCCGACATGAAGCTGGAAGAGCAGGTAATGGTGGCCTTCCGGCAGTTGCTTGAGCAGAACAACCTGAAAAGGTCCCCGGTAGAAGTGAAGGGCATGATTAATTTGATTACTGCGGGCAACTTCGCCGACCATTTCCAGGACCAGTTGCTCTGCGAAGCCAAGGTGAACGACTATCTTGGTCTCGACCCCATGTTCGACATCGGCATAAAGACCGGCGGCGCCACCGGCGGCGCAACTATCCTGACAGCAGCCATGGGCATTGCCAGCGGCTATGCAGACGTGGCCCTGGCCATGGGCTGGGAACGCATGTCGGAAGTCGATACCAAGATGGGCAACTATTATATTTCGACCGCAGCCTGCAAAGACTTTGAAACCCGCCTCGGGCGTATCTATTCCTCCTACTACGCACCGATGGCAGTACGGTTCGCAGAAACCTATGGCCTCAGTGAAACGACCAGGGCCAAGATAGCAGTAAAGAACCATCTCTATGGTTATTATTCACCGTATGCCCAGCAGCCAGGCAAGTACACTGTCGAGGAAGTACTGGCCAGCCCCATATCCACCTACCCGCTGCACTTCCTGGAGTGCTGTGCAATGACCGACGGTGCAGCCTGCATGCTGCTCTGTGACGAAAAGACAGCTTATAAACTGACCGACACACCGGTCGAGCTTCATATTGCAGGAGCCAGCCATACTTTGAGGGTAGCCGACCGCCGCCATATGGAAATCCCGCTGCTTCCTAACGAACCTGAAGGCATGTATGACCACCTGTACAAGAGAAAGGGGTTCCGCTGGCCGGGATTTGAGAGCTTTGCAGCTGCCCGCTTTGCCGCCTATTTTGCATATAATATGGCCGGCATCAAGGACCCATTGAAAGAACTGGACCTGGTAGAGACACATGATGCATTCACTATCAGCGATATCCAGACATACGGTGACATCGGTTTACGCCCTTACGGAAAGGAACCGGAGTTCATCGAGTCCGGAGACGGCTATTTTGGCGGCAAGTGCCCGTCCAACCTTTCCGGAGGACTTATCGGGACGATGCATGCGGTAGGCGCAACCGGCATCTTCTCAGGCGTTGAATGCCTGTGGCAGTTACAGGGCAAATATGACCAGTTCCATGGCGATCCCAAGCTCTGGAAATCATTCGGCAAACAGAAGCCCAAGGACTGGAAGAGCCTCCAGGTAAAGAATGCCAAGAAGGCAGCCTGGGTCTCCCATGCCGGCGTGGGTTCACATGTAACCGTCGGTGTCCTCGAGAAGGCATTTTAAAGGAGATTAGACATGTTAGAAGAACTTAAGACCAAGTACATCGGCACTCCCCTGGAAATAATGAAAGATGACGAAGAGGGCATGGTAGTGTACACCCCAAGAACTGCCGTGCACCGTCATACATACGGAAAACTCTCACCCTTTTTCAGGGCATTGAAAAAAGGCAAACTGATGGCTACCAGGTGCGTCAATCCGAAATGTGAAGAGAAGCGTATGTGGCTGCCTCCCAGAGCAGATTGCCCCGACTGCAACCAGCCCATGGAATGGGTTGAAATACCCAATCCGGTAATAGGGACTATTCACACCTATGCTAAATTGGTATATCCCGGCGCCGGCATCGAGCTCGAAGCCCCTTACTACCAGATAGACGTTGAAATTCCCGGATGCTGCACGATATTCAAAGGCTACCTGACTGCACGGTACTGCAAAAATAGGTATGAAGGTTAAGGCCGGTTTCAACACCAAAAAGCCGTCCAACACCATACTGGACATTTACTGGGAACCGGTAAAATAGGTCTCTTCATGGCCATCAGTAATAGGAGTTACTGATATGATCAAGTAAGGTATAATGATAGGCAGTTTTGCACCCAAGGGTGCAAAACTGCCTACAGTTGATTATATTGCACTTTTAATTGTTTCAATAGAATTTGAAAAGGAGAACATACCAATGGAAGTATTGCAGGAAGGTCAAGGTAAGTTAATAGGCTGGCACGATCCAGATGAAAACCGCGAGTATGTCCTTCATAACAAGTCCCGCGCACTGAAGGACAAGACGACCACGGCGAAAGAGGCCGTGGCAAAATACATCAAGGACGGAGACTACATTGCAAGCGGCGGCTTCGGGCACGCCAGGGTCTCAATGAACATTGTCTATGAAATCATCCGCCAGAAGAAACGTAATCTCATTATGGCCGGCAAGACCGCCGTCCACGACCTGGACTTGCTGGTAGGCAACGGATGCGTATCCGAGGTAGAAGCCGCATACAGCTTCGGCCACGAAGTCAGGGGGCTTTCACCCGCCAGCAGGCGCATGGTAGAAACCGGCAAATGCAAGGTAGTTGCCGAGACCAGCAACGCCGGCTATCAGTGGAGGTTCCTGGCCGGCATGATGGGCATCCCCTTTATTCCCGCCCGCAACATGCTCGGCACCGACACCGGCAAATACAGCTCCACCAAGGTCGTCAAAGACCCGTTCAGCGGCAAACCCATTACTCTCATACCGGCCGCATACCCTGATGTAGCTTTCATCCATGTCCACCGCTGCGATATCTACGGCAACTGCCAGATAGACGGCATCATGGTTGAGGACTTCGAACTTGCCAGGTGCGCACGCAAGCTCATTATTACCACGGAAAAAATCATCGATAATGAGATAATAAGAGAGACTCCATGGCACACCGTTATCCCCTTCTACCTGGTTGACGCCATTGTGGAACAGCGTTACGGCGCACATCCCTGCGAGCTTCACGGCGAGTATTTCTTCGATGAAGAGCATATCGCCGAGTGGCTGGCAGTATCCAAGACCGATGAAGGCATACAGAAATATGCTGAAAAATACATTTTCGGCGTTGCGGACTTCGACGAGTATCTCGCAGTATGCGGAGGCTTTAAGAAACTGGACTTCCTCATCAAACGCGAGGAAATGCGCGTGCCTCTGATCACACCGTGGCGCAAGTAATCCGGTGATCCGTTCAATATATAACAAGGGAGAAAAGAAGTCATGAGCAACGATAAGAAATATAACATGAGAGAATTTCTGGCATTTACCGCCGCCGGCATCCTGGAAGACGGTAAGGCCGCATTTGTTGGTACCGGGTTGCCAATGATAGCGGGCATGCTTGCGCAGAAAACACATGCTCCGAACCTTTTGATGATCTTCGAAGCAGGCAGCATCGGACCGCAGCTACCCGAGTTACCGATATCCGTGGGACAGGGCCTCACCACCTACCATGCCATGGCAGCATCCAGCATGCACGATGTGATGTCAGCCTGCCAGGCCGGATTCATTGACTACGGGTTCCTGGGCGGAGCGCAAATCGACATCTACGGCAACATCAATACCACGGTCATCGGCCCGCACGATACGCCGAAAACCCGCCTGCCTGGCAGTGGAGGCGCCAATGATATAGCCTCCTTCAGCCATAAGACAGTCCTGATGTTCGGCAACCAGACAAAACGCACATTTGTGGAGAAGCTCGATTTCCTTACCACTCCTGGCTTTTTGACGGGCCCCGGCGCACGTGAAAAAGCAGGATTGCCGTCAAACACCGGCCCTTACAGGGTGATCTCGCAACTGGCCGTGTACGATTTTGACGATAAAAGCAAGAAGATGAGACTGTTCTCGCTTCATCCGGGTGTCACTGTCGAGGAAGTCAAAGAAAACAGCAGCTTCGAAATTATCATACCGGCTAAATATGGCAGTAGCCCTGAGCCGTCGGATAAAGATCTCGATTTGCTGCGCAATGTAATCGACCCGACCGGGATGCTGATAGGTAAATAAGCACGCTCAGCGTATAATAATAAATAGGTGCTCAAGTTAAAAACTTGAGCACCTATTTTTCTTCTTTTTCTAAGACACTGCCCTTTCTCGCCCTTCCCAGTACGGTGCTTTTATGGCCTTCTTATCTATTTTACCCAGGGCCGTTAGCGGAATATTATGTTGAAATACAATTGTTTTGGGCTGGGCATACTTGGCCAGTTTACCTTTACAGAATTCCTTTAGTTCTTTTTCCGCCACCTCGCCATCAGACACAACTACCGCCGTAACAGATTCTCCCCACCTGTCGTCAGGAACTGCTATAACGGCAACTTGCTTTACTTTAGGGTGCTGGCTGATAACTGCCTCAACTTCAGCAGGGTAAACGTTCATACCACCGCTGATAATCATATCTTTCTTCCTATCGACTATATAAAGGTAACCCTCATTATCAAACTTGCCCATGTCTCCTGTGTGCAACCACCCGTCAGCATCTATGGTCCTAGCTGTAACATCAGGCTGATTCAGATATCCTTTCATAACGTATGGCGCCCTGGCACAGATTTCGCCTATTTCCCCTTTGGAGACATCTTTGCCTGAATCATCAAGCAGTCGTACCGATGCCATCACATTCGGTCTGCCGCAGCTTTGCAGCAGCTTGGGATTCTTCACAGCTTTAGCATGGTCTTCGATAGTTAAAGTAGATATCAGGTTCGGGCATTCAACCTGCCCGTAAACTTGCACTAATACAGGACCAAATTTCTCGATGGCTTCAGCGAGCTTGTTGGCCTGGATCGGAGATGCTCCATAAAGAACCGCATTAAGAGAGCCGAGGTTATACGATTTCTGTTTAAGCATATCCAGCAAGATATAGATCAAGGTAGGTACCAGGAAGACCTTGGTGACCCTTTCATTTTCAATCAGGTCGAGTATCTTGAATGGATCAAACTGCTTCTCAATAACAAACCGGCATCCCATCATTATACCGGCATACATGAGGGCGCCAGCACCGTGAGTGAGCGGCGTCATTATCAGGAATTTGTCATCAGCCGTCCAATTTACCGCACAATCATGCGCCAGCATGGCAAAAGCAAAAGTGCTTTGCGTATGCACTACACCTTTCGGCTTTCCAGTGGTGCCTCCCGTGTAGACAATAAGGACATTATCATCCGGCCTGGCACTTGCGCAAAGCGGATCCGTCGGATGTCCAGACAGGAACTCATCTAATCCTACACATCCATCCACAGGCTTTTGCCCCATTGTTACTATGGTCCGCAGATTGGTGGAACGGGCCCTTAATCCGGAAACTCTTTCCGCAATTGATTCATCAGCAAAAACCAACTTGATGTCGGCATGTTCAAGTATATAGGCTATGTCATTATCGCCCGCCATCATAGTAATGCCGCAGACAGTACAGCCGGACTTTATTATGCCCAAGCCGGCCCTGATCATATTAAACGAATTAGGAGCCACTATACCGACGCTGTCACCCGGGCCAAGTCCCGCCCCAACAATAGCATTTGCCACCTGATTAGAGGCGATGTCTAAATCCTTGTAAGTAACTTCCTTGCCGTCAAGTCTGCTGAAAACCCGGTCCCGATATTTACCAAGCGCATTGATTATCATTTGCTGAAAAGTAACCCGATTGTCGATCAAATCAAACCTCCCAAATATTTATACTTCCGTTTTTGATACCAGTTAAGCAAACGGATATATATCAACAGCCGCAGAAATTCAAACAACAATACCAACGGGCACCGTAATCAGGACAGCCATCCCTTGGCAATAACATGGCCCGCTCTTTATTCGCCTCGCCTTACCTCGCTTTTCACATACTCTAAGTATGTGACTCACAGCATAATCCATTTTATAGTGATTGTCAATACTCCATTAGTTTTGTGTATAATGCCAAATGGAATACTAAAAGGATGCGATATAGAGCACAATGCCCAAATCGAAGATAAGTGTCCGCAAACTACGGGCAAACATAACGAGGCAGAAGCTGTTTGATGCGGCAATATCCCTCTTTTTTGAGAGGGGCTACGATAAGGTGACGATCGATGATGTTTGTGCCGCCGTCGGTATGACCAAGGGCGCATTCTACTCACATTTCAAATCAAAACACGATATCCTGGTCGAAAGAGTGCTGATACTCGACGATTACTACAGGTTGCAAATACTGCCTCAACTGGCAGCAATCGATCCAGGTGTCGAGAAAGTCGTTTCCTTTGTGCGCCTGATGTTGCGACATTTAAAAGAACTCGGCAAGGATGCTATACGCGCCGTGTACTATACACAAATTGGAAGCTCCGAGATGACGTCGGTTATGACTGAAAAGCGTATCCTTTACAAGATAATCCAACAGCTGGTCGAAGAAGCCCAGAATTCCGGCAAGTTGCGTGATGACCTTTCCAGCAGCGAACTAACCCAGATAATTATGCACAATATCCGCGGCATACTCTACAATTGGGGTCTTTCAACCAGCAAATTCAATATCGAGGAATCAGCAGAGGGACTGATCAAGGTATTGGCGACCGGCCTGCAGAAACAGAAACGAAAAACGGGTACTTAGAGTATCCGAAACATCCCTTATTTTTCAGTTGAATTATTAATTGGAAGCCGTCATTTTAGCGTTTATGCCGCCGGAACCCCGCGTTTGTCCTGCAGCGCTTCCCTCAAATAGCGTCCAGTAGCCGAGCCTTCTATGCCGGCCACCTGTTCAGGTGTGCCCTCGGCTATCAGGTAGCCGCCGTCGTCTCCTGCCCCTGGCCCAAGATCTATGATGTGGTCGGCGTTCTTAATGACATCCAGGTTGTGCTCGATAATGATGACGGTGTTGCCGGAGTTTACGAGGCGCTGTAGCACCGTCAGCAGGCAATCGATGTCGGCAAACGACAGCCCGGTAGTAGGTTCATCGAGAATATAAACGGTGCGTCCTGTAGAACGTCGGGACAACTCAGAGGCCAGCTTGACCCGCTGCGCCTCGCCGCCGGAAAGAGTGGGGGCCGGCTGTCCCAGCCGCATGTACCCAAGGCCAACATCATTTAACGTGGCCAGCTTGTTCTTGATCTTGGGGAAATGCTCGAAGAAGGCAGTTGCCTCCTCGATGGTCATATCCAGCACATCTGCGATATGTCTTACCCTTGAACTGTATCTCCAGCGCTTCCCTGTTGTAGCGTTTGCCTTTGCAGACCTCACAGGGGACAGTGACATCCGGCAGAAATTGCATCTCAATCTGGATATACCCTTCGCCCTGGCAGGCTTCACATCGGCCGCCCCTGACGTTGAAGGAAAACCGTCCGGGCCCGTAGCCGCGCACCCTCGCTTCAGGCACAGAAGCAAATAAGTTCCCTGATGGGTGTGAAAGCCCCTGTATAAGTGGCAGGATTGCTGCGGGGAGTCCGGCCGATCGGAGACTGGTCGATATTGATGACCTTATCCATATTCTCAATACCGGTAACCGAATCGCATTTTCCGGGCTTCTCCCTGGACTTGTAAAATATCTGGGCCAGCTTCTTATACAGGACGTCATTCATCAGCGTGCTTTTGCCGCTGCCGGAAACACCGGCTATGCAAACCAGCTTGCCCAGAGGGACCTTAACGTAATATTTTTCAGGTTATTTTCCCTGGCGCCCTTGATGACCAGATATTTGCCTGAACCCGCCCGCCGGCTTTCCGGCATGGCAATCTCCCTGGCCTTGCTCAGATATTGCCCGGTCACCGACTCTGGACTATTCATGATATCTTCTATGGTACCAGCAGCTACAACGCGGCCGCCGTGTTCACCCGCACCGGGTCCAAGGTCAACGATATAGTCGGCAGCCCGCATCATGGCTTCGTCATGCTCAACGCTAATTACTGTGTTTCCCAGGTCCCGCAGTTTATTCATGGTATTAATAAGCCGGTGGATATCGGCAGGGTGTAACCCGATGGTAGGCTCGTCACAAATATAAAGCACGCCCATCAACCCGCTGCCGATCATGGTCGCGAGCCTGATTCTCTGGGCTTCTCCACCGCTCAGGGTAACGGACGAACGGTCCAGAGTCAGATACCCCAGACCTATATCCTTAAGGAAGCCAAGCCTGGAATCAATCTCCTTGACTATCTGCTGGGCAATCATTTTTTCGTTGGGAGTAAGCACGGGTTCTCCGTCGCGAGTACCCATAATGCCCTGCACCCAGGCGCTTGCCTGGACGGCTGACATGGCAGTCACATCCATAATGTTGATTTTGTCTATGAGAATCGAGAGAGTCTCCGGCTTTAGTCTTTTGCCCTGGCAGACAGGACACGGAGAAGCCGACATATACCTTTGAATTTCAATGCGCCTGTTTTCAGACTCCGTCTCCTTGTATAACCTCTCAAGATTGGGTATTACGCCTTCGAACCCAACGGCATATTCGCGGACCTTGCCAAATCGGTTGCGGTACCTGTGCCTCTCTGGATTCTCCCCATATAAGACCAGGTTCAGCATGTTCTTTGCTTAATTTCTTGAAAGGCACCTTAAGGGAAAAGCCATAGCGCTCTGCAACGTCCTCCAGGTTATTTAGATACCACGTGTAGGTAGACCAGGGCCTTATGGCGCCTTCAGAAATGGACAATTCCCGGTTGGGGATGACAAGGTCAGGGTCGATCTCAAGCTTAATACCGAGGCCGGTGCAGGTCGGGCAGGCGCCATGCGGGCTATTAAAGCTGAAAGTGCGTGGGGCTATTTCCCCCAGGCTTATCCCACAGTGAACGCAGGCAAAATGCTCGGAAAACAGCAGCTCTTCTCCGTCGGTTATAGCAATCAGCACAACGCCTCCGCCAAGCTTAAGAGCCGTTTCCACTGAATCGGCGATGCGGGCCCTGTTGCCTTCATCTCCGGTTATAATGCGGTCAACGACCGCCTCGATGTTATGCTTCTTATTCTTATCCAGTTTGATCTCTTCTGTCAGGTCGCGCACATATCCGTCGACCCTGATGCGGACGAAGCCGGCCTTCTTAAGGTCGTCCATTATCTGCAAATGCTCACCTTTCCTGTCGCGGATGAGGGGTGCCAGGATCATGATACGGCTGCCCGATTTGATATTGAGCACCGCATCTACAATTTGCTGCACAGTCTGACGGGCAATTTCGCGTCCGCACTGGGGACAGTGAGGGCGGCCGGCCCTTGCAAATAGTAAGCGCAGATAGTCATATATCTCAGTCACTGTACCCACTGTGGAGCGCGGGTTGTGTGAAGGCCCTTTCTGGTCTATCGATATTGCAGGGCTGAGCCCCTCGATGTAGTCAACGTCCGGCTTATCCATGCGCCCGAGGAACTGACGGGCATAGGCAGATAAGGACTCGATGTAACGCCTCTGTCCCTCCGCATAGATCGTGTCAAAGGCCAGGGAACTTTTCCCCGAACCTGATACACCGGTAATTACGATGAGCTTATCACGCGGAATCGTAACATCGATATTCTTGAGATTATGTTCGCGTGCACCACGAACAACTATATTATTGAGTGTCATGTGAAATATCCTGGCCGAAATAGTCCTTAATATTGTAGCACCGCATTATCATACGCATAAAAAGAAGGAGGCCGGCTTGCAGCCGGCCTCCGGAATATCCATTGGTTCCTTAACTAGTATTTATTTGGCAACGGGCCCGATGGGCCAGACAACCTTTCCGTTTACTTCGTTAAGTACCTGTGCCAGACCGGCATAAATAGCTGACAAACCGCAAATAATGCCTTCGTATCCAGTGATAACGCCTATGACTTTGCTGCCCGTTATATCACGAATGGCAAGCAGGAAGAAAAGTATAGCAAGAGTACAGAATACAACTTGCAAAGCGCGGTTGAGCTTTAAAGTCCCAACGAACATAACAGTTGTGAAGATGCCCCACATGATAAAGTAAAATATCATGCCCGTGTTATCCGTGGCGTCCCACCAACCGACTTTAGGCATTACCAGCAGCGCCACGAGCGAAAGCCAGAAAAGCCCATATGAAGTAAACGCCGTCGCACCGAATGTGTTTCCTTTTTTCCATTCCTCAATACCTGCGATCACCTGTGCGATGCCGCCATAGAATATACCCATGGCAAGGATCATCGACCCAAGAGTGAAAATACCTGCATTGGCCAAATTGAGGAGAACAGTGGTCATGCCAAATGCGAGGAGCCCCAGCGGCGCTGGATTTGCAGTGATGTCTTTAATCAATCTTTCGTTATCCGCCAAATTGATACCTCCTATTTTTTTACGAAACTGGTTTGCTATTATACGTGGCTGTCACTGGAAGTGTCAACGCACGTACGCACGATCGCCTGGTCAGCGTCCATTACCGGGGTAAAAAAAAGCGGCGCTGCCAAATTGGCAGCGCCGCTTTTTTCATTTCTAATTAGACCCTGTTCTTAACAAGATCAGTTACCACTGCGGGATCAGCAAGCGTGCTGGTATCTCCAAGGTTGGAAACATCATTAGCTGCGATCTTGGTCAGGATCCTGCGCATGATCTTGCCGCTGCGGGTCTTGGGCAGACCATCAGCCCACTGGATCTTGTCCGGGGTAGCAATGGGGCCGATCTCTTTGCGGACATGGGCGACCAATCTTTCTTTAGATCGTCTGATTTCTCCTGGCCGGTCTTAAGGGTGACGTAGGCGTAAATGCCCTGGCCCTTAATGTCGTGAGGCATGCCGACCACTGCAGCTTCTGCAACGGCTGGATGAGAAACGAGAGCGCTCTCGACCTCGGCAGTACCGATCCTGTGACCGGATACGTTGATAACGTCGTCGATGCGGCCCATCAGCCAGTAATAGCCGTCTTCGTCAACCCTGGCGCCGTCACCGGTGGTGTAAACGCCCGGATTCTGAATGAAATAGGTATTCTTGAATCTCTCAGGATCACCGTACACTCTGCGCATAAGGCCAGGCCACGGTTTTTCAATGATTAAGCGAACCGCCCTCGTTGGAGCTCCGGCCTGAGTGCGGTCCTCCCTGATGACTTTGACGGCAACGCCAAAGAACGGGAGTGTAGCAGAACCCGGTTTAATCGGGAAAGCGCCGGGCAGCGGGGTAATCAGGATGCCGCCGGTCTCGGTCTGCCACCAGGTATCGACGATCGGGCACCTGCCGCCGCCGATCACATTGTAATACCACATCCAGGCTTCGGGATTGATCGGCTCGCCGACGGTGCCGAGAAGCCTGAGCGAAGCTGAGATCATGCTTCTTGGGCCAGTCGTCGCCATCTTTGGCGATAGCACGGATGGCAGTCGGAGCGGTGTAAAGGATGTTGACCTTGTATTTCTCAATGATATCCCAGAACCTGTCCGGCTTGGGATAGTTGGGAACGCCTTCAAACATAAGGCTGGTTGCGCCCTGGGCAAGAGGACCATAAACGATGTAGCTGTGACCGGTAACCCAGCCGATATCGGCTGTGCACCAGAAGGTATCCTGGTCCTTGTAATCAAAGATGTATTTAAAGGTCGTCATTACATAGAGCAGATAGCCTGCAGTAGTGTGCAACACGCCCTTGGGCTTGCCGGTGCTGCCGCTGGTGTACAGAATAAACAGAGGATCCTCTGCATCCATTTTCTCGGGCTCGCAGGGCTTCTTGACATCGTCAGCATCCATTTCGTCATTCCATGCCACGTCGCGGCCTGCGACCATGGGAGCACTGTTGTTGGCACGATTGACTACGATGACTGTCTTTACAGTGGGGGCTGACTGAAGGGCCTGGTCGGCATTGGCTTTACTGTTGACTACTTTGCCTCCGCGATAGTAACCATCGGCGCAAATCAGCAGTGATGCCGAGCAGTCAACGATCCTGTCCTTCAAAGCGTCTGCGCTGAAGCCGCCAAATACGATGCAATGGATGGCGCCGATCCTGGTGCATGCCAGCATGGCAATCGGCAGCTCGGGAATCATCGGGAGATAGATGGTAACGCGATCGCCCTTCTTGACGCCGTGCTTTTTGAGCACGTTGGCCATTTTGTTGACTTCATACCAGAGTTGTTCGTAGGTATAGGTCTTGGAATCTCCGATATCGCCTTCGAACATGATAGCGGCCTTATTTTTCCGCCAGGTGTTCAAGTGCCTGTCAAGGCAGTTGTAAGACACATTAAGTTTGCCTCCGACGAACCACTCGTGCTTGGCATTGGCAAAATCATTGACCAGCACTTTGTCCCATTTCTTGTACCAGTCTATCTGAGCGGCCTGCTCAGCCCAGAAACCCTCCATATCGTCAATGGAGCGTTTGTACATTTTCTTGTACTCCGCCATGCTTTTGATGTAAGCATTTTTGGAAAATTCCTTGGGCGGGTCAAATTTTCTGTTTTCGACCGACATAGAGGTGATTGCTGCTTTTTTCTCTTCAGGTTTGTCTGCCATAACTTTGCTTTATAGATCCTCCTTATATTATTTGCTTATTCAAAACAGGTAATTGTTAATCTAAGGCCCATCGGGAAAATAGAATAGATGATAATCTTAACCGATAAATCGAACAACTATACCATATGATGGACATAATACAACCAAACGAAAATGATACAGGAAGGGATGGCAAGTGTCAAGCTTTAATTAAGTCTGCGCTCTTGTTATCTGCCTGTTGGTTGCGGAAATAAATATATATCTGCCATATGGTGGCTCCGACAGGCAGCGCAAGTATGGCGCCCCAAAGTCCCGCAATGTACCCGCCCACAACCAGCAGAACCATGACAACGGCCGGATGTATCTGCATATATTTGCCCTGAATCCAGTTGACAAAGACCATGTTCAAGATACCCTGGGCGATCAGAAATATGATCAGTGCCCATAGGGCCTTGTCCGGCTGCAAAGCCAGGGTAACCAGCAAAACTATGAGCCCCGAAACTACGGGACCTACTATAGGAATGAATTGACTCACCGCCGTGACAGCGGCCAGCGCAGGAGCGTAGTCCACCCTCAAAACGGCCAGGCCAATAAATACCATGAACCCGACGATGAGTCCGAGTATGAGTTGCGAACGTAAATACCTGCCCATATTATTGCCTATGATGCCCAGTATGTTAGCCGTATGTCTAGCGGCATTGGCAGGCAAATAGTCATAAAAATACTTCTGGAATGATTCGTAATCATTCAAAACGAAGAACAGGAAGAAAGGCAGAATCAGGAAGCCAACAATGGTAGGCATGCTGGCCGGAATAACCGCCAAACTTCCGACAATAAAATCCTGAACGAATTTGCCTGCCGCCGGACCCAGGTTGCTAATCATGTTTTCAAGCTGCCCGGAAAAGGCGTGAGGAAGGGAACCGCCAAGAACCTTTATCCATCCGGTTACATTTGCCATGCCCTGATCTATAAATCCAGGGGCTTTGTCCGCAAGCGCCCCGGAAGCCGAAACCAGGGTCGCTCCTATATATACAATGAACAGTGCCAAAACGAGGGCGAAAGCAACAAATACCAGTATTATAGATATGATCCTCCTGGTTTTGGGCGCTTTGCCTTTGGGAGGCAATAAGTTTTCCAGCCAGTTGACAACAGGCATAAGCATATAAGCAAGCAGGATACCGATCAAGAATGGGATAAGGACGGCCATCGATGCCGCGGCCAGCCATAAGACCAGTGCAATAATGACAAAGACCAGCAGAGGACGGGCGAACTTAGTTAACGGGCTGCCGGAAGTGGACGACATCTCATAAACCTCGCTTACTAATACAACAAAAAACTGTAGCCAGGAAGAATAACTATTTAATTACCGGGACTTTCATTGCCAGCTATTAATTAATGCGGCAGGATCCTTTATGAATCCGTTTCCTTAGGCATTTTACTTGCCATGGTTTCCTTTATCCTGCCTGCCGCCTTGGCCAGTGTGTCCCTGGTTGAAACGGCCTTCTCCTTAACCAGACGGCGGGTCTCATCACCCGATTGCGGCGCATAGAGTAACCCGATGGCGGCCCCTATTACAGCGCCCATTAACAGACCTGCAAAAAAACCTGAGCTTGAATCCCTATTCATCGTCATCCTCCTCTTTCTTTTTAAACATATCCTTGAACAGGCTGATACCCTGTATAATACCTTGAATCAGCGTGCCGAACTGAGCTACAGGACGCAGCACTTCCCTGTCGGCAAAGTCTATGACATCGCCAACTTTAGCAACGACCAAATCCGCCGATTCAAGCAATGTCACCGTACGTCTATAAAACATGTAGGCTATTGTACAAATAAAAATTAGAGCTATCGTACCTACAATCCCCCAGATTACAATAATGAGATCACGCCAAGCAGCTAAGTCCATAAACAGACCTCCTAAATTAAATTGCTGTGACTAGAGAGCCAATCTCAGATAGTAGACACCCGATCCGCTGCTAACTATCTTGAATCCCGCCCTCTCGAAAACTGTGAGCATGGGTTTATTCTCATACAGAACTTCCGCATCAAAAGCCAGCAGACCATTTCTTTTGCCAAGATAAATCAGATAATCCAACATCTCGGTGCCTATCCCCTTCTTCTGGTCCTGGTCTCTCACGGCAAAAGCTACTTCAGCGCTGTGCACATCCTGCCCGATACCATATTGTCCGACACCAATCACCTCCTCATTTTCTTCCTTACCAACAGTCGCCAGAATAACCAGTTCCTGTGTGTAATCTATAATAACGAATTCCTGCAGCCGTTCGTGGGGCATATCCCGCCTGCTTGAAATAAAACGCCGGTACAAGCTTTGATCTGACAATGCGTAGAAGAAATCCTTAATGAGAGGCTCATCACTGATTTTTACAGGCCGCAATAGAACCTGTAAGCCTTTTGAGGTTGTCCTGTACACTTCAAGAGACTCAGGATATTCGCCTCTCCTGCCGGGCACAAAGGCCTGGTCCTTGTAAATAATATTCAACTTTTTGGCCTCTTCGATCAGCCATGAGCGAAACTTGGGATGAGCAATAGCTATAAGCTCCATAGCCCGCTCACGGACATTTTTCCCGTGCAGGTAAGCGATCCCGTATTCGGAAACCACATAGTGAATATCACCCCTCACCATCGTGACGCCGCTGCCCTCCTGTAGATAAGGCACTATCCTGGACACGGAGTCGTCCTGCGCTGTGGACTGAATAGTAAGAATTGTTTTGCCATGGGCAGCCAACATTGCCCCGCGCATGAAGTCAGCCTGGCCACCCACACCACTGTAGAAGGTCTTACCGAGAGACTCGGCAGTAGCCTGACCGGTCAGGTCAATCTCAAGGGCACTGTTGATAGCCACCATATTATCCTGCATGGCAATTAGAAGCGGATCATTGGTATAGTCGATCGTACGAAACTCGATCGAGGGGTTATCATCGATATAGTCGTAAGTCTCCTTCTTGCCCATGCAAAAAGTTGCCACGGATTTTCCACGGTCTACTTTCTTTTGCGAGTTGTCTATAACACCGTGCTTCATTAATTCAACAATGCCATCGGACATAAGTTCAGTGTGAACGCCAAGGTGCTTTTTGCCCTTTAAGCTCCTGAGTATCGAGTTCAGCCGACTACCGTATCCCACCTGTATCGTCTCGCCGTCCTGGATAAGCCGAGACACATAGCCGCCGATCTTGTCGGCGATCTCGTCATTTACGGGCACATCAAATTCAAGGATTGGTTCGTCATACGGAACAATATAGTCAATCTTGTCTATATTCAGGAACCCGTCGCCCTGGACCCGAGGCATGTGCGAATTGACCTGGGCGACAACCAGTGACGCCTGCGCAATGGCTTCAGCTACGATATCAACGCTGACGCCCAGGCTTAAATACCCATGCCTATCAGGAACGGAAGTCTGAATCAGCGCCACATCGACACATACAATCCCCCTCCGAAATAAGGCAGGAACCTGCGACAGGAAAATAGGTGTATAGTCCGCCAGCCCGGCATTCACAGCCGTTCGCGTATTGTCCCCGATGAAGAATGAGTTGTGTCTGAAATTGGATTTGAATTTCTCCTGCGTATACGCGGCAACACCCAGGGTCCAAACCTGTAATACCTCGGCATCAAAAAATGCTTTGGGGTTGGATTCCACGTATTTAACAAGCGCGCTCACAAGGTATTGTGGTTCAGCACAGGCGGTGCCTATAAATATGCGGTTCCCCGGGTGAATTTTGCTGAAAATCTGACTTTCTGTGGCAAATTTCTCGGGATATTTCTGTTTGATCTGATCGAGCCATTGGCTGCCGCCGCCCTGTTTTCCCATTCTTTCCTCCAAGCTGAACCTCTTAGAGCAATCTATTCTACATTGGAATTGTATCACAGAGGCAACCATCAGCAGAAATAAAAAAGGAGGCCCCGCGTTTGAGCGGGGCCTCCTCAACTCAGCTATACTAATTAAAGCTATTTAACGGCCAGGGTACTAGGCAATCTCTTTGTAAACGGCCTGTTCATTGCCGCCGCCAAAGTGTTGACTGAGACGAATAATTGATCTTGTCGCCCTTGACAAAGGCCAAGTCATAAGCATAGAGATTGTAAATGCCCATAATCTTTGGCGCCAATTCCACTTCGGTAGCACGGGGTCTTGCCGTCGGCAAGGGTCCCAGCCTTGGAGGAAACGATGTCAACTTGCACACCGAGACTGCTAAAGTGTGGGAGTAGCATCATATGTTGCCTTTACCGCCTTCGCAAATCATCTGCATCCGCAACTACGACTGTGAGCAGGCTTGTCAGCCCCTGGGATACTACTCGCCGCAGCCAAGACATCGTATCCTTGTGGCCGGCTGCTCATGCTGTACCATGTTTTGGGATATGAAGTAAGATACGCCGTACTTATCATTGGAATAAGTGGTGGACTCTCACGATGTTTCACTTTGGGCAGCGGGTGCAGCTGCGGGTGGAGTCGCGGTTGAAGGTACAGGGGGAGTAGGTGGCGGTGCTGCCGGTGTGGTTGCCGGAGGGGTGGTTGTCGCCGGAGGGGTCGTTGCCGCCGGAGCGGTCGTTGTCGCCGGCTTGGCTGCCGGTGCGCATGATATGGCTACTATTGCCATTACCAGAACAAGAATTGCTACGATGACTAATGCTTTGTTTTTGAACACTTCCTGGGGCTCCTCCTTAAATAAAATAGATTGGTTATGTGCTTGCGCTCATCTTCGATAATAGGAGAACTCCTCTCACCTCCTTGCATGATCACTCGATACCCGTCTATTACCTCAACCAATACGTCAGATCGCATCTTTACAGGATTATATTGATCAAATATGCCTTACACTTCCGAACTTGTAAGCTTGCCCACAGTTTGTTCAAACCTCGTACTGCCTCTCACACCTGAAATCACACCAGACTATATTATACTTCATGGGGCAGCTATTTTTCTAGCAACAAAAAGGGGGCCCTGTACTCGCACAGCGCCCCCTAAATGGCGGAACTACTGGATTTATTTCGCCAGCAGTGTTAATCCAATCTCTTTATACAGGTCCATTTTCCCGGGTCCGAAAGAGTAACTATCATTATTGCGTTACCATTCTTGATTATGCCTGTGGACGCGCCTTTGGCCATACCGAAAGCCGCGGAAACCAGGACCTGGTCAGCTTTGGTTCCATCGGCTAAAGTGACATTGTTTTCAGCGTCAACAGACGGGGTGAAAGACTGTCCGGAAGCAGTGATTATGTCTGTAACAAAGGCCACCGAAGCATCCTTAAAACTCGTGGCAGGTCTCACTCCAATGATGATGTCGTCCTTCCCTGAGGCTGCGAGAAACACGGCGCCGGGAATTTTTGAGAAATCGCCTGTAGTCCACGATTTGGGATACATAACCGAATATCCATTCTTGGTATCCGTATACGTCGTAGCTTCAAAAGAAGTCTTAATCACTGGCGCCGCGGGAGCAGCTGCCGGGGGCGGAGTCGCGGTTGAGGGTACAGGGGGAGTGGGGGGCGGTGCTGCCGGTGTGGTTGCCGGAGCGGTCGTTGTCGCCGGGGGAGTCGTCGCCGCCGGGGCGGTCGTTGTCGCCGGCTTGGCTGCCGGTGCGCATGATATGGCTACTGTTGCCAGTACCAGGACAAGAATTGCTACCATGACGAATGCTTTGTTTTTGAACACTTCCTGGGGCTCCTCCTTAAAAATATTTAATGGCTAAATCTGTAGGATAATATTCGATAATAAGGAGAACTCCTCGCACCTCCTTAAATACTCACTGCAAGCCCACGTTTGGTGGCGACTGTAAAAATACAATAAATGAGCGTTGAAGTCAAGTATATTCACATATATGCATCCGGAAATAGTCCCGAACCGAAAATATGTCGAATGGAAGGTATGTTAATATATTAGCCATGGGGCCGCTCACCAACCCCTAACTGTATGGCATATATATTTGATCCTGTGATACTCCATGGCTGCGCCCAAAAAGGCATCGGGCTGCCTTACCCGAAGATGTTCTCCGCGGTGACAGAGGAACTGGACCTCAAATATCCCGGGCTGATTGAAAAGAAGCAGGACTGGATATTCAACAATGCAGGTGGCGCAATGGGTATACTTACGCTCCTGTACGCTTCATTTTCGGAGTACCTGCTATTTTTTGGGAGTCCCATAGGGACGGAGGGCCACTCAGGCCGCTACAGCGCCGAAGTCCATGATTTCATGATGGATGGCGAGATGTGGTGCTATACAGAGGGCCAGTTCGAACGCACCGTATTCAGGCCGGGAGATGCCGCTTATCTTGGCAAGTCCCTTGCCAAGGGCTACTGCATTAAGGACCATGCATGGATGCTTGAATATTCGAGGGGATGCATCCCATTAATGTTCCCATTCGGGCTGGCTGACAGCATGTGGAGCACTCTGGATTGGAAAAGTATAGGGAAAGTTGCCGGCAATTACGCTCGCCTTTGTATGAAGACCATGGGCAGGAAAGCGCGGAAGTCGGGCAAATGACCGCTTCCTATGTGTTCTTGCTCTTACTTCAGGAATGAATGTAAAATAGATGGTAATTCCCCACTGCTGCAATATCCCCGGAAGTTTTTATTAAGGGGTCCTATTTCATAATGGGATTTAAAATTGTCATAGCTGACAGCAATGCGAATTTCATGAGCATGCTTGGCCGGGCATTGCTTGATTCGGACTATGCCCTGTACCCTGCCGAGTCGAAGGAGACGGCCTTAAAACAGCTGGAGCAAGGCGATATAGATGCCTGCATTATCGACGTGGACCTTCCGGGCGGTATCGAAGAAGTCCTCCAGGCGTGCATGAACGGGTCCAAACCTATAGTTGCCATGGGCATTTCACCGCTAAAGGAAACCGATAAGCTGGTGGAAATAATGTATTACGGCATTCCCTACGTCAAGAAGTTCAATACCGAAGGCGATGCCAAGCTGGACCATATTATCGCACGCATGAACGTATTACTGAGGACTTTGCTCATCTTCAGCAAGGACAGTGAATACCATAGGGGCGTCATAGCCGGCCTGGAAAGTAAGGGGTACAAGGTATTTACCACTCAAAGTTCAGATGACCTGATGCATACTTTCCTGCTCAGTGAGCCAAAAGCCGTGCTTGTATATTTCCCGGACACGCAGGACATGGAAGAGATCTCTAAAATACGAAAGATCGATAATCAGTTGCCGATCGCTTTAGTATTGAATAGCGAAGCCGACGAAGCGCCCGACGCGTTGAGCGACAAGTCTACCAGGATACTGAGCCAGGAAGACGTGTCAGACTACCTGGACAAGCTGTAGCCGGCAGAATCATATTTTTATGGGTACGCTTACGGTCACCAGTGTCCCCCTGCCCCTTTCAGACTTGATAACGAGCGAACCATTGATCAGAGAAACCCTCTCCTGCATCCCGACCAGACCCAATTTACCTGAATGAGACAGGTCGCCGACAGTCTCAGGCAGTTCAAACCCTTTTCCATTATCGTGGATGGAAGCAGACACATGTGAGTCCGTAAACTCAATTTGTACATCCGCCTGGGTGGCATGAGAATGTTTGAACATATTATTGAGCGCTTCCTGCACGATCCTGAAGATTATCAGCTCCACTTCGGGCAGCAATCTCTGTTCCTTCCCTGCGATTTTTAATGTAACATCCACACCGCTTTCCTCGGATTTTTGTTTGACCAGCCATTTGACGGCCGGGAGCAGCCCGAGATCATCAATGATCGAGGGGCGCAGGTCCTGGCTGAAACGCCTGATTCCTTGCAATGTCACGCCGAGCCTTTGCCTGATATCATGAAGCGACGATCTCTGCTGCTGCGAAAGGCCCACGTTATCTCTGACAAAATTGTCCACCTGCCTCGAGATGGCAAACAATGCCTGGGCAGTGTCATCATGAAGCTCCCTGGCAATCCTCTTACGCTCTTCCTCCTGCGCCCGTGTGATCTGGTTAAGATAGTAGCGCAGGTTTTTCTGCATCCGTCTCTCTTCGGTTACATCGCGGCCTACATGTTGAAAACCGACGGGCTTGTCGTCAACCGTCATCAGGCTCGATGTCAACATGAAGGTCCTGCGCTCACCGTCTTTCCTCAGATTCTGCTGCTCATACGGCTGTTCAAACGGCTCACCATACAATAGCTTATGCCGGACCTGCCTGGCGAGATCCAACATGTTCTCATCCATGAATTCTCTAACGTTGCTGCCAATAAACTCCTGAATGGGATAACCGGTCAGATCTTCGGCGGCCTTATTGGCCCCCAGGATCTTTCCGTCAAGATCATGAAACCAGATAGCATCATGGGCATTCTCAAACAGGTTCCGATAGTCCCTGGCCGATTTGTAAAGCTGGTCAGCGATCTTCCTGGCTTCCTCGTAAAGCCTGGCGTTGGTGAGCGCCGAGGCTATTTGACCGGAAATCGTGCTCAGCAGATCGATCTCATCGGGTAGAAAGGTGCGGGGACGGCGCATGGCCACGCAGAGAGTACCTATAACTACACCTTTGGACTTCATGGGTACTATGAGCATGGGATGCATTTTATTGCGTATTACCGCGGGCCTCGTCAATCGTGGATCAGCGGATGCATCGGGCACCAGCATTACCTCGCCCGTAGCCGCAACCTGCCCGTTGAACCCTTCTCCCAACTGTATGTGGTCCAACTCGCTGGCAGAGTCCGCAGATATGCCCTCGTAGGCCGTCAGTACCAACTCGTTTCTCATAGGCTCAATTGTGAAAACCAGTATGACCTCGACCTCCATCACTTCACCCACCATTTCGATGGCCGTCTCAATCACCTTGGCCGGCTCGAGGTACTGGCTCAGGGCGTTGGAAATAGTATTGAGCGTGGCCAAGCGTCGCGCATTTGCCCTGGCTTCACGTATGCGAGTCTGCAGCTGTTCCTGTGTTCTTTCCAGGGCTGATACCGCCCGCTTGTAGCGGCGGTCATCACCTTCCTTTATACGCTGCCAGCTCAGAAAGACAAATCCGGCGATGGTGACCAGTGTCACTTCAAGGATGGCATCGCTGACGTTGTTGGAGTACAGTATGGCCTGAGGCAACATGACGCATAGAGAGGCCATCATCACTATGAAGGTAGGCAGGATACCAAAAACGAACCCTGTATAAAGGGCAATAAGGAGGAAGAGGTTTCTCTCAATTGTATGACGGCTTAAATTAAACAGAAAAACGTCGGACCTGACGCCGGACGGCCATATCACATCCCTGTAAAGGAAGAGCGTCACCCCCACAAACAGAACAACAATTATCCAGAAATGATAGCGGGACCAAATTTTATACGGGATCTTCATAGTCTAGAGCCCTATATACTATGCAGGGCAGTCCGGCCGTTCCGGGTCAGGGCAGTTCTTCCAGGGTAAGCCAGCCTTTCTTCAGGCCATATACAATGGCTTCTGACCGGGAGCCTACGCCGAGCTTATTAAATATGCTGCGCAAATGCGTCTGCACCGTCCTCACGCTGAGAGTCAGGCTATCCGCTATTTCCATATTGCTCATGCCTTTTGCGGCCAACCTTAGAACTTCCATCTCCCGGTCACTCAGGACCTCGCTGGAGGTTTGCGACGATGGCTCTTCAACCGGCGTCCTGAGCCTGTTGAGCACTTTCTTCATTATTTTCGGATGAAGCACCGGCTCGCCAGCCATGACCTGCCGGATGGCATCGATCAATTCCTCGCCGCTGGACTCTTTCAGCAGGTATCCTGCTGCGCCTGCCTCCAGCAATGCAAATACATATTCGTCATCGTCGTACCCTGTCAATACGAGTATGGCCATGTTTGGATACACGGCCTTGATCTGCTTTGTGGCTTCAATCCCATTAAGCCTGGGCATGGATACATCCATGATAATTATCTGGGGTTTCAATTTTTTCGCCAGTTCCACAGCTTCGATACCATCACTGGCTTCACCGACCACCTCAAAGTCACTCTGCGATTCCAGTAATCGTCTTGTCCCTTCCCTTACAACTTTGTGGTCTTCGGCTAGAAGAATCCTAATTTTGTCCATCATTATCTCCATCAAGGTGTGATTATATACAACATAGATACAGCATTCAAGCCGTAAACCCTGCGGTTAAGCCTAAACACCTAAGTATTTTACGTTATATTGCATGAAGTGACGAATCCATTCACTTTATGCAATACAATCGTAATATGCCCCTGGATTTCCACTTGCGGGCGATTAGGCTTTGAGGCGGATGAAACAATCGCCGGGTTAAACTATCCTCTACAGAAGGGTACAGTCCCGGCATTGGAAGACTCCTCAACCGTCCCACGGAGGTAAATAAGATTTCCCCCGATATTATTGAAAGGCTTAATAGAGCATCTCACGCAACCTCCGAGGAGCAGACCAATTTTTGGAACGGAAAGTCGCCTTGCTGGGAGATGTGCCATTGTCCGGCCATGATTCGTGAGGAGTGCCCCTCCACCAAGTACCAGTTCCTGCCGTGCTGGCAGATTGAGGGCACATACTGCAAGCTTGATGACTACGGCGAGACCGGAATAGATACCAGTATATGCGAAGTATGCCGGGTTTATAAGAAATACGGGCAGGGCGAACCCATCGAACTGAAGCTTTTCGGCAGGGGAATAGACAGTTCGCTCAAGTCCCTCGAAAAGACAGCAAAGCTTTGATTGATGAATCAATGAACAATCTTTTTTTCGTTTTCCGTGAAGGTAACCGAGCTTTGACTTTAAGTACAATAAGAACTACAATATTTGTTTGGTTAGATTCTACTGACGTTTGGTCTTACCAGGGGAATAGGGTTGTGGACTCTATTCCCTTTTTTAATGTATACAGCCTGAGTTAGGAGGATTTTTATGGCAAAGTCAAAGTCAACTCCTGCATCCCCAGACACCGGAAGAGGCTTCGCAGGCAGGGCGTTCCAGCGTATCCAGGGAATCATTGACGACACTGGCGGCCAGGCAGGCAGCGCCCATCCGCGTTTTGCAGCAAGCGCAGGGTGTTGTCGGCTATCTACCGCCGACAGTGTTGAAAACGATTTCCAGGGACCTGAAAATCCCCCTGAGTGAGCTACACGGTATAGTCACGTTCTACAGTTTCTTTTCCATGCTGCCCAAGGGAAGGCACGTCATCCAGGTATGCCTGGGCACGGCCTGCTACGTAAAGGGAGGCCAACAAATACTCGATCTACTCAAGAAGGAATATGGGCTGGAACCTGAGGGAATCACCCCGGACGGCAAGTTTTCTCTTGAGATAGTACGCTGCCTGGGTTGCTGCGGGCTTGCACCGGTAATTGCCATCGGCGACGATATCCACCGCAAAGTGAAACCGGGGCAGGTCAAAGAAATCCTGAGCATGTACAAGTAGGAGGGAAATGAAGTGCCAAAGATAACCTCATATGATGAATTAATCAAACTCCAGAATAAGATAGCACCAACCTTAAAAGTCCGCGAAAATAGGGATTTTTCCGCATTCAAGACATCACCGGAGATTTGCATTCAGCAATGCACTGGCGCGGGATGTACGGCTGCGGGTGGCGATAAGGTAACCGAGAAATTTGAAGAGCTGCTCAAGAAAAAGGGCATGAGCAGCAAGGCCACTATCGTCAGGACCGGCTGCCTTGGCCCCTGTGAACTGGGCCCGACAGTAATCGTTAATCCTGGCGACATCCTCTATGTAAGGGTCACACCTGAAGATGTTGAGGAGATTGTAGAAAAACATTTATTAAAGGGGCAGATCGTAGAGAGATTGGTCTATCACGATCCTGTTACTAACAAAGCCATACCTGAAAGGCTGAAAATCGAATTCCTGGCTGAACAGGAGCTACGTATTCTGCACAATAATGTACTTATCAATCCCTGGAATATCGAGGAGTATATCGGACGCGGCGGCTATGAAGCTTTAGCCAAAGCTTTATTTAAGATGAAGCCGGATGATGTATTGGAGGAGGTAAAAAAGTCCAATATCCGTGGAAGGGGTGGCGCAGGCTTCCCGACCGCAACAAAGTGGGGATTTCTCAAGAAATCACCGGGTAATGTCAAGTATCTTCTATGCAACGGTGATGAGGGCGATCCCGGCGCATACATGAACCGTGCTGTGCTGGAAGGTAACCCGCACTCTATTATTGAAGGTATGGCGCTGGGCGCTTTTGCTGTTGAAAATGTAAAGCAGGGATTTGCTTATATACGGGCTGAGTATCCGCTGGCCATTGAAACTCTGGCAGCGGCTATCAAACAGGCCAGAGAGTACGGATTCCTCGGCAAGAACATTATGGGCACCGACTTCGAATTTCACCTTGATATCTTCCCCGGCGCAGGCGCTTTTGTCTGCGGCGAGGAGACAGCCCTGATGACCTCAGTTGAAGGTAAACGCGGTATGCCGAAGCAAAGGCCGCCTTTCCCCTCAGATAAAGGCCTTTTCCAGAAACCTTCTGCTCTCAATAATGTTGAGACATGGTCTTACATACCCAGGATAATTCGTGAGGGAGCTGATTGGTTCACCAGCGTCGGCACGGAGAAGTGTCCGGGCACCAAGACCCTCAGTCTCGTAGGAAAGGTTAATAATGTTGGTTTGGTAGAAGTGCCGCTGGGCACCAGCCTCGGTAAAATAGTATTTGATATCGGTGGCGGTATACCAAAAGGCAAAAAATACAAAGCCACTCAATTAGGAGGCCCGTCAGGCGGCGTTATTCCCATTCAGCATGTTAATGTACCTGTTGAATATGAGTCCGTTACTGCGCTGGGTGCAATTATGGGATCAGGCGGCGTGGTGGTCATGGATGAAGACAACTGCATGGTTGATATCTCAAAGATGTTCCTTGGATTCTGCAGAGATGAATCATGCGGCAAATGTGTCCCCTGCCGTGCCGGTATCCCCAAGGTCCTTGCCATTCTGACCAAGATTACAAATGGTCAAGGCACCATGGAAGATATCGCTACAATTGAAGAGCTTTCCGAGATGATGCAGAATGCTTGTCTCTGCGCACTTGGCCAGACTGCTCCCAATCCCGCTCTTTCAACCCTCAGACACTTCAGGGAAGAATACGAATCACATATCATAGATAAGAAATGTCCGGCGGCCATGTGCCAGCCGCTTTTCCGCGCACCGTGTCAGCACACCTGCCCCGTCGGGCTGGATGTACCCGGTTACATAGCCTTGATAAAGGAAGGCAAGCCGACTGAAGCATACGATTTGATCAGCCAGAGGCTGCCTCTACCGCTGTCAGTAGGACGTGTCTGCCCGCACCCCTGTGAAAGGAAATGCCGCAGGGGACAGGTTGACGAACCTATTTCCATCAGGCACCTGAAGCGATATGCATCCGACTATGCCTGGGAACACGGCCTGTCTTACACACCTCCGATAAAGCCAGCCAAGGCAGAAAAAGTCGCCGTAATCGGCGCCGGCCCTGCCGGTCTCGCCGCTGCCTGGGATCTCGCAATCGAGGGTTATAAAGTGACGGTTTTCGAATCCCTGCCGGTAGCAGGCGGGATGCTTGCAGTAGGTATTCCTGAGTACAGGTTGCCCAAGGATGTCCTGAACAAGGAAATCGACAACATTAAGAAACTGGGTGTTGAAATCAAGCTGAACACCCCGGTCAAAGATATAGACGCCCTTTTCAAAGAGGGCTATAAAGCAGTATTCGTAGGCATCGGCGCTCATAAGGGCGACAAGATGGGCATCCCCGGCGAAGAGCTTGCGGGTGTCTACGATGCCATTGACTTCCTGAGGAACATTAATCTCGGTAAAGATATTAAAGTCGGCAAGAAAGTAGCGGTAATCGGAGGCGGTAACTCCGCCATCGACGCTGCCAGGGTTGCTGTTCGTAAAGGCGCCGATGAAGTACACATCGTATACCGCAGGGAGAAGTCCGACATGCCCGCCGAGCTGGAAGAAATCGCAGCAGCGGAGGAAGAAGGAATTAAACTTCATGTCCTTTCCGCACCTGTGAAAGTGATTGGCAAGGGCGGCGCAGTTGCCGCAATTGAATGCAACAAAATGGCGCTCGGTGACTTCGACAAGAGCGGCAGACGCTCACCCAAGGCAATCCCGGGTTCCGAGTACACGATCGAGGTAGATATGCTGATCGAAGCAATCGGCCAGAGACCCGATACCGCTTCGCTTAAACTGGGAGAAGTTAAGACTGGCAAAGGCGGTACGCTGGTTGCCGACAAGACGGACACTGGCAACCGAACAGAAAGGCGTATTCGTCGGCGGTGACGCCGCCACTGGCCCGTGGACGGTCATCGAAGCTATAGCCTCCGGCCAGAGAGCAGCATCCTCGATAAAGAGATATCTTACCGGCAAAGAATTGGGGCCGAGGGTTGATCGTAAGGATGCTGAAACATACAAATATAGCATGGTTCCTCCCACTGATGAAGAAACTAAAGAAAGAGCCCGTATCGGCATCGCAGAGTTACGTCCGGCAGACCGGAAAACTTCCTTCAAAGAGGTCTGTGTTAACTACACGGCCAATGAAGCCAAGGAAGAATGCAGCAGATGCCTGAGATGCGATATTGAATAGGAGAAAGGGCAAATGAGCGAAATAACATTAACCATTAACGGAAAACAGGTCAAAGGCAAACAGGGCGATACTGTCTTAGACGTTTGCCAAGCAAACGGAATTGATCTGCCTACTTTATGCCACTATAAGGGGCTTACGGATGTCGCTGCCTGCCGGCTATGCCTGGTTGAAATTGAAAAAGAAAGAAAACCAGTTCCGGCCTGCACCTATCCTGCACGTGACGGACATAGTAGTAACTACCAACAGTGAGAAGATTGAAAAATACCGCCGTCTGATCCTTGAGCTTCTTTTCACAGAGCGCAATCACCTCTGCGCCTATTGTGTAGCCAGCGGCGACTGCGAACTGCAGAGCCTGGCCTACAAATACCAGATGGACAATGCAAGGTATCAGTATGCCTGGCCTGACCAGACCACTGACTCCTCGCATCCTTCCATAGTCATGGACCATAACCGCTGCATCCTGTGCGGCAGGTGCATCAGGACCTGCGATGAAATCACCGGCGCCCATACGCTGGATTTCATGAAGCGCGGTTGGAAGACCAATGTATCAGCCGACATCAATCAACCGCTGGGAGAATCATCCTGCATTTCCTGCGGCGGCTGCTTCCAGGCATGCCCGACCGGCGCTATCTTCTCCAAAGCCAGCGCCTACAGGGGCCGCCCGGTGGAGTGCACGGTAGTCGAATCAACCTGCGCTATATGCGGTATCGGCTGCGACATCAAAGGCCTGGTCAAGAACAACAAGATCGTAAAGATCGACAGCCCTGATATGACCAAACCCCGCGGCCTGCTCTGCGAAATGGGCCGCTTCGATCCTCTCTATCAAGGCAGCAGAAAGGGTCACTTCCCCCATGAAAAAGAACGCCAAGGGACAGCTTGCAGGCTGCTCTTACGAAGAAGCTTTTGAAGCCATCGCCAAAAATCTCGGCAGCTCAGAGAATGTTGCCGGCCTGGCTTCCGGCAAAGCCAGCACTGAAGCGCTCAAGGCTTTTGCCGACCTTATGGACAAGACTGTCGGCAGCAAGATGGTGGATACACTTGATGGCGATGACTTCCGCACCATCACCCTGGGCATTGCCAAATTCGACCCAAAGCCGGACTTGGCATGGAAGCCAAACTCGAAGATATCCTTACCGCTGACACCATCCTCTTATCGGGGCCAACCCGATTAAGACCCATCCCTGTCATCGGTTCATATATTATGCGCGCAGCGTCGAAGAACAAAGCTCAACTGGTCGTCATGGATCCGCTGCGCAATCCATTCACCTTCCGCGCCTCGGTCTGGGTGAAACCTCCCGAGGGTAAAAAGCACTGGCAATCAAAGGCATTGGGAAAGCCATCGTGGAACACGGCCTGCCCAAGTCAGCCGGAGACAAGAGCAAATTCGCTGCCGACTTCAAGGATGTCGACGTCAAGAAAGCTGCCAAAGAGCTCAACATCGATGTTCACGATATTTATAAAGCGGCTGAAGTTTTGGCGGAAAGTAAAAACAGCATTATCATTTATGGTGAGCGGCATCCTTCAGTATAAAGATGCTGACATGGTGGCAATGATTCTGAACCTGGCCGCACTGATCAAGAGCAACAAACCCAAGGTCATTTCCTTGAAACGTTATGGCAACAGCCGCGGCGCCTGGGACATCGGGCTTGCAACACCAAGAGTTCGGTTGCTGCTGAGCTGAATAAAGGCAAGGCCAAGGGCTTATATGCTGCTGCTGGCAGATGACCTGGCAGAAGTCCCAGGCCCTGGCAGACAGCTTGAAGGGAGTGGAGTTCACCGTTGTACAGGCCAGTTATCTTTCACCGGTCACGGCCAAAGCCGATGTTGTCCTTCCTTCACTGCTCTGGACTGAATCGAAAGGCAACTACACTACCCTGGACGGAATCAGAAATCCACCACACCGATGGTTAAAACGCAGTGGCGACATCAAGACGGATGCAGATACGCTTGAAAGAAGTTGCCAGGCATCTGAAAAAATAACGCCCGTAAGGAGTGAACAAATGGCAAAAGTTAAAGTTGCTACGGTCTGGTTGGAATCATGTGCAGGATGTCACATGTCATTTCTGGATATTGATGAATTTATTATCGACCTGTCCAAACTGGTTGAGTTCCGCAGGAGCCCGATAACCGATATTAAAGGCTTCGATCGATGTTGACGTGGGCATCGTTGAAGGCTCGGTCGGCAATGAAGAAGAAAAAGAAATCACTCGAGGAGCTGCGCCACCATTGCCAGATCTTCATGGCGCTGGGTGATTGCGCCTGCTTCGGAGGTGTCTGCGCCATGCGCAACACGCTGGACAAAGAAGACGTCCTGAAACGCGGCTACATCGATACTCCCAGCACCTACAAGGGCAAGATACCCGTATCGCCCGGCGTGCCGGCCCTGCTGGATAAAGTATATCCGGCAAATCAGATAGTTAAAGTTGACTGTTATGTACCCGGGCTGCCCGCCCGAGCCGGAGGCCATCAAATATGGCACTTACCGAATTGCTGGCCGGCAGGATGCCGTACGTTCCCAGCAACATAATGCGCTTTGATTAAAGAGGTGAAATATGGCAAGTAAAATAATTGAAATTAACCCTATTACCAGGGTCGAGGGACACGGAAAAGTCACCATCCAGCTCGATGATGCCGGCAATGCGGTTTCCGCACGATTCCATGATACCCAGTTCCGCGGCTTTGAAAAATTCTGCGAAGGCCAGGTCTTCTGGGAAATGCCCAACCTTACGACCCGGATATGCGGCATCTGCCCTGTCAGCCATCAGCTTGCTTCGGCCAAAGCCTGTGATGCCATTCTGGGCGTTGAGCTGACCCGCCCGGCCAAGCTGCTAAGAGAATTGCTGCACATGGCCCAGTACATTCAGTCGCATGCCCTGCATTTCTTCCACCTCGCCAGCCCCGACTTTCTGCTGGGCTTCGATTCCGATCCTGCAACCAGGAATGTTATCGGGCTTATCGGCGCAGATCCCGCGCTGGCAACCGAGGCAGTCAAGCTGCGCAGCTTCGGCCAGACCATAATTAAGAAACTGGGCGGCAAAAAGGTCCACATGAACGCGGCCATGCCCGGCGGCATGACGACAGCGCTTTCTGGCTGAAGACAGGGACTATTTCCTGAAGCAGATCGACTGGGCGCTTGGCTGATGCCCAACTGGCCGTGAAGATCTTCATGGACTATGTCGAGCAAGAATCGCGGCAATGGTCGACAGCTTCGCCAAATTCCCCTCCGCCTACATGGGCATGGTCGACAAAGACAACAACCTGGCCCTCTATGACGGCAACCTCAGGATGATCGACTCCAAGGGAGTTGTGCTGGAAGATCAGTTCAATCCGGCCAACTATCTCGACATCATCGCTGAATATGTTGAAGACTGGTCATACATGAAATTCCCCTTCTATAAGAGCCTCGGCTATCCCGGCGGCATTTACCGCGCCGGACCGCTCGGACGCCTCAACGTCTGCACACGGCATCACCACGCCGCTGGCCAATGCCGAGCTCAAGAACTTCAAGAAACTGAGCAAGTTTGGATTTGTCGAAGGCTCCATGTACTATCATTATGCACGGCTGATCGAGCTCATCTACTGCATCGAAAAGACCCGCGAACTGCTGGAAGATAAGGACATTACTTCCACCGACCTGCAGGTCAATTCCACCAAGTACAATGAGCAGGGCGTCGGCGTCGTCGAAGCCCCCAGGGGCACCCTCTTCCACCACTACTGGGTCGATGATACCGGCAAAATAACCGGCGTCAACCTGATCGTAGCCACCGGCAACAACAATGCAGCTATGAACCGCTCGGTCTACGAAGTTGCCAAAGACTACATTAAGAAGGGCAATGTGACCGAGGGCATTCTCAACAGGGTTGAAGCAGCCATCCGCTGCTACGATCCCTGCCTCTCCTGCTCCACACATGCTCTCGGCCAGATGCCGCTGCTTATTCAGCTCAGGGCTCCCGACGGAGAGATCGTCAAACAGATATACAGCTAAAGCGCTATTCAGCACAGATTCTTAAAGCGGGCTACAGATTTGTAACCCGCCATTTTTTTTGATATTGTTTGAACATGGCATGCACCATCATAATTGACGGCAAGGAAATCAAGGCCAAAGCGGGATCCAACCTGCTTTGGACGGCGCTGGACAACGGCTTCTTTATCCCCAACCTATGCGCATCAGAGATAACCCAACGGCCTTTTGCTTCCTGCAGGCTGTGCTTTGTGGAAATAGCCGGAAGACCGAGCCGGTAACCGCCTGCACGGAGAACGTCGCAGATGGCATGAACGTGACCCTGCAAAGTCCCCGCATAAACAGGCTCAGGAAGAGTTCTTTCGACCTGCTTATGAGCAACCACCGCCTGGACTGCGCTCACTGCGACAAGAACAAAAAATGCGACCTGCAGAAAATCGCGCAATTGCAGCATTTCAGGCTTACCAACAGACATGCTCAAGAAAGATTGACCTCAATATTCCGGTGGACTCCAGCCATCCCACTGTTCTCGTTGGACAGAAATAAATGCGTACTCTGCGGCAAGTGCATCTGGGTATGCCAGCAAGGGGGTAAGGCGTGCTGGATTTCGCCCTACCGCGGTATCAATACGGTGGTATCCACATTCGCCGGGATGCCTTTGGCGGAAACGGCCTGCAATTCCTGCCTGGCCTGTGTAGCCGTCTGCCCTGTTGGAGCACTTTATTTGAAACAGCCGCAACTGAAGGTGATCAATGTCTGAAATAACGCCGGATCCTGAACTTATTTCCGAGGATAAGGCCAAAGACCTGGTCGACATTTATTTGCGCATAGATACTTCGATTTCGATAAGCTAAATTTTACAGGCACGGAAAACACCATGATAAAAAATACCCAGCCTACCGTATTTACGGGACGGTCCATGTGAAATCACGGAGCATGTTCGAACGCGTTATCCATGACAAGAGAGCAAGTACCTATAAATTCACAGTTGAGATAAATGCGATAAACGGCCATATTATTAACTACGTGTTTGAGTAATGGCTTAGGGTTCTCTTCCCGGCGTCCTTGCCGATCAAAGGGACAAATCGCACTCCTCCCAGGTTTTCTATAGTATTGCGGGACTACTGGACGGCGCGACGCTCGACCTCAACCTCCGGGCGGCATTCCACATCCTGCGCGCTGTGATTCCGCACATGCGGCCGCGAAGGGACGCGGGAAGCATTATTGCGATCGGCAGCCGCGCGGGCCTCAGAGCCTCAGCCGAACATAGCGGCCTATAGCGCGTCCAAGGCGGCGCTGGTTGCGCTGGTGCGAACCGTAGCGCTGGAAAACCGGGATGCCGGCATAAAGGCCAACGTGATTCTTCCCGGCACAATCGATACGCCGGCGAACCGCCAAGCCGATCCCGGCGCCGATCGCTCGCGCTGGGTCTCCCCCGAACGGCTGGCCGCCCTGGCGGTCTTTCTGGCATCGGATGCCGCGTCGCAGATAACCGGGGCTGCCATCCCGGTCTACGGCGCGGGCCTTTGACGCCCACATCGCCAGACTTACGAAACCCAGGCTGATCTTGCGCCGTTCCCCCGCGGGCCAAAGAGCCTTCCAACCCCAATGAAGAACTACGGCCAGGAAAGTCAGGTAAACCAAAACCGGATAGCCGGCCACCTGGAAGGCCCAGACCAGGGAAAGGTAAAGGAATGCGCCCTTCTGGCCCTTGTATAGTTTTAACAGCCCCAGGAAAACCCAGGGGATCCAGCTGAT
>CAWHDI010000004.1:0-10638 GCA_963827985.1 uncultured Chloroflexia bacterium | reverse complement strand
CACTCGCCGTGCTGGCAATTACAAGTATAGTCTTTCCATTGTGAATCGTACCAAGGCGACATTATATATCTTCCGGTTTGTGATGTCGTCTGCGAAAACACCGGCCAGTACTGATTTTCCCGCGCCCTCCGTCTTGCCGTCGGAAAGGGTTACCAGTTTATTTGAGGCAACGGTCGTGCTGCACGATTCTTCTCATAGCAGCCTCTTAAATTCAACCTGTTCAGCAGGATATTATATCCTTGTACGCTTGGGCATCGATAAGCCTGTAAATAAAACCGATTTCCGGGGTTAAGGGTCCTATCCCCATTACACCCACCAGCTCCTTCACCAGGGTCGTTTCAAAGGCAGTGCGTGCGAAATTGGCGGTTTCCAGCGATGCCAGGCAACCCAAAAAGAAAGGGCGCATCAAATGATGCGCCCCCGGTTGTTCTGATTAAAGCCTAGGCTGTATGCTTTTTGGTGACCAGGTATAAGGCTCCTGCGATACCAAGAGTAACCAAGGCTATCAAGCTGTAGATGAGTATATCGTTGTTGGTGAAAAGGTCCACGGTAAAGTTTCCTGCTGAAAGCCACTGACATATACGCTGTATGTGCCCGGCTCGTTCCTGCTCACCGTGAAATGTACGGGTGTAGTCTGACCGCTAGACACAGTCACACCCTTCGATTCGACTTCCTGGCCGTTTACGTAGAGGGTCACCCTGGCGTCGCCGTTTGAGCCGCCGTTATTCGCAACAGAAGCTGTAATATCAACCTGCTGTCCGGGCGATACCTTGGGAGTGGCGATAGCAGCGCTCTGCACCACTATGTTGGACATCTGAACCGGCATGGCCCACGACGGGCTTGTCCCGGCGCCTGCCCCTGTACTAGCCTGACCCGGGCGGCTGACCTTGCAACCTGGTGTAGTGAATGATATAACGTTGCCGGTTACCGTGAACATAAATTGCTCAAGTAAAGCGGATTTCCCCATCCGTGCAGGGTCGAATCCAACGCCTATCCCCCTCATTTCACCTTGAAACGGATTGACCAGCATTGCCAGAAAGATGGAATTGTCAGTGGGCGCTTTTGTAACATTTCTAAATATTACTGCCTGCGCATAATAGGTTGTGCATGGCGACAAACCCGTGATGGCCGGGAAAAACACTGGGATGATTGCCCCGTAGCAATTACCACTTGATGCATAGCGGTTGTCATATTGAGAGCGCCTGGTTGCACACCGTATTTAAAATACTCGTTAAATGCCATAGGGTTATTCTGATTTGCAGGGCTCATCACAAAACAGCCATTTAGCGTAGCAGAGGCAACAGAAATATTTGTTGCGTCTGATGTGCTGGCAGTAAGCTGGCATTGTGCTGGATTTCCACCCTGGACTGAGGAAGTCGAAAAGCACAATGACAACGATAGAGCGAGGACCATTGCAAGGAATACCGGAACCCATTTTCTCATATAACCATTAGTACCATCTCCCCCTCAAAAACAGTTTTTTTACATTATATACAGCCATTAAACGTTATGTCAACACGCGCGTCTGGTATTTCTCGCAGATGAGTTAGGAAACCACTTGAAGAGTCGGGTATTAAAGACAAGAAGCCAGGCCATTTGGGTTGTTCTAAGGCTGGACTACAAAAGCAAGAGCTATACGGTCATTCGGCATTCCGCTTTCTTACAAGCAAATACAATGTCCCCGCTATACCTAGCGTAAACAGGGCTATGACCCCATATAGCAAGGTATCATTTCCGGAGAATATATCCACCGTAAAGCTGCCGGCCGAAACGCCGTTAACGTATACGCTATAAGTTCCCGGCTCATTGCGGCTGACCTGAAAATTCACGGGAGTTGTCTGCCCGCTGGCAACAGTCACACCACGCGATTCCACTGCCTCCCCGTTTACGTACAGGGTAACCCTGGCATCGCCGTTTCGGTCCCTTTGTTGACTACAGATGCCGTTACGTCGACAGCCTGTCCCGGTGACACTTTGGGAGCGCCAATTCCTGCGCTCTGGACAATTACATTGGACATCTGCATAGGTCCTGACGGTAATACTGACGGCACAGAATTTGTTGCAGAACTGCCGCCTCGTACGCGTACCTACTAAACAGCCCAGTGTAGTAAAAGTTACCTGTTTAAAATAGGTTAATACCGGACAACCCTGATCGGGCGGAAAAAGATATATGTGAACGTTGCGTAGTAGTCAGTGCAGGGAATAAGGTCTATCGGGCGTACCGAATCCGTAAAGCATTGGCTGAGAATGATGCCGCCGGAGCCCGCAGCCTGGCCTGCACTGTTCTTAGGCGTAACCGTAACCGGTATCTTTTGCGTATATACACCCGGCTTGGTCCCATATGCAAATACACCTGTACCGGGACTGCCGGCGGCCGTCTAGTATATTTATTAATGTACCCCGGAAGATGACACAGAACTGGGCGGTAAGCAAGACCGAAGTCGATGTTATTTCTGTTGCCCTTAAGAAGGAAGAATCATAATTGATTGAATACTGGCACCCGTCATCGAATGCCCCGGCAGCGGCCGGTAATAAGAACAACGGCAAAAGCAATAATGAAAGTAACAGGACTGAAAGTAGTTTCTTGGCCATGAATCCCCCCTCAAGCTAATAAGCGGCCGGTTTGCCGTCAGTATACGCAAGCCACCCCTGCATGCAACAGGATGCAAAAGCGGGTTCACAGGCATCACGAATTTTGGCTGCTGGTCGATTACGTGTGATGATAAAGGGTGGTGCCCCCAAGGGAATTCGAATCCCTGTAAACGTATTAAATCTGCTAAATAAATTACCCACTTCTCAGATTGCCGAGTTTAGCAAATTAACCGAAGGTTATATTTCACAAGTAAAAAGTGGTTATCGTCCGCCTTCTCAAAAATTAATGCAATCATTATGGGACTATACACGTAATACGCTCCTAACATCTAATATCTCGATATCGGTATTTCCATAATTAAATAGATTCGGTACTGTTTAACCCATTTCCTGCGCAAGTTTCTCCATTTCAGAAATATTTTCCATATACTTTGTGTGATCAATATATCCTTGTGCTATATCAATTTCTTTTAAGCCCGAGGTGATGTATTTCAATAAAAGTGGTGATGGCTTACTTCTAAATGCGCCATTGTAAAGATCACCTTTTATTTCAGTGATCATAATTTCTAGAAAACACTCGGCCTCAAGATTTTGTTCTTCGCTTCTTGGCATATTAAGCTTAAAGTAAGCATCCCACCAAGGTTTGGTCAATGAACTTTTAAACTGATCAGGCAATTGTTCTGGATTCGCAGATAAGGCGTAAAGAGTTGGCGAGACATTGAGCAGCACATTACTTAAAATAGTGCTTTCCGTATCACTATTCATCTTCCTGATCTTTCCGTCCAATTTATGATCATAAGCAAAATCAAACCACTGTAGCTGATAATGAATAATCTCATAAAGAAAATAAGTATAATTTGTAGGAAATTCCCAGTAGCCTTTTTTCCATTCGTCTGTATTGAACTTGAGTTTAGCAACTGTTTGCTCTGTCCAATAACGCAAATAGTATAACCACATATGGTACTTCGCTCGCTGGATTAGGGCTTCCTTTCTGCGTGGAATTACTTCAAAATATTCGATCCCCGTAAACAATGGTGACAAGAACTTATCTCCCTTAATATCATCGTAGTTCACACCAAGATTATTAATATCCATCATTCCACCTTTCTGTTCTCCCAAATAACTTAATACGTATTCACCGACCGGTTTCCAGACAGACCATTTTTGTGCCACTGCAATATCCTTAAAAAGGAATTCAAGCAATAAACTTCCTTGAAAATCGTGTCTTCCGGTTGAGTCGATTTTCCGGCATTGAACGATCTGTCGATATAGCACTGAAGACGGATTAGAAATAAGTATCCTCAATATATAATGGAGATAACTCTCTAAATCGAAGAATGAAATTTTATTTTCTGCTACTTTTACGATGAGAAGCGGGATACTGATATCATGTTCAATAAGGTATTTTGTCAAATCGGTTTCAGATACTATTTGGTCAAACAAACGTGATACCTTGCTTTGTAGCATTGTAGGTCTCTGCCGAAACGCAAACGGCGCAACCATATCTTTTGTTTTGTTTCTCCTTATCTTAACCCACCGCCATATTGATTTATGTTCATAAATCTGGGCTAATCCTTTTGCATTATCTCTCAAAACTGTCGCAATAAGGTTGAACTGTTTATTCATAGCTAACGAAGAGATAAGGTCTCTGAACCGATCTATTTTACGAGACGTTACTTTCGATCGCCGTAGTTGTATAAATATATACAGCACATATAGGGAACAAACGGAATAGGCGGCTATTTGAAGGTGAATAGGAAGTATGGTCATGCTCAACCTATACATAGCTATGGTATATCCCATATTATTGATGAGCATAGACCAAAAGATGAGCGCTGAACTGACGATAAAAGCTAATATAGTATAGGTATGGTCAATAAAAGCTACCACCTTAAATTTCCAGTATTCAGGTAAAACTGAGTAGGCAGTAATAGTTAATGCCCAGAAAGTTATTAATCCGCTAAGGTCCAATTGGCAGCTCCTGACTTACATCATTATAGCATCCTACGTATCTGACTAGGGATTATTGATTGATTTGAGGAAGGCAATATGTCGATTTCACTGCTTGCTTGGAAATTCAGAAATCAATTTGGCTATCATTTGAGGTTAATGTCAATAAGTAAATTTTGACTGTGGAATTCATTGACATAAGTCCAGATAAGGGACTACAATCCACGCTGGTGGGGGTAAGCAATTGGAAATTTGGCAAATTGAATTATTGAAGATTGGTGGCACGGCGCTAATCGCTTTCCTCGGTGGGCTTGGTAGTTATTGGCTTTACCTACGCAAGCGCAAGATTGAGAAAGCTCCAGATAAAGAAAAACTGCAAGAAGTTGAACAGTTGACAACTCTACTTATACAGCATCGCAAGCACAATATATCTCCAGTGGAGTTGTCGGAGTTCAAGGAAAAGATACTGTCTCGCATCTCTCAAGGTGAGATAGAATGGCGAAGCAAAGACGAGATTCTAGAGGCAGAAGAGGAGATTTTTGCTAAGGTCTGGTATGACAGACACAAATTGCTAGAACGCATGGTAGAATCTGGTAAACATGAGGTTGCTCCTGAAATATGGCGAAAAGCTCTTAAAACTGCTAAAAGAATAGAAGAAAAATATGGTAAAGAACAGCTAAGTTCTCGGGATGATTTTGAATGGGGAATGTTAAGCGGTAAATTATCAACACTCAGATGGGTCTCTGGTGATGAATGGGATATGCTGGATACCTAGTCCATTCTCCCAATCTCACCCCTCGTACAATAAGATCCACTAAAGCCAGCAATTTCAGCATTTTTTCTGTTTTATCCAAATAATAGAAGATGCGTATGCCATTAACTCACCAAAGGTTTGGGTACGGCCTGTTTAATTGCCCCTATCCTTTGTATAATATCGCCATTAATTTTATCAAACGCAAGCTCTCTCTTTTTTTCTATCATAAGTGATAAGTCAGATGATGCCTGAGAATTGAGGAACACTTGTTCGTAATATTGCCCAGTAATGAAACTGATATATTTGCGTATCAATCTTTTCAAAGCAATATCAGGTAGATCAGAATAGCTGGCATTCTAACTCCTGTGTAAGTTGAGTCCACGTTTTGTCAGCTTTCCATATATCGGCTGAAATTATACCTTCTTTATTCATATAGCTACTAAATTCAAGATAATATTCTACCCGTGGGAGCTTATCTGGATCGCCCATTTGGTATTCGTTAGTGATCATATAGTATATCTTGCCGAACTGAAAAGGATTATAGCGGCCAATATTTGTTATCACAGCTAATTCATTAAGCCTTGTCTTTAATTTGGGCAAAATTTCTAAAATCTTATCATACGCTTTTGTGGTTTATCTTGTCCGATTTCAGTACTCGATTTTTATCCTCTCTTTTTCTGAATGACGGATAAAACCCCCATAGAGCAACCCCTCCTGCTAGTAAAAATATAACGATATCCAGCAGATACCAATAAACTGCGTTTTCAGAAGTAATTATTTTAGTCTCCTGAAACACAAGGATAAGTGTGCTAGCGCCCAATATGACCAAAATGGAGGCAATCGCTCCTGACACTTTCTGCCGCACGTTACCATTTTATCACCACTGTATATCGTTAGCTCCCCATACAACTTACTGGATGCTTCCAGCTTCCGTTCTTGATGATGCCATATAAATCCTCATAAATTGGCCCCAGTCTCTTGCTGCTGAGATCAAGCACCGTCTGAAAAGCGGCCATCGGGGTTTTCCTGCGGTTGAATCTAAAAACATACTTATTTAGATATGCCTGTAGATGTTGAGATTTAACCGATCCATGGTGAGTTCCCATTAACCATGTCTTTAAATTAGAGATCGCCCTATGCATATCGGCCAATTTTGACTCTATGATGTGGGTATATCCCAGTTTAGTGACCTCAGAATATGGTTGCCATTCATCGGTCACAATAGTCGATCCCGCTTCCACATTATTCTTGATGAAATCAATCAAGGTGAAAGCGGTTACATCCGGGATAACCTGAAACCTAACCCTATTAGCGTATAGGAGGCACCGCAATGAATTCGACCGATGCCTCTCACTTCGTGGAACAAAGATGATCTATTTTAGCCTACGTCCCAGTGAACTTAGGCAAGCAGTGCAAATTGCCGATTCCAAATATTTCGTGGCGACACAGTTCAGTTCCGATTCAGTTGTGAAACATAGCCGTCAGCTGATGGCATTGTTTGGTTATAAAGATGATGATTTGGTTGTAGCTGCTGCCTAAGTTCAATTACTTTATATTATCCTCGAAACAAAAGAATTAGACAGCCAATCTGATATTTTCTAAATGAAAATCAAGATTGTTAACGAAACCAGAAAAAATGCCTACAACTCGCAAAACCACCCCTTTGAATCTAACAACAACTGCGTTCAGGTTGAATTTGATTTGGGTGGTGCCCCCAAGGGAATTCGAATCCCTGTGTCCAGCTTGAAAGGCTGGTGTCCTAGGCCTCTAGACGATGGGGGCACGCAATTACGGATAAAGAGGGAGGGCTTCGAGCCCCGCCTTCTCGGGAAAACCAAACATTATATTCATATTTTGGATCGCTTGTCCAGCGGCGCCTTTAACAAGGTTATCGATACAGCTTATAACAATTACCCTGCCGGTCTTTTCGTTAATCGCAGGATAAAGCAGGCATAAATTGCTGCCTAACGTATGCTTGGATTCCGGCGGCTGCTGCACGACCCTGGTAAACGGCTCATTCCTGTAGAAATCACAGTAAATCTTATCGAGCTCCTCTTTTCCCCCGGTAAGCTTGCCTTTGCGCGCACGCGCATAGCAGGTGCTTTCAATGCCGCGTGTCATGGGCACGGTGTGCGGCACGAATGTTACAGAAATGCCAGCGGAGGGATCGAGGGCATCAAGCTCCTGCGATATCTCCGGCAAATGGCGATGGCCACCCAGCCCGTAAGGACGCACGTTATCGCTTGCCTCGCAGAAATGCGTGGGCAGCGTGAGGGTCCTGCCGGCGCCGGAAAGGCCGGATTTGCTATCTACTACCAGGTCAGGCTCGACCAGCCCGAGCTTGGCAAGCGGGGCCAGCCCAAGTATGGCCGACGTCGGATAACAGCCGGGATTGGCGACAATTTTGGCCGCGGCAATGCCGGCCCTGTGCAACTCGGGCAATCCATAGACAGCCGTCTTCAGCAGCTCAGGCGCCGGATGCTCAAAGTCATACCATTGAGGATACCAGGCCGCTTCACTAAACCTGAAGTCGGCGCTCATATCTACTACCCTGACCCCCTTTTTAACGAGGGGCACGATGCCCTCAGCGCTGGCTTTGTGCGTCATGGCCGAAAAGACAACGTCCAGGCTGGTTTCAAGCTCGGCAGTAATGGTCAAACCGGTGCACTCCAGATGCGGAAAAACCTCGCCGAGCTTCTTGCCCGCTGCGCTGCGCCCGGTGACCGATACCAGCTCAACGTTGGGGTGCAGCCACAGGATGCGCGCCAGCTCAACCCCCGCATAACCGGTGACATTGATGATCCCTGCTCTAATCTTCTTCATAGATCTCGCACTTCCCCCTGCTACAATAAGCCTTCCAAATGACACGTGTCATTTATGTAAAGCGCTGACGGCATTCCCATTCGTGTCTCGAACAGGTTGACCGCCCCGTTTTCCTGCGCAATCTGATTATAACGTCGGCTGTCCATATGCAGAAAATGCAGGACCATGATAACAGATAGCGCCCGGTGGCTCACTATCGCAACCGTCTCCTTCTTGTACTTTCCGGCGATTTCATCAAGTGATTTAGCGATCTTCGCCCTCAATTGTTCCAGGTCGGCATTGAAAGGGAACTTAATATTTACGGCAGCCGTTTGATTCTCTTCCGCCGGACAATCCAGGACGGCGGCTTCCTCGGGACTGAGACCTTTCCAGGATAGCTCGCCGGCGCCCTCGAACCCGGGAAGTATTGCGGCTTCCAATTTATAGCCCGAAGCAATGGTCTCCGCTGTGCGAGCGGCTTCAGGGACAGGGAGGAAATAAACGGCGGACAACTGGTATTCAAGCAGGCGTTTTGCCGCTGCCTGCGCCCACTTTTCAGGAGGAGCGTCCAGGCCCGTTTTATCCAACAGGGGATATTGGCCGAGCCGCTCGTATTCCGTGGGACCCGTATTGACTATGAGTATTTTAGCCATTTGATACCCGCCGTTTTTTCCATTATCGTTATTATTGTTATCTTTCTACGATCATGGCAATGCCCATGCCGCCGCCGATGCACATGGTGGCAATACCATATTTCAGGTTGCCGCGTTCCATCTCGTTGCTCATCGTCACCAGGAGACGGGCGCCTGTCGCGCCTACAGGATGTCCCAGCGATATGCCGCTGCCAAGCGGATTTACCTTGCTCATATCGAAAGGAAGCTCCCGCAGGCAGCCCAGCGCCTGGGCAGCAAATGCCTCGTTCATCTCCATAACGTCCATGTCCTTGTAAGTCAGGTTGGCCCTTTCCAGGGCTTTCTTGACGGCCGGTATGACGCCCAGGCCCATGTAGGCCGGATCAATGCCCGCAGATGCGTAGGATTTTATCTTTGCCTTCGGCTTAAGGCCGATCTCCTTCACTTTTTCGCCGGACATCAGAAGCACAACCGCGGCGGCGTCGTTAACGCCGGAAGCGTTTCCAGCGGTAACCGTGCCGTCTTTCTTAAAGGCCGTGGGCAGTTTGGCCAGCTTCTCCAGGCTGGTCTCCATCGGCCTTTCGTCGGTATCGAATACGATGGGGTCGCCCTTTTTCTGCGGTATCTAACACGGCACGATTTCACCTTTGAACATGCCGCTCTTGATGGCCGCCATGGCCCTCTGGTGGCTCATGAGGGCGAGCTTGTCCTGCTCTTCCCTGGTTATGCCGTATTTGGCGGCGATGTTTTCAGCCGTGTTGCCCATATGGTAGCCGTAGAACCCTTCCATCAGGCCGTCATAGATCAACAGGTCATAGAACTCGGCCTTGCCGCTGATGTCCATGCGGTATCCCCAGCGGGCACGCGGCAGGGCGTAAGGAACGTTGCTCATGCTGTCCATGCCGCCCGCGACCACGACCTCGGCGTCGCCGCTCATGATCTTCTGCGCACCGGTCACTACGGCTTCCATGCCGGAGCCGCACAACTTGTTGACGGCAAGTGCGGGGGTCTCTTTGGGCAAGCCCGCAAATATGGTTGCCTGCCTGGCGGTATTCTGACGCTGTCCCTGGGGATACACGTTGCCCATGATCACTTCGTCAACCTGAAGGTCCTTCAGGTTGTCGGGCCAGTCGTAGTACTTCTTTTCGACCTCGCAGACGTCATTGGCCAGGGCCTGCGGCCCGTAGCCGACCAGTTTGGCACTGGCCTTGGGTTTGAAACCCGCCTTCTTCAGAACGTCTTTGATTACGATTGCGCCTAACTGCGTTACAGGCACTTCTTTCAGGCCGCCGCCGAAAGCGCCGATGGCGGTCCTTGAACCGGAGACTATATATACTTCGGTCATTTACTTATCCTCAATTTTCTATCCCTTGCGGGACATTTTATACAATTTTTCTTTCCGTGATAACTGCGTGCGATCTATCGTTCGAGAACCATGGCGATGCCCATGCCGCCGCCGATGCACATTGTCGCAAGGCCATATTTGAGGTTGCGGCGCTGCATTTCATAGGCAAGAGTCACCAGGACACGTCCGCCCGTGGCGCCGATGGGATGGCCCAGCGAGATGCCGCTGCCATGCAAATTGGTCTTGTTCATATCGAATCCCATTTCCTTGATGCACCCAAGCGCCTGTGAAGCGAAGGCTTCGTTCAATTCGACAACATCAAGGTCTTTGACCGACAGTTTGGCTTTGGCCAGCGCCATTTTCACAGCCGGGACGACGCCCAGCCCCATGTAGGCCGGATCAACGCCGCCGGACGAGTAAGACTTTATCTTTGCCATGGGTTCAAGCCCCATTTCTTTAGCTTTCCTGGCGGACATCAGCAGCACAACGCCTGCGCCGTCGTTAATGCCGGAAGCATTTCCTGCCGTGACCGTCCCGTCTTTCTTGAAGGCCGGGGCCAGTGCC
>CAWHDI010000003.1:0-36356 GCA_963827985.1 uncultured Chloroflexia bacterium | reverse complement strand
AAGTGAACCCCTACGACTGGACAGAACAGGTTAGGATGGGTTGACGGGATTCCTCCTTATTCTGTTGTTGTATCAATGCTTCATACTTGACCGGCGACAGGTAGCCAATCGATGAGTGAAGCCGTTTGAGATTATAAACCTGCTCGATGAAATAGGGAAGCCGTGATTGTACGTCAGATAGATTTTCGTACTCGAATAGATATACCTCCTCATGTTTTAGCGTTTTAAAGAAGCTCTCCATCGTGGCATTATCATAGGGATTGCCTTTACCTGACATGCTGACCTCAAAGCCATCCTCTTTGAGCTCGCTGGTGTATTCAAAAGAGGCGTACTGCACACCCCGGTCTGAGTGGTGAATAATACCCGTGCCGGGATTACGGTTGGCTATGGCCATCTTCAATGCTCTTAGAACCAGATCGGTATCCATGCCCCTTGAGATGGCATAGCCAATCACTTTCCGCGAAAAATGCATCCAGTACGGCAGCCAGGTAAACAAACCCGTTACGGATACGGATATAAGTGATATCGGCCAGCCATGCCTGGTTGATGCCGGTAATGCGCTTGTCCTTGAGGAGGTTACGGTATACTGGCAGTCCATGCTTACTATCAGTGGTCCTAACCCATTTACGTTTGATCCTACATAGCAGATCGCTTTCTCTCATGAGGCGAAGGACTTTCTTGTGATTCACCTGGAATCCATCGTAATGCAACTGCCGTGTCACCCTGCGATAGCCATAGCCATGAAAATCTATGCAGATAGCCTCTATGCGATCAAGGATATCCATATCTGCCTTCTCTTCTGCAGAATCAGGCCCTTTAGGCTGGTAATAGAAGCTGCTCCGGACAAGTCCCATTAGCTCACACCCTTTGACGATTTTGAGGTCATGTCCGTGTTGTTTGATGATTTCCCGTTTTGGGCCTGCTGGCTGAGCTTGTGCTGATACGCCTTTTTTAAAAACTCGTTTTCCAGAGTAAGCTTGCCCACCAACCTCTCCAGTTTTTCTATCCTGTCCTGCAGGGCAGCTTCTTGGACCGGTTCGTTATCGAATTTGCCAAGATTATATAGCTTCTTCCAATGGTCAAGCAGGCTGGGAACAATATTGTATCTGCGGCATATTTGTGATGGACGGCTGTTGCCGCTGATCAGCTCTTCGACGACCTGTTTCTTGAATTCAATGCTGAAATTCCTTTGCTGTCTCATGGCAAGATCCTTTTTAACCTCCATTATAGATTATTGCGGATCCCGCCAACCTTTCTAACCCAAATTGTACAGCTTCAAGGGTTCACTCCAAATTCAACCTTGCCTATCTTAGATGAAACAGCGATTGATGGAACGATAAACGGATACTATTCTGCTTATAATTCTCAATTCCTTTAATAACTGTTTGAATTATCTGAGCAGTTCAATCATAAAGGAATATGGAGCAAACAAATTAGTACAATTGACATCCTCTCGCTACGCGTTTGGTGGCAAACATAGATTGCCAGATTAGAAATATCTCCGTAACTGGCAATACAGCAACCGTTTCAATTTATGTTCGAAATTCAGTAAAGTTGTCATGGCAACGTCTGCTGATATCATAGATGGAACTCTCATTAAAGAAAATGGGCAATGGAAATTAAACTGGCAAATTCCAGGTTAGCAATGAAAGTCAGGTACTTTTCTTCTCCCAACGTTTTCTAGCAGCTTTCTGCGCAATCTCTTTGCGTTGCTCTGGTGTAAGCCTCTCAGCCCTTATCTTACCACCTTTTGAACCACCTAACTTGCCAAGGGCTACAGCGTGAGGGTTTTTACCTTCAATCTGAATGGCTTCAATCTCGATAGTCTCGGTATTTTTTATAACTTGATCTACTACACGGAACGCAGTCACGGCAAAATCTGAATCTCTTTTCTTTCTAACCATGCTTCAAATATAGCATAGCCGCCTAAGCATTTGTCAAGGCTTTTAGATTTCAAAATGATACACTACCCAAATTCCAAACAAATGGAAGAAAATTCTAAATCCTAAACGCTAAATACTAAACAAATTCAAAGCTCTAAACCCAAACATAGCGACTATTTTTCAATGTCTTTCAGAATAGCTTGAATAGTTGGTTTAATAAGGGGAAAATCCTCTTTCACAGTGTGCCATACCTTATTCACGTTCACTGAAGAATACGCAGGGATCATAGCCTCCATCATGCCGATCATTTGCTTCCAGGGAATATCAGGATATTTCTGCCTAAAGCTGGCAGAAATGCGCCTGGCGGTTCGCCTATTATTTCAATACATCGGCTCACAGCGTATATGGTTTTGTCGTCTTCTGCGAATTCGCCGACTTGCATGTTACCAACAAATGACTCGGCGTTATTAATATTATCGAGGATGTCTTTTAAGTAGATCGAAATGTCTTTGTTCATACTCATATTACTTTTCTATTAACGCTCGTACGAAATTACGCCTCAGATACCCAGTTGAAACCACATCCACTATTAGCTTGTTCGGGATTAGTCCTTGAGAAGGTGAAAATACTGCTCTCGCCCGATCCCCAGGGTTCGCAGATTATTCTTGATGACAAATACGGGCAAACCATCAATCATAGGAATAACTACGGGGCGTTTCAAATCATCCCTTTTGTAAATGCGATGATCGCCTTCCTGTCTATCAAAGCGACATCCGGATTTCAGCAGGACTCTCTCAAAGTCTTGCCAACTGATGGGAACGATGCGCGGCAGAACTCAAACTCCCAGAGGGATTTGTACACGTTCTTCCGTACATGACCTGTATGTAGGAGGAGACCATTCGGCCTTATCTGGGGTCTTTTGCCATCCGCATTCTTCCAATACTTCTCCTAGCGTCCCCATTTTGGCGACCTCGTCAAAGAAGATTCTGGCAGCTTCTGTAAATCTTGCGTGGGCCTGCTCCTCTGTGTCGCCACAGGTGGAGAGGTCTATTGCAGGGGAATAGGCAACGACTTTATTTGCTTCCTGAAAAAAAATCACGGGAATAGCGGCTTCAATACTCGCCATTTTTCAGTACCCTCTTTAATTACTATGCTTTTTTTAAGCTTGATGCCTTCATTATATCACTATGACCTATGGGCGGGATATTAGAACGATCAGAATAATAATGTTAAAATAGCAGCCAATAAAATTGGAAACTCTAAACACTAAACTCTAAACACTAAATTAATACGGAGTCCGGCGACAAAGGCCATAGCATTTGGGTTTTGAGTTTGTTTAGAGTTTAGGATTTAGGGCTTAGGATTTTATATCTCCGATGACTTTGATACTTGAACAGGAACTAGCCAGGCATACTCCTGATCGTCCATTGATGTTGACGATCGGTGTTTTCGACGGCGTGCATCTCGGCCACAGGTATCTGCTGGACCAGCTAATTGCCAGGGCAAAGGAGAAAGGTTGCCTGGCCGGCGTAGTGACGTTTAAGACCCACCCGGAAAAGGTGCTGAAAAGGCAGGAATACCTTCCCTGGATCTGTACGCTTCAAGAAAGGATAAGGCTGCTTAAAGCCGCCGGCCTGGATGTGGTCGTCCCCATTACCTTCACGCGTGATATCGCCAACCTGACGGCCAGGGAGTTTGTGGGCCTGCTGAAAAAGCACCTTAACATGTGCGACCTGGTGCTGGGGCCCGATTTCGCCCTCGGCAAACGCAGGCAGGGCACTCCGGAAAACTTGCGTGAAATCGGACAGGAGCTTGGTTTCCGTGTTGAGGTTGTTAAACCGCGCCGCCTGGGCGAGGAAGTGATCAGCAGCAGCGCCATCCGCAGGCTTCTTGCAGAGGGACATATAGATAAGGTAGAGAAAATGCTGGGCAGGCATTTCAGCCTGGAGGGCAAGGTAGTAGTGGGGGACCAGCGGGGCCGGACACTCGGTTTTCCCACGGCCAATATTAAGGTGCAGCGCGAGCAGGCCATGCCGAAAGACGGCATATATGTGACTGTTACACATGCCCAGGGCCAGCAGCTTCATTCCGTGACCAATATTGGCGTGCGGCCGACGTTCGACGGGCTTAAGCATCTCATTGAGACTTATATTATGGACTTTAACGGCAATCTCTATGGCAAAAAGATAAGAATCGATCTCATAGCCAGGCTCAGGGACGAAATGAAGTTCCGGAACGTCCAGGAGCTTGTAGAACAAATGCGCGTTGATGTAAAGAAGGCACGGGAAGTCCTGAAAAACTCTAAACTCTAAATACTAAGAAGAAGAAATTCCAAGCTCCAAATTCCAAAATCCAAACAAATAGTAAGAGCTAAACACTAAATACTAACTCTAAGTTCTAAATAAATTCCAAACCAAATTCAAGATGGGCGAACTTGATAAAGCAATAAACCTTATGATTTAGCCGAGAGGACTTATCAGTTTGCCAGATGACGTAATTAGTTTTGTTAAGTCGTTGCCGCGGAATATATGCAATATTGAGATTGTCAAGCAACTTGTCAGAGTCTGCCGGTTCGGTCGGAGCAAATTATATTGAAGCAAATGAAGCTCTAAGCAAGAAAGACTTTATGATGACATTAAAATATCTCGCAAAGAAGTGAAGGAGAGTCAATACTGGCTTCGGTTGGTGGAGACAGAGCAATGGTGAAGTAATACGATGGAATAGAGATCCCTTCCAAATGAAGCAACTGAATTCATGAAGATATTCAATGCTATTGTTGAAAAGAAAAATAATTTGATTTTGAATTTTTAATTTGTTTATTGTTTAGTATTTAGAGCTTAGGGTTTAAAGATATTTTGGTTTTGGAATTTGGAATTTAAAGTTGTTAGGATTTAGAGTTTAGGATTTAGGATTTTTCCCAAAGGTAAGGTAGATTTAGATGAAGAAGTTATCAGATTCTGATTTAAAAAGACTTTTGCGCCGCGGGGTGACGCAGATCATCAACGAAGAAGAGATGGTCAAAATGCTCGAATCGGGCAAGCCGCTGAGGCTGAAACAGGGCTTCGATCCGAGCTTCACCGATATACATATGGGCCATGTCGTTGGCCTGCGCAAGCTGCGCCAGTTCCAGGAGTTGGGGCACCAGGTCGTTTTGATCGTGGGAGATTGGACGGCCAGGATCGGCGACCCTACCGGACGCTCACTGACCCGCCCGATGCTGACAGGCGAGCAGGTAAAGTTCAACGCCCAGACTTACATGGAGCAGTTTTTCAGGATTGTTGATAAGGATAAGACCGAGGTGCGCTGGCAAAGCGCCTGGTTTGAGAAAGGCGTGTTCGGCCTGGAGGACATTATCAGGTTGACCTCCAAATTCACCGTTGCCCAGTTCCTGGCGCGGGAGGATTTCGCCAAGCGTTATGCAGATGGTCATGCCATAGCTATTACCGAGCTGCTTTACCCGTTGATGCAGGGGTATGACTCCGTGATGATCCAGGCCGATGTGGAGTTCGGCGGCACGGACCAGGTGTTTAATTGCATGGTAGGCCGGCAGTTGCAGGAAGCGGTCGGGCAGAGACCTCAACAGGTTTTCCTGATGCCGCTGCTTATCGGCACCGACGGCGTACAGAAGATGAGCAAAAGCCTGGGCAACTACATCGGCGTGACCGATCCCCCTGCACAGATGTACGGGAAAACCATGTCCATTAACGATGATATGATTATCCCTTACCTGGAGCTCCTGACCGACGTGCCCGATCATGAGATCGAGCGTTTCTCCGCCCAGATTTCTGAGGGCAGCGTGAACCCGATGACGGTCAAAAAGCGCCTTGCGCACGAGCTTGTCAAGGATTTCTGGTCCGCAAAGGCTGCCGAAGAGGCTGCTGAAGAGTTCGCCCGCACGGTGCAGAATAAGGAAGTGCCGGATGACATGCCGGTGCTTGAAGTACCTGCCGGGTCCACGGCAATTCTCTCCGCCGAGCTGTCAAGGGCGGGGCTGGCCAAGAGCCGCTCGGAGGCCAGGCGCCTGATGCAGCAGAACGCCGTTGAAATAAACGGCAAACCTGTCACCGAGGATATCGAGATGGGCAAGGTAGATGATGGCAGCATCATCAAGGTTGGGAAGAGAAGGTACATAAAAGTGGTGAGGGGAAAATGAGCGGCAACGGGAAATCAGCTCCAAATTCCAAAATCCAAACAATAGAAGAAAATTCAAAATACTCAATAAGCTCGTAAATCATTGGTTTGTCGCATCAGTGCAAAGGCAATAGCCAGAGGCGATCTGCCGTCTGGTCACAAATAGGCAAGTAATCTTGATCCAAATTGTTTCGCCCAATGGCTTCTCATGACAACATATTTCCTTTAGATTTTTATGCCCTTAGAATTTGTTTGGAATTTGGTTTTGGAATTTGGAATTTATGCATATTTAGTTTAGTGTTTCCCTTCAAATTCCAATCAACTCGTAAATATCTTATAATGTAGTTTACTAATTTCTACGGAGGCTGAACTATGCAATTGAGAATTCCAGGACCCACCCCTTGCCCGGACGAGGTTCTGAAGGCTATCGGCCGCCAGATGATTAATCATCGCGGCAAGGAGTTCGCCGAGATCTCGAACCGGATTACTCCCAAGCTGAAGCAGTGCTTTCAGACCAAGAACGATTTGTTTATCCTGACTACCTCGGGTACCGGCGGCCTGGAATCCGCAGTTGTCAATACGCTTTCACCGGGCGACAAGGTGCTTGGTATTTCCATCGGCATTTTTGGTGACCGCTTCTCGGAATGCGCAAAGGTTTACGGCGCTGAAGTGGTCCCCCTTAAGTACGAATGGGGCCAGGCGGTCAATCCCGATGATGTTAAGAAAGCCCTCAAAGATAATCCGGGCGTAAAGGCCGTACTGGTTACACACAATGAGACATCTACCGGTACAACCAACCCGCTCAAGGAAATAGCCAAAGTGGTCAAGGATGCAGGCAAGCTGATATTGGTGGACGCTGTCAGCAGCATGAGCTCCATTGACGTGCAGGTGGATGCCTGGAACCTGGACGTTGTGGTCACCGGCTCACAGAAAGGCTGGATGGTCCCGCCGGGCCTGGCCTTTGTCAGCGTCAGCGAAGAAGGGTGGAAGGCGCACGCCCAGGCTAAAATGCCTCGTTTCTATTTCGACTACACCAGGGCCAAGAAATTCGTCCCGGATGGGCAGACCCCATGGACCCCGGCCGTCTCGGTGTATTTCGGACTGGATGTTGCCCTGGACATGATGCTGAAAGAGGGTTTGCAGAACATCTTTGCACGCCACGCGCGCGTTGCAAGCAAAGCGAGGGCGTGGGTTAAATCCAAAGGCCTGCAATTGTTATCGGCAGATGAGAAATTTGCTTCAAATACTGTCACCGCAGTTAAGGCCCCTGATGATATGGATGTGTCCAAGTTCAACTCTACGCTTCGTGATGAATATAAGGTAGTAATCGCAGGCGGGCAGGGGGGAATGAAAGGTAAGGTCTTCAGGATCGGCCACCTCGGTTTCATAAATGATAAGGATATGGACGAGATTACGGCGGCCATGGATAAAGCACTGCCGAAAGCAAAAAATAAGAGAAGGAAATTCTAAGCTCTAAATACTAAATCAAACAAACCCAAAATACAAAGGTTTAAGGATCAGTGGTTTGGCAGATTGAGATTTAGAGTTTGTTTAGAGCTTGGATGAAGTTTAGAATTTGGAATTTAGATTATTTGGGGGTTCGATTGCAATGAAAGTACTTGTAGCTGATCCGCTGGCGCCGGAGGGGATGGAAAGCCTGAAGGCCAAAACAGATGTAGATGTTAAGCTCGGCCTTAAACCCGACGAGCTTAAAGCCATAATCGGCAACTATGACGCGCTTATCGTGCGGAGTGAGACCCAGGTTACCGCCGATGTCATTAAAGCAGGTACGAAACTGCAAATCATCGCACGCGCGGGTGTTGGCCTGGATAACGTGGATGTCAACGCCGCCACGCAGCAGGGTATTATGGTGGTTAATGCTCCCACCGGTAATACAGTGGCTGCGGCGGAGCATACTATAGCTTTGATGATGGCATTGGCCCGCAATATTCCGCAGGCGTGTGCCCAGCTTAAAGCCGGCAAATGGAACCGCAAGGAATTTGTAGGTGTTGAGCTGCGTAATAAGACGCTGGGAATCATAGGCCTGGGAAATGTGGGCTCCGGCGTCGCAGTGCGCGCCAAGGGCTTCGAAATGAGGCTGGTGGGCTACGATCCCTTCGCCTCGCAGGAATACGCCGCCTCCCTTGGCGTAACCCTCATGCCGATGGAACAGCTTTATAAGGAGTCCGATTTTATCACCCTTCATCTGCCTCTGACGCCGCAGACCAAGGGGATGATCGGCGCCAAGGAATTTGCCCTGATGAGAAAGGGCGTACGTATCGTGAACTGCGCACGCGGCGGTCTTATAGATGATGAATCGCTGATAAAAGCGATTGAAGAAGGCAAAGTGGCCGGGGCAGCCATTGATGTTTTCCCGGTCGAGCCGACTACGGACAGCATTCTCTTTAAGAATGATAAAATCGTGGTTACCCCGCACCTTGGCGCTTCTACCAAGGAAGCCCAGACCAACGTGTGTATCGATGTGGTCGACCAGATTATAGATGTTCTCAACGGAAAGTCGCCCAAATATGCGGTTAACGTTCCCCAGATTTCGTCGGAAATCCTGGATGTTTTACGCCCTTACATGGAAGTGGCTACCGTTGCCGGCAAACTGGCGGGCCAGATGATGTCCGGCCAGCTCAAGAGCCTCAAGATCAAGTACTCGGGTGAGATCGCCCAGTATGAGACTAAGGCGCTGAAGGCGGCTATTTTGAGCGGTCTTCTCGATACTGTGAGCGAGGAGCGGGTCAACCTGGTGAATGCCAGTGTTATCGCCCAGCAGCGCGGCCTTAAAATATCCGAGCAAAAAGAGACCGAGGTCAGCAACTATGCCAGCCTTATTTCAGTGGAAGTGATCGCCACGGGCGGGACCGTTGATGTTGCCGGGACTGTGCTGCGCGACGAGACGCACATCGTAAGGATCAACCAGTTCTGGCTTGATATAGCCCCCACCGGCGGATATTTCATGCTGTGCTACCACACGGATAAGCCGGGACTGATCGGCGCAGTTGGCACTATTACCGGAAAGAACAATGTAAATATCAGCGCCATGCAGGTGGCCAGGATTAATCCCAGGGGCGAAGCGCTCATGATATTGACCCTGGACGAACCGGCCAGCGATGCCATTATCAAGAAAATACTGGAAGTCCCGGATATTACTGGCGTCAAACTGGTCAAGTTATAAATTAGCGGGTGCTCTCCCCCTGTAAAGACCGGACATAGGTTACATTTTAAACCGGGCACATAGGTTACACTTTTTGTTGCTTTAAACTTGTATTTTTCCACCTTTCCGGTTGCTTCATTTAGTACGCCCAGCTTGTGAAAGCTGTATCTCATTTCCCACAGATGTTCATCTATTTGTTGCAATGCTACAGACTCACCGATTAGTGTCTCTGAAACGAAGATATGATCGCCTTTCCATTTTATCTCGCCGTTGGTGTGTACGTGTCTCACTTTCACATTTCCTTCATACTCTACTTTTGGCAATTTCGCCGGAAATACCCTGGTTGATGGTCGATATATGGAAGCCGGTGTTCTCTGCCCCAATGCTTCGTGCGGCCTTTGGAAATTGTACTCTTGCACAAATTCATCAAACGCATTCTGTTGTGCCTGCAACGTTTCCTTAGGTGGTTTGGCTGTTGCCTCCTTCAAGCTACGATGCATCCGCTCATGCCTGCCGTTTTGTTCGGGATGGCCTGGCTCTATTCGCTCAGGCCTGATCCCCAGCTTGATAAACCAGACTGATAACCTGGTTAATCCTCCTAAACTGACTGAGGCAAATGGAACACCGTTGTCACTTCTAATTGCCAGTGGTAATCCGTACTCTCTGAATGTCCATTCAAACCAGGGTCGTGTCTCTTCATAGGTTGGTCTATAAAGTGCTCGGCATTGCAATAGATAACGACTATTATTGTCGGTAATGGTGAGTGGATAACAAGGTTTGCAGTCCCTGGTCGCAAAATGTCCCTTGTAATCACAGCTCCAAACTGCATTTGGGTTCCAACATTCCAGGAATGGCTCCGTATAAGGCGGTGTTCTGTGCTTCTCTTTTCGATGGCGCACCAATCCCGCTCGCCTTAATATCTCGCCGACAGTGCTAACCGCAGGCAATTGATATTGGTTATCTTGCTGGCTAAGCCACGCCACAATTTTCTTCGGTCCCCATTTCTGACGCTTCATTTTTACCGCTATCAGTTCCTCGACTATATGTCGGCAGTATTGCATTAGGATGTCTGCCAGGTGCGCTCGCCAATTCATCAAGCCCGCATGCGCCCTTTTTTCCATATCGTTCGATCCATTTATAAATCGTCTTCCGGCTGACCCCATAAATTTGGCCCAGCTCAGTTATGCTGTACTCGCCTGTCGTCCAATCTCCGATCATCTGTACTTTCTGATCCATGGCACAGAATTCCTTCCAAGGCATCGGCAGTACCTCCTGCCTATACCCTAGTTGTTACCCATGTGCCCGGTCTATTTTGTTACCAGTGTACCCGGTTTGTACCCCCGCTGCCCCCTCTCTCCAACGGAGAGGGGGTTTTCGTTTTTTAAAGAAGGGCTGCGTTAGAGATAAATTCCAAGCTCCAAATTCCTCAAAATCCAAACAATAAATAAATTCTAAATCCTGAAATCTAAGCTCTAAAAGAGAAAACTCAAATATACGAAACCCCAATATTTGAGTTTTAGGTTTGTTTAGTGCTTAGAGTTTCTTATTGACAGCAATTTGGTTTTCCGGCGGAAGAACGGGACTATACATATGAGAGAGTGCTAGAATAAATAAAATATGTTAGGTCATTGTAAGGGCCGTTGGAAGCTGTGCCGGATTGGCGCTGCGGCATTTGTGCTAACCTCCATATTGCTAATGGTCTGCGGACCCAGCCCTGCAACCGGCGATCTCTCGTCGACGACGCAGCAGTTTTACGGGTATGTGTATAATAACGATGCGCTGGTGCCGGAGGGCTATACCATCACCGCCCTGGTGGGCGCCACCAAGGTGGGACTGACCTATACGGATGCGCAGGGCAGATATGGTTACGATCCGGTTTTTGAAGTGACCGCAAGCCCCGGTCAAATAGTGAATTTCTCCATAAATGATCATCCCTCTCTCCAGCGGGTTGTATTTCAGGGCGGCATTGCGACGAATCTAAACCTTACGGCTTATGGGGCGGCTTCGCAAATGCCCTCGACCACGTGCAGGACCTGCGGCGCCTCCGGCTGCAGCACAGCGTGCGGTATATCTCCCATCACTTTGCCGTCGGCCACGGTGGGGATTCCTTATTCCGTGGACCTCACTGCCCATGGCGGAGTGTTGCCTTATACCTGGTCTGTAACGGCAGGCACGCTTCCGGCGGGACTAACCATGGATAGCATATTCGGCGAAATAAAGGGCGTGCCGACCACAGCCCTGACTTACAGTTTTACTGTCCGGGTTGATGACAACGGGTCAAATTACCTCACAATGGAGACGTCCATTCAGGTTAAAACAGCCGGCATATCTTCACAGGCCTCGGTCTCGCAGGGAAGTGTGCTGGCAACTTCGGTAACAGCCAATTTTCTGGGAACGACCGGCGTGATAAATATCACTAATAATGAGGTCCCGGAGGCCAGGGAGCTTGCCAGCGGAGACGGGCGTGTGCGCCTGGACCTGGCTGCGGGCACTACTTTCAATCTTAAGGGCCAATCCATTATTAGCGCCGGCAACGAGTCTAATCCGCCGCCGGCAGATGACGGTTCCATGTACGTGCGCTCATATAGTTTTGGTCCCGCGGGTGCCACTTTTTCTCCCGCAGCCACTATGACGCTGAGATACGAGACTCCTTTGCCGCCAGGCCTGACGGAAGTGGGGCTTTATATCGCTTGGTGGGATGGGTCCGCCTGGAACAAGCTGGACTCTACGGTTAATACCGCCGCCAAAGAGGTCACCGCGTCCGTGTCGCATTTTACGGTCTTTGCCATAAGGGGTTTGCCTGATACGGCTGCCCGGGCGGCGGCCTCATCCGGTTCAAATAGCGTAGCTTCTCCCGGTCCCTCTTCCGGCACCAATGCCTCATCTTCCGCGGGTGCCTCGCCGGCGGCAACGGATTTTGTGTTTTCCGATCTGAGCGTTACACCGGATACCGTAAGAGCGGGTGAAAAGGTCACTATATCGGTGCTCGCAATTAACGGCGGCCCATCCAGGGACTACGGGCAATGTGGATCTGAAGATAAATGGTGAAGATAGGAACCGGCAGACGTTAACACTGGAAAACGGCAAATCGCAGCCGGTCAAATTTGTCGTGACTGAGAGCGCTCCAGGCAATTACAAGGTCAACATCGGAAACCTTGAAGCGGAATTCCGCGTAGCCGGGGATTCCGGCTTCGAGCCAACATCTGATTGGTCATCAACGGCGGTCCTCGTCGTTGTATGCCTGGCTGGATTGATGATCGCCATTGTACTGCTGAGGGACATATTCACCCGGCGGTAGAAAAAATACAAATTCCAAAATCCAAAATAAAGGGAATTCTAAATCCTAAACACTAAGCTCTAAATAAACCCAAAACACTAATCTCAAATATTTTGAATTTTATATCTTGAATTTGTTTAGTATTTAGTGTTTGGGACTTAGGGTTTTAATGCTTGGTGTTATTCAAGTACAATTATCCGCTCTGGAACTGCTAAACCAAATGGAATATTACATTGGATAAATCTAGTATTGAAATGCTGGAATTCCCCCGTGTGAGGGAAAGGCTGGCCAACTATACTTCTTTTTCAGCGGGCCGCGAGCTCGCACTGGCTTTGCAGCCGACTTCGGACGCCGGTTGGGTTGAGATACTGCTGAAACAGTCATCCGAAGCGCGGCGGCTGATATCGGTCAGGCCGGATTTTCATATTGCAGAGGCCTTTGATGTGAGGGAGGACGTGACGCGGGCGCAAATAGGGGCTTCGCTTGATGCTGCGTCGCTGCTGAAGGTGCTGAAAACCGTGACGGCCTGCAGGCTGGCGCGCAATGGGCTGAGCAAACTGTCTGAAGAACTGCCGCACCTGTGGGGTATAGTGAGGGAGATATCCGTGCTGGCGGAGATAGAGGGGCAGATTAATAAATGCCTGTCTGCCGACCGGAGATGTTTTGGACTCGGCATCAGAACAGTTGGCGGATGTGAGATGGCGCATGAGGGACACGCGCCGCCAGTTGCAGGAGAGGCTGTCCACCATCGTCAAGTCAAAAAAAGGCCAGGACATGCTCCAGGAGCAATTGATCACTGAGCGCAACGGCCGCTATGTGCTGCCCGTGAGAGTGGAATCCAAACGTGATCTGAAAGGCATAGTCCACGATGTCTCAAATACAGGAGCTACGGTGTTTATCGAACCACTGGAAACGGTGGAGACCGGTAATGAACTGCGCCAGTTGGAGGTACAGGAGAGGCAGGAGATCGAGCGCATACTCTCCGCATTGAGTGCGGCGGTCGGCGCAGCTTCGGAGGATATAACTACCAACATTGGCGCACTGGCAAGATTGGACCTTGCCATGGCCAAAGCATATTATGCCGAGAAGACGAGGTCAGTGGAGCCGGAGATCATTGCGGAAGACCGCGGCCGTGTATTAAAACTGATCAATGCCAGGCATCCTTTACTGAAGGGTGAAGCTGTGCCTCTTAATGTGGAGATCGGCAAAGATTACTCGGTCTTGATTATCAGCGGCCCGAATGCGGGAGGAAAAACCGTTGCCCTGAAGACCATCGGCTTGCTGGTGCTGATGGTGCAGGCAGGCCTGCCCGTGCCCTGCGCCGATGGGACGGTGATACCGGTGTACGATGAGGTGTTTGCGGATATCGGCGATGAACAGAGCATTGAGCAAACGCTGTCAACATTCAGCGCACACATACAAAACATAGCCCGCGTTGTGAAGCGCTCCACGTCGCACAGCCTGGTCCTGCTGGATGAACTGGGCATCAGCACGGACCCCGGTGAGGGCGCAGCCCTTGCCCAGGCCACGCTAACGCATTTTGTGGGAAAGGGCACACATGTTGTTGTCACCACCCACTACAGTGAATTGAAGGCTTTCGCTCATCTTACTAAAGGCCTGCGCAACGCATCGATGGATTTTGACCCGGTCTCGCTGGTCCCCAACTATCACCTGAGCGTGGGCATCCCCGGCGGCAGCAATGCGCTGGGTATTGCCGCACGTTTCGGCCTGCCTGAGGAGATTATCACCAATGCCCGCAGCATCATGTCGAAAGGCTCGCAGGAAGTTGAAGCAATGCTGGTGGACCTGGCAGGTGAACGTAAACGCCTGGAAGGCGTGAAGCTATTCCTGGAAAAGGAAAAAGCCAGGTCACAGGAGCTTGCCGGCAAGTTGGAGAACGAACTTGCCAGGATAAGGGAGAAAGAGCGGGACATGGTGCGGGCGATCCAGGATAACCTGAATAAAGAAATCGCGGGCCTGTACCGCACCATTCGCGACGCGGAGAACGAGCTGAAAAAGCAGAAATCCAGGGAGCGTGTGGAACGTGCCAGGCAGGAAATGGAGAGGATAAGCAGGGAAGCGGACCGGCGCAACAAGGAACTGGGAGAACGCCTGGCCGCCATCGCAGAGCCGGAGGAAGCTTCGGATATTATTCGCGTGGGTGATACGGTGCGTTTACGCGACATGGAAACGAGGGCCACTGTGCTCTCTATAAATGAGGGACAGGGATTGCTGGAGGCCCAGGTGGGTGACATAAAATTGACCCTTCGGCTGGACAATGTTGATAAGGTCGAAGCGCCGGGTCCGGGTGGTGAGACAGAGCGTGCAGTGGTGCGTCCCAGGACCACCCGGCCTGCTTCGCCGGAACTGGACCTGCGGGGTCATCGTGCCGACATCGTTGAGACAGAGCTGGACGCCTATTTGAACGATGCTTTTATGTCACATCTGGAGGAAGTGCGTATAATTCACGGATATGGGACCGGCGCCGTGCGAGGCGCGGTGCGTGAGGCGCTGGCGGTTCATGAGCTGGTTAAGTCATTTCGTCCCGGGGGCCAGGGTGAAGGAGGAGATGGGGTTACAATAGCTACACTTAAATGAGGGGAAAAATCAAGCTCCAAATCCCGAAATCCAAACAATGTAATAATAACGAAAACCTATAAGAACATGTCATCACAAGGCACGGGGCAAATCCCCTGGCAACGACATTGGAATTTTGAATTTGTTTGGAATTTAGTGTTTGGTATTTGGATTTTATTGTGGGTATGTATGCTTACTGATCAATCTACTCTAACACGCGCCGGTGCGCTGCGCTGGCTGAATAAGCTGGAGGAGACCTCCCCGGCCTTTACTGTTTATATTGCTCAATCGACTGGCAGGCCGGAGATTGAGAGAATGCTTCTGAAAGTGCTTGACCGCGGCCGGCTGCTGGATGAAGTAGTGGATAAAGCGATTAAATCCCCCACGGGCGCTGCCGCGTATTATGTGATGGGAAAGGCCTATGTGATTTGGCCGCCGTTTCCTGTAACAGAAAACAAGGTAGTCAATGGATACGAGCCGGGCTCGTTGAAAATGATTTTGGAACATGACTGGCGGCTTGGACTGGTGCTGGTGAGGTTGGGTCATTATGCCATCGGTATACTCACGGGAGATACACTGGTTGAGGCTTTCGCCGGCACCGGCCTGGTGCATGCCAGGCACCACAAAGGCGGATCGTCCTCGCAGCGGTTTGCCAGGCATCGGGAGAAACAGATGGAATACTTTTTTACGCGGGTTGAAGGCCATGCCCGCGAAGTTATAGAGCCGCATTTAAAGGAAATCGACTTCATTCTCTACGGCGGGACGCGTGATACGCTGCAGGTCATGTGGAGACAGTGCCATTTCTTCGCCACATTGCAGAGCAAGGTTCTGGACAGGCTGCTTTCAGTCAGAGAGCCCAAACGGTCTTCCTTTGAAGAGGCAATAAGGCTTGCTTACATGAGCACATTATTCGAGATTGCGGAGTGAATGAACAATATGAGAGGAACCCGGCATGATGCGGGATAAACAGGCCAAATTCCGTGCTTCTTTCCCGGTGCCTATGTGGGACCAGATGCAGTATTTGATCAGGAAGGTGGCCGACCAGCAAGTCCGTGCCGTAATCAAATTTGATGGACATCTCGATCCGGAGGTACTGAAAAAAGCTGTAATGCTATCTTTGGATATCGAACCTGTGCTGGGTTGCCGGTTTGTTGAACGGGACCCTCATCCGCGATGGGAGCGATTGGCGAACACTGGAGGTCAACGACGTTTTCAGGATGGTCACGACTTCCGGGGTGGAAGAACAAACGGCGGATTTTCTTGCGGAAGAGGTAGATCCTTTGAAAGGGCCGCAGCTTAAGGTCCTTCTCATCAGGTCCGAGACCGACAGCGCTTTGTATAAACATGAACCATGCCGCCGGGGATGCGGGCGGCATGAAAGACTACCTGTACTTGCTTGCGTCTCTTTACCGGGAGATATCTTCGAGTGGGAACCCTCAGACTGTCTCAAATGCATGGGGCGACCGCGGCCTGGGCCAGGTATTTAAACATCTGTCATTGAGGCAAAAATTGCGCGTGCTTGGCAAAATCATTTAAAAGGACCCGGCCTGTGCATGATTGGCGCATGCCGCTGCTAACATCCCGGAGCTCCGATAAGTTCTTTATGTTCCTGCGGCTGCCGCCTGATAGATTTGAAAAGATTAAGTCTGCCGGGAAGACGCACGGCGCAACGGTCAATGATGTAATCCTGGCAGCTTGCTACCGGGCAATGCACGAGATGATCAAGCCCGGCCCTGAGATATCCATGCGCATGTTTGTTACCGTGGACCTGCGCCGATATATACCATCCGGCAAAGCCGGCGCCATTTGCAATCTGTCGTCGTCGGTTTTTCCTGATATAGGCAATGAAATCGGGGAGGACCTGGGAGAAACGGTATTAAAGGTCAGCGGGAAGATGAACAGCCTCAAGGACGACCTGCCCGGATTGGCGATTTTTCCCTATGTATCCGTACCTTTTAAACTCTTGCCCTTTTCAAGGGTGAAACGTATGGTGCATGAAATGATGGAGCCGGGCGATAAAAATGGCTCATTTCCTCCCGGATTTACCAACATGGGAATTATAGATGCTGAACGGCTTGTCTTTTCGGGTGTCAATGCAGTGGATGCTTTTATCACCGGTGCTGTCAACTATCCGCCGGCCTTTCAGCTGGGTTTTACGAGTTTTAAGGGCTCATTGACTTTCAGCTGTGTGCTCTGCCGGAAAGGCCGGTAACGGGCCTGTGGCCCGTGAGTTTCTGGACTTGCTGAACGCGCAGTTGCCGCTCTGAAAACAGTCCTTTGCGAGCATTGTCATTCGCTTGATTTGAGTATATTATTACATACTAATGTTTTGACGTGGGGTATCAGGTTGCTGAAATTAGATTTACCCAACCTTGAGGGCAGGCTGCCGGCTGAGCAGGAGCAGCGCTATCGCCTGTATTTTCTCAGGCAGGATGTGCGGCAGGCAACGTGGGGTATCCTGCTTATAATGCTGGCATGCATCATTTTTTCCTATAGCGATTACCTGTTTTTCGGTTTTACGTCCGCGTTCTATTTCATGGTTACTGTCCGTTCTGTCATGGTGCTTGCATCAACCAGTGCCATGGTAGTCCTGCAAAGAATAAAGAATCCTAAAGTGTATGACTGGACAATATTATTTTGGGCCATGGTGGGAATACTGGTCGTGTTTGCGATACAGGCTATGAGGCCGGCCGGCAATGTGCAGAGTTTTTATATTGACATCATTATCCTCGTCACCTTCTACGTTATTATCCCCAGTGGACTGCCTTTCAGGCTTGCCATCGGGTTGATATTAACGCTAGGTGACGTAATCATCATTAATTTACTGAGAGGGCCGATTGAGCCGATAGTCGGCAATGCAATTTATAGTACCTATGCAATGGCCAATTTAATTGGCATATTTATTTCAGTGCACCTGTACCGGCAGCGGCGCGGGCAGTTCAAAATCCTTGAAGAGGAGATGGGGTTGCGCGCCGAGGTTGCAAGGCTGGCGGAGCTGGACGAACTGACCGGTTTGTATAATCGCAGGAAATTTCTGGAGTTGGCGGAGAAGGAAGCTGAGAAGTGCAAACGTTATCAAAGGCCATTTAGCTTTATGATGCTGGACCTGGACCATTTTAAGACGGTCAATGACACCTATGGCCATCAGGCGGGTGACACCGTGCTGCGGAGTTTTGCTGATGTGGTCAGAAACCAGATAAGGAACGTCGATGTCATGGGGAGATTGGGAGGGGAGGAGTTTGGTATAGTGCTGGTTGAGACGCGTCTTGATGCTGCCAAAGTGGTTGCTGAGCGTATCCGCCAGGCCGTGGCCGAGGCTCACTTGCACTTCACCGAAAAAGACTCCGTGTCTATCACGGTCAGTATAGGTCTTACCGAGGCGGCGGATTCCGAATGCATAGTGGACCGCATCATGTCGAAGGCGGACACGGCGTTATACAAGGTAAAAGATGGCGGGCGGGACCACGTGGCAATCTATAACTAGCGGATGTCCCGCGTGCAAAGAATTGCAGGACCTGGACCGTAGATGGTAAGCAGGTCGGTGGACCCCGACGCTACTAGATTTCCCCTTCAAGCCTGTGTATGACCAGTCCCGTTGGAAGCTTGGGATAGAAGAAAGTTGATTTGCGAGGCATGCGGTCGTTGGCGTCGGCAATGGTCTTGATGGTCTTTGCCGGGATTGGGTTCAAGAGGATGGTGAACTGGAATTGCCCTGCGTCTACCAGCCTGCAGGCCGCTTCACCGCTGGGCGTATATGCCAGGTTATCCGTGTCCCCTGCCGGGAGACCCAGCAGTTTTTCACAGATAATATGCTGCACGACGCTGACGTCCAGCCTGCCATAGGCTTCAGAACGCTTCTGCGTGAGAAAATCATTCACCCTGACACCCGGCAACAGCGTGAGTCCCAGGACCTGGCCCTTCTCCAATCCGCATATTTTGATCGTCCCCAGCCGGTCATCTGAAATTGAGACGTTCTCGCCCGTGGCTACGCTAATCTCGAAATATTTCGGCAATTCCTCTCTGAATTGCCTGAGGGTCTCGTTGGATATGCCGCGCACCAGCCTGTGGATAGGCAAGATGACAATGCCGGGGTCCGAGAAAGAAACCAGCGCCATCATTACATAGTTATACGCTTCGCTGCCGGTGCCGTGCGGGTTCATCTGGCGGCGGTAGTCGCGATAGCCCAATGCAGTCTCGTAGCGGTGATGGCCGTCGGCGATATAGATGGGCTTGGGAATCAGGAAATGGCTTACCCTTTGCACAAACTCCGGCTCGTTTACCGCCCAGAAACGATGACTGTCGCCGCTCTGGAAACTATATGTGGGGTTTGCCTTCACGCGGTGTGACGATCAGTTGATTAATCCTGCCCCCGGGGTCTTCATATAGACCGAAAATGGGGCTGAAATTGGCCGTGCAGGCCTTCATCAACTCCAACCTGTCCTCCTTGGCTTTGGCCATCGTAAATTCATGCGGGAAGATGACCTTTTTTTCCCATGGTTCGAGTTTGACGCAGGCGTACAGTTCCAGGCGTTTCTTCTTGCTTTCACCGATCTCGAAACTGTGTTCGTGAACGTAATAATTAGGCACATTGTCCTGAATGAGGATACGCTCTTTCATCCACTGGTTAAACGCATCGCGTGCCCGTGTGTATTTATTATTGCGCTCGCCGTCGCCGGCCATCTCCTCCCCGTACTCCAGCCGGACCATGTTATTGGGGCTCTTGTCGTAGAGGGACTGTTGTTCCTGGGGCGATATAACATCGTAAGGCGGGCAGATCACGTCCGCCATATAATGGACTGTTTCGGGGTTGTAGCGTACTCCCCTGAATTCAGATACGTCTGCCAATTGTTTTTCTCCGGAATTAAATGCTTATTTTACAGGACGTTCCACCATGCATCGTGGAGCTCGCCGACCGGTAAATCAAGAAGACCTTTTAGAGTGAGGTTAGCGCCGCCGGCCGTTCCCAGCCTGGTGAGTGGGACACTCAACCGGTAGGCCAGGCTTTCCAGCTTACTGGCCGACGCCGGGCTAACCGAGACTATAACCCTGGACTGTGCTTCGCCGAAGAGGGCCGCGTCGAGGCGGTCTTTGACGCTGATCTTGCCCTTAAATCCGATATTGCCGAGTATGCAGCTCTCAGCGAGAGCGACCGCCAGGCCGCCGTCCGAGCAATCGTGGGCCGAGTTCAAAAGTCCGCGCTCGCATGCGCTTATGACGCATGCATGGACACGTTTTTCTGTAGCAATGTCGATTTGCTGGCTGCCGGTCACCTTGTGGTGGACAAGTTCGAGATATTCACTGCTGCCCAGGCTTTCATCCCCTCCGGGCTCGCCCAGCAGGAACACTATGTCGCCTTCCTTTTTAAATTCAGAAGAGCAGTGCTTTTTGGCATCCTTAATTAAGCCGACCATTCCGACTACCGGTGTCGGGAAGATAGCTACTCCCCTGGTCTCGTTATAAAGGCTGACGTTGCCGCTGATAACCGGTATCTTCAATTTCTTGCAGGCATAGGTCATGCCCTTGATGCATTCCCTGAGCTGGTAATACACGTCATTTTTCTCGGGATTGCCGAAGTTAAGGCAGTTCGTGATGGCCATCGGCCTGGCGCCGCTGCAGGCCGTGTTGCGGGCAGCCTCGGCCACTGCGATAACGCCGCCGACAAAGGGGTTTACATAACAATAACGGCCGTTGCCGTCGGTGACCATCGAAATGGCTTTCTTCGATTCCTGGATGCGCAGCACTGCCGCGTCGCTGCCCGGGAGGACGACACTGTTATTGCCGACCTGGTGGTCGTACTGGCGGTAGACTGTATGTTTGCTGCAGATGTTGGGAGTGGCCAGTAGCCGCAGCAGCACCTTGCCTGAGTCCTTCGGTGAAATATCTTTAATTTTCTTCAAATCCAGTTTCTGAAGGCCGTCCAGCCATGCCGGCCTCTTCGGGCGGAACCGGTAGACCGGCGGTTTATTGAGGATTTTAACCGGGGCACTGGCTACCACTTTCCCGCCGTCTCTGATGGTGACGATGCCGTCTGACGTGACGGCGCCGATAATATCCGAATGCAGTTCCCAGCGGTCGAACAGCGCTTTTACCTTGTCTTGATAGCCCTTCTTTACGATAACGATCATCCTCTCCTGCGATTCGGAGAGCATAACTTCGTATGGTGTCATGCCTTTTTCGCGGCGGGGCACCTTTTGTACGTCGATATCCAGGCCGGAATTACCCTTGTCCGCTGCTTCTACGGTGGCGCTGGTCAGACCGGCGGCGCCGCAGTCCTGCATGCCGACAATCCAGTCGGTTTTGGCCAGTTCCAGGCAGGCCTCGATCAGCAGTTTCTCCATGAAAGGGTTACCTACCTGCACGGCCCAGCGCAATTCACGGACCTCTTCAAATGTGCGGGATGCCAGGCCGGACGCTCCGTGGAGGCCGTCGCGGCCGGTGTCCGCTCCTACCAGCATGATAAGGTTGCCCTCCCCGTAGGCAGTGGCCTTGACCAGGCCGTCCGCTTTGCCGATGCCCAGGCAGAGAGCGTTTACCAGCGGATTCCCTGAATAACAATCATCAAAATATATCTCGCCGCCGACATCCGCAATGCCAAGGCAGTTGCCGTAGCCGCCTATACCGCCCACTATGCCGCCCATCAGGTACCGGTTATGCGGTTGGTCGAGTGGGCCGAAGCGCAGTGAGTTCATGAGTGCGATCGGCCGCATACCCATGGTAAAGATATCGCTCACGATGCCGCCTACGCCTGTGGCGGCACCCTGGTAGGGCTCAATATAAGAAGGATGGTTGTGAGATTCCATTTTGAAGCCGATGACCTGGTTGTCCCCGATATTGATCACGCCGGCGTTTTCTTCGCCGGGTTTTACCAGCACGTGCTTGCCGGAGCTCGGGAACATTCTGAGCAGGGCCTTGGAGTGTTTGTATCCGCAATGCTCGCTCCATAGTGAACCGAAAAGGCCGAGCTCGACCTCGGTCGGCTCGCGCCCCATCTTTTGCACGATAAGGTTATATTCCTTACGGCTGAGCGCTATTTCTTCGAGTGCTTCTTTAGATGCTGGCAATGATAGACTCCCAGATGATATTACCGTCTATGCTTCCCAGTATTTCCTCACAGGAGCGTTCCGGGTGCGGCATCATGCCCAGTACGTTACCCTGCTTACTGATGATCCCTGCGATATTATTCAGAGCCCCGTTGGGATTGGCCTCTTTGGTTACTTTGCCGTCGGGTGTGGCGTAGCGGAAGGCCACCCTGTCCGTGTCCTCCAGTTCCTTCAGCGTATCATCGTCGGCATAGTATCGTCCCTCGTAATGAGAGATAGGAATTTTCAATACCTGTCCCTTGCGGCACTTGTTGGTAAAAGGCGTGGAAGTGTTGCTCCGTTTTTATGTAAGTCCACTGGCAGCGGTACTGAAGGTGGTCATTCTGGCGAAGCACTCCAGGCAAAAGGTGGGCTTCGCAAAGGACCTGGAAACCATTGCAGATGCCAATGACCGGTTTGCCCTTTTTAGAGAAGTCGGCCACTGAATCCATTACCGGTGAGAAGCGGGCGATGGCGCCGGTGCGAAGGTAGTCTCCGTAGGCAAACCCGCCCGGCAGGACAATGCAGTCATAGCCGGCGAGGTCGGTTTCCTTATGCCAGATATAAGCGGCCTTCTGTCCGAGTATATTATGTGTGGAGTAATAGCAGTCCCGGTCGCTCCATGTGCCGGGAAAAACCACTATACCGAATTTCAACTTGAACTCTCTTTAGATAATAAATTGCGGCTCTGCAGCCGTTTCACTGTATATAAGATTATAAGATCAGGTCTGCCGGGTCAAAATTACAAACTGTAGTAAAGATGCCTTCGGTTTGAGTCTGAGTTACAGTTTGCCCAGTAGCTCGGTGACGATGTTGTTTACCTCGCCGCCGTCCGCCTTGCCTTTGACCTGGGGCATGAGCTTCTGCATGACTTTGCCCTTATCGCCGGGTCCTTTGGCCCCAACTTCTGCAATCACCTGATTGTACAATGGCTGTGACCTCATCGCGGCCCATCTGGGCAGGCATGTATTCCTGAAGTATGGCCATCTCCGCTGTCTCGTTGTCGACGAGGTCCTGGCGGTGGCCCTGCTCGTAAGCCTCGATGCTCTCCTTGCGCTGCTTGATTTCCCTGGCTATAACCTCGATTATGCCGGCGTCGTCAAGCTTCTTCTGCTTGGCGATTTCGGCATAGTTCATGGATGACAGCAGTGAACGTATGACGAGCTTACGCAACTCGTCCTTGGACCGCATTGCGGATTTCAGGTCGGTATCCAGTTTATCCGGAGTGACATGGCTATGATGTCTTGTTGCTTTTGCGGCGCTTGGTTGCCTCTTTGCGCTTGCGCTTGATGCTGGGTTTTTCAAAGAAGCCCCTGCGGCGTACCTCGCTGATGATTCCTTCTTGCTGTACTTTTCTGGTGAAACGCCTCAACAGGCTTTCAAAGCTTTCCCCTTCGCCAAGTCTTACTTCAGGCACAAAAAATCAACTCCCTTTTTATTATTTTGTTGCGGCCGCCCTGACGGGAAGCATAGAGGCAACTGACGATTGAAAATTCTAAACTCTTTGACTTGCTATGTCAAACGAATGGACAAAACATGATTCATATAGGCAAGGGTGACAAATTATCAAACGACTTAGGAGACATTGTTCACCGGACAGCAATGGAGCCACCGCAATTATTGACAAGGGAAGATACAGGTGTTACTTTAGCGTGACTGTCCGGAGGTTGGAGGTATGGGCTTTTCATTTTCGCCATATGTGGTGATCATGTTGACGGCAGCAGCCGTATGTATGATCATTTGCGTGCAAGTGTGGTTCAATCGCCGCGGTAATAGCGAGGCCGTTCCCCTGGTAATTCTCATGCTGGCAAGCACCGAGTGGCTTGTGACGTCAGCGCTTGGATTCGCCGGCCTTGACCCTTCCGCCAAGCTGCTGTGGGCAAAAATTGAGTACTTCGGGGTTACAACGCGTCCCTCTATTGGTGCTGGTGCTGTGTATATCCCACGCTGGTTTCAAACCATGGCTCACGGTGCGAAATTTGCTGACGTTGCTGATTATACCGGTCGTGACCATGGTGCTGGTATGGACGAATGAGCTGCATGGGCTGATCTGGGCAAAATATTTTCCATATTTCGAAAACGGCATTATGTTTTCGAATAAGACCTATGGCGTCGGGTTCTGGATCTATTGGTCCTACAGCTATCTGTTGCTTCTGACGGCCACAATCCTGATAATCCGTTCGTTCTTTGTCATCAAGAGGCGTGTTTCGATGGCAGGGGCTGATGATTGGTGGCGGGTATATTGGCGCCATGGGTGGGAAATTCGATGTATGTATTGCACATAAGCCCGATGGCGAATTTGGACCTGACCCCGCTTGCCTTTGGCTTCACAGGTGCGATGCTGGCGCTGGGAATGGTCCGGTGGGGGCTGTTTGATCATCGGGCCGGTCGCTCAGAGCGTTGTGCATGGCGGGTATGGCGGATGGCCTGGTGATACTTGACGGCCGGAACCGCGTCGTAGAAATGAACCCATCTGCCGTGAGAATGTTGCAGGTAACAGCGCGATGAGACCATTGGGGAACCGGCAGAACGGGTCCTGCCGGTCCCTTTGTCTTCTCTTGTCGAGTGGGATGCCGAGGACGGAGAAAAAGGGCTTTGAGGTCATGCTGAAATGGGGCGGGAAAGAGCATTACTGTGAGATCAGATATACGCCAATCCTGGATAAGCGCTGGGTCGTGAACGGAAGGGTGGTTACTTTTCATGACATGACCGAATTTAAACGCATGGAGGAAAAGCTCCATGAGGCCGAGCTAAGGGAGTCACGGGAAGCATTGGGTGAGAGTGAGGCGAAATACCATACGATTCTGGAAGAAATGGGCGATGCGTATTTTGAAGTCGACCTGGCCGGCAATTTTACCTTTGTGAACAAGGCAATGTGCGAAGCCCTGGGATATCAGCGGGAGGCGCTGATCGGAATGAACTACAAGGCTGTTACTGCGCCTGAGTATGTTAGATACGGTGTTTGAAGCGTACAACCAGGTTTACAGGGAGCAAAAAACTAATGCAATTGTAAGCTATTATACGTACATAATGATGGGCAACAGGGATTTGTGGAGATAATGGCCACCCTTCGCAGGGACAAGAATGGGCGGTCCCTGGGCTTTCGGTGTGTGGGAAGAGACATTACCGAACGCAAAATGGCGGAGGAAAAATTGGAGAAAAGCTACGAGGCTTTGAAAAAGACACTCGATGATGCCATTAAGACCATGGTCAAAATTGTGGAAATGCGGGACCCCTATACAGCAGGTCATCAGCAGGGTGTGGCCGACCTGGCAACCGCAATAGCGCGGGAAATGAATATGAGCGATGAACAGGTGGAGCAGATCCGGATGGCGGCTGTGGTTCATGATATTGGCAAAATCTATGTGCCAGTCGAAATCCTCAGTAAACCGGGAAAACTGATTGCCTATCGAATTCGATATGATCAAGGCACATTCCAAGGGCGGCTATGATATCGTGAAAGGCATTGATTTCCCCTGTTCTGTGGCGCAATCAATATTGCAGCACCATGAGAGAATCGATGGGTCCGGCTATCCGGACGGGCTGAAGGGAGACGCAATACTCCTGCAGGCAAAATACTGGCTGTGGCCGACGTGGTCGAGGCGATGGCTTCACACCGCCCATACCGGGCCGCGGTGGGCATCGACAAAGCATTGGAGGAAATACGTAGCAATCGTGGAAGACTTTATGATCCGGACGTTGTGGATGCCTGCATAAGATTGTTCAAGGAAAACAGGTTTGTTTTTCACGTTAAGAGCTGACTCTTGTTGGATTTAAAATGCCTGTTGCCGCTGAACGTTGGGGGAACGTTTATCCGCAAAGGTAACAAAGTTCGCAATCGCTGAAGAAATAAAAAGGGGCCGTCCCGATTTCAATCGGGACGGCCCCTGGTTTACATATACTCAGAGCTTTCCTATTTCCCCTGGAACTTCGGCGGCCGTTTTTCCAGGAAAGCGGCCATACCTTCCTTTATGTCTTCGGACTCACGGCAGACCTGCTGCATAAAGTCCTCGACGGCCATCTGCGTCATGACCGAGTCGGATTTCATAGAAGTGTAGGCCATGCGCTTGATCATCTCGATCGAGAGCGAAGGCCCGTTGGCAAGCTGAAGTGCGAATTCTCGGGCGGCCGTCATGAGTTGATCGTGGGGTACTACGCGGTTGGCAATACCGATACGCTCAGCTGTGCGGGCGTCGACTTTGTCTCCTGTCCACATCATCTCCAGTGCCCTGCTGACGCCGACCAGTCGCGGAAGTAGTATGAGACGCCGCAGTCTGGCACCAGGGCGCGCTTCACGAAAATGGCGGAGAACGAGGCCTGTTCGGAGACTATGCGCACATCTGCAGCCAGCGCGTAGGCAAGTCCGCCCCCGGCGGCGATGCCGTTGACGGCTGCGATAACGGGCTTGCTAAAGCTGTCGAGGAGTTGTGTGACTGCACCGAAGGTGACGAACGGCGTTATGTGCTCGGTCCGGCTGATGCCAGGCTGGTTCTTGTCGGTGCCGTAAGGAGGCTCGGTGAGATCGGCGCCCGAGCAGAAAGCACGGCCCGCGCCGGTCAATATCAGTGCCTTGATTTTGTCGTCCTCGCTGAGCCCTTTCAATGCGCTGACCATCTCGTGAAGGATCGCCGCATTGAGACAATTGAGTTTGTCCGGGCGATTCAGGGTGAGGATGGCGATGTTGTCTTCGATCTCGACGATGATGTTTTTATACGGCATTGAAAGACCTCCTGGATTGTGGATGTAAAACTATACCACAACTACGGTCCTGTTGTTTCCCCGGTTTGGAAACGGTATGCACATTTAAACTGGTATATACAATCAGATCCTGTTCAGTGCAAATTGGCAACGCCCGTCTTTCGGCATCATAGCTTCCATTTCAACGGAGGCTTCAAGGCCGAGACCCTCCAGCGCAGTGTTACAGGCAGCCAGGCAGGCGTAACGGCAGGGCAATTGCCCGGCTATTTCCTTGCCGCATTTTTCCTGTTCGAGTTTGAATAAGTAGCAGTCCTTAACAGCGTAGACCAGTCTCCTCTGCCAGTTTTCAATAATCGGAAGGACCCGGAACTGTTGCGTGCTGAGGTAGGCTATCTCGATGAATCTCTGCAAGATCAACGGGAATTTCATCTCGCCTGTGCGGTCGACGGCTTCTTTTAATATCTCGTAAGTCCTGTCCGGATATTCTTCTCCCAACTGCAGTGTCTTGCGCATCCAATCTACGCCGTATTGGCCGAAGACCTTCTGCGCTATCGAATCGGTATCCTTCGCTTTTTTACCGTTTAGGGCGGCTGCAAACGTACCCACAATTATGGCAGGGTCGAATTCCCTGCGGAGCAGCGAGATCATAGTCATATCCAGTTCAAAGGAAAACGGCCTCGGCGCTATATACAATTCGTAGGGTGTTTTTCTGGCTTCTTCTTCTGATTTCGTCGTCATAATATACTCCTAAAGGGTTATTGTGATGGCGTTTTCCGGGCAGTTGTCCACGCACTTGTTGCACATATTGCATTTGTCCCTTCTGACCGGCGTGACCTCGTATATGCCCGGTTCCCTGGGATCGGATTCTCTCAGCTTCTGAAGCTGTTTGCAGTAGACCTGAAACACCAATTGAGGGCAGTTCTGCAGGCACTTTTTGCACCAGAATGGAACTGTGCATTTACTCCTGTCGATTTCTATTTTCGGAAATTTGACCGGCAGACGGGTGAGATCAATGGGCGTGGCTTTGGGTATCTTCAGCTTGCTTTTGTCTATCATTACCATACCTCCTGCAGTGCCGGTATTTTGGTCCTTTCAAACAGGGAGATTGCCTTGCGCGGGCAGGCCGTTTCACATAGGCCGCAGCCGAAGCATCTCATCTGGTCGATGTTGGCGCGGTCCTGGGTTACATTCATTTTGAGGGCCCCAAACTGGCAGCGCTGTACGCAAATGCCGCAGCCGTTGCATTGTTCGAAGTCGACCATGGCCACATGGTGCCCCTTGAGCATATTGAACCCGTGGTCCAATCTCATGGTCAGGGCATCGCAGACGGGGTAATCGCAGTTGCAGATCCCGCCGATGAAGCGCGGGCCGAACATCATCAGGCTGTGGACAAAACCCCTGGTATCCAGGTCCCGTAGCCACTGCTTCGCTTCTTCAACAGTGAGCCAGTGAACTCCACCCTTGTACCTCTCGGGGTAGCGCTCCCATTTCAGCATGCCTGTGCCCATGCCCATGCAGGTCATATTTTCCTTGCACCTTTCTTCGACACCCAGCATGCCCTTGCGGCAAATGCAGGCGATCAGTCCCAGGGGGTTGGATATTTCAACCATGCGTTCCATATCGCGCAGCGGGACGACCTGCCCCATCCACCCGCCGATGGATCCCTGGGACATGTCGACCATGTCGCGAGCGAATTTCATGACCTTTTCGTATTCCTCCGGGCCCTTCTCCATAGCGTCGATCATGGCCTTTTCGAGGCCGACATAGGCCGCCGGGTCCGCCTCACCCGAGGGTTTGGAAGCTCCGGGCTTGACTTCCTTGGGCAGGGTGTACATATGCCGGGGGTAGTTCTTCGGGTTCAGGTACCAGATCGTGCCTTCGCCCCATAGTTCACAATAGAAACACATTTATAACCTCCTGAGGTTCGTTCTTTATCACTTTAACAGCCGCATGGCGGTCTCGTAGCAAATCTGTCCGCGGCCGTAGATGCAGTTGGCGCACATGCGGCAGTTCAGGCATCGCCGGGCCTCTTCAATGGCCTGCTCTCGTGTGAAGCCCAGGTATACGGCGCCGAAGCTTCTGACTGCGTCCCTGGCGGAAAGTGAGGGCATGCTCCAGCGTGCTTTCCTGGCAAGCCAGGGCGAGGTCAGTGCCGGGTCGATTTCCAGCACCTCGGTTTTGGCGGTCTTGTTTGAACCGGAATTTGTTTTGCCCTGGAGGTAGCAGTCGATCGATTGTGCGGCCCTGTGTCCCATGGCTATCGACTCCGTCACTGTGCCTCGCAGGCTAACTGCGTCACCCGCTGCAAATATGCCTGGCTGGGAAGTCTGCAGTGTTTCGGGGTCCACGGATAGACCGCCGCGCCCGGCTGCCTGTACCTGGCTATCCTTAATATACGAGGTATCGGCCGCTTGCCCTATAGCGACGATTACATAGTCGGCGTTCATTGAATAGTCGCTTCCCGGCCCTTCCATGAGCTTCCAGCAAATACGTCCTTCATTATCGGTACTGGTCGAGGCGACTCTTCTGAACTCTATGGAAAGGCCCTTCGATGCACCTGCCCGGCTGAATTTCTGGGGCGCCAGTGATGTATGCACCTTGACGCCTTCCCTTTCGGCCGCTTCTATTTCCCATGGCCAGGCAGGCATATCAAGCCTCGATTCCAGACAAGCGCAGTGCACTTCGTCTGCTCCGAGCCTGAGGGCGGTGCGAGCTGCGTCCATGGCTACTGCGCCGCCGCCTATCACCAGTACTCGTCCGTGCAAATATAGTCCCTCTTTTCTTCGTGCTTTTCTTAGAACGTCCAGCGCCGGCAAAACATTATTAAGATCAGCGCCCGGGAATGTTGAGCTTTGCGCTTGTCTGCGCCCCGCCCGCCAGTAAAATAGCGTTGTAGCCCTTCTCCTTGAGTCCTTCCAGCGTAATATCCCTGCCGATTCGCACTCCTGTCCGGATATCAACCCCGCTGTCCTTTATATACTGGATGTCGGCATCTACAACCTTCTGTGGGAGGATGAACTCAGGTATTCCGTTCGAAAGCCACCCGCCGGCAGTATCGGACGCTTCATAAACGGTCGCGCCATATCCCATCATGGCCAGGTCGTACGCTGCCGTCAGTCCCGCCGGGCCTGAGCCCACAATCGCCACCTTTTCTTTTTTGGTGACCTTCAGTTTATTGCCTTGCTTTGCGGGATGGGAATTAAGGTCGGTTACGAAGCGTTTGAGAGACCTTGATAGCTATAGGTTCGTCGATCAGCTTGCGGTTGCATACGGCTTCACAGGGCTGATGGCAAACGTATCCGCATACGCAGGGGAGGGGGTTTGTTTCCCTGATCACATCCAGCGCTTCCTCGAACTTGCCCTGAGCAATGGCAATTACGTAGCTGGGAACGTCCGTTCCCAGGGGGCAGGCATGTTCGCAGGGAGATACTTTATCCACCAGGGGCCAGCATTTTTCGCCGTGTATCTGAGAAAGACGCCGGGAAGTTTTTGCGTTTTCAATTGAAGTCGCCATATTGACTACCTCCGGAACTCCAGCGGTGCTGCCAGCACCTGCCGCAAAATCTGCTCCGTATTAATTCTGATATATTCGTCTATCGTATAGCGTCCTTTGAAAAGCCACTGTTTCACCGCCCATATTTCACCCAGTGTGATGATGCTGTTGGCCAGCAGCCTGGAGTCGGTTACACGAAAAATGCCCTGGCGGCAGCCCGCGTTGAGAATATTCTCGAAGGCTGTTATGACGCCCTATCTGGCCTTCCAGGACAGATTGCCTGCTGGAATGGTTGAGCGCCCGCAGTTCCTTATAGACAAAGTTTGTGTAGTCCCTGGTAGCATCCACCATGCGGAAATAGCCGGATATGGCTGCGGTAAGCGCATCGGTGGGCGTCATACTATCGAGTTGATGGTTGGTCTTTTCGGCGAAATCGAGGTTGGTAATGTGTCCATTCTCAAGGGCCATTGACATGATATCCTCTTTCTTACCTATGTAATGGTAGAGGTTGCCGATGGTCATATTGCACGCCCTGGATATCTCGCGTATTCCGGTGCTCTTAAACCCTTTTTTGGCAAATAGAGAGACGGCGCTATTGATAATCTGGCCTCTTCTTTCCTCAACCAGTTTCTCATCGGGGCTGAAAGTGCGGATCTTCTGCATGATACTACAAGGTCTACATATCGAACGATTGATAGATGAAGGCATTATAGCATCCCGAAATTGGCTCTGCAATATGTAAAATCATTTTTCCGGGGATGTTATAAAAAGAGGTTGTTGTGATAACATTATGCCTGTACTCAAATAAGATGGAGGCGCGTGGCAAATGGATGATCTTGAACGAGAGAAAAAGCAGGGTTTTGACTGGGACTACATGGCCGATGTGCTGGATAAGAAAATGGAACTCGGTGGTAAATATCAGATATCCGGTTTTGGACTCGGAGCAGCCCTGTTTTCCTTCCTGGCGCGGGCAGTGATAGATGAAATGGGACCTGACAAAGGTGAAGCGTTGATAAAAAGAGCTGTAGAGGAATTCGGCAAGGCCAGGGGCCGGCGCATTGCAACAATTGTAAAAGACCTCGGCAAACCACTGACGCTAAAGAACTGGCTGATTTACAGTGACATCGATTCCGTCAACTTCGATCCTCATCCTGATTTGGATAACAACGACCTGCTGGTCAAGGCGGGAGAGTGCACCTTCTGGAATGCCGCCAGGGAATTCGGGATGGGTGAGTACGCCAAAATCTACTGTAAGTACGTTGACTACGCCATACTGAAAGGTTATAACCCCGATATCAAACTTGTCCTCCACGACCGCCACCACGTTGGGCAGGACCACTGCATGTTCCGGTACATCATGAAAGAAGGGAACAAATAAAGGTATTAAAGTCCGGGATTTTCAGGAAATAATAATGGGGGCTTGCGCTGTTATTGCGCAAGCCCCCACTTTAGATCTACTGAGGGTTCGGGAAAAGAACCGGAACGTCCTGTTGTTGATTACCTAATGCTGCCGCTGCCATGCGGGCCCCCTCATTCAAATAACATGTTACCTGTTCTTCAGGGACCTGGAAACCGGGTCTATTACCATAACCCAATACCCACGCCGCATTTTGTGCGTTTGAATTCAGCATTTGGAATCCTGCCGTAGTGTTGTCAACATATACTCCCGTAGGACCCCAGGCCGCCATTGCCGATGTCATGGGGATTGCCACGATTGCCATTGCCAGGACTAGAATGATTGCCAACTTAGACCATATCATGATTGGAAACTCTCCTTTAATTTTAATTTTCATGCTTGTGTGGCTGCTTTTGTCTCTTGCGGCTGACGGCCTGACTTCGTAAGCGTCAGCAAGCGTCGCCACTGGTAATAACCGCTGTACTCAGGACCATTAATCTCTTCACGGTGATAAGGCATCTATTTTGTGATTCATATATATGTAAACGACCGCTTGAAGACAAAAGTTTATATGCGCTGAAATTTCTAAGATGGACGGAGCGCCACAACTCTTGACAAAAAGGTAGAAAATTGCTGAAATAATTCGGCTTTGGATATAATTTAGACGTGCCAGCGTAGCTCAGTGGTAGAGCAGCTGTTTCGTAAACAGCTGGTCGTCAGTTCGACTCTGACCGTTGGCTCCATCTTACTTATCGACCTGTAGAATTCGTGCAATATATCCTGATGCTCTGCGGCAGGCCGTAACACCGGTTTTACGATAACCGTACCATCGCACCAATCTCGCACCGTGTGAGTTTAATAGGAAACAGGCCCGGACGGGATGTTCGGGCCTGTCGATTTGCCGGGATAATCCAGGTCAGCGTGTTACGGGTATGATGTCAGTGTTACCGCACCGGTTGCGGAGTCGATGCTGTAAGTTCCATGCGGTGTGCCCAGGAAATAGGGCGAAAGTGCTGCAGTATTCGCCGGGACCGATCCGGTGTGGTCATACATGTATGCCGAAACTGCTGTCTGCACGTTGGCCAGCTCTGTGGCCTGTGCCTGGGTCTTGCCCGACCCGATGTATTTGGTGACGTTCAGTATTACGACCGCCGCCAGGACGCCCAGGATCGAGATGACCACCAGTAACTCGATTAGTGTAAAACCTTTTTCTCCGTACCTAAAAAACTTCTTCACAGTGTCCCTCCTATACTTTTTCTAATTTTATTTTCTCCGTTCTGGATCACGCTCCCATTATGGCCCCCACGAATGCCAGCGGTAAATAGCGAATAGGTATGGTACTGCGGTGGTACTAAGGTAACGGTCAGATATGAAAAGGGCCCCTGAAAAGGGGTATGTGACTAAAGTACGGGGATACAAAAGTCACACGTTACCACGATAGTGGATTGAGGCTCGGGCAGGACTGGGCCGCTGCTGATGATGAGGATCGCGCGAGATATCAGGTTAATGGTTATATGGTCCGCCGGGCTGACATTGAAGAATGAGATCAGTAATATGCGTAGCTTGTTATGGTCGTGCTGTTGCCGCCGGAGAAACCTGGCGGCGGATTGGTCTGAAGGTTTACAGGATAGTTAAGGTGTGCGGAGGTGCCCAGTGTTACGTTCTTAGCCACTACAGAGCCGTTCACATTCGCAGAAGTCTCGATGTCAGCGGTGCCGTTTGGCGCATATATGGACCCAAAGGTGCCACTTACCGAAGTTTGAAGCGTGACGTTGCCATTAACACTCATTAATGTCGGATTGTTGTACGCTTTGCTTGAGGTAATAAAAGTAAAATTGCCGTTAGATATCATGTAGTTGGCGGTGCCACCGGAGACTGCTGTAATTTGCGCCGAGGTCCCAACCGTGATCGTGCCGTCCACCCAGACCACACCGTTGAGATTTACCGTGCTGGAAGTTCCTATCGACAAATTACCGGTTATGTGTTTGGGCCCAAGGTTGTAATTCTGAGTGGAGGTGGGAATCGTTAGATCACCAACATAAGTTCCTCCTGCGTTGGCCTGATTGAGGTACCAGGTCATATCCATAGGCTGGAATTCCTTTGTAGGTTGGTTAGGGAAAGTTCCCTGGTAGATGTGAGCGGACGTCCCAATGGAAATGGTACCAGTGGCCGCTGCCGTACCGTATATATTGCTGGAAGTGCCCAATGATATGTTGCCATTGGCCCATACGTCGCCATTATTAGCAGGCGTTGATGTGATCTGTGCACTGGTGCCTATAGTGACGTTCCCATTGAGGGCCACTATGCCGTAATAAAATGGTGAGGAGCCCGTATTGTGCAGAATTTGCACCATTACCTTGCCCCTGGTCTGGGCGCTTTGTTTAGCAGCGGAATTGAGTGTGTAAGTGACTGTAAAGTCTTGGGTAGTGTGGGGTACGGCTTCGGTAATAGTAACTGTCAGGCCGTTAATAGTATTGGAGAGGGTGTAGGGAAAAGTTGGAGTGATGTTGTTGTTGAATCTCCAGACAACATCCTGTATGCCGGACTCTGCTGCATAGATAGCGTTCGTGTTAGCTTCACATGTCTCGTTGATCTTTAGCATGCTGCTGGCCGTGGTCATGCAAGGCACGATGACGATGCTGCCGATAACCAGCATAACCAATGCCAGAGCCATGATAAAGCCTGATTCTTCGGGTCTTTTCATAGTATAATTTGCGAGTAAGATAGTTATTTTATACCACGCACACTACTCCATGTTTAATGGTATCAATGGCAGTACATTACATAAATAGGGATTTAGTACTATGAGAAGCATATCTGGCGGCGTAATACGGATAGTAGTTTAGTACTATGACCATTGTGTCACCTGCAGAAAGGTCCCAGATAGGCTTTTTGCTGAGGCCGGGCCAATTTTGAAATTTTGCCTGAGATGGCGCACAATTGCCATGGTTAAAGGGGGTGTGCAAATGGAAGATTACGCAGAACGTGATTTGCTGACTGCTCCGGAAAGTCTTGTAGAGGAGGGTAAATTCCATTTTGGCACTTTTAAAAACCAGTTTCGCAAAGTTAATCCACTGGATGCCAAATTGCCGCTCGGGTGCTGGCTGCCCCGGCCTTTTCTTGCTTTCAGATTGAAAGAGTGGCAGGCGTTCCAACTTGGAAATGAAAGGTGGTTCGTGCTGGTCGTGCTGTATAACTGCCAAAGTGTCCGCCCTTACTCAGTTCATTGCCTATGATAAAGAAAATAAGAAGAAGTATATCTTTGAAAAAATACTGCCTTCCTGGAAGATAAAGGTGCCGGCATCTATATGGGATGAAAGCCAATCCTACCGGGATAAAGATAGCTTCATTGAAATGGTAAGCCAACTGGCCAAGGGAAAGTTTTATATTAACGTAAAGGTAAAGGGCAGCCGGACATTACCGGATATTGAGGCCCATTTCGAGACTTTTCATGACGAAGGGCTGGTCGAGCCGATTGTAGTTTCCATACCTTTTGGCAATAACCGCGGGTTGTATTCCCACAAATGCCTGATGCCAATGCAGGGAAGCATGAGCATCGGCAATGAGAAAGTAACCTTTTTGCGGAGCAAAAGCTTCGCATTATAGATGACCACAAGGGTTTCTATCCCTACGCTATGAAATATGATTGGGTAACAGCCGCGGGATATGATGAACAAAAGCAATTGATCGGATTCAATTTGACTGACAACCAGTCAACCGACCCTGGGAAATACAATGAGAATTGCCTTTGGATAAATGGCAGGCTGAATTTGCTGCCGGCAGTGAAATTCTCCCGGCCGCAGGGGGACATGGGTGAATGGACCATCCGGGATAGCTACGGCATGGTTGACCTGGTTTTTAAGCCAGTAATGGTTGGTGAGATAAATATGAACGCCGTGATTCTCAAGGTTAGATACAGAGGCCCGTTTGGTTACTGCGACGGTTTTATAAAGAGTGCATCCGGGACGAGGGTGGAGATAAAAGACTATTTTGGAATGGGCGAGGACAAATACGTCAGAGGTTAATAGGCTCATTGCCAGCATATTAGTAAAATCCTGAATTCTAAACTCTGAGCTCTAAATAAACTAAAAACACTAAATACAAATGATTTGTATTTCGGGCTTTGAACTTGTTTAGCATTTAACATTTGGGGTTTAGAATTTTTTGTTTAGCTCGGAGCTTTGGCTTCTACCTGTTTTGTCGTGACAACCTTTTCCTGCACCTGTCGCCGCAGGTGATGCGTGTACTGCGCTTCGGGTCAAACCATTCTTCGCAGCACGGACAGCGGCGTGGCCTGACCTCACCGATGACCTCCCACAGGAACATAAGCCACATGGCGGCCAGTAAGTTTCGCGGAAGCAGATAGACCTTTCTTTTGTATTCCGGAAGCACCGTGGGGTAAATGTTCCTCATGACTTTCCTGTTGATGCTGGCTGTAAGATATTGAAGGGAGGCTTCGAGCGGTTTCTCACCTTCGATGGTCCACTTGCGTGCAAGTGTAGATGTGTTGTCATCTACCAGGTCTTTTTGTTTACCGAGGCTGATGTAGATGCCGCCGGATTCTCTATGTATGAGCGGCCGGAGGTGAGACATATTTTTGCTCCTTACCAGGTCCCACAGGTTGACCAACCGTTTTAAGTCCTCTAATTCGTATGTCCA
>CAWHDI010000002.1:0-36412 GCA_963827985.1 uncultured Chloroflexia bacterium | reverse complement strand
CCCAAATCAAATTCAACCTGAACGCAGTTGTTGTTAGATTCAAAGGGGTGGTTTTGCGAGTTGTAGGCATTTTTTCTGGTTTCGTTAGCAATCTTGATTTTCATTTAGAAAATATCAGATTGGCTGTCTAATTCTTTTGTTTCGAGGATAATATAAAGTAATTGAACTTAGGCAGCAGCTACAACCAAATCATCATCTTTATAACCAAACAATGCCATCAGCTGACGGCTATGTTTCACAACTGAATCGGAACTGAACTGTGTCGCCACGAAATATTTGGAATCGGCAATTTGCACTGCTTGCCTAAGTTCACTGGGACGTAGGCTAAAATAGATCATCTTTGTTCCACGAAGTGAGAGGCATCGGTCGAATTCATTGCGGTGCCTCCTATACGCTAATAGGGTTAGGTTTCAGGTTATCCCGGATGTAACCGCTTTCACCTTGATTGATTTCATCAAGAATAATGTGGAAGCGGGATCGACTATTGTGACCGATGAATGGCAACCATATTCTGAGGTCACTAAACTGGGATATACCCACATCATAGAGTCAAAATTGGCCGATATGCATAGGGCGATCTCTAATTTAAAGACATGGTTAATGGGAACTCACCATGGATCGGTTAAATCTCAACATCTACAGGCATATCTAAATAAGTATGTTTTTAGATTCAACCGCAGGAAAACCCCGATGGCCGCTTTTCAGACGGTGCTTGATCTCAGCAGCAAGAGACTGGGGCCAATTTATGAGGATTTATATGGCATCATCAAGAACGGAAGCTGGAAGCATCCAGTAAGTTGTATGGGGAGCTAACGATATACAGTGGTGATAAAATGGTAACGTGCGGCAGAAAGTGTCAGGAGCGATTGCCTCCATTTTGGTCATATTGGGCGCTAGCACACTTATCCTTGTGTTTCAGGAGACTAAAATAATTACTTCTGAAAACGCAGTTTATTGGTATCTGCTGGATATCGTTATATTTTTACTAGCAGGAGGGGTTGCTCTATGGGGGTTTTATCCGTCATTCAGAAAAAGAGAGGATAAAAATCCTAGTACTGAAATCGGACAAGATAAGACCACAAAAGCGTATGATAAGATTTTAGAAATTTTGCCCAAATTAAAGACAAGGCTTAATGAATTAGCTGTGATAACAAATATTGGCCGCTATAATCCTTTTCAGTTCGGCAAGATATACTATATGATCACTAACGAATACCAAATGGGCGATCCAGATAAGCTCCCACGGGTAGAATATTATCTTGAATTTAGTAGCTATATGAATAAAGAAGGTATAATTTCAGCCGATATATGGAAAGCTGACAAAACGTGGACTCAACTTACACAGGAGTTAGAATGCCAGCTATTCTATCTACCTGATATTGCTTTGAAAAGATTGATACGCAAATATATCAGTTTCATTACTGGGCAATATTACGAACAAGTGTTCCTCAATTCTCAGGCATCATCTGACTTATCACTTATGATAGAAAAAAAGAGAGAGCTTGCGTTTGATAAAATTAATGGCGATATTATACAAAGGATAGGGCAATTAAACAGGCCGTACCCAAACCTTTGGTGAGTTAATGGCATACGCATCTTCTATTATTTGGATAAAAACAGAAAAAATGCTGAAATTGTCCTGGCTTTAGTGGATCTTATTGTACGAGGGGTGAGATTGGGAGAATGGACGAGGTATCCAGCATATCCCATTCATCACCAGAGACCCATCTGAGTGTTGATAATTTACCGCTTAACATTCCCCATTCAAAATCATCCCGAGAACTTAGCTGTTCTTTACCATATTTTTCTTCTAATTCTTTTTAGCAGTTTTAAGAGCTTTTCGCCATATTTCAGGAGCAACCTCATGTTTACCAGATTCTACCATGCGTTCTAGCAATTTGTGTCTGTCATACCAGACCTTAGCAAAAATCCTCCTCTTCTGCCTCTAGAATCTCGTCTTTGCTTCGCCATTCTATCTCACCTTGAGAGATGCGAGACAGTATCTTTTCCTTGAACTCCGACAACTCCACTGGAGATATATTGTGCTTGCGATGCTGTATAAGTAGAGTTGTCAACTGTTCAACTTCTTGCAGTTTTTCTTTATCTGGAGCTTTCTCAATCTTGCGCTTGCGTAGGTAAAGCCAATAACTACCAAGCCCACCGAGGAAAGCGATTAGCGCCGTGCCACCAATCTTCAATAATTCAATTTGCCAAATTTCCAATTGCTTACCCCCACCAGCGTGGATTGTAGTCCCTTATCTGGACTTATGTCAATGAATTCCACAGTCAAAATTTACTTATTGACATTAACCTCAAATGATAGCCAAATTGATTTCTGAATTTCCAAGCAAGCAGTGAATCGACATATTGCCTTCCTCAAATCAATCAATAATCCCTAGTCAGATACGTAGGATGCTATAATGATGTAAGTCAGGAGCTGCCAATTGGACCTTAGCGGATTAATAACTTTCTGGGCATTAACTATTACTGCCTACTCAGTTTTACCTGAATACTGGAAATTTAAGGTGGTAGCTTTTATTGACCATACCTATACTATATTAGCTTTTATCGTCAGTTCAGCGCTCATCTTTTGGTCTATGCTCATCAATAATATGGGATATACCATAGCTATGTATAGGTTGAGCATGACCATACTTCCTATTCACCTTCAAATAGCCGCCTATTCCGTTTGTTCCCTATAATGTCTGTATATATTTATACAACTACGGCGATCGAAAGTAACGTCTCGTAAAATAGATCGGTTCAGAGACCTTATCTCTTCGTTAGCTATGAATAAACAGTTCAACCTTATTGCGACAGTTTTGAGAGATAATGCAAAAGGATTAGCCCAGATTTATGAACATAAATCAATATGGCGGTGGGTTAAGATAAAGGAGAAACAAAACAAAAGATATGGTTGCGCCGTTTGCGTTTCGGCAGAGACCTACAATGCTACAAAGCAAGGTATCACGTTTGTTTGACCAAATAGTATCTGAAACCGATTTGACAAAATACCTTATTGAACATGATATCAGTATCCCGCTTCTCATCGTAAAAGTAGCAGAAAATAAAATTTCATTCTTCGATTTAGAGAGTTATCTCCATTATATATTGAGGATACTTATTTCTAATCCGTCTTCAGTGCTATATCGACAGATCGTTCAATGCCGGGAAATCCACTCAACCGGAAGACACGATTTTCAAGGAAGTTTATTGCTTGAATTCCTTTTTAAGGATATTGCAGTGGCACAAAAATGGTCTGTCTGGAAACCGGTCGGTGAATACGTATTAAGTTATTTGGGAGAACAGAAAGGTGGAATGATGGATATTAATAATCTTGGTGTGAACTACGATGATATTAAGGGAGATAAGTTCTTGTCACCATTGTTTACGGGGATCGAATATTTTGAATTTATTCCACGAGAAAGGAAGCCCTAATCCAGCGAGCGAAGTACCATATGTGGTTATACTATTTGCGTTATTGGACAGAGCAAACAGTTGCTAAACTCAAGTTCAATACAGACGAATGGAAAAAAGGCTACTGGGAATTTCCTACAAATTATACTTATTTTCTTTATGAGATTATTCATTATCAGCTACAGTGGTTTGATTTTGCTTATGATCATAAATTGGACGGAAAGATCAGGAAGATGAATAGTGATACGGAAAGCACTATTTTAAGTAATGTGCTGCTCAATGTCTCGCCAAATCTTTATGCCTTATCTGCGAATCAGAACAATTGCCTGATCAGTTTAAAAGTTCATTGACCAAACCTTGGTGGGATGCTTACTTTAAGCTTAATATGCCAAGAAGCGAAGAACAAAATCTTGAGGCCGAGTGTTTTCTAGAAATTATGATCACTGAAATAAAAGGTGATCTTTACAATGGCGCATTTAGAAGTAAGCCATCACCACTTTTATTGAAATACATCACCTCGGGCTTAAAAGAAATTGATATAGCACAAGGATATATTGATCACACAAAGTATATGGAAAATATTTCTGAAATGGAGAAACTTGCGCAGGAAATGGGTTAAACAGTACCGAATCTATTTAATTATGGAAATACCGATATCGAGATATTAGATGTTAGGAGCGTATTACGTGTATAGTCCCATAATGATTGCATTAGTTTTGAGAAGGCGGACGATAGCCACTTTTTACTTGTGAAATATAGCCTTCGGTTAATTTGCTAAATCTGCAATCTGAGAAGTGGACAATTTGATAAGCAATTTAGATACGTTCACAGGGATTCGAATTCCCTTGGGAGCACCACCCTTTATCATCACGTGTAATCGACCAGTGGCCAAAATTCGTAATGCTGTGAACCAGAGCGTGAATCCCGTTGACATACAGGGGTGAACTTGCGTATACTGGCGACAAACCGGCCGTTCATTAGCTTTTAGGGGGGGATCATGGCCAATAAACTGCTTTCAGTCCTGTTATTTTCATTCCTGCTTTTCCCGTTGTTCTTATTACCGGCCGCTGCCGCAGCAACAACCGATTCCGGGTGCCCTTACACAATCAATTATGCCTCCTCCTACTTGCAGGCAACCAACATAACGGCGACATCGGTCACCCTCACCGCTCAGTTTTGTGTCACCTTCCAGGGTGAACTAATTCCGTTGGAGGCCGCCGGCAGTCCCGGCACCGGTGTATTTCAATTGGGCACTACGCCGGGCGTATATACACAAAGGATACCGGTTACGGTTGTGCCGAATAGCAGTCAAGGCCAGGCTGCCGGCTCCAGCGGCGCTCATTGTCAATTTATGCTATACGGATTCGATATACCCGGCAGACCTTATTCCCTGCACTGAATACTACGCAATATTCACATATAACTTTACACCGCCCGAGCAGGGTTGTCCGGTATTAAGCTTTTCCAAGCAGATAACTTTTACCACGCTGGGCTGTTTGGTTAGTACTGCAGTACGTGGCGGCAGTTCTGCGACAAATTCTACGCCGTCCGTATTACCGTCAGGACCCGTGCAGATGTCCAATGTAATTGTCCAGAGCGCGGGAGTTGGCGCTCCCAAAGTGTCACCGGGACAGACTGTCGATGTGTCGGCATCGGTAGTCAACAAGGGGACTGTCAACGGTGATGCAAGGGTCACCCTGTACGTAAATGGGGAGGCAGTGGAGTCGCGGGGTGTGACCGTTGCAAGCGGACAGACGGCTCCCGTGAATTTTCAGGTCAGCCGCAATGAGCCGGGAACTTACAGCGTATACGTCAACGGCGTTTCGGCGGGCAGCTTTACGGTAGATATATTCTCCGGAAATGATATCCTGCTATATGGGGTCATAGTCCTGTTTACGTTAGGTATAGCAGGGACCTTGTATTTGCTTGTAAGAAAGCGGCATGCCGAATGACCGTATATCTCTTGCTTTTATAGTCTAGCCTTAGAACAACCCAAATGGCCTGGCTTCTTGTCTTCAATGCGTGACTCTTTAAGTAGTTTTCTAACTCGTCTGTCAGAAATGCCAGACCGCTGTTGACATAACGTTCAACAGCTGTGTATAATGTGAAAAATCTGTTTTGAGGGGAAGATGGCATGAATGGTTATATGAAAAAATGGGTTCCCGTATTCCTTGCAATGGTCCTCGCTCTATCGTTAACATTGTGCTTTTCCACTTCCTCAGTCCAGGGTGGAAATCCAGCACAATACCAGTTTACTGCCACCACATCAGACGCAACAAATATTTCTGTTGCCTCAGCCACGCTAAACGGCTGTTTTGTGATGAGCCCTGCGAATCAGGATAACCCTCTCGCATTTAACGAGTATTTTAAATACGGTGTGCAACCAGGCGCCCTCAACATGACAACCGCTACGCATCAAGTGGTAATTGCTACGGGGCAATCATCCCGGTGTTTTTCCCAGGCCATCACGGGTTTGTCGCCATGCACAACCTATTATGCGCAGGCAGTAATATTTAGAAATGTTACAAAAGCGCCCACTGACAATTCCATCTTTCTGGCAATGCTGGTCAATCCGTTTCAAGGTGAAATGAGGGGGATAGGCGTAGGTTTCGACCCCGCACGGATGGGGAAATCCGCTTTACTTGAGCAATTTATGTTCACGGTAACCGGCAACGTGATATCATTCACTACACCCGGTTGCAAGGTCAGCCGCCCGGGTCAGGCTAGTACAGGGGCAGGCGCCGGGACAAGCCCGTCGTGGGCCATGCCGGTTCAGATGTCCAACATAGTGGTGCAGAGCGCTGCTATCGCCACTTCCAGGGTATCGCCCGGACAGCAGGTTGATATTACAGCTTCTGTTGCCAATAACGGCGGCTCAAACGGCGACGCCAGGGTGACCCTTTACGTAAACGGCCAGGAAGTTGAATCGAAGGGTGTTACTGTTTCCAGCGGTCAGACCACACCCGTACATTTCACTGTGAGCAGGAACGAGCCGGGTACATACAGCGTTTATGTCGGCGGAGTTTCAGCCGGCAACTTTACCGTTGATCTGTTCACCAATAACGACATGCTCATCTACGGCTTGATAGCTTTGGTTACGCTTGGTATCGCAGGTACCCTGTACATGGTCGCAAGAAAGCGCACAACGTAATCTTCAGCCAGGATAACCAGGGCGCATCTATAGATGCGCCCTTTCTTTTGGGTTGCCTGGCATCGCCTGGAAACCACCAATTTCGCACGCACTGCCTTTGAAACGACCCTGGTGAAGGAGCTGGTGGGTGTAATGGGGATAGGACCCTTAACCCCGGAAATCGGTTTTATTTACAGGCTTATCGATGCCCAAGCGTACAAGGATATAATATCCTGCTGAACAGGTTGAATTTAAGAGGCTGCTATGAGAAGAATCGGCAGCACGACCGTTGCCTCAAATAAACTGGTAACCCTTTCCGACGGCAAGACGGAGGCGCGGGAAATCATACTGGCCGGTGTTTTGCAGACGACATCACAAACCGGAAGATATATATGTTGCCTTGGTACGATTCACAATGGAAAGACTATACTTGTAATTGCCAGCACGGCGAGTGTAAATGGGAACAATTCTCTTATCGACGAAATCGCGCATACCCTTACGGTCAAATAAGAAACGTATACCGCAACCGTAGCGGCAGAAACTTGCCCGTCAGCTCCCCACCCAAATCAAATTCAGCCTGAATGTAGTGTTTTTTGGTCTGACACACCTGGACGCCGGGGCCTGTCGGGTGCTCCCGCTATTGCGGCTTGATATGGATATCGTAAATGATGGACTCGAATTGCGTGGGCGTCTGGTCGTTGACGTTTGAGACAAGTATCCGGGTATCGCCCGCCTTCAGCGGCTTGAATGTGAATTGCTCCTGACCGTCCACGCCCCTGGTAAGCGGATTTTTCGAAATGTAGTTGGCGCTTACGTACGAAACCATTGTTGCATCATAGTAATCAACGACCCACTTATAGCCCCGGGAGGTCTGCGTGTCCAGACTAATCATCGTCGGTGTCCCGGCCACGGTATCTAACGCGATATGAAGTATGTTATAGCCTGCAAGGTAATGCGATGAGCCGGCTCGAAGTTGTGAGACCTCCACCGCCGCCTGGGCTGTCACTCTGCCGGCCGAATTGGTTGCCGTCAGAGTGTAGGTCGTGCTGGCAGCAGGTATGAGGGCATAGCGGCCGTGAGCGTCGACTTTTCCAATGCCGTTATCGATGCTAATTGAACTCGCACCGTTCACACTCCATATCAGTATGATGACTGTGTTCGGCGGTACGGCATCGCTGGTCGTAGTGAAATAGTTCACGGTTGGTAATATCGAGCTTGTGAGGGGCGCTGTCTGCTGTGCTGCAGGGGGTGCACTTGGGGTTGTGGGGGCCGGGGCTGTCGCAGGAGCGGCAGGGACCGCCGGTGCGGCAGGGCTGGCAGGCGCACATCCGGCAGCGACCATGCCGAGTATGGCCACTATGGCCGGAAAAACCAGTGACATACGGAAGTTGCAATGAATCATAAGCAGCCCCCTTTTTCCGCACAAGCACATTTACGTCACCTCTAAACATCTTAGTATAACATCATATCTAATCAAATTTAAATAGATGTGACTTTTACGTTTTTGCCGTTCCATGTGAGCTGTCCCATAATTTAGGCGGCGGAAAGTTATATAATAATCATGCAAATCAGAGACTGCAGGTTTAACCTGATTTAGCCGAAGCCCTTATTAATATCAATATGTGTCTGAGACTTATGCCGTTACTGTTTTTCATTCATGCTGGCCACCTCCAAACTCCTATCCTGAGAGCCGATGATCTTGTATATTTCTTTGCGTTCTGTCTTTTTCCCGGCCCTGGGAGACTTACTATGAAAATCGCCATCATCGCTCCGCCCTATCCTCTCGAAGAGGCCCCATCGCCACCATTGGGCGTCACATATGTCGCTGCCGCCTGTGAGCAGGCTGGTTGCGAGGTGAGGATTTTCGATTATATCGTGCGCCGTTATACGAAGGAAAAGCTTGCAGCCGAGCTCGATGAATTCGCCCCGGATGTGGTAGGCGCCACCTCGGTGACGATGAACTTCAAAGGCGCTGCAGCCATAATTCGGGACGTCAAACGCCACAACCCCGCTATCATCACCATGATGGGCGGACCGCATGTATCCTACGATTGGACCAATGCCCTGAAAGATTACCCGGAAATCGATTTAATCATCGTGGGTGAAGGCGAAGAGACCCTGCATGAACTCCTGCCGGTCATCCAGGACCGGGCGGCATGGGATAAGGTCAGGGGAATTGCCTTCCGCAAGGATGGCCAGGCACATTTTACCGGTGTGCGTGCCTTTATCGAGGATCTCGATACGCTGCCGGTGCCGGCGCGCCACCTGCTGCCCATCTCCCGTTACCTGGCCCTGGGCTTTCCGGTCAGCATCATCACATCTAGAGGCTGCCCGAACCAGTGCATCTTCTGCCTGGGCCGGCGCATGGTGGGGCACAAGGTGCGCTACCGCAACCCGCGGCTTATCGTGGATGAGATCGAGGACATCCTCTCCTACGGGTTCACGCGTATCAACATTGCTGATGACCTCTTCACTTCCAACAAGGCTCGCGTAAAGGCCTTTTGCGGTGAGCTCAAACGCCGCGGCATCAAGATTACCTGGAGCGCCTTCGCCCGTGTGAACACAGTGGACACTGAAGTACTTGCTGTTATGCGCGATGCGGGCTGCGATACCGTGAGCTTTGGGATCGAGTCCGGCAACGCCGAGATGCTCAAGCGGTGAAAAAGGGAATCACCCTCGAACAGGCTGTCAAAGCAGTGCAAGCCTGCAAGGAAAGCAATATGAACGTATTTGCCTCGTTCGTGATCGGCCTTCCCGGCGAGAGCCCGCAGACCCTGGCTGATACCCGTGCCTTTGCCGATGGACTCGGCATCGACTACGGCTTTCACCTCCTGGCTCCGTTTCCTGGCACCACGGTGCGGGAGGAGCAGGGAAAATACGACATCGAGATCCTGACGGATGACTGGGACCTGTACGACGCCAATGTCCCTATCGTAAGGACTTCGCAGGTAGATGAGACCTATGTCGCCAATTTTGTAGAGGCGTATGAAGCCCCTCATCGTGATCTCTGGAACTTCGTGGTCAAAAGGTATGAAGAAGGAATATGTACCGATGATGAAGGCCTGCGCGTGGCCGGCAACAACCGCATGCACCTGGTCTTCAAACTCCTGAGCACCGATCTCGTCGAGCGGTATGGCGTCTTTAACAACGGGGATTCCAGCGTGCAGCTCCTGGCCGAACGGATCACGCAGCAGACCGGCGCACAACAAAAACTTGTACAGGATACCATGCAGCAGCTCTACGATGCCGGTTATATAAAGCCGCTGCCCAACGGTAAAACCACACGCTGGTACTGGACCCATAACAACCGTTCGGACGCGGAATATTAAGCCTACCTTATCCTGCGCCCTTTGCCGGTGCTTCTCAAATGGTATGGTAAAATTCCACTTAGTGAACATCAAGGAAAAATACACAGCGGGTCAAAAAGAAACCATTGTTTTTTCCCTTCTGAGGCGAGGGTTGGAAGCTGATTGGAATTGTACCTACTTTCATCATCATCCTCAATTGGTTTATCGGGGATGATAAAAGGAAAACACTCCAGAAGAGCCGATGGGGCATAGACTTCGTTTAATCGCGCTGTATACCATTTTCATGCGCATCTGGGAATACGAAATTAATCGGTAATTGCTGATCATTCTCAATTTCATTGCCTATTATGGATAATCTAATCGCTCATAGATATATCCTCAAAATCCAAGGGTATAATATACGGAAGAGGAGTATGTTACAAAAAAGACAAATACTTGGTTCCTGAAGATTACGACAACAAAGAGTCATAGCCTGAAATTCTTTACACAAATTGAATTGACATCGGATTTCGAGTTACATATACTTGAGTCCGGGTTTATTGCACGAATATATTTCCCTGATCGATTATTGGAGGGAGCCGTGAAGAGATTGTTGGCAGTAGTAGTGTTATTAATGGTCCTTGTTCCATCGTTATTCTTGCCCGTCGTAGCGAAGGCAGAGCCATGTCCTGTTACTTATGCTTTTACGACCTTGCCGCCAACAGGTATAAGCGCTACGGCAGCCGTATTGAATGGACAGATATGCATGGTATTTACGTCTGCGGAATCCAGGCCCCAGGGTGACGGGTATCATCTCTTTGTATTTCGATACGGTACCGCGCCAGGCTCTTATTCTCGCACGGTAAATGGCGAGTTGATGTCGATTCAGGCAACTGAGACCAGCATTTGCATGATGCTAAATGCTTTGGTCAGCGACCTGCAGCCCTGCAAGCAATATTACGTGCAATTCACGATTAGCCCCGACTTTCCTATTGGCAGTATACCCTGTCCAATAATCAGTACCGGCGACACGCTGACATTCATGACAGCGGGATGTGCAAACAGGCCTCCGGGTCAGGGTAGTACGGGAACAGGAACATCGTCGGTCACATCGTCGCCGCAGCCTGTCCAGATGTCCAATATTGTGGTTCAGAGCGCTTCGCTTAACAGTCAGAAAGTATCCGTCGGTGAGAAGGTGGACGTAGCCGCTTCCGTGGTCAATAAAGGAAGCGCCAACGGTGAGGCGAAAATTACGTTGTATGTCAATGGAGAGGAAGTTGAATCGAGGGGTGTTACGGTATCCGGCGGGCAGACCGCACCGCTGCATTTTTACCTGAGCCGGAATGAACCCGGGACATATAGTGTATATGTTGGCGGTGTTTCGGCCGGCAGCTTTACCGTTGACCTGTTCACAAACAATGATGTCCTGATATACATTATCATAGCTTTGTTCACGCTTGGTATAGCAGGCGCCCTATATATGTTAACCAGGAAACGGGCCGCTTAGTCAGGATATTGCCGGCGGACTGCTAAAGAGAAGAATTCTCCAACAGCTCTGCGACGCCGGTTATATAAAGACGCTGCCCAACGCTAAAACCATGCGCTGGTAATGGACCCATAACAACCGTTCGGACGCGGAATATTAAGCTTGACGCGACCGATTTTCTTACCCTTTATTTCGTTCTTTGCTGATGACTGTCTCAAATGGTACGGGGAAATTCCAGTTTGTGATTATCAAGGGCCGCAAAATACTCAGCGGGTCAAAAATACTATAATTGTCGAAATCTTTAACTTCTGAGGTGATGGATTATGTTGGAAGCTGTTGGAATTGTAAACCTCGTGCTTTGCATCATCATCCTGGCAATGGGTATCTGGGGATACAAAAGGAGCAAAACACTCCCGCCACTGTATGTGGGCATAGCCTTCGGTTTAACCGCCGTATACCATCTCTCTGCGCTTCTGGGAATTACAAAATCAATAGGTATTTTGCTGATCATCCTCACTTTCATTTCCTATGTGCTGGTAATCTATTCGCTCTACAGGCCCAATCTGGATGATTTGCAGAAACTTGCATCCTTAAAATCGAAGGGAATAATAACGGAAGAGGAGTATGTGACAAAAAAGAAGCAAATACTTGGTTCGTAAAGATGCTGCCCTGCATCGAATGATTGTGGTACTCCCCGAATTGTAGTTGCTGTCCGTATTCGGCCTGAGCTATCGCTATTTAACTTGAGAAGCTGTAATTATACTGGCCGGAATATTGCAGTCTTTTTCTCTGTTCATAGTTGGGCAGGTTGTTCAGGCTGTTTTTCTGGGGTCAGGTAACATCAAATGGGCTGCCCCTAACGCTTTCCCAAACTGCTCACTGGGCACTTTGCTCGCAAGCTCTGAGGTTGTGGCCAGTTTCTTTAAAAATGTCAGGTCTGCATCATCCGTGCCTATAGTAATGATGTCTATTCCATCATTTTTTGCAGTTTGCCCGGCTTGCAGCGCCGACTGCGTCTTGTCCGGCCGGCCGTCAGTGGCAATAACCATTACACGTGCATACTGAGGATCGGCCAGGTGCTCGCGGGCCATGTTTATCGCCGCCGCCATATTGGTTGAACCATGTGCATTTATCTTATCTAAATGCGTCGCCAGGTCCGAGATATCGTTTTTCGGCTCGCAGAGGTGCGCGGCCGAGGTGTCAAACTTGATTAAACCCACCAGGTAATCTGTCTTTGTTGCGTCCTGCGCAAATTCAAGTATGCCCCTTTTAACCTGGCCTATTTTATGACCGTCCATGCTGCCGGAGCAGTCAACCACTAAATACACCATTCCCTTGAAATTTTCGGATTGAGTATGGGTCGGCCCGTGTAATGTTTTTTCGGTTTTGCCCGTAATTATTGGAATTTCGTCGTTAACTGGTGTTTCAACGGTTCTTATACCTATGATTCTACCGAACATTTATCGATCCCTCCAATAATTTAGTGGTTCACTTGCTGAGCTGGCATCTGCGTGTTGTCATAATATCCGGGCGCCTGGGTTTTGGTTCTTTCCTGTTAATGTCCTTGCACTATATTTAACGAAATCCCGCGGGAAAATGTTTAGTCCCAACCCTGATGATTTTCGGGAATCAGAAAAGGAGTTTTAAAGATAATGTTCCCCGATTTGCCCACCCTGCTATAATAAATGCATTATGCGATTATATAACTCAAGCAAACATGGTCTGATCGTTTCATTGATTTCGGTAGTTCTGCTGGTAATACCTGTTTTCGCTTGTTCGTCGCCTGCTGCTGCGCCTGCTGCGACCGGTTCATCGGCGCCTGTATTTACTGATCCGAAGTTAGGTGTTGCTCCGATGACCATGGACATTCAATTTAAGGCGGGGGCCTCTAATACAGTTACAAAACAGTTCACCATAGCGAATGAAGGTGAGGGTGTAATGGTATGGGCAGCCACCAAAACAGCTTCATGGATGTGGATGACTGACGCCAACGGCGCTCTGGAAAAAGGCTTCAGCAAGACCCAGGACGTTAATGTCGCGCCCTCCGGGTTGGATCCCGGTACCTATACGGACAATATCACTGTCGAAGCTGTGGGATCACGTAATTCTCCTCAGACGATATTGGTCACCATGTTAATTAAACCTGCCGATGTGTCAGCGACCGACTCGGATAATTCCGTGTTGAAGAAGCCTGTTCCGGCTCCTCCATGGGATTATAACGAGTTTAAGGATGACACGACCTATCATTTCAGGTTGAGATATCCTAAGGACTATAGCGAGAAGCAGATAATCGGATGGAATTTCGGCGCCGTATCTTCCAGCAAGGCGCAGGCAGATACCATTTTGCTAAGCATTTCCGGTTCCTACGGCGTTGATTTTAAGGATACTTCGGTGGAGTTGGTCAAGAGCGCAATACGTGCGGCAGGCGGCACTCCACGGCAAGATCCCAAAATCATTCTTGACGACAATACGACAACGCTGGCGGATGGCGTAACGCATGCCTGGGAAATGCTCTATGAGGCCAAAACGGGACCCACCCTGTCTTATCAATGCTACTTGTTCGGCACACAAAAGGGCAGCAGGTACATAATTTTTGCGGGGTGCGCGCCTCTTCCCTACGCTGCTGATAAAGTAGAACTGTGGAAGCAGATTGGCGCACACGCTGGAGTTCCTGGACTAACATATTGTTCGTTAACGTTGTCAACACGGATTGGCGTGCTGAGGCCATGGCAGGTCCGGTGTATCCGCAAGCGATGATAATAGGCTATAATATTACCCTGTTTACGTGATCGTCTGTCGATCGGCTAACGCTATTATTATTTTTCCAGGAGGAAATCATGAAATTGTCGGGTAAAGTTGCCCTGGTAACTGGTGGTGACAGGGGTATCGGAAAAGGAATTGCGCTGGCCCTGGCGCGTGAGGGCGCAGATATAGCATTCAATTACCGTAAAGATGCGGAATCAGCTCAGAAGACGGTGAAAGAAATCGAAGCCATGGGGCGGAAAGCCCTGGCTGTACAGGCGGATGTCACTGATCTGGAACAGGTAAAATCGGCGATCGGTAAGGTCGTGCAGAAGTTTAACAGGATTGATATCCTCGTGAATAATGCGGGCATAGCATCCCGCGGGAAGTATGTTCTCGATACCGAGGCAGATGAGATGCTGAGGTTGTTCAATATCCACGTGATGGGGGCGTTCAATTTTTCGAAGGAGTGCCTGCCGGTGCTGCGCAAGCAGCAGCGCGGCGACATCATTTTTATTTCATCTATCTCGCCTCACGTGTGCATGGCGGGACATGCCCCTTATGCTGTTGCCAAGGCAGGCATGGACGCGCTGGCATCTTGCCTTGCCAAAGAAGAGATCGGCCATGGTATCAGGGTCAACTCGATAGCCTGCGGCCTGGTGGAGACAGATATGGGCACCCGCCTGGTCAAGGGCGGTATGGGAGTGGATATAAAGGATATCGCTAAAGGTATGCCGTTCGGCCGTGTTTGCCAGCCTGAAGATGTGGGCAATCTCTGTGCATTCCTGTGCTCCGAAGAAGGCGGATATATATCAGGGCATGTGGTCTTCCTCGATGGCGGCGCGCCGCATTAGAGACTTTCCCGGTATTTATTGGTTGTTACATTTCATAGGCGTCCTTTGTTGACAGGACATACCTGGCGCAAGGTTGTTACCGGTACATCCGGATCTTTAGAAATGGAGGCTGATATGGAATACAGGTATTTAAAGTACGAAGTGGCCGATGGAATTCTGACGCTTACGCTCAACCAGCCTGAAAAAATGAATGCGCAGGGAGCTGCTTCCTGCCGTGAGCTTGCCAAAGCTTTCGACGATGCTGACAGGGATGAAAAGGTCAGGGTCGTCATCGTAACCGGGGCAGGCAAGGCATTCAGTGCCGGCGCCGATTTGGCGGCCAACGAAGGGGCGGATAATTATTTCCTTGACAGGATGCAGGGCAGGGCGGATACGGAACTTCACAGGGATGAAGGCGGCCTTGTTACACTGCGCATCTATGATATGAAGAAACCCGTGATTGCCGCCATCAACGGGGCGGCTGTTGGGATTGGCATTACCATGACCCTGCCGATGGACATTCGCCTGGCGTCGAAAACCGCCAAAATGGGGTTCGTCTTTGCACGTCGTGGAATATTGTTCGACGGTTGTGCCAGTTGGTTTCTGCCGAGGATCGTCGGTATCGATGTCGCAGCCGATTGGGTATACTCCGGGCGCATAATACCGGCTCAGGAGGCTTATGATAAGAGGTTGGTGACCGAACTCCTTAATCCGGATGATCTTATGCCGCGTGCCATTCATTTGGCGCGGGAGATAATCGACAATACTTCGGCCATATCCATCGCCCTGTGCAGGCAGTTAATGTGGAAAATGCTTGGAGCTGATCATCCCATGGAGGCCCACATACTAGAATCCAGGTCACTTAACTGGAGTTTTGGCCAGCCGGATGCCAAAGAGGGGATAATGTCTTTCCTGGAGAAGAGGCCGCCGAAATTCCCCATGAACACCAGCACGGACATGCCGCCTTTCTATCCCTGGTGGAAAGAGCCCGATTTCAAATATTGAATCGACTGAGATCAGACGATCTCGCGTATTTTCTGTTTGTGCTCTTCCATGGCCTTTTCATATTGGGCATCCAGCTCACTGTGAATCTGTCGCCATTCTTCCTGTAGCTGTAGCTGTAGTCTCTGTTCCTGGGTCATCTGGTCGCCGCGCTGGGGCCTCATGTTGCGGGCTGCCTGCTGAACGGATACCTCGGCGTTCTTCTTGAACTCGCCGTAAGTCTGCTGCAGCGCAAGTTTGTATTGACTCACGAGATTGTTGATCAGGCCGAAGATCGATTCGAGCTGCTTCTTGTTTTCCTTGATGCTCCTGCAGCCCCGCCATTGACCTGTTGGTCCTTCTCTGTTCCTCATCGTTGCGCGGCAGGCCGATATTGCGCAGGAGTATTTCCTCCACGCCCTTTTTGACGAACGGCGCGGATTCAGCGGGTTGGATCTTGGCTATTTCAGCGGAAAGGTCCATCTTATCGTCGATCAGGAACTGGGAAGCGATCCTGTTTCCTTCAGGCACGTATTTAATCGTATTTAATTCGTCCTGGCTGACTTTTCCCAGCTTGTCTGCCTTTTCCATGGCGATCTGCCAGGCACTTTTCATTTCACCCATGTTAATCCTCCAATGGTTTATTCAGAGTAGCAGTGGTCCCATCTTTTCCTGTGTTCGGCTTTCAAACGCATGAACATCTCCTCATATTCCTGCGAAGAAATGTCCATAGTGCTCATGATCAGTGCATCTTCTCCGTTGTCGGAGTAATATCGTCTCCTCGTTCCGGCCGTCAGGAAGCCGTATTTTGCATAAAGGGCCTGTGCAACTGTATTGGAAACACGCACTTCCAGCGTCACTATTTTGGCGTTTAGTTGCTTTGAAAGCTCTATGATCGCAATCAGCAATTGCTCGCCCAGTCCCTGCCGCTTATAAGATTGTCTTACCGCTATCGTAACGATATGGGACTCATCTACCATCATCCAGATCCCCGCCATTCCCACCAGTTGGTCATTCGAAGCCGGCTTCTCAGGACCGAAAAAGCGGTCATGATTAAACAGCCCTTTAATATATGATATCACGTCTCTGAACCCGATGGTCCTCTGCACTATTTCCTGGCTTTGACCGGTCTTGTTCTTGCACAGGACAACATAGTAGGCCAGCTTGTTGCGCAATTCATGGTGATAAGAGCTGGTGGTTGGATGGGGCCACTGCGTGGGAAAGGCATCCAGGTCTATATCCAGGACCTGCGCGATGTCCCAGTCTTTCATCTTTCTTATGCTGTAAAGGCAGCTATTATCCATGATTGCTATCAAAAATATCTTGAAAATTTTAGCATATTTATGTGCTGTATGTGTTCAAATCGGCATCGGTACAAATTCTTTGACGGCTTGTATATACTATAAGCAACACCTTGACAGGAAATATATATGGAAAATGAAAATGTCGTAGCGGAAATATCAGTTGTGCCTCTTGGCACTGGAGCACCCGGCGTCAGCGAATTTGTTGCCGCTTGCGTTGAAGTGCTCGGTAAGCGCAAGAAAATACATTACATGCTTACACCCATGGGGACGATCCTGGAAGGCCCCCTCGACGAAATTCTGTCTGCCACTAAAGAGATGCACGAGGTGCCTTTTGGCAAAGGGGCTCTGCGGGTAGTTACAACGTTGAAGATCGATGACCGCCGCGACAAGGTACTCTCGATGGAAGGGAAACTCACATCCGTGCGAAAAAGGATGCCTTCGGTTAAAACATAATGGCACAAGTAGATTTAAGCGTTCAGATTGCCCGCGGGTTAAAGCTGATAAACCCGGTTATTGCCGCTTCCGGCACTTACGGATATGGGGATGATCTCACGGAGATGTCCGATGTCCAGAAGCTGGGGGCCGTTATCTGCAAAGGCACGACCTTGCATCCCCGGGAAGGAAATCCTCAGCCCCGCATCATCGAAGTAACGGGCGGGATATTGAATGCAGTCGGCCTGCAAAATATCGGTGTGGAAGCCCTGGTAAATGAGAAGGCCCCGTTATGGGCCGGCTGGCGTGTGCCGGTGATTGTCAATATTGCAGGCGATTCCGTGACTGATTACGCCATGATGGCCTCGAGGCTTGAGGGCGTTGCCGGCGTCAGCGGCGTTGAGGTCAACATCAGTTGTCCCAACGTGGAGAGGGGCGGCATGCAGTTCGGTACGTCTCCACAGGCGGCTGCTGAAGTGACCCGTGCGGTAAGGTCATCGACTTCATTGCCGGTGATCGTCAAGCTCAGCCCGAATGTCACCGACATATCACTGATAGCTCAGGCCGTAGAGAAGGCGGGCGCTGACGCTGTTTCGCTGATCAATACCATAACCGGCATGGCTATTGACGTGAGAAAACGTGCGCCGAAATTGGGACATGTGACGGGCGGGTTGTCGGGTCCGGCCATTAAGCCTGTCGCCCTTCGGATGGTCTACCAGGTGGCCGGGTGTGTCAGCGTCCCTGTCATCGGTTGCGGCGGCATAATGTGCGCGGAAGATGCGCTGGAGTTCATCATGGCCGGAGCCACAGCAGTGGAGGTGGGAACGGCCAACCTGGTTGATCCTAACGCCGCATTGGACATAATCAGATGGCCTCGGGCAATTTCTCTCATCCGAGGGCATCTTGCAGAATTTCTGACCTGCGCGGCGCCGCCAGGAAATAGCCGTTCCCCTTACAGTACCTCACCTATTGGGTGGTAAGTGCGCGTGCAATCGTCATGCGCTGCATCTCCGAAGTGCCCTCGTAGATCTCGGTGATCTTGGCGTCGCGGAGGTAGCGCTCCATCGGGTAATCCCTGCAGTAGCCGTAACCGCCGTGTATTTGCAGGGCTTTGTTGGTGACAAAGCTGGAGACCTCGCCGGCGTAAAGCTTGGCCATGGCCGCCTCTTTCATGAAAGGCTTGCCCTGGTCTTTTAGCCAGGCTGCGCGGTAAACCAGCATCCGGGCCGCATCGATCTGAGTGGCCATATCGGCCAGCATCCACTGGATGGCCTGGTGCTGTGCAAGCGGTTTGCCGAACTGGACGCGGTCTTTGCATAGCTAATCGCATCGTCGAAGGCTGCCTGGGATATCCCGAGCGCCTGCGCCGCCACGGTAACGCGGCTGGAGTCGATCGCTTCCATGGCGTATCTCAGGCCCTTGCCGCTTTCTCCGAGCTGATTGGCCTTGGGGATTTTGCAGTTCTCGAAGACCAGCTCTGCGGTCGAAGATCCGTGGATGCCCATCTTGTGCTCCAGTTTGCCCACCGAGAAGCCGGGCGTATTGCTTTCCACGATGAAAGCAGATATGCCCTTGGTACCCTTTGACTTATCTTCGGTGGCGAAAACCACGACGATCGATGCCTCGGCGCCGTTGGTGATGAATATCTTATTGCCGTTGAGGACAAAATGGTCGCCTTGCTTTGTAGCAGTAGTCTGAAGTGGCCCCCGCGTCGCTGCCTGCTCCCGGCTCGGTAAGGGCGAAGCAGCAAATCTTTTCACCGCGTTGCGATAGGGGTGACGAACTTCTTCTTCTGCTCTTCCGTTCCGAATTTATAGATCGGGTAGCAGGCCAGTGAAAGATTGGCCAGGAAAATGCATCCCAAGTCCGCGCAGGCCCTGGAGAGCTCCTCGCAGCAAACTGTCATGGAAAGATAGTCCATGCAGCTTCCGCCGTATTTCTCGTCGATACTGATGCCGAAAATTCCGAGTTCAGCCGCTTTTTTGAATATCTCGGCGGGGAACTTGCCTTCCTCGTCGATCTTTGCTGCTTCCGGCTTTACCACGTTGGTGGCGAAATCGCGTACCATGGCCTGAAACATCGCCTGCTCTTCAGTCAGACAGAAATCCATGTCACCCTCCTTGCTAATTTACTTGCTAACTGGCCAATTGCTGCCCGATTGAGTATGCGTCCTTCAGTGCTGTCGGATGGTTGGAGATTGCATTATAGCTATCGATGCCGGGCACCAGCAACTCCGCCGCGTATTCCGCGTCCAGCACTTTGAGCCAGCTTTTAACCGTGGCAACCGAGCCCGGGAAAAGGTCGCTGTAATTTTTTCCGCCGACCGAAATAAATGCTGCCTTTTCTGGCGTATGTCCTTGTTAAGGCCGACCGGTAGCTTCATCAGGTATTTGATCACCCACAGCGCCTGGCACCGGTCGATCATGGCCTTGGCCTGCGCGGTCACTCCCATGAAAAAAATGGGGGAGGCAAGGATAAAGCGGTCGAACTCACGCAGGTCCTGGTGGATCCATTGCATGTCATCTTCGATGACGCATCTTCCGCCCGGTCTGAATGCAGCCGTCGCAGTGCTGGCAGGGGGTGATCTCCAGGTCGGCCAGGACAATGTGCTTTACCTGTGCGCCGTTGCAGGACGCGCCGGTGACGGCCTCGTTCAAGCAGCCGGTCGGTATTGCCTCCCCGGCTTGGGCTGCCGGCAATGCACAGCAGCTTCAATTTTCGGGGTTTCACGCATATTCGGACATGTTGATCGACCCCATAATCAAAACAGATAATGATATAACTTTACGCGGTCATTTTGCAATCTGGCTTTCGATTGGCTAAAATGTAGCAAATTTTCGCATTTACAGTTCTTGCTAAATATTCCACTTTTTTGAGGAGATGAAAAATGACGAAAGCTGAGATTTTGGAAAAAGCCAGGAAAGAGAAGAGGACGCTTCTCACAGAGATAGAGTCCAAGGACTTGCTCAAGGCTGCCAAAATACCGGTGGTTGAAACCAAACTGGCGACAACCAAGACGGAAGCTGTGGAATTGGCCAAGAAGATGGGCTTTCCGGTGGTTATGAAAATCGTATCACCCGATGTTGTGCATAAAAGCGATGCGGGCGGCGTGAAACTGGGAATAACCAATGCCACGCAGGCGGGCAAAGCTTACAGCGAGATTCTGGCCAATATTAAAAAGCACTATCCAAAGGCCAAAATAGTTGGCGTTTCAGTGCAGAAAATGGCCAAACAGGGCATTGAGATCATAATCGGCATGACCAAGGATGCCCAGTTCGGCCCTGTCATCATGTTCGGCCTCGGCGGCATACTGGTAGAAGTTCTTAAAGACGTGTCCTTCCGGATCGTTCCCATGACCAAACGTGATGCTTCGGAAATGATTCGGAGAAATAAAGGGTTTCCCCATTCTGAAAGGCTATCGCGGGCAGGACCCTGCCAATATCCCTTACCTTGAGGAGCTTATAGTCAAAGTGTCCGACTTCGTCGATAAGAATCCTGAGATCAAGGAACTTGATCTTAATCCTATATTTGCCTATAAAGACGGTGCGACTGCCGTGGATGCCAGGATTATCTTAGAGCCCGTTTCTTAGCCTGGAATATTGCCACAGGCGTGCGAATGCCCTTGCTGCTCTTTCAGGTGTCGGGTATGCGATATGCTTGCCGTCCTTTTGCAGCCCGGTGATGCATTGCGCATCGTTACTCCCGGTATTGCTGATATGAAAGGCTTGTTGGGGTATTTGTCTGCGAGATAGTTCAGGAACATCCTGAGACCCTCCGCCGCTTTCTCTGCGAAAGCCACTTGCAGGAACATAACGCCGCCCTGTTCATCGTCAGTAAGCAATATTTCCAGGATGTCCCGCATTGCAAGGCCCCGTTTCGGATATGTCTGCATTATAGGCCAGAAATCGACCGGGTTGCCGACGTGAAGCCATGGTGGGGCCATCTCTTCCAGCTTCTGTGCGGTCGCAGCGGATAGTTCTCCTATTTCCACCCCTGAACCCTGCAGGGCATCCATTGTCATAATCCCGGCGGCCCCGCTGTACGTGGCCACGGCGATTTTGTTATTCTTCATCAGCGGGGCAACCGTGAAGAGCCTGACGATATCATAGAACTCTTCCATGTCGTTTACCCTTATGATACCTGCGCTTTTCAGGGCAGAGTCCCACAGCAGTGAATTTCCCGCCAGGGAACCGGTATGGGACTGCATTGCCTTTGCAGCGCGGTCGCTTTTGCCTGTTTTCAAAGCTATGATGGGCTTTTTCAAAGAAACGCGGCGCGCCGTTTCCAGGAAACGCTGCGTGTCATTTATGCCTTCTATGTGAAGGCCTATGACCTTTACTTGGGGGTCGTCCTCAAAATACTCCAGGCTCTCTATAAATCCTATGTCACAGGCGTTGCCTATATCTATGCCCTTTCCTGTCAACCTGAACTCGGGGAAGCCGTGAAAGAATGTTCCGGACTGGCAGATAATCCCGACCTGGACCTTATCCAGCGCTATCTGTGCGAAAGAAGAACTGAAATTGATAAATCCGTTGGCAATGCCAAAAGTATTGGGGCCCAGTACCCGTATTCCCGTATCGCGGATGACCTCCTTCATTTGACGGTTCAATTCCTTTCCTTCTCTCGTCGCCGGCGTCATTGAAGCCCTGGGCAACGACAACGGCACATGCGATTCCCTTGTCAGCGCATTCTTTGAGTGCGCCCGGCACCGCTTCCCTCGGGGTCATGATGACTGCCTGGTCGATGGGAGCGTCGATATCACCTACATGGTGATATGCCCGCACACCCGATATCTCTGATGCGTTTGGATTTACCGGGTATACCTTGCCCGCATAGCCATAGGCGCGCAGGTGTTCCACCAGGTTCATGGCATATTCTCCCGTGTTGCGTGTTGCGCCCACTATCGCTAAAGACTGCGGTTCGACCAGTCTTTTCATCATATCTTTAGTGTCTATAGTATCCAAGTGAGAAACTCCTTTTTATCAAATTTGGAGCAGAGCGGCAACAGGTAGTTTATGACGGAAAAGCCGGCGTTGTCAAAGCAATTTCACGTTTCAATTCTTGTACAAATTATTAAGATTGCTATATACTTGTGTGTGGTGGTTGAAGTTTTAAGGTTATCAGGTAATTAGTTAAATTAAATTCGATTTACACAAAGCGCTGGATGACCGTAGCTCTAACCAACTAACTATAGGAGGTTATCCAGTGAGTTTTCAAGACAAGGATATCAAGTGCTCAGAATGCGGTACTAGTTTTACATTCACCGCCAAGGAGCAGGAGTTCTTCGCTTCCAAGGGTTACACTAATGAGCCCAAGCGCTGTCAAACTTGTCGTCAGGCGCGGCAGAACGGATGGCGGCGGCAGCCGCGGACCCCGCACTATGACGTCGGCAGTTTGCGCAGAATGCGGACAGACCACAGAAGTCCCCTTCCAGCCGCGTGAAGACAGGCCAGTGTATTGCGTGACTTGTTACGCAAAGACCAAGCTCGGTAAATCCCGCTAAATCCTGTATCAGACAGAGTGCGGCCGGTTAATCCCCACCGCACTCTACACATCTTTTACCCCGAACGGTATTAAGGGTTTCGATATAAAGGAGGTACTCAAATGAATATTTTCGTCGGAAATCTGGCCCGTGAAGTAACGGAAGAAGACATAAAGGCAGAGTTTGCCGCGTTTGGTGAGGTTTCCTCCGTGGCGATAATCAAGGACAAATTCAGCGGGCAGCCACGCGGGTTCGCCTTTGTGGAAATGCCTAACAAAGAAGAGGGCGCAGCGGCGCTTGCAGGTCTAAAGGGGAAAATGCTCAAAAACAGGACCCTCGATATCAGTGAGGCCAGGCCCCGCACGGAAAACAGGGGTGGCGGCAGGTCCTTTGGTGGTGGCGGCAGGTCGGGTGGCAGCTTCCTCGGCAAGCGCAAGCCTCAACGCAGGCGCTAGTCGGCACGGTTAATTAGAATTTAGAATAACAAGCCCGCCATTTATCACCCTGACGGTTAGGATTATTGTTGGGTGAAATTGGCGGGTTTTTTATTGCTCGGAAGCCTCGAGAAGATGAACAAAGACCATTATTTCTGTTCGGGATTATCTATAGCATCATCCCTTTTAATCTGACGGTCCGATGTTCTTGACAGCAGGGTGTATAATCGTATTGTTAAACCATTAGCGATAAACATAATTGACTCAAATTGAGGTTATTGTGGGGATAAATGGGTTGATTTAATTTGGGAGGTGAATTGAGATGGTGGAATCCGAGTATCAGAAAATTCCCCCTCCGCCGTATCGGCAAGTGCGCCATTTTGCCTTTGATCCTAGCCTCAGCCGGCGTATTGAAACACATGGAATCAATGAAGTAGTAGCCAATCTCCCGTGGGACAGCGACCTGCAGATTGGCCCCGTGGACGATTATCTTGAAGTTGTCGATTATGATCCGGCCAGCCAGGTGTTCTACGCTCCGATAGACCTGAATGACCCGTTAATACTGGCACAGGATGGGCTTCCACCATCGGTGGGCAGTCCACAGTTTCATCAACAAATGGTATACGCTGTCGCCCGTACTACAATTGACCATTTTGAAAAGGCCCTTGGGCGCAAGGCGTTATGGGCGCCTCATCGGAACTTGAACGCACCCGGGAACAAACAAACTGAATATGTCGAGCACCTGCGTATTTATCCTCATGCGCTGCGGGAAGCCAACGCGTATTATAGTCCCGCCAGGAAGGCGCTGCTATTTGGTTATTTTCCGGCGGAGGCCGCCGGGCAGTCCGACAATTATCCGGGCGAAATAGTATTCGGTTGCCTCTCGCATGACATCGTTGCCCACGAGACAACTCATGCGCTGCTCGACGGCATTCACGCTAGATTCATAGAACCTTCGAACGAGGATGTGCTGGCTTTTCATGAGGCCTTTGCTGATATAGTGGCCCTATTCCAGCATTTTACCTATCCTGAAGTATTGCGTAACCAGATAGCCCGCACCAGAGGGGACCTGAAGAGCGAGAATCTTCTTGGGGAGCTGGCATATCAGTTTGGCCAGGCAATCGGAAATCGCGGCGCCTTGCGCAGCGCAATAGGTAAGATTGATGATAAGACCGGGAAATGGATTGCGGAGAAACCCGATCCCGACAAAATACGCACTATGGTTGAACCGCATGATCGCGGTTCGATACTTGTAGCTGCCGTATTCGACGCCTTCAATATGATCTACAAGACGAGGATTGCCAGTGTGATTAGTGTTGCCACTGGAGGCACAGGCATATTGCCTGCAGGCGAACTGCATCCCGACCTTGTCGATTCACTGGCGGCGGAGGCGGCAAAAACAGCCGGTCATATATTACAGATCTGTATTCGTGCCCTCGATTACTGCCCGCCGGTTGATATCAATTTTGGCGACTATCTCAGGGCTTTGATCACAGCCGACTATGATCTTGTAGCTGACGATCGCCATAACTACCGTCTGGCCTTCATCCAGGCATTTCGTCAGAGGGAAATTTATCCCAACGATGTTAGAAATATGTCCGTGGAAAGCCTGTTATGGGACCCTCCTGATCATCCCGAAGTTTTCAAGGAAGTTTTCACAGGGAGTTTCCTCAAAGACATCCTGGGCTGGAAAACGGACACGGAGAGCCGGAAAGAGATGTTTTATCAGGCTCAGAAAAACCAGGCCCGGCTGCACGATAGATTCGGCCGGGGCTCCCCTCGTTGCCGCAGAAGCCCAAATAGTGCAGAAAAGCCAGAAACTGACCTTCTACAGGGATAGCCCGGATAGCGATGTGAGATTTCAGGTCTTTTCGGTCCGTCCCGCAAGCAGGACGGGGCCTGATGGGCAATTGATCACGGAAATTGTTGTTGAGATAATTCAGAGCCGCAAAGGTTACCTTGATCCAGTTGAACAGGATAAAGCGGACAATGGCAGTCTAAATAAAGAGCCGGATTTCATTCTCCGCGGCGGGTGCACTCTACTCCTAGACCCATCCACTGGTTTCGCCAGATATTGCATTTACAAGAAAATGGAAAGCGAGAATCGTTTGGTCGCCATGAGGAAATATCAGGCCAGGGAGGATGATGCTTCGCTGCAGATGACCTATTTTGGTGATCCGCGGCATAACTATTACCGTGAATACATTCAAAGCGAATCCATGAAGAAAGAATCCGGTTATGAATCGTTTGCATTTCTTCATCGGTCCTATTCGCCCGTGGAGGTGGCACAATGACGCAATCGGAAATTAGGCTTACCCGGTGATGACGGGCAAGCAAGATATATGCTGATAGACTGCGGTGTATTTATGGGTTATCCGGATGCATCGGGGAAAATGCATCAATTGCCGCGATATTGCAGCATCGACCGGCAATCACCTTCACGTTGTAGCGGTGACGCATGAACACGAGGATCATATTTCCGGTTTCAGACAGGCCAAAGAAGTATTCGATGATATTGTTATCGATGATCTCTGGCTGGCCTGGACAGATCAGGACCAGGTTGCAAAACAGCTAAAAGAAACCTATCAAAGAAAGCTAAGGCGCTTAAAGAGGCCGTCAGCAGGATGGCGCTAATTGATCAGGGATCAGCTTCCAGAATACAGGAAGTTTTGGATTTTGAACCGCCTGGTATGGGAGTCAAATCAAAAATTTCCGAGCTGGACTATCTTCGCCAGCAGAGTAAAAAGAAACTGGAGGGGTCGGAGGACTATCGCCACCCGGGGGAAACGCCGCTAACTATGCCGGATGTCAAAGGGTTCAAGTTCTATGTACTGGGTCCGCCGAGAGATCCAGTGGCTATTGGAATTACGGATAAGCCGGGCGAAACCTACCTGACATCTATGACCAACGAGGAAGCAGCGTTCTGTACCGCTCTACAGGATAGATCAGCGGTTTCATCTAAACAGGATGAAGTATTAATAGAATCCTGTTGCCCGTTTAACAAATATTATGAGATTCCGCAGCAAAAGGCTGTGGAACATAAGGAGTACGGGCAGTTTTTCCGTACATTCTACGGTTTCACGAATGAAAAAGGGCAAGGACCGGAATGGAGACGAATAGATGGCGATTGGCTGGCTTCTTCAGAGCAATTGGCGTTGAGAATCAATAACTTTACCAATAATACGAGCCTGGTATTTGCCATTGAAATGCCTAAATCACGCAATATATTGCTTTTTGTGGGAGATGCCCAGGTGGGCAACTGGCGGTCATGGCAAAAAGTGCGATGGACTCCTGATAGGACTGGTGGAGAGGGGATCAGTGGGCGGGCATATTCTCAGCCGCACCGTGTTCTATAAAGTCGGGCATCATGGCAGCCATAATGCCACTTTGCGTCAGCAAGGGCTCGAAATGATGGATGCTGACCGGCTGGTGGCAGTAATACCGGTGGATCAGGAATGGGCGCATACGGTGAAGAAGTGGTCGCACCCGGAGCAGAATCTCCTGGACGCACTTGAGGAAAGAACAAAAGGCAGGGTCCTTCGTGCTGACAGGATATCTGTGCCACTTGAAAAACCGAATAATATAGGAACTATTGCGTGGCAATCTTTTGTGAATAAGGTCGAGTGCGGTCCCGATAACCTGTGGATTCAGTATACGGTGGAAGATAATTAAATCCCGCCTGGAATTCTGTTTAAGAAAGGGGGATGGACACAATGGCTGGTTAGCCTGATTGGACATGGAAAGACGATCCGTACGTTTATGAACGTCCCTCCATCCCGCAGCATTTCACCAATCCGCCGTGGAGTACTCATGATCTGTATAAGAAGATCGGCCTGAAAAAGGACTACGATAATAACAAGAACCTGTCCTATTATTATTTCGATCCACAATAACCTGATTTATGTGACCGCCACTTTTTTTCAGCTCGTCTCAATCACAGGTCACGTTTAAGAAATCAAGGTATCCGGCAAATCTGCCCTTCGCCCTCCTATCGCTGTAGCCCTCTTGACTTCATAATTTAAGTATGTTAATTTAATGATGTTAATTTAACTGTATTAATTCGGCTATTACGTGACGGAGATTTGGCCGATGGAAGAATCAAAGGAGAGGCAGGTACGGAATGAGCAGGGGCAATGGAAAGGCCATGTGCCGGCTTTCCCGATATACCTGAGACTAGCGAGGGCTTTACGGATATTTCCGCCTTTTTCAAAACGCACCTGAAATAGTCGCTAATAAATTAATGATTAATAAACCAGGGGAGAACACCTGACAAAATGCCAAAAGCTACCAGAAGTGCGCAGGAAGTGGATGTCGTCCGCGAGAAAATACTCGATTGCGCCATCGATATACTTGCCAGGCGTGGCTACGAGAGCCTGTCGATGTCGAAAATCGGCCACAAGATGAAAATGACGGCAGCCAATTTGTATAACTACTACGGCAGTAAAGACGAGCTTCTCATTGCAATCCATAAAAAGGCATTCGGAATGCTGTACGACAGATTACTTGACGCAGTAAATTCAGCAAATGCGCCTGTTGGCCGATTTAAAAAACTTATCCATGCCTTTATGGAATTTGGCATAAGAAACATGAATTTATATGACATCATGTTTAACAGGCCTGTCAGGCAATATTACGAATACATAGGCACTCCCCAGGAAGAGATGTCTAATGATGAACACGCCAGTTCCATGCGCACGTTTTACCTGGCAGTGGATACTATTCGGGATTACCTGAAAACCAGGCCGGGACTGAAAGCAGCAGATCCAAACGAACTGGCTATACAGAGCATGAGCGCTCTGCATGGCATCATCTCGCTTTACAACAGCGGGTCTTTAGCAACCTTTGCAGACGATCCGGAAAACACTATGAAAACATTCGTTGATAATGTAATACACTCGGTCATCGATTAATTTCGTCATTAGGCTTTCTGCAATTTTGAGAGGAATGATAAGATAGCTATGAAAACGAAAAAAGAGCCCGGAAAAGCAGATGCGAAATGTCCCGTTAACGGAGATGAAAGAAGCCATCAACCCGACCTGTGGGATTCGGTCTTATTAACATTAGACGACATCGCCGCACGGCTGAATCTGGAAGAAGGAATTCACACCATCCTGCGCAAGCCCGAATTGGAGCTTACGGTTTCCGTCCCCATTACCATGGACGATGGACATGTAGAAGTTTTCACTGGATATCGTATTCAGCACTCCAGCGCCCGCGGTCCGTGCAAAGGGGGCATAAGGTATCATCCCTATGTTGATCTGAGTGAGATCAGGGCGTTATCCGCCCTTATGACGTGGAAATGCGCTGTCGTCAATATTCCCTATGGCGGGGCCAAGGGTGGTGTCCAGTGCGACCCCATGCAAATGACAGAGGGAGAGCTTTCACGGATGACCAGAGGTTTCACCAAAATGATCCTGCCTGTAATAGGTGGAAAGCGCGATATCCCTGCGCCCGATGTGAACACCAATGAACAGACCATGGCATGGATTGTCGACACGGTCAGTTCAATCAAAGGCAATATGGAACTGGAGATCGTGACGGGCAAGCCGGTATCCCTGGGCGGCGCCCCGGGCCGCAAGGAGGCTACCGGGCGGGGTGTAGCCATATGCACTCGTGAGTTGCTTAAAAAGAAGCAGAAGGCGATCAAGGATACTACGGTGGCGATACAGGGTTACGGCAACGTCGGCTCCACTGCGGCCACCGCTCTCCATGACCTGGGGTGCAAAATTGTGGCCGTAAGCGACGTGACCGGAGGGTTCTATAACCCGAAGGGCCTGGACATCGTTGCACTTAACGAACGCGTGGCGGCCCATCCAAAGAAGCTGCTGAACGGGCAGAAAATAGATAATGCAGAGAAAATAACCAATGCCGATTTGCTCGGTCTAAAGGTGGACGTGCTGGTGCCGGCGGCCCTTGAGAATCAAATTCACGCCCGTAATGCCGATGCCGTGAATGCCAAAATGATCGTTGAAGGGGCAAACGGTCCCATTACCCGTGAAGCTGATCAAATTTTGGGCAGCAAGAAGATCATCGTGGTACCTGATATCCTGGCAAATGCCGGCGGCGTGGTTGTGAGTTACCTGGAATGGGTACAGAACTTGCAGTGCTTCATGTGGCCGGAGGAGGAGGTCAAGAGTAACCTGGAACGCACGATGGTGACCAGTTTCAACAGTGTTTGGGAAGCTAGTAAGGCACACGGTGTTTCTCTGAGGATGGCGGCTTACATGCTGGCAGTGCAGAAAGTTGCCGACGTGATGAGGCTGCGCGGGTCCTCTCACCCTAATGATTAAGCTCATCTCGACGCTCGCAGATGAGCTAAAAATACTGCCAGGTGTGCTGCGGTCTCAGCTGCCGCATTAAAATATAAGGTTTGAAAGGGGGTTTCAGCATGGGTTCAACGACACAGGGTGCAACCAACAAATTATCATTCGGCCTTAAGCTGGGATACAGCTCGGGGGCATTCGGGCAGGAATTTGTGTATAGCACAATCGGCTTCTTCCTCATGTATTTTTTCACCGATGTGGCCCTGATAGGCGCCGCCCTGGCCGGCATAATGCTGACGATTTCCCGGCTATGGGATGCATTTGCTGACCTTTTGATGGGCTATATTTCGGACCACACCAGGAGCAGATGGGGACAAAGGAGGCCGTACGTGTTGTTTGGGGCAATCCCGCTCGCCATCCTTTTTTTCCTGGTATTTCAGACTCCCTCCTTACCTCCTATGGAAAAGACAATTTACTACGGGATAATCATATTCCTCGTATGGACCGCGTTTTCGGTAGTGCTGGTTCCCTATAATGCAATGGTGCCCAATATTACGAGAGACCCTAAGGAAAGGGCCAGCCTGGTCGGTGTGCGACAGGTCCTGGTGATCATAGCACTGATCGTTATCGGCGGCGTTACCAAGCCCATTGTGGCATTATTTCCCACTCAACAAATCGGCTGGGGCAATGTGGCCCTGCTATTCGCCATTCTGGTAGTCGTGACTCAAGTCGTCACTTTTTTCAGTACCCGTGAAACATATGCGGCTGAGAAAGTTACAGGTTACAATCTGAAGGACAGCTATAAAATGGTTTGGCAGAACAAACCATTTGTGATGTTATGCGTGGCTCTGCTGTTGCTCTATACCGTGACGGTTATGGCTTCAAGCGTGCTCAATTACTTCTGCAAATATAACCTCCAGAACGAAGGGTTCATCTCGATTGCACTAATCAGCATGTTCGGACTGAGCGCCCTGCTGCTGCCTCTGTGGGTGCTGATCTCCAACAAGATCGGGAAAAAGATGGTCTATATCCTTGGCCTGGCAATCTTTGGATCCGGCTTCCTGTGGATGTTTTTTATGAACGGGACCGACATAGTGACATGGCTTCCAGTGTTTATCCTCTTGGGTATTGGATTTTCAGCCGCAATGCTCAGCATTTTCTCAATAGTCGCCGAAACTATAGAGTATGGGGAATGGAAACTGGGTGTAAGGACCGAGGGCATACTATATGGCGTCTATACATTCACAATGAAACTGGCGGCCTCGCTGGCGATGCTTATTATTGGCTTCGGACTGGAATGGGCAGGGTACATTCCGAATGTGGTGCAAACCCAAACGTCGCTTAATGGTATACGTTTTCTCTCGACTATTGTTCCGTTTGCCATACTCATTGCCGGCGCCATCATTATGTGCTTCTACCCGCTAAACGAAAAGAAGCATGCCGTGATAGTGAAAGAAATCGAGGAGAGAAAGCAGATGATCAAAGGGTAAATGTCATTTCTCAGTCAACAAACTACTAACACAAGGAGGTTATATCAGCATGACAGGAAACATACCTGAGATTACAAAGGATAATATCCGGCACACATTCGCTTTCACCGATGAGGTGGTCGAACAATATCCCGCGCGCATAGCAGGCAGCGAGTCGGTCCTTAAAGCAGGAAAGAGGGTCAAGGAAGAGTTTGAGAAATACTGTGACGCGGGAACCGTGCAGGGTGAGGACTTTATCATACACCCGAAGAGTTTCCTTAAGTATTTCCCCGGGCTGGTGGTCGTGTATTTCGCCTGCATGACGCTGCTTTATTTCAACTTTCCGTGGATAGCGTTTGCCGGTATGGCGCTTATGCTTTTTGCATTCGTGGGGCAGTTCGCCTTCTACTGGCACCTGCTGGACCCCCTTTTCCCTAAGAAAAAAGGTTACAACGTCTACGGACGCATCGAGCCGGACAGGCGAGGTCCGGCAGCAGGTTATCGTGAGCGGGCACCACGATGCGGCCTATGCGTTTCACTTCCTGACGTATGTTCCCAAGCTTTACTTCCCTCTCATGGTCATGGGCGTATTGCTGCTCGTCCTCGGCCCCGTGCTGGCGCTGATTGCCTCCATCCTGTCGCTATTCGGAATAGCACTGCCTCAGTGGGTCACCCTGGTATTCATAGTACTGGGTATCTTTTTAATACCGTACCTATTCTTCACGACTGAACAGGTGGTGCCGGGCGCCGGGGATAACATGATTGCCGTGGCGCTGGCCGCCGAGACCGGCAAGCTGTTCGGAGAGGCCAAGAAATCCGGGCATAATCTGCTGAAGCATACCCGCCTGATAATACTTTCGGTTGATGCAGAAGAAGCTGGCCTGCGCGGGGCGCAGGCTTTTGTAAAGCGGCATAAAGATGAGCTGCTGAAGACCAAGACCTACGTTTTCAACATGGATACGATTTACCGTCTCAACAGCCTCAATTTCTTCGAAGCCGACCTGAACTCCATCGTGAAATTGTCCCGGCAAATGGCCGAGGAATGCGTGGCGTAGCTGAATCGCTTGGCTATAAGGCGATTGTGTCGCGCATGTCCCCGGGTGGTGGGGCCACGGATGCGGCCGCCTTCGGACAGGCAGGGATTGAAGCAACCAATATGGCTGCAATGGCTTCGAGGTGAAGGATTATGACCAGGGCTGGGTATACCATACGCCAAATGATACAAGTAAACATATCGAGCCGGAAGTCGTGGAAGCCGCACTCAAGATCATCCGGGACTATATTTTGAAGAAGGATGCGGCAGCTGCCCCATAATTCTTAACGGGATAGTATTTTCCTGCATCGAATAAAACAGTTCGTCCGTAACTGATTTAAGAGTATGCAGCAACTGGCATTGAGCGGGTCCGGGGGCCGCAGCAATATTGTATATTGCTGAGTCGAATGATAATATAACTTAATACGTTTTATTAGGGGGTATGTCATATGACGAAATATATAATTGCGCACGATGTCGGCACTACTAATAATAAAGCGGTTTTAGTGGGTGTAGAGGGGAAAGTTCACGGCAAAGTCATTCACCCATTTGCCACTAAGTATCCTGAACCAGGCTGGGCGGAGCAGGATCCGGAAGATTGGTGGAGTGCTGTCACTACCGGCACGAAGCAGCTCCTGTCAGAAACAGGAGTATCGCCGGCAGATATCCTGTGTCTTACGTTTTCTACCCAGATGCTCGGAATTGTGCCCATGGATAAGAACGGGATGGCATTGAGGCATGGAATCATTTGGATGGATAACCGGGCGAGTGAAGAGGCCACATACATGATGAACAAGTTTCTGGGCCCTTCGGTATTTGCTGCCATTGCGGGTGCAGAGATAGGCGGGAAGGATGCAGTGCCCAAATTGCTGTGGCTCAAGAAACACGAGCCGGACATATATAACAAGATGAAAGTCTTCCTTGATGTCGGCGGTTATTTGAAATATCGTTGCACAGGCAGCATGTCCATGGACTGGGCCAATGCCGCTGGTTTCGGCCTGGATTTAAAGAAAAAAGATTGGCTGAGAAGTATTTTTGCGTACGTCGGATTAGATACGTCAAAATTGCCGCCGCTGACACGTTCCATTGACAGAGTTGGCGCCCTAACCGGACCGGCGGCGGAGCAGTTTGGGCTTCTTGAAGGCACACCTGTTATGGGCGGTGCCGGAGATGCAGCCTCTGCCGCTGTAGGATCGGGAGCAGTGGGAGAAGGAGAGGCCCATATTAGTATGGGGACGTCGGCTTGGGTGGGAGTTGTTACAAGGAAGACTCCGACCGGGAAAAATGGTATCGCTGCGATCCAGTCGGCCGATCCGGACATGGCACTGCTGCAGGCGGAGACGGAAATAGCCGGGGGTTGCCTCAAATGGTTGGGCGAACAGGTTTGCAGGACAGAAAATGCTGATGCAACTATTGCCAACATATATGGCTATATGGACAGCAGGGTCCTGGAAGTGCCTGCAGGTTCTGACTACCTCATCTTTATGCCGTGGATGTATGGTGAGCGGGCACCGATATCCGACACCTATATAAGGTCAGGCTTCTTAAACCTGACGCCCGAGCATACACGCGAGCACCTGTTGCGCGCGGTTTATGAGGGGGTAGCCTTTAACCTCCGCTGGATCATCGAAAGAATAGAAAATGAATATAAATTTCCCTTAACATCTCTCAGGGTTATAGGTGGTGGAGCTCGAGGCCGTCCGTGGATGCAAATTATTGCGGATGTTACGGGCAAGAAGATTGAACCGGTATTTAACCCTCAAGAGGCAGGAGCGGTGGGAGTCGCCATGGCGGCGGCAGTGGGGCTTGGCATATACAAAGATTTTGAATCGCTGAAAAAAGTGGTTAGCGTCGAATGTACTTTCGAGCCTCAGCCTAAAAACCGCGAAGTGTATGATTTCCTGTACCGTTCCTTCAAGGAGTTATATCCCAGTTTGAAGAGATTCTACGAGGGGATAAATAAGCAGAGGTGTGACCAGGGATCTTAATGGTCAAACGCCATGTGTTCTGTTATAGAATAATCGCGGCATTATATTTTCGATTTTTCGGAGGAGGATATGACGAAATACGACAAAGAAAAGGCTATGGTCCTGGAGGCAACTCAATGGCTGCACCAGAACGGCTATTTCGGGACCCGCTGGGGGACGGGTGGCAATGTTTCATTGCGGCTTGGTGAATCATACATGGCAATTACCCCGTCATCAGTGGAATATGAGGGACTTACGCCGGATGATATATTCGTCCTTGATTTAGACCTGGCTGTCATCGAAGGAAAGAGCGGGCTTAAACCATCCGTGGAATCGGTATTACACAGCACAATATACAAGAACCGGCCGGACTGTAACGCCGTTGTCCACAGCCACCAGACATATGGCAGCGCCCTGGCGCTCATAAATACACCTATCCCCGCACTGTTTGACGAGGTTTCTTTAGCCCTGGGCACCCTGGTAGACGTCATTCCGTACGGTCTTTCGGGAAGCCCCGAGCTTGCTGCCAATACCGCGACAAAACTGTCCAACAAGGGAAATGCCTATATTATCCAGAATCACGGCATCCTGGCCCTTGGCAAGACTGTGCATCAGGCAGTAGTGCATGCAGAACTCCTGGAGAAGGCGGCGCATACGTATTACCTGGCCTTGTCGACCGGCAAGCCCGTAACAACACTTCCACAATCTACCGTGGATTTATTCATGGCACTGAGAAATTCCTAGTTTGAGAAAGCAACGGAAACAAGGAAAGGCGGTGTTTAGCTAACAATAACACCGTATCGTTCTTGTTCACTATATAATAATTGCGATATCGTCTCCCCAAGGGCAATATGGCGAGGTAACAGTGGATTGAGTGAGCAGGTCAAATCATGTATTTTCGTAATCGTTTTTGTGTTGACATTGATTATCTTTTCGTATTATCATACCCCAACATAAAATGTAATATGCAAGCATATTTGCAAATAGGAAAATACACACCGTATTTCACAGTAGAATATGTAAATCGTTCTGAAAGGATACCTTTAAACTCGGTACGACCTGTTAAATGCAAAGAAAATGGGATACGATCCGGTTTGCGGACACTGGTCAATTGACCTGTCATAAAATGGTCTTGAACATTTTTATGGATATATTTAAAAGGAACGAGTGCAAGGTCTTTAAGAACACTGTCTTTGGTATGCATGCCTATTTGGCGGATTCGGACCCTGTATCGGAAAATGGCAACCTGGGGCATCTGGCCATCGACTCACATAATTATCGAGCGATCGCACGGGCAATGTCCAAGTTCAGGCCCGTGGATATTACCCCGGATCAGCTTGTACTTGAGTTACTTACCGGAGTGGGTGACCCCTGAAGTAAGCCATACCTAGGCTGGGTTTCCCAGTGTATCTATATGTACCCTCAGGCGAGTTTTTGCCGGCCATAAATCTCCTTTTCAGGATAACTGTCGGAAATACGTGGTAGATGTGTTTCCTTTTCTTGAACATCGAGGCCGGTTCTACCGCCGATAAATTATTGGACATTCCACAAGCACAACTATAGCTGGGTTTCCCAGTTTATCTATATGTACCCTCAGGCGAGTTTTTACCGGCCATAAATCTCCTTTTCAGGAGAACCGTCGGAAATACGTTCTGGATTTGCTTTCCTTTCTTGAACATCGAGGCCGGTTCGACCGCCGATAAGTTAATGGAGATTCCATAGGCAGCTACAGGTTGAATATGCAGTTCAGAATGAAAAAGGAGCAATTTGTGACAAACTCGAAGAAAATATTCCAGAATGAGCCTGATATTGCCTGTGACTCAGCGAAAAACCAGACCAAAATGAAGAATGAGCTTGTCAGAGTAAAGAAAGAGCTTGGCAAAAACTATCCTCTGATTATCAATGGGGAACCGGTCCAGACCAAAGAAACCTTTAACTTGCTCAACCCGTCCGAGTACGGGATCAGGCTCAACAGTCTTGTGCGACTAATTTAAATCAATAGTACAACTATTAGAGGAGGTGTATCCGCTTAAACAGATTTGGCAATATATCACAATGGTATCTATTGAAACAATTGGTTTTACCCAGTACAGTTCGGCAAGTGCAAAAAATACGCAAATTAAGGAGGAAGTATTAATGGCTAAAGAAGTCG
>CAWHDI010000001.1:0-70911 GCA_963827985.1 uncultured Chloroflexia bacterium | reverse complement strand
CTACGGATCGAGCGAATTCTCTGCCCCGTGGATTTTTCGGGACTCCTCAGCAAGCGCGTATGGCTCCGCGCAGTCGCTGGCTCGGCAGTATCAGGCCAAGCTGTTCTTGCAGCATGTCGTGGATTTCGGTCTTCCCTACTACGATGATGTCGCTCCCTCGGCCTATCTCGCCGAGCTCCAGCAGACGATTCGCGAGGACGCCGGAAAGCAGTTGCAGGACTTCGCGAAGTCGCACACGAGCGACGGTGTGCAGCCTGAATGCCTTGTGTCCGACGGTTGGGTAACGACCGCCATCCTCTCCTTGGCGGAGGAACAGAAGGTGGACCTCATCGTCCTCGGGACGCACGGCGTCGGGGGGGTTGACCGTGGTGCGCTAGGGTCGGTGGCGGACAAGGTGTTGCGAAAAGCACGCTGTCCGGTACTAGTGAGTCGGAGGCAGGAGCATCAGGGCGCAGCCGCGAGCGGTACCCAGGGTCCGATTCGGCTGGAAGAGTCGTCTTTGCACGGATTTTTCGACCCGGCGCGCCGGGCCTTGGACTATGCGCTCTCGGTAGCCGCGGAGTATGATGCCGAGATCACGCTGCTCCACGTCCTGGAGGAGGCCCAGAGCCCGGACAAGACTGAGAAGGCAATGGCCACGGCGACCAGGCAACTCGATGAACTGATTCCGCCGGAGGGGGGCCGGGGCGCCAAGATCAGGACCCTGGTGCGGATCGGCAGAGCCGGGCCTACGAAATAATCGGCGACCGTACTTCATGGAAGGAATTGGGAGCTTCTTTGGGCAAACCTGTAGATCCGAAGTTGATCAAGAAACTGATCCCGCTTAAAGAACAGTTCAAAACCCATTCCAGGATTGTTAAGAAGGAAGCTGATAAATCGGCAAGGCACTTGATTGAGGCCAATCTCCGGCTGGTCGTCAGTATTGCCAAGAAATACAGCCTTCGTCATATGCCCATACTCGACCTTATCCAGGAGGGCAATATCGGACTTGTAAGGGCTGTTGATAAATTCGAGTACCGCAGAGGTTTTAAATTCAGTACCTATGCCACGTGGTGGATAAGACAGGCGGTTACGAGGGCCATTGCCGACCAGGCACGTACCATCAGGATTCCTGTTCATATGGTTGAGAATATCAACAAGCTGCTGAAAACAAGGCGGCAAATGACACAGGAAAATGGTTGCGAACCAAACGTGGATGAAATCGCTTTGGCCATGGAGATTACCTCCGAGAAAGTAACGGAAATAATGAAACTGACCCGTGTCCCTCTTTCTCTCGAAACACCGGTAGGTGAGGAAGAAGACAGCCACCTCGGAGACTTCATTGAGGACAAGCTTGCTTTACCTCCTAATGAAGCTGCTGCCATGGGACTGTTAAGGGCCCAGATAAATGAAGTGCTGTCCGAGCTCACTGACAGGGAAAGAAAGGTCATATCATTGAGGTTCGGTTTGGAAGATGATAGGGCCAGGACCCTGGAAGAGGTTGGACAGGAGTTCAACCTGACCCGGGAACGGATCCGGCAGATTGAGGCAAAGGCATTACGCAAGTTGCGTCACCCGAGCCGCAGCCGCAAGCTTAAAGACTATCTGGAATAAGTTTGTTTTTGTTTTAAAAAAAGAGGCCGGCTGTAAAGCCGGCCTCTTCATCTGTTCAAGGAATAATCTGGATTTCATACCCAGCCGCGCAGCTTCATTGCTTCGACAACGCGCTCAACGGCACGGACATAGGCTGCCTGTCTCATATTGATCTTGTAATCCTTGTGAGTGCTGTATACATCATGATAGGCGGTGGTCATCTTGGCATCCAGGCGTTCGTAAACCTCTTTTTCTGTCCAGTAGTACATACTGAAATTTTGCACCATCTCAAAATATGATACGGTCACGCCTCCGGCGTTGCAGAGGAAATCAGGTATTACGTGGATGCCCTTTTTATAAAGGATGTCGTCTGCTTCAGGTGTGCAAGGGCCGTTGGCCAATTCGGCAACGATCTTGGCCTTTACATTGCCGGCATTTTTATCTGTGATGACGTTTTCCATGGCTGCCGGGATAAGAATATCAACGTCAAGTTCCAGTATTTCTTCACTGCTGATCTTGTCGCCCGCTTTCATGTTGCATACAGAGGTTGTCTTGGTCTTGATTTTCTGCGCTTCATCGGCGTCAATTCCAGTCTTGCAGTAGCAGCCGCCCTGGCTGTCGCACACTGCGATAATTTTGGCTCCGAACATTTCTTTGGCAAGCTTGGCGGCATAGTAGCCGGCATTTCCATAGCCCTGGACTGCAATGGTTGCTTTCGACAGGTCAATTTTCAGTTCTTTGGCTGCTTCACGGATGCAGTACATTCCGCCTTTGGCCGTAGCGTCGCTGCGGCCCTTTGAACCGCCCAGTGCCAGGGGTTTGCCGGTGATTACGCCGAACTGCGATTTACCTGCCATGGCCGAATACTCATCCATGATCCATGCCATAATTTGGGGAGTGGTGTAAACATCAGGGGCGGGGACATCCCTCTCCGGGCCGATGAACTGATATACAGCGCGGGCATACGCCCTGCTCAAGCGCTCGAGCTCTCCCTCGGACATCTCCTTGGGATTGCAGATGACGCCGCCCTTCCCGCCGCCAAGGGGCAGGTCCAACAGGGAGCATTTCCATGTCATCCAGGCCGCCAGCGCGCGGACGGTATCGATGGTTTCAGCCGGGTGAAAACGTATGCCGCCTTTGGTAGGACCCTTGGCATCGTTATACTGGACGCGGTAAGCCTGGAACACTTTGACAGTGCCGTTGTCCATGCGTACCGGCAGCGATAGATGCAGCTCGCGGATCGGGTTCTTCAGGACTTCCGTCACGTCCTGGTCGAGCTTAAGGATACGGGCACATTTGTCGACCTGCCTTCTGACGATTTCGAATGGATTGATCTGTGACATTTTCCCTCCTGTATATAATATTTTTGCGGTTGTTAAAAGGGGAGTCGTATTTATATTTTGGGCTTGACTATCAACCACCCGCTGGCTTTTTCGCCGCCAGTTCATCGAAGCTCACCAGATTTTCATATTCAACCAGGGTGCTCATTGCATGAGTTTCGATTTCGATGCCCGCTTCTTCGACGGCGGCCATGGGGTTCAGCCCGCCCAGCAATACCATTCCCAGCCGGTTAAGGTCCACCGATACTTCACAGACGGGCTCGCTGACATTGCCGATAAGCAGAACGCCATTCAACCCGGCTTTGGCCAGTTTGGCAATGACCTCGTTGCATACGGGATGGCAGATGGAAGGGATCTCCCTGAAGTTCGCCAGAATAGTGCCGTTGCCGGTATTTGCCGCATCAGCCACTGATGTCATCTTTGCTTTTATAAAAACAGCTGATGGGTCCAGGGAACAGCCTGCATAATGGATCAGCTCGACGAACCGCAGGGGAGAGTGTTTGACGATTTGAAGGAGACCTCCGAACTTGGAATTCATCGGTACTCCGGCCTTCAAAAGTGTCCCGTTCACCACTATGCTGCAGACAGTGGCAATCGCTGTCTTGCCCTGCGGCACGGTCAGTTCCCCGACTTTTTCACCGGGTTGCGCCAGCATGATAAGTTTGCTCACGCAAAGGCCAGCGGCCATCACCGGCTTCATGAGGCGGAGCGCCTTTGACAGGTCTTTTATGCTGAGGATGGATATGTTGACCGGGACCAGTCCCGTTCGCTTATCAAGATCAAAAGTGGTCTTGAATGCCAGCAGTTCAATGCGGGAAATGGCGAGGCCAACCTTATCCTTTACCAGGCCCATTTTGAGTTCTCTGATCCCCTGGTCGGTGATTGCCCGCCCGTCCCGCCGGCCGGCCAACTTGGTCAGACCCTGCTCGTCCATCAGCTTCATGTGATAGCGGACCGCCCTCTCGCCCAAATCAATTCCCAGGTCCTTTAATCTCCTGGCGATAACGATTGATCCCAGTGGCTCAGACGCCTCGGCCAGCACTTTGAGGATGGAATAGGTCTTTCTCTCTACGTCCTGATTTTCAAAGGCCATAATATCAGCGGATATCGGAAACCGTTTGCCGAATAATATCAGAATAGTGGGCGGTGGTCAATAGGTTTTGAAAAGAAATTGGATCGGTGTGGCTCCAAAATGGGTTGGAATTTTATTACTTTGAGATATCCTGGAGCTAATTTTTATTCTTTTTTTATGGCAATGGGAGCATAATTGGTGTCAATACAGATGAGGTGAAGGGTATGAGGATATTTTATCAGGCAGTGATTGGGGTATTTCTGCTGGTGGTTGTAGCCGGGACTATTGCCTGCGGTGCGGCGGCAACCGCCGATTTTGTTGTGCCGTCTTCAATAACACTCAAGCATTCGCACGAGGTGATAATTAGCGGAGCAAACGTAGATAACCCTCCGGCGGCTAGTGTTATCATAACCAGTTCGTCCAACGGCTCTCCGGCACATGTGCATACAATAACCTTGACGCCGCAAAATTACCAGGACATCAAAAATTCGAAGACGGTTGTCGTCACGTCAAGCGCTGCCGCCGACGGGCACACTCATACTTTCAGTATCACCAGGCCTTTAGTTGACACGCAGACGCCGTATTAATCCACCGGAGGCGGGGTATTGGCGAATAGGTCCGGCATTACAACCGGGCCCCAGCGTAACTATGAACAGATCAGGTCGAGGAAGCAGATTGCCTTGTGTGCGGAGGGGTCGGCCAGTATATGGGCATACAATCCGCCCGAACTCTGATTGACATCGATAAGTTGAATCAGACTATCGAAGTCGGCTAGCTCGGGTATTATCCGTGATAGTATGTTCGCTGATGAAGAGAAAAATCCCTCGTTGAATCCTGTTGTGGGATCCGATGGGTAGACAGGCAGATAGATTATTCCTGACTCTACCAGGTCCTGAAAGAAATGCGTCCCGTAGGAGACCTCGGGGACGTGGCCGCGCTCTTCGCGGGCCATTTCCACCAGGACGGCTGTATTGTCTATATCCGAGTATCCCACGTTGGCGCCGAGGTTAATGTTGCTGCTGCCCCACCGGCCTGGCCCCATCATTATAATCTTGCCGTCTATAATATCGGGATGCCTGTTTATCTTTCCTACCGCTCTTCCTATAGATTTCTTGACGTCGATTGAGTCGATCCCCGAGTACTTATCAGGGTCAATATAGAGGATATATCGAATGTTGTGCACCGCGCCGCCGCTGATAAAGTGGCTGGACGTGAACAACATTTTTTCATCAGCGATTTTTTCAGGGAACTCGATGTGGCCTGCTGTGCCCGGAAGCCTTAATGAGCGGCATTGAAGCAAGTTAATTTTTATACGCCCGTCCGGGTCCATTCGAGCGGTAAATTCGGTATCGATCGGCTGACCATAGGCGCTTTCGAGTTTAGTCAGCATGCAGTCCATAGTCTTTATGAAGGGTGTTCTGTTAATGAACTGATTGAAAGTGAGCACCAGGTCATCTGACCTTCCGCGCGGGCAGCTACCAACCATTTCCTGCGGAAAACCGTCGGTAATAAGGGATGCTACCATGTTCAAATTCGGGTAGTCGCAGTCTTCCAGCAGGTCGGAAACAGGGACGGACCGGAATTCGTTTTTGGCCAGGTCGAGGATGTCCGCATTATGCTGTGAGTACTTAATAATCTTGGTCCCAATCTCAGGCCTTAATTGCGGGTGGCTGACAGCTACAATGCGGGTATAATCCCCACCCACGCGGTTTACTGCATGCGTGCCCAGACCGAATACCAGGCGGATCATGCCCTTGTTGGGGTCGATCCTGTTAGTCCAGGCATAGAGGTTCCTCGAAAAGGCCACGCCCGCCAGGGGCGGGAAGAAATAGTCCTTATAAGGCATACCGGAGACCCTTTGTACGAGGATTGCCATCTGTTCATCATTCTCACCCAATCCCTGTTTATGCCGGTATGACAGGGCATCCGGGTTAATCGCACTGGCGTATACCAGCTTTACTGCGTTTAACAGTGCCTGCATCCTCTTTTCTGAGCTACCCTGGTTGGCGCAAAACTCGCTGCGGTATTTTCCGGCGAATGCGTTTCCGAACCTGTCTTCCAGCAGGCTGCTGGAGCGCACTATAATCGGCGCCTGGCCGAAATAGTCAAGCATGTCCCGGAACTGGTCCATGATCTCCGGGGGAACTCTCCCTGCAGGAAACGCCTTTCCACATCTTCAAATTCCTCATACGTAATTTGAGAGTCGCGTGTCAACTGCATTCGAAGCTGAAACAGATCGTTTCTTACCAGGAAGGTGAAAAAAACATCGGACCCTATATAAAATGAATCATGGGCTTCCAGCACCTGGGAAAAATCGACTCCATCTCCGGATGTCAGCAGTATTCTCCTGGATAGCAGCATTCCTGCCGCCTTGCCGCCTATTCGTCCGGTACCTATAAGTCGGTTCCTCAGCCCGATGAGATCGTCGATCGTAAAATAGTGGTCGGCGAGCTTGTTGAAGGAAGGATGATCGCCTATCATCATGCGGATCAGTTCGTGCTTGAGCGATGCTATTTCGGGCGTGTAGCTTCCCTGTTTCTTCTCAATAGCCCGGTGCTGCAGGAGCTTGTCGTAGACAACTTCCCAGGGCGCGCCGGACATGATCGAAGCGCTAAGCGGTTGTTTTAAAGCGGTAGAGGACACTGCCGCCGCTTCTCCGCTGATCGATACCGGCTGCCAGCCGTTCTCTGATACCTGGTGAGGCAGAAACATCTGCGAAGAGTAACGGTTCCACACCTTGATAGGGTGAATGTACATTGAATTCTTGACGTGGTAAACATCGATCAGTATCTGTGTCGTGTCCCTGATATGTGCTACAGCCTTGTGAAGGTGCCTGCCCCTGGTGAGGGCGAAATAGGCTACGGGGCCCAGCTCGAAAATATAGGGGCAGGTGACCATAAAGAAGTTGGCCAGAAGCTCGTCCGTAGCCCAGGTTGTGACCAGCGATGACAGGTTGTCGAAAATTAGCCTGGCGTCCCTGGCACAATTTTTTATGGTGTTATGGACTTCACCGGCAAAAAAGTCGAACCCGGGAGCGGGGTCGATATTTACAATTTTCAAGCCCGGCAGGTTGGGCACGATGGGTGAATGTGAGCCGAACCTGAAGTAGATACATTCTACGCCCTGTTTCAGCGCGCTCCCGGCGAATTTTTCTGCAAAGAACGCGTAGTCAGGGAGGCTGTCGATCTGCCAGACTATATTGTCGCCGGGAAGCAATCCCTGCAGCAGATTGTCCAGGTCAGTTATGCCTGTGCTCAGTTCCATAGATGTTTAAGCTCCAATTCCTTTTCGATCGGCCGGAATTGCGGGTATTGGGTCGTTCACTTACATTCGATATTACATGCTTAGAGAGTTATTTGCGCAGTGTCGGCAACTTGCATGCGACCGGTGGTTTGATCGGCGACGAAGCCGGCAAAGAAGGAATAATGGATGGCTTCGCAACTGTATAGCTTATGGAAAAAGGATCGAGCGTTGATTTGGTCGATCCCTCACATCCCGGGATGGGCGGGCCTGTACCTTCCGCAAAGGACACGGTGACGGTTTTTCCCTCGGCGAGCCCTCCGGGACCGGAGAATGGGCCTGTCAGCGGCAGGACGAACTTGTCGCTCTTGCCCTCTGAAGTCAACGTGCCGTCTATGCTGAGGGTATATGTGCCGGCCATGCCGGAAGATCCGGAATATGAGCCCTGCAGTATATACCTGACCGTGCCGACAAACGCCCCGTCCTTGTCCTGGAGGTTGATGGGAATAGGATAATCGGAGGACACCACGCCGTTGGCTATTTTTATCACCATGTTTTGGAAGGCATCTGGTTTAATGACCTTGGTCATGCCGTGTTTGGTGGTAAGTAGTACGCCGTTCTTAAGTTGCCAGGACTCGGAGCTGTCGGCGTAGACCCCATAGTAAATGGGCGAAAAGAACCCGGTGGGCAGGGGAACGAGGAAACCAAGCAGCATGATAACGGCGATAATGGCGATATTTACAATTCTTCTCATTGTCTTCCTCCACGCGTCACATTGGGCTGGTGATAATTTGCTGCTCCAGGATTTCCAATATAGATTACGGTGCCCCTGTATACCACTGTTGGACTTTGATAACAGGATAACCGCATCACATTCCACTGTCAATGCCCTCCCACTATGTGGTGTACTTTTAGCCACTCATGACAAGAATTTGGCGGCGGGCCCATGTTGTGATTAGAATAAAACTTGTGACTTAATTCGAGGAGAACTAATAATGATAATTACAAATTCTGACAGCGGATTAAAGCTTCTGGAAAACGATAGCTCTGAATTGATGGAAGCAGGCTCTCCGGTCAATGTGCTGGAGAGGCCGGACTTCCTGGATTCGTATTCTGAGGCAGTGTCCAATGTAGTGGAGCATGTATCGTCAGCCGTGGTTCATATAGCGGTCAAGCAGGCGAGCAAAGGTGGACGCGGTAATTATCGGGAGGTGGAAGGTGGAGGCAGCGGCGTGATCATTGCTCCTGATGGTTACATTGTGACCAACTGTCACGTGGTTGAACGTTCCACGGAGGTTACTGTTGTAACTTACGATGGAATGAGGTGCCCCGCCCAATTGATCGGCAAGGATGCAGCAACTGACCTGGCATTGCTCAGGATCGGTGCTTCTGGGCTGCCGGCCGTTAGACTCGGTGATTCGAGCCGCCTTCGTGCCGGTCAGGTCGCGATTGCCATCGGCAGTCCCCTGGGTTTTCAGAGGACAGTCACGGTAGGTGTTATCAGCGCCTTGGGACGCTCTATGCGCAGCACGAGTGGCCGGTTGATTGAAGAGGTGATACAGACCGATGCAGCTTTGAATCCGGGCAACAGTGGTGGCCCGCTGGTCGATTCCAGGGGGCGGTTGGTCGGAATAAATACAGCCATCATCCAGGGTGCCCAGGGAATATGTTTTGCCATACCTGTCAATACGGTGCGGCGGGTTGTCCCACAGCTATTCAGCCGGGGCAGAGTTGTGCGCGGGTTGGTGGGCATCTCCGGACAGACTGTGCCGCTGCCCACGAAGGTCATCAGGCACTACAATCTTCATCAGCAAACTGCCGCACGGATAATGACCATCTTGCCGGACAGCCCGGCCGGGGCTGCCGGATTGCGGGAAGGTGACATAATAGTCAGCTTTGGCGAGAACGTGGTCTCCGGTGTGGATGATATCCACCGGATGCTGGATGGCGATACGATCGGCAAAACTATGTCCGTCGGCTTCCTGAGGGATTGGGTAAAGCTGGATACGACTGCAGTTATTCCGGTTGAGTACCCGGAGGAATAGGGAAACCGCCGTCTGACAGCTAATTCTCCCGGCCTGATCCAGGGGATGGGGCTAGTGCTGCATGTATATCTTGTCCGGCACTGTGCCGTCGAAATTCATCTTGCCGGACTGAAAGGTCAGCGACTTTATATTCAAACCTGGCACCTTGACCATTTTGCGCATAACCAGGGATGCCACATGGTTATTGACCTCGCCCATTGCATCTGAAGGCGCCGCTATACCGCCTATTTCCGCCTTTGAAAAATTAACGTTGACTTTATTATTGGTCACGCCGCCCGTGAACTTCATGTAGAAAGAAGGGTTCCCTTTGAGGAGCTGGCCGTAATCGGTGACGAAGCCGTGTTCCTCGGATGTCATGTCCAACCCCGGTCTTGACAGGGCTGCCAGCAGACGGTCCGAAGCAACGCGTCCCGAGGAATCCACCGAGCCGTCGTTATTAACGCGTATTTGTACGTTCTGGACCGGGTAATATTTCCAGGCTTTCAGGTCGCTGCTGTTAGCCAGCGCTGTGAGCTGTTCGCTCGTGCGTGTAGCTTTGACGGTACGCTGTCCCGTGAATTGTACTGTGTGGCCTTCCTGTCCCGGCACCTGCCCGTTAGGACCCATTTCCTGTACACTCTGACCCGTCGCCTGGCTCCCCTGGCTTGTTCCTTGCCCGGACTGACCCTGAGAGCCGGACGGTTTAAGCTCCGATATTTGCCATCCGCCCGTGCTGACAAACGTCTGGTAATCGGATTTGGTTGCCCGAACGCCGAGGTCTTTGGGAGGTACTATGCAGAACATGCATGACATTGGCAGGGCCAGAAGCCCCATCAGTATGGCTATCAATCCTTTCACAAGCACCTCCGACTGCTATCCGGTGATCATTTTTATGATATATTTGGTAGGCAGCAGCATAATACTTAAAATATTTTCTTCCTGCAAGTGTATGACTGATGGATTACTCAAGAACACTCACTGAAGCAAAGCTACCTGTATCCGGTTGCACGCCTGCCTGATTTGATCGGGATCTACGCCGGATTTAGTTTCATTCCTTAATTATGAAAAAACGGACCGTTGCTTTACTTCTTGCCAGGGGCACATTTAACGGTTTGTCGTCGCCTCACGCCGGTCTCAAATACAAAGCGCTTATACCTATTGATGGTGTCCCCATGGTCGACTATGTGATGCGCTCCCTGCAGGAGTCGGCGGCAGAGAAGATATTTGTGGTGCAGGGGACTGACGAGGGACTGGAGCAGGCCGTCCGTTACCATGCTAAAAATGAGTTCATAGAGTGCGATTCGGGGCGTTCATCTTATGCAGACAGCCTTTTTTCAGGCCTGAAAAAATTGGCAGACTACTATGGACTGGAAGAGCTATGCAAAATTGAGATTATGCTGGTTCCCTGCGACATACCGCTTGCCAACGGTGAAAATGTTAACAGGCTTATAGCGGCCAATGATAACAAAGATACTGATGTCTGCACTTGCTTGATCCGGTCCAAATTGTTGAAAGAAAGATATCCAGGGCGGGATTTCCCCCGTTTTTATTGTTCGGACCTGGGAGAGAATTACTGTATGCAGAACTTTGCTTTCATCAGCGGCCGCACACTGGCGGTTTGCCTGTACGGGACAAGCGTTGCGCGGGAATGGCACTGTCGATCCTTGCCATCCACTCTGATGGCTGATTTCGCGACGAAAGCCGATTGCCTGGTATCCCTGCGGCAAACCCGCTATGTAATCCCGCTTATTGTGCGGGAGACGTTTTGGTGGCTGGCCAGAGAGGGAAGCATGCTGCAAGCTATGCAGATGTTGGGAAAATTGCTTTTCCGCTGCTGCACAACACAGGACTTTAAGAAGTTTGTTTTCCTTGCCAGCGGGCTAAAAGCAGACTATATTAATTCACAGGAAGCCGAGCTTTCATTCGACGTAGACCAGTCAGAGCACCTTGATGCGCTCTCTGATCTGAAGCCCCGCTGGTCGGCAGCCGGCGCAAAATAGCTGCTTGTTAATGCCGGGCCGCGTCCGAATTATGTATAATTAATTTATTTTGTAATAATAGGACTTACATGATGGAAAACATTTTACCTGGCCTTTTCGAGATCGAATTGCCCCTTCCCAAGAACCCGTTGAAATCAATCAACTCGTACGTAATCAAAGGAAAAAATAGAAACCTGATTATCGATACGGGTATGAACCGTCCCGAATGCAAGGATGTCCTGTTTCCTGCTTTGAAAGAGCTGGGCGTTGACCTGTCGAAAACTGATCTTTTTATCACACATTTGCATGCCGATCACTTTGGGCTGGTTGGAGACCTGGCAACCGACACATCTGTCTGTTACCTGGGGCATCTTGACACAAAAATTGTAAAAAATCGCGGCCACTGGGAAGAATTTTTCAACTTTTTCACGGAGAACGGGTTCCCTGAATCTATTCTGAAGGAGTCAATGTCCAGGCATCCAGGCGTGCTTTACAGCGCCAGCCGTATGCCGGAAATAACGTCCGTTAAGGACGGTCAGAAGATTGAGGTAGGGGACTTTAACCTCACATGCATAGAGACACCCGGCCATTCACCGGGTCATATGTGCCTTTATGACGCCAATAAGAAAATACTATTTTCCGGCGACCACATATTGTTTGACATAACGCCTAATATTTCCTGCTGGCCGGAGATGGACGATTCTTTGCGATCGTACCTGTCGAGTCTGGATAAAGTGGCCGGGCTTGAAGTGTCCAGGGTTTATCCTGCTCACAGAAGCGCTTTACATGATCTTGGGACCAGGATTGATGAGTTGAAAAAACACCACAGGCACAGGCTGGATGAAGCTTTGACCGCCCTGGAAGATGGCGATATGACCGCCTATGAGGTTGCGCCATATATTACATGGAAAATTGAATATACTGAATGGAAGGACTTCCCGGTCGCCCAGCAGTTCTTTGCAGTGGGGGAGACCCTGGCGCATCTTCATTATCTCGAGCACGAAGGCAAGATCAAGAGCTACCGGGACGACGGCCAGATCTATTTCGCACTGAACTAGCCAGCTTGATAGATCGCACGGGTATGAGCTATGATTTCCAGACCAAAATAATTAGTTGATAGGGTAAAAATGTCTAATATACGTTACAGGTCGGGCGAAGGGGAGTTGATCCCCATAATTGTTCTCATAATAGTCAATTTCGTTGTATATCTCGCCGTCAATATCGCACAATTTACGAACACCAGTATTCTCCAGTACCTGGCTTTATCCAGGTCGACTTTCCTGATTGCGCCCTGGACGATTTTTACCTACATGTTTACACACCAGGAATTTTTCCATATATTGGCGAACATGGTTACGTTCTATTTCTATGGAAGCTTCCTTAACCGCGTAACAGGGGTCAAGACTTTTCTGACCATATATTTAATCGGTGGATTGGTGGGTGGCGTGTTCGTGCTGCTCCTGTCCTCCCCCTATTCATTCACTATCGGTGCGTCGGGGGCCATATTTGCACTGGGCGGTGCCCTGGCAGTGCTGACGCCCAAACTTAAGGTTTTTATATTCCCCATTCCGGTGCCCATGCCCCTGTGGGTAGCCATCCTCGTTGGTTTCCTGGTGCTTGCCCTTATTCCGGGTGTCTCGTGGCAGGGGCACCTGGGCGGTCTGCTGTTTGGTCTGGCCGCAGGCTGGTACCTGCGCAAGCGTGTGCGCGTAATATATTAGTCTGTATTACAGGATCGGCCACTGATAAATGTTGAATTTCCTGGTTTGGATCTACATTTTGAACTCGGCCCTTCTGATTGTACATGAGATAGACTCGGCCTACTGGCAGGAATGGAAGCTATTTAGACTGCCCGGCGGGCTGACATTTTTTCTATGCCTGCATGTACCGTTGGCGTTTATTGTTCTTTATGGGCTTCTGCTGATTTACCAGAATATTATGGCTGGCCTCATAATTTCCCTGGTACTTGGCCTGGCCGGTATTTTTGCCTTCGCCATACACATATTTTTTATTAAGCGCGGGCATAAGGAATTTAAGGTACCCATCTCAGTGGCCATCCTGATTTTGACCCTGGTTTTTTCAGTCGTTCAACTGGCTGCCACTGTTATTCTACTGGTCACAAGATAAAACCCGCATCGGGGGACCGGTATGTGCGGGTCTCCAGCCGGTGGTCTATTGCCAGGCCGCGATTGTCTTCCCATCCGTTGACTGCCAGTAAGGAAGCCAGGCGAGCCCGACTAATTTCACAATAATATCTTTCTTGGCGGGGCGTATAGATATTTTTTCGAGCTGCTCGGTGGCAGGGTCGGTCTTAGCCGCCAGCTCGTCTGTCTCGGCTTTAAACTCCTTCTGTATTTCGTCCAGTTCCTGCTGATGGGCCGCTACTGTCTCTTTGGCCCGATCGACATCCTGTCCCTCTTTCATGATGCGTTCTGCGCTGCGGGCTGCTGTTGTTGCCCTGCCGACAGTCCCTGTTCCGAGGGCTTTGGTACCGAGGAAAGCGCCCAGCAGTGTTGATCCGACTGAGATGACAGTCTGCATCTCCTGTTGCTTCTTCTGCGCTGCCTCACGGTCAACTGACTGCTGCGCCACGCGGACTTTCTCATCCAGTGCATCTATTTTCGCCTGATATTTTTGCTTCAGTTTGCCTATCATATCGTCCCGTTGTTCCCTGACAGCCTGGGCCAGCCTTATCCTGAAATCACGCTCCGACTCGCCGGGCTTGGAAAATTGTTTATAAGTGGGGCTTTTCATCAGCTCAAATTTTTTGCTGCCGTAAAGCCATGTAGCATAGGCCTTGCTCCAGGTATCATAGCTGCGGGCCTTGCTGGCGGTCGGCGGGAGTGTAGCGAATTGCGAAGGGTCCTGCGGCGCTTTTTCAAAATCGGAGATGCTGAAATCAGCATCGTGGGCATTGTCCCAATTGACCGGGATTGGATCATCCGTTATTTCTGTAAAGGCGGTGCTGTCATCCTGTGTATCTATACCTGACTTAACATCTGAAAAATGGACCTGGGCAGTGCCGAACACAACCGGTTTATACAGCAGGGAATTTCCTGCTGGTTTGGATCCTCTCGCAGGTACGAAATACTGCTGAACATCGGGCGGCAGGACCGGCGTGCCCGCGCTCCGGCCGCGGAGGAAGCCGGTGTTGACGGTTCCGCTGCCTGCGCCGCCCTTGCCGACGGAGCTGCGGCTGCGGCAGCAGGCGCCGATGCTGCTTGTGGAGCCGCTGTGGCCGCTGGTTTAGGCATCTGGGCTTTGATGGGGTCCATCAGCACTTTGATCTGGTTACGCGTGAGCGGACCGCAGAGATAGGACATGGTCCAGCGTGTTTCAAGGACGACCGGGGCATCCTGGTGGACATTATTCATCAGGAAGATGCGGTTGCCGAGTCCTGCCAGGGTTTGCTCCATGGCCTGTCGGTCGAATTTTGCGCCCTGCGTATTTGCCGCTCCTTCCAATCCGTCAAGCAGTCGCCCTTTATCGCGCTCCGTTTGCAGGCGTCCTATCAGCCAGGTGCCTGCGTTGGAAAGGCCCTTATAGTCGAGGTCAACCGGGTTCTGTGTAGCCAGCAGTATCCCGACGCCAAAGGCACGGGCCTGCTTGAGCAATGTAAGCAGAGGTTGCTTGGAAGGCGGGTTCGCAGTGGGCGGGAAATAGCCGAAGATCTCGTCCATATAAAGCATGGCCCTCAGGCTGGTGGTGCCGGGCTGCTGACGCATCCATGCCAGCACCTGGTTGAGCAGCAGTGATACGAAGAACATGCGCTCGGCATCGCCAAGGTGGGCGATTGAGAAAATGGCCATCCTTGGTTTGCCGGCCGGGTTATGCAATATCTGCCCGATATCCAGCGCCTCTCCCTCCAGCCAGGCATTGAAGCCGGGCGCTGCCAGCAGATTGTTGATCAGCATGGCCAGCTCGAAGCGGTCTTTTGCCGGGTAAAAAGAATCGAGGTCTATAACGCCGATCTTGCTGACCGGTGGAGTCTGTATTTGCTGAATAAGGCTGGCGAGATCGAGGTCCCTGCCCTGCCTCCACGAATTGTCCAGTATCGTCGATATCAGTATGTGCTCTTTGCTTTTGATGGGGTCGGCATCTTTGCCGACAAGTCCCAGCAAACTGGTCACAGTGGATATAATCCGGTCCCTGAGAAGTTCACTGTCTTCAACCAGCGCCGCAGGGGGCGCAGCGAATGATTTCAATATCGATATTGGGATCCCCGCGGTGCTGCCCGGCGTGTAGATCGCGAAGTCCGCTGCTTGCTTGAGGCGGGAAATGCGGTCACCGCTCTGACCCCATGACGCAAGCCCTTTTTGCCACAAATCAGCCTGCTGGGCTGCAAAATCTTGCGTGGAGAGCCCCTTGCGCCGGGCGTCATCCTCGTTAATCCACGGAGCGAAGTCCTCGGGCCTGAGCTGGGGAAACGTCAAAAGCATGTCTGCCAGGTCGCCTTTGGGGTCAATGATGATGGCGGGTATGCCGTCGATGGCGGCCTCTTCCAGGATGGCTATGCAAAGGCCCGTTTTGCCGCTGCCGGTCATTCCCACGCATACACCATGTGTAACCATGTCCTTCGAGTCATAGAGGATTAGATGTTCGCCCGATTTCTTGGCTTTGAGGTCGTATTCCCTGCCGAAATAGAAAACTCCGAGTTTTTCAAAATCTTCCATTTTTCCACCCCTGATTGTATCTTGTTATTGTATATCTGACTTGGAGGAGTTTGTGTCGCTGGTCCCCTGTTTGCTCTGCTTTTTCTGCTCTTGCTCAAGGTATTCGATGGCGAACTCGCTGAATTTGATTACCCTGCCATTCCGGACGCGCGCCTCCGGCTGATCAATGTACAGATTGAACATCTCGTCCAGATCAACATCCACACATAAATCCAGCACAACTTTTTTGCCCCACTCAAAGCCCTCTCTGAACTGGCTTTTCTCATGATACTGGGGCTGGTGGATCTCAGTAAACAGGATTTTTACTTTTCTCATGTTAAGATTGTTACCTAATTATAGCGTAATAAAATAATACAATCAGGACGATAGGATGTAAATATAAACAATAGCTGCCGGAACATTGAAGAGGTCCGGCGCCTATACCAGGGGAATGGTAGTGCCGGTAGCCACAGCGATCAGCTTGCCTTCCTGGTTTGCAACCTTGATCTCGGAAATGCAGACGCGTTTTCCCTTTTTCAGGACATGGCAATCTGCAAAAAGCTCATCTTTTTCACCCGCCGCTGCCATGTAATGAATGTTGAACTGAGAAGCTACGTTGGGCGTAATCACTGAATTTGTGGCATACGCAAATGCCTGGTCGGCAACGGCAGAAATAATGCCTCCGAAAATCATCCCGTTGAAATTAAGATAATCGGATTTCATTTTCATCGAAACCCTGGCATAACCGGCTGAGAGTTCGATCAGTTTCATGTCCAAAAAAGATGCGATCTGTTCATTCTTGCCGCGTTCCTTCAGCTTCTCTATTTCGTTCATCCCGGCTCCTTTTTGATTCCAAATTGACATCTATATGGAGAAAGTTATATAAATATAATAATTATTCAGGCCTAAAGCATGTTGTCAGATTACCCGATAAATTAATATCGCCGCATGTCAATAAACATTATAAGTTATAAACCCTGCACAAGTCCTTTGAGGATTAATTATCCGGTTCAATTGCCGGCTATTCTGTTAGCTTCCACGGCTCACCAGTTTTGGCGTTTACTGTGGTTTGTGCATGGGGCGTTTACCTGTGATATCATAGTACCCGATTCATCTGACATTTAGCTACTTATATGAGTTTGAAATTCCGTAGCCTTTCGCTTCTTATCTGTGCTGTGGTTGTGGCATCAGGCTTTACGCTTGCTGCCGCTCCTTCGCAACCGGCCGTTGCCAATGGGGATGGCATCATGAAATGGGATACGGTAAATACTCCGAATTCTGATCCCAACAGGAACGATATCCTTAATCCCTATATTGGCGGAAATTTCACGGGAAGCGAGATACGGGACCTTTCGGTTGGCAGCAACGGCACTACACTTATTTCGGCAGTGACAGTCGATGCCAGGTACATTAACCCGGCGGCAACGGCGGGACCACTGGGTATACTGTTATATACGAATTCGGGCGGCATTGCGTGGTCTACTTCCGCTTATTTGCACCTCATATCCAGCAGCGGCTGGAATACCGCCAACCAGGTTTATAATGTCCTGATCGCTCCCGGGGACCCGAACATTTGGGCGGTCACCGCTGGCACTGTTGCCAACGGCCCCACTGAGTTCTGGGTAACAAAGGACGGTGGTGCGACCTGGAATAACACTCAATCGCCTTCGTTGGCCGCCGGTGAAGCAATCAGTGCAATCGACATCTCGCTTGATTACGGGACGGGGCGTGATCTTATGATCGTCACACGTTTCGGGTTAGGCAGCGGCGTCGGACGCATCTTTATTACTAATATGGCAGGTTTCAGCAGCTGGGTGCAGCAAGCCAATCCCGTGGCCGGCAATGTGGACTTTTTCTCCGCGAAATTTTCGCCCACCTATAACGGTGACCAGTCCTATGTGCTGATTCTGGCAAACGCATCGGGGACTTTCTATAATATCGGACTCAGGGACCTAAATTACAATACTACGCCTGCCTGGGTTTATCCGGGCACCGGTATCGAAGTGAAATCTACTTCAGCTGTGCCTTCTCTGACCAATGCACAGCTTGCTGTATCGGACCTTTCCCTGCCCTCGGACTTTTCCGGTCAATCGGCTGGCCTGAGGCGTGTCTTTGTAAGTCTTTATTCTCCGGGAACAAGCGCAGCCATTATCTATCAGACTGGCATCTTCAGAATCGACGATTCAGTGGTTACGGCGCTGTTGCCCACTCCTCCGGGTAAGCAGATCTATAGCATAGCTTTCTTCGGCACATATGCACAGGGCAAGCTGGTGGCCGGCCTGGTCAACGGTTCACCCTGTAATGCGATTGTGCCTACCATCTATATGGATACGCCATGCACCTGTGCCGGTTCGTGCAGCATGACTTCCCTCAAGCCTCCAACGGGCTCTGCCAACCAGGGAAATTGCGGCAGCGACAACATTACGATATGCAGTGATAACCTTACAGGTATCGGCGCCGCCCTGGTCAGTTGGAATCCTGACGGGTCTCTAGCTTATGCGGCGACCGGTTCGGGCGTGATCGCCGCCGATAACGTTAATACCTGGTGGAATTCCACGACATTCCCTGGTCCCTGGATAACGACTCTGATACCCAACGATGAGTCCGCTCTTTCCATTAGCCGGAACAACGGAGATACCTGGAACCAGCTTGCTTTGATTGACACTACTATCGACTGGTTCAACGACGTGGCGATATCGGCTGACTGCACAACCGTTTATGTAGCGTCGGTCCACAGAAACACTGGCGTCGGCTGCAATGAGTTCGACAGTGTCTGGCGTTCTACCATAAGCCCTTCGGTAGCAGCTCCTCTTCCCGCGATGGTACCGATTGGCACTTACTGGGAAAGAGTTTTCACACATGCGACCTCCATTTGTTGCAGGGTTCCTCAAACGGATTTGCCGCTGCTGCGAACGGTGCCCTCGTGTTCTGATTCGCAGGACGGAGGTGTTGTTGCCTGGGCGGCTCAATATACGCCGGCGCAGGCATGGTCTCCCGACTACGGCGACTATTGGGCAGCGATTCCCAGTCAGAACCTTGATCCAGGATTTCACTTTTGAATCCAGCCGGGTGATGTATGACCTTGGTGTTGGCGGAACGGTTCAGAAGATAGTATATACGGGCACCGCCTGGTCAAATACGATCCCCTACACAGTGACCGGAATGATAGGCCACACAATCGTGGCCAGGAATGGCAAAGTGCTGGTGGGCGGTGCGCTTTCAAATTTGCTGGGCGCTTCGGTGGGCTATTCGGCGGACAGCGGCAAGAACTGGTTTATATACAGGGACCGCATGCCCATAAGCGGCAACGTGCATGTCACTTTTGATGTTGATTACGATAATAATCATTTCATCTATGCCGCGGTGGATGATAACGGTACCGATGGCACTGTATACCGGAACACCGCGCCCTCGTTCACACGCTGGAGCGATAATGATTTAATGGATGTGTCCAATGGAGCAACCGGGCCTGATTGGTTCGGCAATGGGTACAGTCAGGCGAATGGTGATCCTCCGCACAGGCGTGCCTATTACGGAATTGTAATGGCATGGACCGGCAATTCTCAGCCCGCGCTGTATGCTGCCCATGACAATATATCCACTTCGTTGTCCGCCGGTCCGGGTACGCCTGCCTTCTGACAGCGGTGTGTGCCGTACACTCGAACCCAGGAATGGGATTCCAAAGCCCGGGGTTTACTGGGACTGCCTGGATATATATATGCCGCCCAATCAAAATGATGTGCATTTCACGCTTGAGCCCAGTTCGCTCAAGGCCTGTGGTTGTTGCTCCACCAATACCAATACCACTCTCTGGGCAATAGATAATCAATCGGGGCTGACCATTAATTACGATGCACTTTTTGCAGCGTCCAGCGCTGCCAGCGTGGTCTCGGCCATCGGGCTGAAAGGCAGATACATGCAGAGTCCGGGATATAACCCTGTGCTGCGTCGCGGTATGCTGTGGGTATATACTGACTGCCTCGCCAAGAAAGGACCTGCTCTTAAGAAGCCCTTCGACCAGGCATTGGTCGGCGCTGATCCTGTAACAGGCCGTAATCAGCAGATTGATCTGTCGTGGGAGCAACTCTGCCTGAGCAGCGCTTATCAGTTGCAGGTTGCCAAGGACAAGAGTTTCACTATGCGGATTAACCCGGAAATATCTAATGCCAGTCATATTGACGCTGTTACCGGGTCGATTCTTCTAAATATGGATTCGACCAACGTAACTAACCCTGCGGCCTGGCTGGCGCCCGGTTCATTACCCGAGGCCGGGGCATTCTATTTCTGGAGGATCAGGTCGTATAAGTCGGCGACCGGTCAGATTGCAGTAAGCCCGTGGTCGGAAGCGCGTAGTTTCACTGTAAAGCCCGGATTCATAGTAAATACGCCGTATTTAGGAGTTCAACTCCTGGCGCCGGATAACGGCTGCGTCGGCTGCAAGATCAAGCCGGTATCGTTCTCGTGGTCACCGTGGAAAGAAGCCACGAAGTACACGTTCCAGCTAGCCAGTGATTCCGAATTCAAGCAGGTGGTGAAGGAGGCCAACACCTCAACCACCGGTTACGAGTACGATGGGGCGCTGGACTACGACACTAACTACTTCTGGCGTGTAAAAGCCGTTGAAATCAACGGTCAGCCAATCCCAAGTGATTGGAGCGCCACCTTTAGCTTCAAGACTGAATCTGCCCCGCCTGTCTCCAGTGCGCCGCAGGGCGAGCCTCCCACCCCCATGTGGGTATGGGCGGTAATAGGAATTGGCGGTATACTTGTAATCATTACGCTGCTGTTGATACTCCGCACGCGTGGCCAAATTTAGATCAGGCATCAATATTCGATTTGTCCTTCCAATGTGCGTCATAATCCGGAGTTAATCCCACTGTGAGAATTTCATCTGAATGTTATGGCTGCCTGCACAGGCTGGCATCGCAGGCTTCGGACTATGCTACCGACGATCGGCGTCTTGAGGGACGAGGCCAGGAAGCGGGCCGAAGAAATATTGGATGAAAAGCTGAAACCCGGTTCTATCTCGATTGTGGCGGCTTCAGCCATGCACGATATAATCAGGAAAGTGACGGGTAATCCAGATCCATATCGCCTGACCAAGAATATCGAAATTGAAGAATCTCGCTTGCTCTTCGAACTGGTTAAGGACAGTTATCATGAAGATTTTCAGGAGTACCTTAAACTGGCCGCTCTGGCCAACGCCATTGATTTTTTTAAGCCCATAGAGGATGTTAAAAAAGAGATAACAGAAAACAGGCTGAGCTTTGTAATTGATGATTCCGCTTTACTTGAAGGTAAAGTCAAAAAGTCCGGATTCATATTATATCTGGCGGACAATGCCGGTGAGGTCTTCTTTGATATTCCATTGCTGGGTCTTATGAGGAAATTCGCCAGGGTCATTTATGTAGTGAAGGAATCGCCTGTGCAAAATGACATTACCCTCGAAGAAATCCGCAGGGCCGGGGTTGCCGAACAGGTGGGCGAGGTCATGACCACCGGGACAGCCACACCGGGCATCGACTTTTCGCAGGCTTCCGATGCGTTTAAGGAAGCTTTCAAAGCGGCAGATTTTGTCTTCGCCAAGGGCATGGGGTATTATGAAACATTGGACGAGTTGCCGGCCGTGGGAAGGATTTTTTTCTGTCTTAAAGCCAAATGCAAGCCGGTGGCCGATTCCTTGGAAGTCCCGCTTGATAGCTATGTGGCAAAATTACATTAGCAGGAATTGAGTATATGGCATTTGAAAGGCCCGAGATAATAAGGCCGCCCAGCGAGCACGACAGCTATTATCTGCCGCTGACTTCAGGCTGCTCCAACAACTCCTGCGCGTTTTGCGCCTTCTCTTTTACAACACTGGGCATCAGGGATTTACAGGACGTAAAACAGGAAATTGACGCCATGTACCTCTATGTGAATAACCATGTCCTGGTGCCGGGACAGCCGGACATAGTTTATCTGATACTGAGACGCTGGAACGGCAAGAAGTTGTTTCTTCAGGATGGCGATGCCCTGGTTTACCCGTATCCGAAACTAGTGGAGGCGCTCCAGTATTTGGGACAAAAATTCCCGTATTTGCAGCGGGTTGCCAGCTATGCTACGCCGCAAGATATCCTGAGGCGCAGTGTAGATGAGCTTAAGGCATTGAAGGACCTTAAACTGGGGATACTCTACATGGGGGTTGAAAGTGGGGATGATGATGTGCTGCAAAGGATACGCAAAGGCGCTACTCATGACCAGATGGTGGAAGCGGCCAGGAAAGTGAAAGAAGCGGGAATACTGCTGTCCGTAACTGTAATACTGGGGCTGGGAGGTGTTAAAGGGAGCCAGCGCCATGCCATGGAGACTGCCAGGATACTTACTGAAATGGACCCCGATTACGCGGGCGCCCTCACGTTAACATTAATTCCGGGAACTCCACTCTACCAGGCCTGCGAACGTGGTGAATTTGACCTGATTACTCCCTTCACCTCACTTCAGGAATTGAAGACAATTGTTGAAAACTCTGACTTTTCAGACTGCTTTTTCAGCTCGATGCATGCTTCGAATTATTATGCGATAAGGGGAACAATGCCGGCTGACAAGGGAAAGATAATCGAGCAGCTGGAAAACATCCTTGCCAGGAAAGACCCGGCCCTGCTGAGGCCTGAATTCCTGCGTGGTCTCTAAGATTTGTCTCGAACCTTGTTACCGTAAGATCTAGTTGAGGTCCATCACGCCTGAAATTGAGGCGGGGCATGTCCTCTGGATTGTTACGGTAGCGCCGATTGCCGGTTTTATTTCTACGCTGAATTTCGAGTTAATTGTTATGTTGTCTGAAAGTGTATTGCCCGTGCCCAGGTCGGTTGTATCAATCGTGACCTGGCACTGGTTGCCGGGTTTGAGCATACTGCCGCTGGTATTGCCGCTGAAGCTGGTAGCCCATTTCACATTGTTTATATAAGAGCCTGCTGTTGTCAGGCTGATAACACAAGTATTCGTAGCGTTGGATGTTCCATCGCAAGCCGTCATGTCGATCGGGTTGCCTGCTGGAGTGGACACAACGGTTAAGATAATTTTGCTAACATTCTGGTTGTCCGTGCTCTTGGCGATAACAGACCCGGAAACTTTAAGATTGCTGCTTGCTTCCTGGAGCCCGGCGTAGATGGTCGATTTGCCCTGCTCTGCGGAAAACAGGCCGGCGCTCAGCACGGCATAGCCGAAAACGGCTGCCACAGTCACGAATGCGACCAGGATGATTGCGGTTTCAAGCCCGGTCATACCTTTTTGATTTTTAATTAATTTAGAAATTATTTTCATAGGTCCCTCATCCGTTTTTAAAGAATACCAAATTTTATTATGTATACTCCGTTGATGTAAGGACCGGAAGGTGTCATGTCAATGACCCATTAGTACCAGTTTGGTAGGGTAGAAAGGTAACATGCCGAACGTAAATGGTTGTTTGCAGACATTAATTATGGGCCGCGGTTCAAAAAGGCCCAGAGCGTGCTGCGGCGTAAATTGGACGTCAATTTATAAAGGCTTGATCCTGCGCATTTCCCAGATAGTTCCGGTATGGTCGGGGCAGTGGATCCGGTAAACAGAGCGGTCCCGGTCGTTCCAGGAAGGATAACCCAGCACTACCCGCCATGTATACAGGTCGAGAACGTGCAGCAGGGCAGCGCATACCCCTGAAGGCTTTTTATAGGGTGTGTCATAATAAAAAGTGTCGCCTGCATTATGCTTGCACCGGCCGATTTTCTCCACGAGACGGATCTCGATTCGATAAAGGCTGTCCCAGACCGCCCGGTAGCCGTCGTCAGACATATTTTGAAGATCGATACTAAGTGTGGGTCTATTTTGTCCATCCATTTCCATCTGTAGCTGACTCCTATCCTTCACGCATTTTCAGAAGTCCTAAGGGTCAAAGTATGTCGGGAATACTCATCAGAGAATTTATAACTGCGCAGTCACAGTTATGATTTTTGCCGTCGCGGTCTATGAGCACGGGTTTCATGCCGACTCCCCTGGACCCGGCTATATCCTGTTCATACTGGTCGCCGATGAAGAGGGCCTCATTGGCGGCGCAGCCGGCTTTCTGGAGAGCGAGCTGGAATATCTCAGGGCGCGGTTTATCGAAACCCACTTCAAAGGAAGTGACCTTGAAATCCAGGAAAGGCGAAAAGCCCAGTTCATCACAGTAGGAATCTATCTCCTGCCCGATATTGGAAATGACGCCGATTATAAGGTCCCTGCTCTTGACTGATTTAAGTGCAGGCAGAGAGTCATTGTAAGCCACAAATTTAAAGCCGACTGAGAACGCTTTGGCCAGTATTTGCAGGGCCTGCTCGCCTGTTGCCGCCGGGCTGGCGCCTCTCAGTATGCGCAAAGCATACTGCGTGTAAATAGCATATTTTTCTTTTTCTTCACGGGTCCTGATTGGCGATTTGAAGTTCTCCAGGCGCCAGTAGGAATCGGCTTCAGGCAGGGCCTCACCAATAGCTTGCGGAAGTCACTTTCACTCCAAATTCGCCGGCGACCTTTGCATAGAATGCCTCTCGCGGCGGATCGAAGTAGGCCAGCGTGTTAAAGAAATCAAAACAAACAGCTTTAATCATAGTAATTCTCAATTATCGTTTTAGTTGGGAGAAAAATCAATTTGTTTTGCCCTGTGATTCAACTGGCTGCATCTATTTTGGGGCGTATGCCCCATTTTAATTTGGCGACAAGAATCAAAGATGCCAGCACCAGTGTTATCGAGTTCCACATATCATGGAAAATAGCCCGAATAATATCCCGTAGACCAGCCAGCACACTGTGCTGCCAAGCCACAGGTACACAAAGGGCAGGCTTATCTCATAAGCGGTCTTATAACGGAACAGCCTCGCTATTTGGGGTATTATTCCGATATTTCCAAGGAGACCGCCGATTATTCCTAAAATCTCCTGCCAGTTCATATTTATTGCCTCCACAAGTTTATCTAGCCGCTAAATTATAGCATCCGCAGTTGTATGTTCATTGGCCTGTGCTTAGACACCTGAATGCATGGGCCTGCCGTTGCATATTGGTGGATATAGGGGGTCTTGACACTGCACCGTTTGTTGCTTAATATACACCGGAATAAGATGAAGTTGACGGTTGTTGATGCCTTGAGCCTTGGAGACGCCTGGTACCAGTGCCTGCAGAAGGCGCTTTTCGAAGGCCGGGAATACGTGATCCAGCAGGGTAGTTTCGAGGGAGTTCGCCGCAAAGAGATTGAGCTTGTGGCGATTAATATCACCAAGCCCGGTATTCGTCCCCTGAGCCCCGATGTGCCCACCGGCGTTCCGATGCCCACCACGGATGAGAATATCGAGGAATATATGTCCTACCTCATGACCGCCGAAAAACAGGAGAATGAGGAATATACATACGGCGAATTCCTGACTCCGCAGATCGAAGAGATCATCCGCCGCTATAAAAAAGGCTACGACACCAACCAGATGTGCATGTGCGTCGGCAGCAAAGACAGCATCTATCAGGCCGATCCGCCCTGCTTCGCCTGGTGGACACGCGTGTCCAGGATGGCGCTCTGCACTTCATGCTTTATTTTCGAAGTTGGGACCTGTGGGGTGGCCTGCCCACCAACCTGGGCGGCTTGCAGACGCTGAAAGAATACATGGCGAGCGAGATCGGCGTTGAAGACGGGGAGATTCACGCTTTCAGCAAGGTCTTCATCTTTATGAACATGCCTGGGACCTGGCGAAGATGGTCCTGCGCCTGCCGGTTGAATGAAGACCATTTCTTCAGTTGAAAATACAATAAAATCTGCCTGAGCACGAGATTCATTTATAGCCCACATATCAAACTTGTCAATTTATTAATCCAAGATATTGGATCCAGAATGAAAATACTCGTGATTGCTTTCTGTTACCGGGGTGACTATGGTTTCTCCCGTGTGCTCATTGACAGGCTTTTATAGGGCGCAGTTGCCTCCGGCGCAGAATATGAGGTGGTTCCTGTTTTTCACGGCTAATGAATTAAACCGTTTCCTGGCCTGTGATAAATTTCAGACTGAAAAAGCATTATCTTAGATGCATGCGAGGAAGACAAAGGCATGATGTACAAATGGTTTTCAGGATGACTGGCGGGAGCCAGACCTTGTCATTTACTCGACTCCTGTCTATGTTGGGTATGTCGGTTTGCTTAATACTCTGTTTTGATTGTATTTGTACGGCATATCGTGATTATTAATGACCTTCTTGTAACCCGGCGCGGTTTTTCACTTCATTCACTCACAGCAATTCGTTAATGTATTGTTTCAAACCTTTTGTGTTGTTGGTTTGCTATGACTAATGTTGAGGATGATTCACACCCCGAGGAACATCATAATTCCTACTTCAACTAACGTTATGTCAAATGATGATAGTGGGATTATCCCTTGCGTCGTTTACGGCATCTTGCGTTATGCAAAATTAATCGGTCAAGATAGTCAGTTAGATATTGTGCTGATGTTCGGAACGTGACAGATCTAGCAGCCCAGGCAGTAGCCTAGATGAGATAAGGAAGCAATAAGAACAGGCCGCTAATCTTCGACGTGTCATAATCGCGAGAGTTTAAGCAAGGTTTTCCATAACGGTTTATGGATTGTGTCTTGTGTCGAGGTGATACAGAGAGCAGGTATTTTGACCGGCCTAATTGGTTTAAAGCAAGCCATTTAACCGACTTATAATGGGCCGCTATCTCCAGCAACCAAGATATCAAATCCGTACGCTATTTCATAATGGCAGTGCGTTTTGTAGCGTATTGGCATATCTATTACCTATTCCACTCCTTGACGATGTCTTTGGAACTCTTGACGAGGCAGATTCGCCTCAGTATCTTTAGCGCCGATTCGTGCATTTCTTTGTCAGGCGATGAACAGCAGTCTTCAACGACGATGGTGTAGAAGCCCCTGTTGGCAGCATCCCTGGCGCTGGAATCGATGCCGATTTCTGTCGAAATTCCTGTGAATAATAGCGTTTTTATGCCGCTGTTTCTCATCATGTGTTCGAAATGCGTGCCGATAAAAATGCTCGCTGTATGTTTATTGATGACTATATCGTTCGGGGAGGGAGCACACATCGGCATGGATTTCCGATTCCGGCGCGCCCGGTTGCATGAATGGAGGGAGTTTATCCGGCTCGTCGACGCCGAATCTTTTCATCGACATAAACAGCCTCCACGGAGATTCATACCGGGTGGGCAGAGGCGTAATTTTAGTATAGGAGATCGGGATATCATATTTCCTGGCAGCTCTGATCAGCGATTTCAGGTTCTTCAGGAATTCTTCTTTATTAAAGATGGCGTTAACCAGCGCATTTTGAACATCCCACACCACCAGGGCCGTGTGTTCCCTCGCCGCTATTTCGCGCAACTCCCTGTATATAACGTGTTTTCCCGAACTGTTCATCATCCCCCTCCTTCAACCGCGCTCATCATAATTGGCTTATCGATCCTGTGCGGACAGGATAATTATAAACTCGTATGCCAGTTGGAGCCAACTCTTACGGATATCAGGGTTTAGCCAGTTGGTTTACCATGCGGACGACGTCGGTCCCCACAGTCCGGGCCTCATCCAGGGCCGTCACATTGACGCCACCTCCTGCTCCCTGCAGGACGTCGCCCTTTTCCCTGCCGTAGCCGACTGCGCCCCGGACCGGGACCATGCCGTGGACCATGAAAAACCCGTACAGCAGGTTTCTTGTCTGCCCTGCCCCTATGCGCCTGACGGCCAGAATCGAAGCTCCAACTTTTCCTTTTAAATTCAGCCGGGGGAGGAATGCAAAAGTGCGGTCCATCACCGCCTTCGCCTGCGCACTCACGCTGCCGAAATATACCGGAGATCCGAATATGATGGCATCCGCCGCTGCCATAGCGTCGTATATAGGTTGCATGTCATCCTTGATCAGGCATTTGCCTGTTTTAAAACAGCCGCTGCAGGCGTCGCAGGGCGCTATATTCTTCCCGATCAATGAAACCAGTTCGGTCTGGGCGCCTGCTTCTCCTGCCGAGGTAAGCGCTTCCCGCATCATTATTTCCGTATTGCCGCCCTGGCGTGGGCTGCAGACAATTCCCAACACTTTCATGGCCATGTCTCCTTCGGCTGGCACGCTATTTTGGATTAAGTGTCAGCACCTGTTTCAGTTGTTTTGCATCGGTATAGTGTGCAGGTATCTGCTGGCCTTTGGCCCACATCTCTGCCAGGTCGCTATAGTGCGGGCTCAGGTAAAGGCCCGATTGCCCGGGCGGGCTCATTATCGTCATAGTGTCCAGGTTGGACATATCGACCACGATCCTGATAGCGGCGCCGCTGACCATATCGAAGGGATGTTCCCGGTCCCACCATCCGGCATGAATCGTGAAGTCATCTCCGGGGTAGGGCAGGGGACTCAAATTAAGGAAAGGAAGGACCCCTCCCAGCGGGTGCTTTATCGTCATGGTATGGACTTTACCCCAGGCCCAGTTCCGGGTATCGCTGCCATATTTGGCCGTCAGCTCAGCCACGGCATCCTTCATGCTTTTTAATATCATGTCGTCTCGTGTCTCTTTGATATTGGGCGTGCTGATGTCATCCCAGATGATATTGTTGTTGTCGTTCATGTAATGTATCAGCCACTGCGCTGGGTATGGTCACGTGGAGGTCTCCATATAATTCGATCCATTATCTTCGAGCCCAGCTTGTTTTCAAATGTGTTGGTGATCAGATGGGTGAAGAATGAGTTGAAAAGCGTTGCCTCGGGACTGTCCAGGCTCGCCGAGCAGTCCCAGTTTTTCAAGCATATCGGCATAGGCTGATAGCCCGGCAACGCTGCCACAGACTCGTGGATATTTGCGGCACCCATCGTACGGCCACATGGGAAACCGTATCCAGCTGCATCTTTGCTGACATCTTCAGGACTGAATTTGTCCTTGCTTTTCACGATGTCTTCGAAACGGTAAGGCCGTTCGAAAAGGAAATAGGCTGTGCCGTAATAGTCTCCTGGTTTCGGCATCTGGTTAAATGAAGCCAGGTAGCCCTTTGCAGGATTGTAATCGAACGGGATGGTCCTCAAACGGGACGTAGCCGGTCCAATCATAAGTGCCGTTCTCTCCGGGCACGGGCAGAGGGATTGTCGCCGGATTTTCTGATCGGGAAAGTGGTCATGTACTGGTATCCTATATTGCCGTCGATGTCGGCATATCCCATGTGTACGCGACGCGCCGCGTACGACGCTGAGGGCTTTGCGGAACTCATCGAAGTTGGTTGCCCTGTTCATTGTCAGCAGGCCTTCCACCGTGCCGTCGTGGCCCAGCAGGCCGGGCCACATCATGGCGCAGTTGGCCGGCATGTAGCTCATGATATCCGAGATAATGGGGCCGTGCCGGGATATTTTGACGGGCACCTTCTGTTCCTTTATTCCGTCCTTGGACTTGATCTTCACCGTGTCCTCGACGATCGGAAGTCCTTATAACCGTCTTCGGTCAGATACTGGTTGGGGTTATCAGGATTCAGTTTCTCTGTGAAGAAGTCCACATTGTCGCCGTTGCCGACGGTTATGCTCCAGGCGAAATGGCCGTTGAATCCCAGGGCATGTACACCCGGGCAGGCCGGGTATGGAGCCGCCGATCACGTCATAATCTCCAGCCTTCAGGTGCACCAGGTAGAAAAGTGATGGAATGGCAGCTTCAAGGTCGGGGCTTCCGGCGAATATGGGTTTGCCGGTAGTGGTTTTGGAGCCGGAAAAGATCATCCAGTTGCTGGCTCGTTGTTTCATAATGATGGGAAAGACCGGGTCATCACTGGTGTTCGGATTTGGTTCGCATGGCGGCAAGGTCGGGAGCATTTGTCAATGCCGTTGGCGGTTGATTGACTGCGCTGGACGAGATGTACGGGGCGGAGTCCGGGACCCAGGGCATAAGGTATTTCATCGTGTCCGGGCCGGCATGCGTATAAATCTCGTATAGAATGGGTTTGATCGCTCTTGGCGCGTCCAGCCGGTACGACATCAAAAGGCCGCAGACCAGGCTGTCAGCCGGCTTCCATGCCTGGGGTTTGCCGCCCAGTACGACGTACTCTGCAGGCAGGAACTGCACCGTATTAATATAAGCGTTGACTCCGCTGGTATAGGCGTCGACGCTTGATTTGGTCCTTGCTGTGAGGTTGGGATATTCAGCCTCGGCGGCGCGGTAAAAACCGAGCGTCTTGAAATAAATATCGGTCTTGACCTGGGAATCACCCAATAATGTTGAAAGCTCTCCCCTGCCTGCCAGGCGCGTAAGGTCCATCTGGAACATCCTTTCGCGGGCCGTTATATATCCCTGTGCGAAAAAGAGGTCATCTTCGTTCTGTGCAAATATGTGCGGGACCCCGTAGTCGTCCGTCCTGACTTCAACAGGTGACTTCAGTCCTGCGACATTCAACGTGCCCGTGTATGAGGGTTGCGGCAGCCTGAATAACAGTTGGAATGCTGCTGTTGAAGCAATTACGAGGAATAAAATGATGCTCAGCGTGATGACGAGGGCTTTAACCTTCTTTGATTTCACAACGTGCCTCCAGAGTAAAATTTGGGATTTGAAAACCGGATGTACGAACGTAAATATTAGTTGAAGTTGAGCAAAAGAGCAAGATTAAGGGATGTTACAGTGTGCTCATTGGTAGATAACTGAACCTATGAGCCAAACGCCTTATGACATCCTTTAGAAACAAGTCATAGCATTAGATTGGGTATACGTATCGCATATGTTTGTAATATATAATGAATATCGTGTTGTGGAAGGTTGAATTTTATATTGACGAGGATGGTAATGAACCTGTTAAAGATTTTATTCTAAGGCAGGCTGATGGAGCTATAGCGGAAATATTACATGTATTTAAATTGCTCAGGGAATTTAACGTAAAACTAAAAAGACCGTATGTTGAGAAGATTAATGATTCTGGTTTGAGAGAATTAAGAATTAAGCATGGATCAGACATATATCGAATTTTCTTTTCTATTTATACTGGTCAAAGATTCATTTTGTTGCATGCCATTATTAAAAAGAAAGACAAGTTATCTAAAAGTGATATTGCTTTAGCCATGAAAAGAATGATTGAATATAATAGTAGGAATTGACAATATAACATATATGTTATAAAATCCGTTGATAATCAAAATCATAAGTAGAGAGATTAATACAATGGCAATTAATAGAAAAGGCACAAACTACGAGGAATTTGAGGCGGAATTACTAAATAATCAAGAAATCCGCAAGGAATACGAGGCTCTAAATCCCAAATATGAAATAATTCGGCGATTAATTATGCAAAGAAATAAACTGCGCATGAGCCAGGCGCAACTTGCTAGAAAAGTTGGGCTAAAGCAACCTGCAATTTGTAGATTTGAAACAGGTAGTTCCAACGCCACTTTGAACACGTTTATTAAAGTTGCTCGCGCTCTTGATTTAAATATCGAACTACGGGCCATGAATACTAACAGGAAAGCTAAAAAGGTTTCTCGTAGAGTAGCTCGTGTTTAATTTGATTCTAAACTTTTCCTAACGTTTCCTGGCCGTTTTCTGTGAGATCTTTATGACAGTAGGGTGTAACTTCTCAGCCCTGACTTGACACCTTTGAATCCACCCAATTGGGTCCGGAGCTGTAGTATCAGGACTTTTACGCTAAGAGTCACAGCTTAAACGTCAATGTGCCCGGACCAGGAACTTCGAACGTCAGGGCATCATGTGCCCTTTGCGTTCAATTGGTAATATCTCATCATGATGGTGGCGCTGGCCCTCGCATCGGATAGCGGGTCATGGTGAGACAGGGGGATTTGCAGCTTATTGCAAACGTCGGGCAGCTTGGTGGGATATATGTTGAAATGCCGCCTGGCAATCTGTACCGTGCAATGGTACCTGAATTTTGGGGCGGTCAGTCCGTAATATTTGCAGCAGGCCTTCAGCACCCCGACATCGAACGGCGCATTATGTGCGACCAGGAAATCCACGTTCTCAATGAGCGGAACAAGTAAAGGCCAGTATTTGTCGAAGGTGGGCATATCTTTTACGGTGTCCCACGTTATCCCGTGCAGGTCTATGAAACGCGGGACGAAGTATTGTTCGGGCGGCTGGATCAGCCAGTGCGTCTCTTCCGTGATAACCAGGTCCTGCACTGTAACCAGTCCCAGCGCGCACGCGCTGTACTCTTCATAGTTAGCTGTCTCAAAATCGATTGCTAGAAATTTCATTTTATATACGCTGCGTCCGTGTGCCGGCGGCGTTGCAATTATTATAGCCGATCAGGGATTATGGCATGAGTCAGGTATAAATCGGCCCGATTTTATAATGCGGGTATCTGGGCCATCGGGAACTACTGGTTCCAGGTGCCTCCGTCGTTGCGGCTGTGCGAGACGGCGCTTTCAGTTCCGCTGGTGCCCGCATAGGCCATTTTACCGTCGCTTGACCATGCTACCCTCGCTTCCCGCGAGCCTGTGGGAGCTTTCTGGCTGGGCCGCCAGGAAGGATAGTTGGAAGTCGGGTTTGTGCACAGGTAGGTCTGTACCTGGTAGCATCCCCCGCTGCTGATGCACTTTGCAGCGCCTGCCAGCAGTTTGCCGTTGATCGTAGTCCCGTAGAAGGCAATGGAAGCAATGGATTCCGGAGCATTCATGCGGTATGGCATTGAATCAACTACGCGGTACACATCCTGGCTTGGATGGTTTCGGCTCCACGAGACGAATGCCTGGCGGGAATAAGGGCTGACATTGTAGTCCGAAGGTAATGAAATATCGGCATAGTTAAGAGGTGTGCCGGGTGTCCCGGCGCCGGGCGAGCATAGTTCAACCGGATAACCGTTGGAGGAATTCCAGGTGGTGCCGCGTGCAGCCGAGGTCGTGTGCGCCCATATATAAAAATGTCTGCGTTGTACTGGATGCTACCAGCAGGAGTGTCCCGTCAGCCGAAGGTGAGTACTTAATGGCGGCTACGTCAACGCTTCCTCCACCCGGGGGGCTCCAGCCGCTTGTCCCTGTGCCGGCGTTGAACCATCCTCCTCCGAAGCTGGTTAGAATATCGATGAGCACACTGCCTCCTGCAGCGCCGTTCCACGTTCCCGCGGCAATCTCACGCTGCGGAGAGCCATAGCTCGGGGATATCGCAATACACCTAGCCGCAGTTCCTGCCGCCAGTCCCCCTGCCAGTCCGGTCGAGCTAAAATTGGTGGCTCCGCCGTCTGCCGAGACATAAACATCGCGGCCCCCGTCGGTCACCACTGCAACAAATTGTGCGTCATCCGGGGCAACGGCCAGGTCCACCCAGGGAACCCCGCCCGCTACTTTACTGGATATATCCAGCCATCCCATGCCGGAGCTGTCCGATCTGTAGAGACGTCCGCCGGCGCTGTTCAGGGCATAGAGCAACGATCCGTCGCCTCCAACTACAATCCTGTTTACATCGCCGCCTACCAGGACTGAGCCTCCGCTCCCGCCGGGGATTGTCACCGATGCCACCTTCGGGGGAGGCAGCCCGGCGATGGAAAAGCTGCGGCTGGCCGGTTCCGGTTCAATTTGCCCTGCAGTATTTTGTGCCTTGACATAAAATATATAGGCGCCGTTCAGGAGATCGGTGAAAGTGCGGGAGGTGTCGGGCAGAAAGGGAGTGTAATCTTTATCATAGCCCTGCAGAAAGGTTGAGTAAGTGAGCGTAGATGGATCTACTGAGGAGAGGGTGCTGGCCCATTTAAAGGTGACCGTGCTGGAATTTATAGTGCCTGACGGACCTTCGAAAATCTCCGTATGAAGGCGTACTACCGGCGCCGAAGGCAATATCGGAGGGGTCGCCGGGGCAGGAAGTGTCTGTGATGGCGCTGCCGGCGCGGCGCAGGCTACAATCGTGGCAATTAGTATCAGTAAAATCAGTGACAACGAAAAGCGGTCCTTCGCCATATATCCCCCATCCGTTAATCTTTTCTTCACATTCCATTGTTATTATACAACCTCGGGTATTAAGCCTGATGTTTAAATTGAACGTGAGCCGCGCAAAGCGGCTGTCCTGTCGGCCGGAGTATCCTGTTTCATAGCTAAAAGTGGTATAATTTGGAATTCCTTTGAAGGCCAAACAGGAGGGTTAACGTGCCGGAAGAAACCAGTAAAGTTGATATGGAGAAAATTGTCTCGCTGTGCAAAAGGCGGGGCTTCGTATTCCAGAGCAGTGAAATATATGGCGGGCTCGCAAGCTGCTGGGACTATGGTCCCCTCGGCGTGGAGCTGAAACGGAACATAAAGAACTACTGGTGGAAGAAAGTAGTACAGGAACGTGATGATATGGTCGGCATCGATGCCAGTATCATGATGCATCCCAAGGTCTGGGAAGCCAGCGGCCACGTATCGGGGTTTTCGGACCCGCTGGTTGAATGCACGGATTGCCGCAGGAGGTTCCGCTCTACGGATATCGACTGCACCGCCTGTCCTGAGTGCGGCGGCAAGTTGACCGAGCCGCGGATGTTTAACCTGATGTTCAAGACCCATATGGGCCCCGTTGAGGACGAAGCCAGCGTTATTTACCTTCGCCCGGAAACCGCGCAGGCCCAATTCGTTAACTTCGAGAATGTGCAGTCCACCACCAGGAAAAAACTGCCCTTCGGCATCGCACAGGTGGGTAAATCATTCCGCAACGAGATCACGACGGGCAACTTCATCTTCCGCACCCGCGAGTTCGAGCAGATGGAGATCGAGTATTTCGTCAAACCGGGCACCGATGAACAGTGGTTTGATTACTGGGTGCAGGAGCGGCTCAATTACTATGTCGGAATGGGCATCAAGAAAGACAACCTGCGCCTGCGTCAGCATGATAAGGAAGAGTTGGCCCATTATGCCAGGGGCTGCTTCGATGTTGACTACAAGTTTCCCATCGGCTGGTCCGAGATCGAAGGCATCGCCAACAGGGGCAATTTTGATCTTACGCAGCACTCCAAGTTCAGCGGCAAAAACCTGGACTATTTTGACGAGGAAAAGAACGAGCGCTACATTCCGTATGTAATAGAGCCTTCATCCGGCGTGGACCGGACGCTTCTGGCTGTCCTGGTTGATGCTTATGATGAGGAACAGGCGGATAAGGAGACGCGCGTTGTTTTGCATATCAAGCCGGAATTGGCGCCGATTAAGGTCGCAATTTTGCCTTTGAGCCGCAATGAGAAACTCCTGCCCATGTCGAAGCAGGTGTCGGCTTCCCTGCGCCCGCACTTCATTGTCCAGTATGACGATGCGCAGAGCATAGGCAGGCGCTACCGCAGGCAGGATGAAATAGGTACGCCCTATTGTGTCACGATTGATTTCCAGTCCCTGGAAGATAACCAGGTTACCATACGTGAGAGAGACAGCATGCAGCAGGTGAGAGTCCCCGTTGAGGAACTGCTGGATACACTTAAATCCAAGTTTAATTCATAGGCGTTAAGTTCCCGGGCGAAGGGCCCAGAAGTTATATAAATGAAAATTGTGCATTTTGCCGACACTCACATCGGAGTGGAGACATATGGAAGTATGGATCCTGCGACCGGTCTGTCTACACGTGTATTGGACGAACTTAATGCCATGGATAAAGTCATTGAGTATGCCATCGGCAATTCTGCAGACCTTGTGCTTTTCTGCGGCGACGCCTATAAAAACAGGGAGCCATCGCAGACATACCAGAGGGAATTTGCCAGGAGGATAAGGCGACTTTCCGAGGCAAATATCCCTACGGTGATTGTTGTAGGGAACCATGACCTGTCCGGCTCTCCGGGCAGGGCCAACTCGGTGGAGATATTTGATACACTGGATATTCGAGCACATCCATATCGCCAACAAACCGGGGATTCTCAATATAAATACCAATCACGGTGAAGTGCAGGTTGCCGTGTTTCCCTGGCTGAGAAGAAATGCTTTGCTCACAAAGGAGGATTCAAAGAACCTCAGCGTGAAGCAAGTGATCGATCAATTGCAGGATGTAATGTCGGCAAAGTTGATGGAGTTGGCCGGTGCTGTTGATACCTCCAAACCGGCTGTGCTTGCCGCTCATCTGGCAGTCTCAGAAGCCAGGACGGGTACTGAGAAGAACATGATAATCGGGAATGATCCTGTGGTTCTCCTGAGTACGATAGCCAATCCGGTCTATGATTACGTTGCCCTGGGGCATGTGCACAGGGGGCAGGTCCTCTGTGACGTTCCTCCCGTTGTGTATGCCGGCAGCCTTGAACGCCTCGACTTCGGCGACGAAGGACTGGATAAAGGCTTTTATGTTGCGGATATCGAGCAGGAAGACGGAGGCAAGCGCACGCGATATGAGTTTCACAGCATTGAGGCGCGGCGCTTCACTACGCTGGAAATCGATATCTCCGACCTGGACCTGGATCCCACCGGCAGCATTGTCAGAGAAATACAGCAGCATGAGGGCGAGATAAGCGGCGCAATCGTCAGGTTGAAGCTTTCGCTGCCTGAGCAATTTGCGAGTATTCTGAGAGAGGGAGAAATTTTTAAAGCGCTTAAAGAAGCATATAATGTAAGTGTAGCAAAGGATATTCGCCGGTCATCCAGGGGTCGCGCGTCCGGATGGATTAAAGATGCTATGACTCCGCTGGAAGCATTAAATAAATATATGGATAGTAATAATGTGCCGGCGGAACGACGAAAGAAATTACTTGAATATGGTGAAAAGTTGATCAATGAGAAGTTCTCTTCCGATAGAGGGTCCTATGCAGGCTAAAGTGACCCGCAGAATGAACAAAATTCGCATACGGTTTGGTATCAGGGACAAAATTCTTATTTCCTTCCTGGCATTATCGCTCATATCAGTAGGCATAATTAGCTCATTGGCTTTGCGGTATATAGGTTCCGTGGGTTCTATTACCAAAGAATACAGCGCATCCATGGGCGAGACCGTCATGTCGGTAAGCATTTCGGCCCTGGAAGACCAGGGCAGGCGTACTATCTATCAAAAGGCCCTGGACGTCTCAAAGGAAATTAACTTTTATCTTCAGTTACATCCTGAGGATTCGGACCCGTCCATGATGGAGAAGGACCAGAAGCTGAATGCCATTGCGGTTGAGAAAGTGGGCAGGACCGGCTATACGACCGTCTACGACAATACCGGCAAGGTCGTGTTTGCTTCAGATCCAACCATGGTCGGAGCCAACCTGCGGCAACTTGGCGGTGAACCTTCGTACTATTCCTCCATCCTTGAGAGAAGCCTGCTGGGTGGTGAAGCATCCGGCTATTACAAGTACAAGGAGCCCGGCGATACCGCCGAGCGCACCAAATATATGTATGCAGTCCCGGTGGAATCCTCTAACTCTGATAGTGTCCGCCACCACTTACCTGGATGAGTTTTCGTCTGCTGCCGAAGACACCAAGAACCAGATTGCATCGGCAGTCGATGACATGAGCAAGCAGGTTGATAAGCAGGCCCGGGAAGCGGAGCTGATCTTCATCGCCGTCATCGTGGCCATGGTGGTTGTGGTATCCGGCGTGTCTTTCCTGCTGTCTGAGACGATAACTCGGCCGATCATGGCGCTGACCAAAGGGTCGGAGCAGATCGGTAAAGGCGAGCTTGACTACACGCATTGAATGTGAATACCGGCGATGAGATGCAGGTACTGGCCGAGCAGTTCAATAGCATGGGCGTGGCGCTGAAAGAATCGTACAGCAACCTTGAACAGAAGGTGATTGAACGTACGGAAAAAGAGCGGCAGCGTGCTGAGCAACTGCGCACGATCAACGAAGTCAGCCGCAAGATCAGCTCCATCGTCAATCTTGATGAGTTGCTGGCCTATGTGGGCAACTTGCTACAGGCAGACGTTCCATTTCCACAATGTGAATATATTCCTGTTTGAGCCCAACTCGGGCAAACTGATGCTGAAGACGCTGCATTTCAGCGGGCAGAAGAATGTTATACCGGTGGGTGTGCCGCTGGAGATGGATGAGCAGGGTATTATCGGCAAGGCCGCCAAATCGGGTGAATATGTGCTGGTGAACGATCTGGAGAAGTGAGCCGAACTATAAGAAAGCCGACGAGGCACTGCCGAAACCAAATCGGAACTGGCAGTACCGGTGAAAATGGGCGGAAGGGTGTTGGGAGTGCTGGATATCGAAAGCACGGAAATAAACGGCTTTGATGAGGCGGATATATTTACCGCTCAGACACTGGCCGACCAGCTTGCGGTCGCCATTGAAAATGCCCGGCTTTACCAGGAGACCAGGCAGATGGCAGTGACTGAGGAGCGCAACCGCATGGCCCGTGAAATACATGATACGCTTGCGCAGGGCTTTACCGGAATTATTTTGCAGTTGGAGGCGACCGAGCAGGCCCTGGGGGATACCAGCGAAGACGTGCAGAAGCATCTTAACCAGGCGCGCAGCCTGGCACGCAAGAGCCTTCAGGAGGCCAGGAGGTCCGTGTGGAATCTGAGTCCGCAGGCGCTGGAGCAACTGAGAATCGATGAAGCCATCAAGCATGAAGTAGACCGGTTCAGGCAGGACCATGGGATCGATGCCAACTTTACGCTGTATGGTGAGAAGACGGGATATTCCGCCCGAGATGGGCACGGCCCTATTCCGCATTTGCCAGGAGTCGCTGGCCAATATTGCCAAACATGCCCAGGCTACCGCGGTGGAGGTCACGCTCAGCTATGACAACTCCAACGTGGAGCTTGACTGATCAAGGACAACGGCGTAGGATTCGATATGGACCCGGATGGCAAAATAGGCAAAAGTGGCGGCTATGGACTGATCAGCATGCGTGAAAGGGCGCTCGGGCAAAACGGAAAATTCGAAGTGCAAAGCGAAAAAGGTGAAGGCACTATGATCAAGGTTTCATTCCGCTTGCATAGGAGGTCAGCACGTGGAGGCGATCAAAATATTAATAGTTGATGACCACCCTGTGGTCAGGGAAGGCATTGGCGCCATGCTGAAGCGTGAGCCCGATTTTAAGATTGTCGGGGAGGCAACCAATGGGGTGGAAGCAGTTGAGAAGGCCCGGGAATTGTCGCCGGACGTCATACTCGATGGACCTGCGCATGCCGGAAATGGACGGCGTGGAGGCGATCACCAGGATCAAGGAAGAAAAACCTGATGTCAAGTTCATCATCCTCACGACCTACTCCGATGATGAATATATATTTAAGGGAATTGCTGCCGGGGCAAGGGCTTACCTGTTGAAAGATGCGCCGCGGGATGAGCTGTTCAAGGCTATCCGCGCTGTTTCCAGGGGAGAATCCCTCATTCAGCCGGTGGTTGCTTCCAGGGTGCTTGATAAGCTGGCAGAGCTTTCTAAGAAGAACCCGTCGGCCGAGACGCTGTCCGACAGGGAAGTCGAAGTGTTGAGGCTGATGGCTAAAGGCGTTTCTAACAGCAATATAGCCGAAGAGCTTTCCATAACGCAGAGCACGGTAAAAACCCACATTACCAGCATCTTTCAGAAATTGAATGTGACCACGCGAACAGAAGCGGTCACCACGGCATTAAGACGCGGCATCATACAACTCTGATCATACTTTAGTATGATTTTTGCGTCGTCGCATGGTCTGATTATCGGGTCAACCCTTCTCCATGTAAAACCAACCCATCTCCTGATTATACGTATAGGGTAAATACGTTAAACTGTACGCAGCAAAATAAGCACGGAAAGCGGAGAATGATGAGTTCAGAGCGGTTACCTGAAGCTGGCATCGCCTGTAACATACTCGCTTCTGAGGTTCACTTTGGCAGCGGCGAGATAAAACTGACAGGCCGTGTGTTATATCCTGAAACAGGTAAAATTGTACCGGGAGCCGTTATTTGCCACGGTTTTGGCGGCTGTTATCGGACAGTCGAAGAGCCTGCTCGTATGCTCGCTGAAAGGGGAATAGCCGTTTTGATCTTCGATTTCAGAGGGCATGGAAAGAGCGATGGGATCGTGGATGAAAATATTGTGGCCGACGTAGTCGATGCCTGGAATTTTCTTTCAGGTTACCCGGGTGTAGACAGCGGACGAATGGCGCTGGCGGGGCATAGCATGGGCGCTATGGCTGCCATTCTGGCGGCGAGAGAGATTGGACCGCAGGCTTTGATTGCCTTATCCTGTCCTCCCGAAATAAACGGAGATCTATCGAAGCTGACATTTGAAGTTCCCGCCGGTCTGTTGGATGGAAGCAGACCTGTTATGGAGTATCCTCGTGACGGTTCTTTACCCTGGGTCAAGGGTTTTGCCGGTATCGTATCGCAGGTGTGGATGCGTATTGCCGGATATAAGGTAAGGGTGGATTGGAGGAAGTTCTTTAATATTTTCAGCAAGGCCAGGCTTACAGCAGTTGTGCGTGACCTGAGGGATTGTGCCATGTTGTTCGTACATTGTGACGGCGACAGCATAACCCCTTATACGACTGCGGTGGCTCTCTACGAAACCGCGAAAGGGCCTAAGGAAATACTAATTTCCGCGGGCGGGTTTCATTCTACCCCGCTGCTGGCAGGCAGGGTACGCAATAGTTGGACCGACTGGACAGTGAATACACTGAAGTCGCTTTAGATAATAATAGTGCGCAGACGAATAAAGAGGAGAAATGGAAGAACAGATTAAAGTGATGATTACGGACGACAATGAAGTCGTCAGGGAAGGCCTCAAGAGTATTTTTGAGGGCCATAAAGACATTGTTGTAGTTGGCCAGGCTGTTGATGGACTGGACGCCATCGAGAAAGCTGAAAAATTGCAGCCGGACGTTATCCTGATGGATGGACAAATGCCGCGCATGGATGGCCCGGAAGCTATAAGGCATATCAAGAAAATCATGCCGGACGTTAAGATATTGTTCCTTACGGTCTATGGTGATTATGCAGGCGATGCCCTGGCTGCCGGCGCTAGCTGGTATCTAACCAAGGACTGCCGCAGGCAGGACCTGCTTGAAGCCATCAGGGCACTGGCGCAAAGCGCCCGCCTGAAGGCCAGACAGTCGTAACTGTAAGAGAAAAGAAAAGCCCTGCTTCGCTCGAAGCAGGGCTTTTTTTATTTTGCCTGATGTGGGACTCGGTTGGCTTGGTTATTCCTTCTTTATAATGCAGGCAACGCCCTGACCCATGCCGCAGCACATGCTGGCTGATCCATAGGTTCCACCTCTCCATTCGTCAATATCCTGCGAAGTGTGCCTATCAGGCGGACGCCTGAGGCGCCAAGCGGATGACCAATGGCAAGAGCGCCCCCCTTGATATTGATCTTCTCGGGATTCATTCCGAGTTCTTGTCATGGCGTACATCGGGACTATGCTGAATGCCTCATTTATTTCGAAATAGTCAATATCGTTTATTTTCAGGCCGGCATTCTTGAGCGCTTTCCTGGTTGCGGGGACAGGGCCTTCTCCCATGGTCGACGGTTCGACGCCTGCCACGCCAAATGACACAAAGCTGGCCAGGGGTTTAAGTCCCAGTTGTTTGGCCTTTTCACGTGACATCAAGAGCATGCAGGTAGCGCCGGCATTCAGGGGAGACGAATTACCTGCTGTGACTTGACCGTCAGGTTATAGGCAGGCTTCAATGATGATAGAATCTCTCGCGGTCGTGTCGCCGCTACGCAGCATCGTAATCGAGGACATTTGCTTGCTGCCCGTCGGTGAGCGTGACTTCAATGGGCATAATTTCGTCTTTGAAATAGCCTTCCTGCTTTGCGCTTGGCGGCGCCAGCTTGTGCGACCTGGCGGCGAATTCATCCATGTCCTTTCTGGTGTAATTGGTCTTCTTGAGCAGCTTCTCCGCCGTCAGTCCATTGCTGGCAGCATTCATCATATCCATATACGCATATTGAGGATCAGTGAAAAGTTCAAAAGGCGGTTTCATGGCGCCGCCCCCGTCTTCAGCGGCACGTGTGTCATATGCTCTGTACCGCAAACAAAAATTATATCTGCGTAACCGCTGGCTATACTCATGGCAGCCGTTCTTACACCGTTAAAGGAAGACCCGCAGGCGGTATCGACCTGCTGGGCTGCAATGGTAACGGGCAATTTTCCCAGGAGTAGGGGAAACCTTCCGCCGGCCTGTGTATGTCTCGAGGAAGGGATTTGCCACGCCGACGATGCATTCATCTATTTCCGCGGGATCGATTTTGGTCCGCCGATTATTGCATTCATTAACTGTGCGGCACTCTGGTCCATTCTCCAGCAGTTGAACAGGTCCTTATCGGGGTCCTTCGGCCTGGAACGGGAAAACGGTGAACGCAGGTAATCAACAAGTACTACATCTCGCGCCAACATAAAGCTACTCCTAAAATTTTTATACATTATATGATAATTTATATATTACGACCAAAGTATCATTGGGATGGCAATCAATGTCATGCCTTGCCGGAGGGAAATTGAGCCCGTCTCTTTTCCACGAACGAAAGGACGCCTTCTAAAGTATCGCCCGTTGCCATGCACAGGTCCATCAGGTCGGCTTCAAACAAGTATAGGTCATGCATACGTGCCGTGGATGCAGCATTGACCTGTTTCTTGCAGATCCTGATTGCCAGTGGACCTTTTGTAGCGATCTTATCGATCATCTCATGGCACGAATTCATCAGGTTTTCGGCAGGGACGACTTTATTGACCAGTCCTATCCGGTGTGCTTCAATCGCATCTATACGGTCGCAGGTCATGATGAGTTCCTTGGTTTTGGACGGCCCTATCAGTGCGACCAGCCGAGGTGTGGCTCCCCAGGAAAGTGGCATGCCGAGGCCTGTCTCGGGGATAATGAACGAGGATTTGTCCGATGCAATCCTGAAATCGCAGTTGAGCAGAAGGCACACTGCTCCGCCGACGGCCACTCCGTTTACCGCCCCGATGGTAACTTGTTCCAGGTTTTCCATGGCATTCATGAGGTCGTGGGAAAAAAATTGCCATAGGCGTTCGTTATTAAGGCCGGGCATGCTTGATTTGGCCTTGAAAGCATCTTCCGAGAGCTCTAACCCGCTGGAGAATGCTTTTCCTGCCCCGGTGAAGATGACAAACCGGCATCCTGTTGTCCGCCCTCAGGCCGGCGAGGACATCTTTGAATTCCAGCATCAGTTGAGGGCCCAGCGGGTTCATTTTCTGAGGGCGGTTGAACGTGACGGTCGTTGTCACTCCCGATTTTTGCACAAGCAGATGCTTATATATTGTTGGCATGGTTGCTTTCCGTATTGTTAATTTATTTGGTCGCTATTCTGCTTAAGATCAGTTGGGTCTGCTCTTTTATATATTCTTCCAGGGTGCATATACGTGACAGATACCAGTGCCTGATCGCCCATATATGTCCCAGAACGATGACGTTATGTGCCATTAGCAGAGGGTTTTCCATCTTGAACTCGCCGCTCTCAATGCCTTTGCGAAGGATAAGCGCACAGGCTTCGACGTCCTTGGCGGCCGCATCCATTATCGTCTTTTGGGATTTGTGGTCCAGGTTCCTGGTCTCCTGGTATGTGAATAGCACGGTGTTCTGCCGTTGGTCCGTGCTCATGTAGTATTGGCGCATGAATTCTTTCAGCACCCTTGTAGCATTGACGGTCCTCAGGTTCTCCTTGATGCCGTCCATCCAGGCATCCGGCCTGGTAACCGCTGAATTGATGATCAGATATAATATGTCCTGTTTCGAACCGACGTAGCGGTAGATGCTCCCCACGCTCATGTTGCACTCGTCGGCCAGTTCACGCATGTTTACCTGGTGATATCCTCTCCTGAGAAAAACCTTGGTTGCCCTGTCAGCTATTTCTCGTCTTTTAGCATCCACAAGGTCAGCATCGTTGCTATATGTGCGGATGCCGTCTTTATTTCGGATACTTCGCAATTACTTTTGAACCCCCGGAAAATCGATCAGGCGATGGATTATGCAGTATGAGCCAGTTATGCTGAGTGAACATTCGTTCATCACGCGCCTAATATTAAATTAGCGGCGTATTTTTGTCAAGACCGAAAATATGAATTAAATAATGAACTTGCTGTCGGAGCTTTTGAAGTCAGGCATCCTTTTCTCGATAAATGCCCTTGCTCCCTCTGCAGCCTGGCCTGATTCCATGATCTTTTCTACCAGTTCGGGTTCCAGGGGGTACAGGTCGGCCATGCGCGCCAGTGAAGCCGCATTGACCTGCTTTTTGCATATCCGTATTGCCAGCGGGCCCTTGGTCGATATTTTCTCAACCAGTTCCCTGCAAGCCGTCATCAACCGGGCATGGGGGACAACTTTGTTTACGAAACCGATTCTAAGGGCTTCGGCGGCGTCGATGGGGTCGCAGGTCATGATCATTTCCTTGGCTTTGGCGGGGCCGACCAGCGCGGTGAGGCGCGGCGTCGCTCCCCATGTATAAAAAAGGCCGAGCGCCGCTTCGGGGATGCCCATTATTGCCCTTTCAGAGGCGATCCTGAAATCGCAGTTCATGGCTATGCAGAGTCCGCCTCCGATGGCTGGACCGTTTATGGCGGCGACGGTGATTTGCTCGAGATTTTCCATTGTGGCCATGAAATCGTGACCGAAAAGTTGCCACAGCCTCTCGCTTGCCAGGTCGGGAGTAGAATATCTGTCTTCCATCGCCTTGCGTGTAAATTCGACGCCAGCTGAAAAGGCTCTGCCGGCGCCGGTGAAGATGACGAAGCGGGTTTTGGCGTCGGCCCTCAACTCTGCCAGCAGGTTTTTCAGGTCAAGCATGGCCTGCTTATTGAGGGCGTTCAATATTTCGGGGCGGTTCAGCGTTACCGTCATAAGGTTTCCGGACTTTTTAATGATGAGTGTCTGGTACTTCATGCTTGCCCTCCACCAACTTTATTTAAATGAGCTTGAATTGCAGCACATCTACGATGCCTTTGTCCGTTACACGTAGTTCAGGGATAACGGGAAGAGCTATGAATGAGAGGAGCGCAAAAGGCGCCGGAGGCAGGTTGCCAAGCGTAAAGGCGGCCCTTTCAACTTCATTAAATTGTTTGGATACTTGCTCTGCCGGGTCGAGTGAAAGTAATCCGCATAACGGGAGCGGTAACCTGGCGATGGGCCTGCCTCCCCTGCAGACAGCCAGCCCACCCTGCATTTCCTCAATAGTTTTAACTGCGGCGAGGATGTCTTCATCCGAAGTACCGACAACAACGAGGTTGTGTGAATCGTGAGCAATGGTGGAGGCAATAGCGCCGCTCTTGATACCGAAGCCCTTGACCAGTCCGATTCCGATATTGCCTGATGCTTTGTGCCTTTCAACAACTATTGCCTTGAGAATGTCTTTGCCGGTGTCAGCTTTAAATATTCCCTGGGGCAGTTTGACTATGGTTTTCCTGGTAACTATCTGCCCTGGGATGATTTCGATAACCGGGAAGGGAGCACTGCCTATCCCGAGTCTCAATGCCTCTGCGGAAAGCTTCTTAATATGCACGGATTTCAGCAGTTCCTGCGGGGTCCTGGCGGATGTCCTTCCGAGGTATTTTCCTCCGCCTGCGGCCAATTTGCCGTTGAAGAAGACCTTATCGATTTTCAGCGTTTTCAGGTTTTTGATTGTGATGAGGTTGGCACGATAGCCGGGTGCGATGGCGCCGAGGTCATGGAAACGGTGATGGCCGGCGGCTGTGATGGTAGCAAGCTGTATGGCGCGGATAGGGTCAAGGCCAAGGCTGATGGCCTTTCTGACGACTGCGTCGACGTCGCCGTCGCTGATCAGGTCAGAGCAGGTGCGGTCGTCCACAACAAACATGCATCGTTGCCACGTACTATCTGTTACCAGCGGCAGCAGGGTAGACAGGTTTTTCTCAGATGAACCTTCTCTAATCATCAGGTACATGCCCCTGCGCAGCTTTTCCCTGCCCTCCTCGATGGTTGTAACCTCGTGGTCTGAATAGATTCCTGCGGAGACATAGGCGTTAAGCTGGCTTCCGCTGACTCCCGGCGCATGGCCGTCTATCACCTTGCCCTGCGCCGAACGGATTTTATCCAGTACACGGGCAAATCCGTTGATTACACCCGGATAATTCATCATCTCTCCGAGCCCGGCGTTTCCCTTCAGCCTGAGCAACCGTTTGATCTCGTTCGCCTCGATGGAGGCTCCCGCCGTCTCCATATGGGTGGCAGGCACGCAGGATGGCGCCTTAAAAAAGAAATCGAGCGGCAAGGAGCGTGCACAGTTAAGGACAAATTTTATTCCGGCGGCGCCGGAGACGTTGGCTATTTCATGCAGGTCGGTGACGATGGAGGTCGTCCCGTGAGGCACCACGGATCGCGCATATTGCGAAGGATGGAGCATGGAGCTCTCGATGTGAATGTGTCCATTGATGAAGCCGGGAGCCAGGTAGTCTCCCTTAAGGTCGATTGTTTCTTCGGCCTTAGCGTACTTGCCTATACCTGCAATGCATCGTCCGAATACTGCTACATCAGCCTTTTCAATTTCGCCCGTGAACACATTGATGATACGGCCGTTTTTCAACACGAGGTCGGCAGGTTTATCCCCGCGTGCCACCGCGATCAGGTCTGACATGTTCATATCGCACCTCCCGGGTTTGTGATTCTATCGGTATATTTCGAGGAAGAATGGGGGTTCACTCGATATAGCGGATGTCGGGCAAATATCGGTATTTCTCGTCCCAATCTATGCCATAGCCCACTATAAATTTATCGGGTACAGTGAAGCCCAGGTAATCTATCTTTACTGCGGTTTTACGCCGCGAGGGTTTCTCGGTTAGTGCGCACAGCTTTACTGAAGCTGGTTTCTTCTTATTGAGGTATTCGACAAAGTATTGTGTGGTCAGGCCCGTGTCGATAATATCTTCCACCACGATTACGTGCCGGTTCCTCACTGACCGGCTAAGGCGGGAAACCACTTTTATCTTGCCCGATGATTCCGTACCGCTGCCATAGCTGGATAACCGTACGAAATCGATTTGCAGGGGCATGTCTATACTGCGGACCAGGTCGGCCAGGAAGATAAAGGAACCTTTGAGGATGCCGATCAAAAGTGGGTTCTTGCCAGCGTAATCTCTGCGAATTTCAGCAGCGAGCCTGTCGACTGCCTTTGAGATATCCTGATGTTTTATAAGGATCTTGGGACGTGATGCCATGACAGGATTATAACCGCAGCGTTTCAGCTTTGTCTATACCTGGCGATTCGATCTGTCATTTCTGCTCACCCATGCTCTTATAGCTGTCCGGAAGATTCCCCATGGCGCTCAACTGCGCCCCGCAATAAGAAATGGGATAACGGACCCCTCTTTTATACAGTTCCTCGAGGTTTTGGGCTATCTTCTCCAGTTGTGCAGGCGATAGCGCTATGACCAGTTCGTCATCCTGCGCATGCCCGTATCTCCTTTCTCCATAACAGGGGATGGTCAGGGAAGGCTTTCCTGTCAGGTAATGCTGGGCAATAGCGTCGGAACATGAAGATTCCCCAACGCAATAAAACTGCATGCGCTCATAGCCTTCAAATTGAAGAGCATTGATGATCAGTATCATCTGGGCGGGATTGGCGTAAATCAGCGCCATGTCCGGTTCAAACGGGTCATACACGAGAGGCGCCATTATAATCGCCTTGTGCTTGCCGAGGGGAATGCGCGGGACCGAAGACTCGAACTTCTTGCCGTCCTCTTTTGTTTTACACCATACCAGGCTTCTGAAAGTGCCGTCTTCGATTTCACCCGGGGTTTTGCTTAGACCCATTATGCTTGAGCACATTGGCGAAATTGTCCCGGCGGTCGCTCCCACCGTCCAATCAAATGTCCTGACCAGGCTGATAAGCTGGCAGAACATCATCGGCTGGTCCAGTTTGCGGACCCACTTATTACTTTTCAGTTCCTCCTCGGTGGCCAGGAACTTGATGCCAACAGGGAAGGTCTTTAGCCTGAGCAGCCCTTCGATTTTCCTGATTATCGTATTCCACTTTCCGCGTTGCTGCATGGTCTATCAACCCCCTTTTTATTAATTCCCTTGCGTTGCCCCCGCCGAGATTGCTGCTATCGTTTGATTGCTTTGTAGCGGCCCGATTTCAGAGCGGTCAAAAATTCAGAGATTTCACTGATATTGTCCTCAAAATGGGTAATGCACAAGCCGATTTCTGCGGCGGAATGAGCGTCGCTGCCGCCGGTGGCCGGTAACTTGAGGATACCTGCGACTTCTGCGGCTTGGCCGTTCTCCCTGTCGTTGCACTTCCCGTTAAATGTCTCGATGGCATCTATATGGTGCATCATAGGCCGCTGAGCGGCCTGTTCGGGCATCAGGTTGAGGTCGGCCGGATTGAAGACACGATATCCTTTCAGCGGATGGGCGGCAATCATAAATCCACCCGCTGCGGATACGATTTCCCGCAGTTTGACTATCCTTAAAGGGCCGTCCACTTTGATGTCCGCACCAAACACCAGGATATGACCTTCGACGGTATCAATCTCCGCCCCCGCAAATATGGGATAACTGTATTTTGAACGAAGGCGTTCGATCTCTGCAACGTCCCAGCCTTTATTGTGATCGGTAAAACATATGCCGTCCAGTCCCGATTCCTTCGCTTTGATTATGGCTTCTTCCGGGCTTACGGAACTGTCGGGAGAAAACCGGCTGGTATGGACGTGTATATCGATAAGCATGGGTTTTATTGCTCGGATGAGTAGGCGAGACAGCTATTTTCCAGGCCTGGCACCATTTTGATTTTTTCTCTGGTGTATAGAGAAGGATTGTTGCTCGTTTTTAGGCCGGAATTTTCCAGGTCGCTGAAGATGATCGTCTGCAGGATGCTGTCGCAGCATTCAACCAGCAGTGCGCCCAGGTGCAGGCAACCGGCCCTCCCAATGACACGATTGACGGTGCGAGCGAACTCATGGTCGGTTATGTTCATGCCGACAGCGTTCTGCAATACCGCCTCGGCCTTGTGACACTCGCTCGTCGTAATCCGGTTCATTTTCCCGCTAATGGAGACTATTTTGAAATCGCCGGTATTTACTGTGACGTCAATTTCCATGGCGTAGATATTGTCTTCCAGCACGCCGTGCGCTTTCAATGTGTTGGCGCCGCTCGTTTCTACCCCGACTAACTTGCTGCGGCTGAATGATAATGCTGCCATCTTTATTTATTCCTCCTGCCTGACGAGCGGGCTGTCTTTGGCGTAGGCAATGCAACTGCCTATGAGCTGCGGGTTCATTTTCAGGAACTCTTTCTGTACTGCCGCTCTGTCCTCCTCTTTGACATTTTGTGCCTGGCGCAGTGTACTGAAGGTAAACCTGTTTATTACCTGGTCGCACGCATCAAGGATCATATCAGCCATGCGGCGGCATCCGGTTTTGTTTCCTACCAGCGCATTCACATTCTTGATGAGGCCGGGTCCGATCCTGATGCCGACTGCTTCCTTCAGGACCGGCAACGTTTCCCTGCATTTGTCGTAGAACGACCTGTTGAACTCTCCTCTGATATCTGTGATCTCCATATCTGGTACCTTGATCATCATCTCCATAGAGAGTGAAAGCCATGTATCGTTGGAGGTCATTTTGACGAGCAGTGAACCGTTTTCCAGGTCCTCAACCGTTATGAGCTTATTTCTAGAATATACAAGCATCGGTCTATCCTCCGCCAGCTGTCTTGAAATCTTTGCTGAGTCGGCTTGGAATCGCATTATCCGGGAAAAATTAGTACTGTTGGCCCCGCGAGGGCTGTCGAACGTGAGTTAGTCAACCGGATTTATCAGAGTGTAGTGGAAACGTCAGGTTGCTGTCAACGATGTTGCGGTAGACGATAAGGCGGCTATCGCTTGGTAGTGAGCTTCTTGACCGCCAGGTTCAGCCCATCAAGAGTGAGGTCGAACATGGGGAAGAGTTTCTTGATTGCCTGCACCGTGGGATAGCTGCGCAGGACGGACCTCTCGGGATTCAACCAGACGACGTGAGAGAAGTGCGACTTAAACTGCTTCAGCCTCTCGAGGCCGGACATTTTTTGATAACCGTGGAAATAGATGTCGCCGAAGCGGTCGAGCAACTCCGACTGCGCCATGCAGGCGTCTCCTACGAATATGACCTTGTAGTCCGGTTCGAGGATCTTCATCAGATGCTCAATAGGTTCACCCTTGCGTTGTTGTATGTCGGGATACAGGACGTCATAGGGGCAGTTATGAAAATAATAGTACTTGAACGATTTGAAATGGTTGAGTGATTGGCTGCGGAGAATAGTTGGCTGCACAGGTCAGCGAATGGTTCCATCGAACCGCCCGCATCCATAAGCAGCAGCAGCTTAACCGAATTCTTGCGGGGACGTTTCCATTTGAACTCCAGCTCGCCGGCGTTTTTGCATGTGGCCTCGATTGTTTTGTCCAGGTCCAGCTCGTCCTCCAGGCCGACGCGGTTCAACTGTCGCAGCTGTTTGAGCGCGACTTTCAATTGCCGGACGTCCAGCGTCACATCGCTGCGGTAGTTCCGGAAATACCTGGCCTCAGCAATTCGGACTGCGCTGTCGCATTCCGCCCGGACCGCCCACGAGCATGCCCTGTGGATTGTACGCCCGAGTGCCCAAAAGGCGAAGTGCCTCCTGTTCCGATCCAGCGGTTGCCGCCGTCATGCCGTTCCTTCTGTTCCTTCAGGCGTTTTTCGTACTCCTGTATAAGCTCCTCAAGGTCCATTTTCTGGATGTGCTGCGATTTCTTCGGGCGTGAGATTCGGCCTGTTCTTCGGATCGGTAAGCCACTCCAGCAGTTCCTGGGTCAGATCGAGCGGAGGAGCGATGCCGTTGAAATACTCCTGGAACGCCACGTCATACTGGTCGAAATGTGTTTCGCTTTTAACCAGCACGGCGCGGGCAAGATAGTAAAAGTCGCTAAGGTTGCTGATGCAGCCCTTTTCGAGCGCCTCCATCAGGATCATCCATTCCGTAATGGAGACCGGAACTTTCTTGTCCTTCAGCGTATAGAAAAACGGCGTAAACATCGGTCAATTCTTCAATATTTGAATTTTATTAGTTGTTATAACCGCGTGCTGCGGGCCTTTTCTTTATGTTGTGAGTTACATAATAGTCGATATCATTTTCCTTTTTTACAAGGGTACCCAGGAACGGAATCTCACCGTCTTTAATTTTTCCGTCGAGTCCGCTGGCCATTAATGCCTGTATCCAATCTATGAGCTCACTGGTTGACGGCTTCTTGCGGAAGTCCTCAATTTTGCGCAGAGAGTAGAATGATTCGATGGCGTCCTTCAGCAGGGAGTTCTTGATATCGGGGAAATGGACCTTGACGATCTCTTCCATCAGGTCCGGTTCAGGGAAGTCAATATAGTGGAAGATGCAGCGGCGAAGGAAGGCATCCGGCAACTCCTTCTCATTGTTGCTGGTGATAATAACTATCGGGCGGTGTACTGCTGAGATGTTCTCGTCGGTCTCGGGAATGTAGAAGCTCATCTCATCCAGCTCGTTCAGCAGGTCATTGGGAAACTCCAGGTCCGCCTTGTCGACCTCATCGATCAAAAGAACGACCTGGACGGGGGCTGTGAAGGCCTGTCCGAGCTTGCCTAGCTTGATGTAATGCTTGATGTTCGAGACATCCTTGCCTCCGAAGCGGCTGTCATTCAAGCGTTGGACCGTATCATAGACGTAGCAGCCTTCGATGGCCTTGGTTGTCGATTTGATGTTCCAGCGAATCAGCTCTTTGCCGAGTGATGAAGCAATGCTGTGGGCAAGCAGCGTCTTGCCCGTTCCGGGCTCACCCCTGACAAGCAGTGGCCTTTGCAGGACTATCGATACGTTTACGGCGTTCTTTAATGCGTCGGATATAACGTAATCTTTTGATCCTTTGAATTGTTCGAAGTGTTTTTGTGTCCATGACATTTCCTCCAGGGTGAATCAGGGGTTTACGTTTAAACCCCCCAGCGCTGAGGCTGGAGGGTGGTATGCAAAAACCTGAGTTATTTCGAGTAAAATTGTAGGTTATCGAAGCATTTAAAGCAAGTTTATACGTTCCGTGACGTATGCCCTGTAGCTACGGACCATGGTACGTCAATTCATCAATTGACACGGGGATATTAGCGCCGGTATTTTCTGCGGAAGTTAGATCCTTCGTCTGCTGGCAATCGTTCCCGTTATGGCCACGATCATAAGGGCAACAACCAGGACCGCTACGATGGCCCATATCCAGAAGTTGCTGTCGGCGAGGACATTATCGATAAAGGTGCGGGTTTTGTTCTCACTCGCCGGTTCGGGTGCAGTGGTGCCTGGAGCCGATGCAGGCGTTGTCCGGTTTTCTGTTATCACGACGGGCGGAGTCTGGACGGGAGGGGTCTTCAGATTTGTTTTCGGCAATGGTGAATGGCAGCATCTCTGACCAGTCCCCGGTGCCTTTTTCTCCTGTCACTGCCTGGACTACTCTTACTTTCCAGTAGTAGGTCTTCCCCTGTTCCAGGCCCTTTTTATCGGTGAGTGTCCATGAAGGCGAAGTACGGTTTGAAGGTGCAACCGTCTTCTTCAGCAGTATTTGAGAAAAATCGCCGTCTTTGGCCACCCATATTTCATAGGCTATGGCAGTAGTCTTATGCATCCATTGAAACGTTATATCGGCAATGGAATTGCTGTTGACATATACGGGTACAAGGTCGTCCGGGCGTGGGGCTGTGGGCAGCGGTGCTCCGAACAACACTTCCCTGGGAGGAGGTGCCGGTGGAGTGTATTGCACGCCGGGAGATAAACAATCACAATATGTCCACAGCCGGCCGATATTGGACTGGTAGCTGTACATCCTGTTGTCTATTGCCCACAGGCTGGTGCCGGGTGATAACTTCAGTGAAACCGGTTCCCTTGAAAAAACTACGCCTGCCGGCAGGCCCTGGTTAAGGGCGCTCCACTCGATAGTTGGCGGTCCCAGCGTCTCTGGTTGGAGGGTTCGGGCCACTGAGGTAGCCGCTGCTCCGTACAAAGTCCCGTTCTGGGCAAGTCCCCAAAATCCCGTATTTGGTGCTCCCATGGGGTTCCACGGGACTGCGCCGGGTACCAGGGCATATATGTCGCTTGCCGGCCGTATCGGTCGCCGCATAGATAATAAATGCATTGGCCAGCCTGTAGTCTACGATGGTATGTATGTGCCCTGCCACAGGGAAGGCTGGCGTGGTGTTAAAGAAGGTTCCGCCGTCGGTTGAAAAGGCGACCCTGTTATCGGCTGCATCGCCTCCAACTACGACTACGCCGGTTGGTGCAGCAAATATTGTATGAGACGATGACAGGTTTGTTGCAACCTGCTGAGACCATTGTGGTATTAAAGATGAAACGTTGCCTTTGCGTATAATAGAGGTGGTTCCCAACGCATAAATGTATCTCGTATTGTTCATGCTGGTTACCGAGAAATCGGCAACAGGCATTCCCGGCAACTCTGCCTGCCATGTCTGGCCGTAGTCCTGGGATTGCCTCAAATCGTCGGTGCCCCTTGAGGCAAAAAAGATTGCCTGGTCATTTCCTGAGTTGTTCATGCGCAGGATGATGTCATTGGCTGTGGACGGGACGCACAGTACACGTTCCCATGATTTTCCCGACAGTTCTTCGCTGGATCTCCAGATACTGTCAAGGTGTTGACCGGAATTGTTGAGCGAGGATAGATATACAGTACTGGAGTCGTTGGATACTGCAACGTCAGATAAGGCGCTTATCTGAGTGTCTATCAAGCTCAATTGGTTCCACGTTTTACCGTTGTCCCTGCTGACACTGAAGGCAGATTCATCCAGTGGCGTGCCGTTAAGATAAGCGGAAGGCCATGCTGACGGGCTGTTGAGCAGTGCTGAACTGGTTCCACAGTATGCCCTGCTGCCGTCAGGTGACCATGCAACCTGGGCATTGCCGTAGCCGGAAGTCCCTGCGCCGGTAGGAGGCTTCTCGGTCTGGTACCAGCAGGTGGCCGGGCAGGTGTTGGGAGCGTCGGTTGTCCATGTCAGCACGCTGGCGCGAGCTGAATCGCCCAGCACCTCGCCGACCAGCAGCTTGCCGCTGGTATAAGTGCCTCTGTAGGCAATGCTGGAGATACGTTTATTGGATTGAGCATTCATCAGTTGGTAAACTGTATTTCCGTCTATTCTGAATACACCTGCAATGCCTCCCACTGAGTCGACGCTGATATATGCGCGGCACATGGCCGGTGCCTGGCCGGAATAGTCCAGAGGCAGTTCGAGGTCCCCTGTTATGACCTGGCTGGCTTTGGGCGAAGTGCCCGCCCCTCCCGTGGCAACTTCGGTAGGGTTGCCATTGTACAGGGCCGTCCAGTTTGTGGTGTTTGCATTAAGGTCATGTATACCGACATTGAAGAAAGTCCCTGCATTTGTAGCGTACAGGACTGCCAGCGAAGGGTCGGCCCTGTAATTCGGTGAAAATTTGATTGCCAGGACATCTCCCGAAAATCCCTGGTTTGACCAGTTGCCCTGGATGCCCGCTGCTTTATAGATGAGGATGCTGCCTGCGCCGGATGCCCTTGTCCCGACCGCAATATCGTAGCTGCCGTAGTTCGGCGAAACAGCGATAGCACTGATATTTCCGCTGGCCGGCAGATGGGTATCGCTCCAGCTTTGGCCGGAGTCCGAAGAGACAAAGACCTGGCCCGGGGAACCTGAAGATGACGTGACCAGCGCCACGAAACGCGGGTTATCCGGGGCCACGGCAATCAGCCATGCAGGTAGGGCGGCGCCTGCCGTCACCAGGTAATTGCTCAGGTCGTTCCAGCTTGCGCCGGCGTCGTCGGACCGGTATACCTTGCTATTAGCGGTGTCAACGGAATAAATGGTGCGGCCGTCCTGGCCGGCTGTGAAGGCGGTAATTTCCGAGGGACTGACTACCACGTTGAAGGCGTTGCTGGGAGTTTCCACAACGCTCCATATCATCCTGCCCGCATTCACGGGAGCAGGCAGCAACGCGGATGAAAGCGCAAGCAGTAAACATGCCGTCATGGCGGACAGCCATAGAGAATGTTTTGTTAGATGGTTCAATGTTGACATAATCCAATATTAAAATGTCAAGGAGGAAAATATTGTTTTCGTGCTGATCAGGACGGAAGCTGATCGCTCTGTATTATCTGCGAAGCGGCGATGTCGATCTCCGGCATTCCGTCAGTATAATGAGGAGTCGGGGGTTTAAGCGGTTGTTTCGGACCGTAATTTCGTTCTTCGTTGATTGAGTCGAGTACGCTGTAAACAATTTCGGTAGACCCCTTATGGGTACCCTTGTGGCCCTGAGGCAGTTTGCATACGTGCAACTCCCATTCGTTGTAGGATTCACGTGTCCAGGTGACGGTTCGTCCTCCCGCGAGAGCTGCGCTCTTCTTGTCCCCGGGTGTCACAATTATCGGTTTGATGCTGGTATTCTTCCATTGCGTAACGACCGTGCGGAGCAACTTCTTAGTGGCAAAACCGCACTCTTCCGTAGGCGCAGGTTTTTCTATCACAGTCTCGGCCGTAGCGAATATATCCGGAGCTGGAAGGCTCTTTTTCTCCGAGGGAGGTGCAACTTCCGTCATTTCAGGGGGAGCGCCCGGCAGTTCCTTGCCCTGTGAGATCTCATCCTCATATTTCTGCAGTAGTTCACCGAATTTCTCCATGAGCTGTTCACGGGTCGATCCTGGCGACTTCTTCAGCCCGTCGCCGATCATGACGACCGTAGTCTGCGGTGGCTGTATCGCCGCAGGTGGGGGTGGCATTTGCTGCATTGGAGGCGGTGGTAAGTATGTGGGATAAATCGGATACGGCTGAGGTGGAGGTGGGGGAGGTATATTTTGATAGGGCGATGCATAAGGTACCGGCTGAGGTCTTCTCTCACGTTTTGCCAGAGAGTAAATACCGTATATGATGCCGGCGATGACGATTAAAGTTAGCGGGATCGTAATGGCAGGAGTAGTATAGTCGCCTTCCCATTGGACCGTTACTGTCTTCGCAGCATCCACTGTCTCTGTACCCGATGCAAGTACCGCTTTCATTTTGCCGCCGAAGAAGCCCATAATTCCCGACATACCGACTTCAGACGGGTCCACTTTCCATTGGACCTGGCTTCCGGCCGGCTGCCATCCGCCGCCCTGGACGCTTCCATATTTGGACTCTATATTTAGTTTATAGTACATCGCGTATGTAGCCACATAGGTGCCTGCCGCGGTAACACCTATATTCAAAGTCTGGGACCTTATTTTGTCGCCGGTGGGCGAAACCCAGTAAGCGAAGCGGTATTGTGAGTTGGCATCCTGTGCTATTGAATCTTCCGCTGTAACGGCAAGGGGCATTCCCTCTCTGTACCATCCTGAACCGGACAACGAAGTAATGCCTGAGGGGTCAGATTTCAGCGAGATATTATATTCAGGGAAGTAGTTGAATGTGATCTGTGCATTATCCTGGCTGGCACTGGCTGTGTTCGTCTCTGCCCGGTACCTTATATCCGTCCTGCCTGAACTGGCAACGATGCTGTCGACTGATACGGTTGTCGTGGAATCCGGATCGAGTCCTGTCAATTTAGCGGATTCGCCGCCCCTGAGGGTACCTTTGACCGTATTGCCTACGTAAAGCTTGGTTTGTCCTTCGGCAAGGCCGGAAGTAATGCTTACCGTAACATCGTATGTTCCCTTGTCGACGTAAATAGAGAATGTCTGTGTTCCGACCGTAGTGCCGCTCGTTGCAGTTACGGTAAAACTGTAGTTTCCCGCCGTGCCGCGTGCGGGCGTGCCTGATATTATTCCCCCGCTGAATGCAAGCCCGGAAGGTAGAGTTCCACTGGTTATGGCGTAGCTCATGCTGGTTGCGGTGCCGCCTGTGGCGAGAATGCTGGCAGAATATGCTTGCCCCACGGTGGCCGAAGGAATACTAGTTGTTGAAAAAGTGATCGGAGGCGTGCTTATTACTATTGAATAGTTGCCTGTGGTGGTGCCGTTGCTGTTAGTCACGGTTACAGTGATGTCCCATGTTCCTGTTGAAGTGGGTGTCCCCGATATATTTCTTCCGCCGGATGAAGAGAGGCCGGGAGGCAAACTGCCGGTAAGCGTCCACGTTGATGCAGGGCAAGCGCCTCCGTCGCAGGTTGCCGAAAACGAGAAACTATAAGAAGTATTTACATATCCGGTGGGAGGATATCCCGATATTTCAGGGGCCGCTGCCTGGGCCTCTCCTGGAAATGCGCTTGTCCAAAACAGAAACAAAGCAATTAAAGCAACCGACCATCTAAATATGGTGTTGTACAACTGCCTCTCTGCTTTCACTTGATATTTTAACCGCCATTTATCAAACTTATGCTTGTATTATAATCACTATTCAAAATGTTGTCGATTATTTGCATCCTTCATCAGCATCGATTTGGCCAGCTATATATTTGATTTGTGGATGAACCGATAATAAAATAGGTCGTTTTAAAGAATCTGTCGGGTACTCAAGGAAAATATATGTCGAACGAGAATAACCATGACGCTGATATTGGGCTTGAACTAAACAGGGTACGCTCCGAGTTGGAATTGCGGTCCAAGTTGTTGGACCTGGCAATGGACTGCAAATACGCGATAGATAAGGAAGGAAACATTGTCTATGCCAATGAGACCAGTTTCCGCACTTATGGATACAGTGAAGAAGGGTTTTTGGGCAGAAATATCAGGTCTCTCACAACTCCGGAATATAGACTGCTTGTTGAACAGCGGATAGCCAGGCTGCTGGAAAGGGGCGATGCGGTCTTCGAATCGGTCCATCAACGTCAGGACGGGTCTGTTATTCCTGTGGAAATACACGCTCAGCTTGTCTCTATCGGAGACGCGAAGTACATACTCTGTATGGTGAGGGACATGACTGAACGGATATTGGCGGAGAAGGTACTTAGGAGATCGGAGGAAAGGTTTAGAACTGTTCTTGAAGATATGGATAATGGTTATTTTGAACTTGATCCACGTGGCTATTATACGTTTGTTAATGACGCCATGTGCAAAATACTGGGATTGAGCCGGGCTGAGATAGTTGCCAGGCATTTCAGTAATTTCATTGATCCATCTGATGATAAGTTTATCGACAATAGCAGGGCAATCATCTCTGAAGTTACTGCCAGAGGAGTGACTCGTTCCGGTATGTTTGGCACTATTGTCAAAGGTGACGGCAGCAGGAGGATTATCGGTGTTTCTGCATCTCCAATGAAGGATACAGCAGGGGTAATAACAGGAGTCAGGGGTATCACGAGAGATATAACGGACCGTATCAAGATGGAACAACAATTATTGATTGCCAGTAAACTGGCTTCCATAGGTGAATTGGCCGCTGGAGTCGCTCATGAAATAAACAATCCTTTAACTGCCATCATGGGCTATGCCCAGCTTTTGGCTAATGACGATGAAGTGCCCGTGAATATTAAATCCGACCTGGAAAAAATATATAACCAGAGCCAGCGAGCTGCCAGGATTGTGCAGAACCTGCTTACGTTTGCCCGCAATTATACTCCTGAAAAGAGCGTTATCGATCTTAACGAACTCATCCTGAAGACCCTGGAACTGCGCAGTTACGAGCATAAAGTGGGCAATACCGAGGTTATAACCGAGCTTCAGTCAGGGCTGCCCGGTATTTCAGCGGATGAAAACCAGATACAACAGGTTATTCTGAATGTTATTATAAATGCCGAGCAGTCGATAGCTGTGAAGAAGAAGGCCGGGACCATCAAAATTGTTACCCGCGCCGCCGAAGATAAAATAAGGATATCTATCTCCGACGATGGGCCGGGCATACCGAGGGAAATCCTGGACAGGTTATTTGATCCATTCTTTACAACAAAGGATGTTGGCCAGGGTACCGGCCTGGGGCTCAGTGTTTGCCACGGGATCATAACCAATCACGGTGGACGCATATACGCAGAAAGCGTGGTGGGGGAAGGTGCTACCTTCATAATAGAATTACCGGTGTCTAAAGATAATAGCGGCAAAGTAACATCTGCCCCTGCCAAACTACAAAAGAGTACCCGTGTATCGGGCAAGAAAATACTGGTGGTTGACGATGAGACGGTGATTCGAGATATCCTGACCCGCATTCTCTCAGAGAGGGGTTACAGGGTTGACTCGGCTGCCAGCGGTCTTGAAGGGCTCCAGCGAATTGAGAGCTCCGAATATGACGTATACCTGCTGGATATCAAGATGCCTGGAATTGACGGCAAAGATATGTATGAGACCATAGGATCCAAGTATCCTCATCTGGAGAGGCGGGTCGTCTTTATAACTGGTGACACTATTACGAAATCGACGCTGGACTTTCTGGAAGCAACGGGCAGGGAGTATTTCAGTAAACCGCTCGATTTCACAAAACTGATGAAGACTATAGAGGAATCAGCCGTCGGCAGCTAATATTTTCCCGTAGAATTTCTGCAGGAACGTTATTTCATCCTGAGTGATTGCCCTGCAGCCATAAGATAAACCTCGTCGGCACATTTTGCCAGTTGCTGGTTAGCTTGTCCCAGCATATCGCGATAAAGCCGTCCGAGTTTATTCTCCGGCACCAGACCGCTGCCTACCTCGTTGGAAACCAGGATAAAGTTGGATCGCCGTTCTTGCATTAGCTTGACCAGCAACGTAATTTCAGCCGCGGCAGCTTGTTCGGCCTGACCGGATGTGAAATCGTTGTTCAGGCAGTTGGATACAAGCATCGTGATACAGTCAATTATTACGGTATTGTAATCCCGGTCCTGCTCTCTCAAAGCGTGTCCGACGTTGTGGCTGGACTCTATGGTGTCCCAATTGGAAGGGCGTGATCTCTTATGCGCTTCAATTCTGTCCCGCATTTCGTCGTCCAGCGCCTCTGCCGTCGCGCAAAAGAGCACGGGGCCGCCCAGTCCTTCGGCCATCTCCTGTGCCCGAGTGCTTTTGCCGCTTCGCGCTCCTCCCAGCAATAATATTATCCTGTTATTGCAATTATCCATATCTCACCATTTGAGTAACGGCAGCCCGAGCAAGCCATTTGCGGGGAAAGGTTGTATAAACGGTGTAAGTGCGATGAGCAAAAGCAAGGATACCGCTTCCCCTGCTTCGACCAGGGCGCCGTAACAGTCGCCGGTTAGCCCGCCAAACAGGTGACTGAGGAAAAGGCCCAGGCACCAGACAAGAGCAAATAAGGCTAGCATAAGCGCCGGACCTTCGATCAACCCGGCGAAAGCAACGTTTATCACCAGGCATATGACGGTGCCCCAGATGAAACCCGGCCATCTTGCGCTGTCTTTCGTGCTGGCCCCCATGCCCTGGTTCCTGGCCGAGGGGAAAACAAGTATGATGCCGCTCAATGCCCAGCGGCTCATCACGGGGAAAATGATTAGGGGAGCCAGGCTGGTGACGCCTGATATGGCCGCATATTTTACAAGCAGTAGAGTGCAAAGGCCTGTTATCCCGAAGGATCCTACCCTTGTGTCGGACATTATATTCAGCCGCTGCTCCCGCGTCTTGCCTGCAACCAGGGCGTCGCACGTGTCAATCAATCCGTCTAAATGGTGGGCGCCGGTAATAATCGCCAGGCAAGCTACAAGAAGTGCGCCGACCACGGGTAAGGGAAAAACAAGCTGCAGGACGTAATAGAGTCCTGCCAGTATTATCCCTATTATCAGGCCGACGGCCGGGAAATAAGAAATTGTACGGCCGATCATCCCGGGTACTTCATCTCTGGATGAGGGGGCCGGGAGAATTGTGAGGAACCTTACCGCAGCGAAAAAGCCCATTAAGCGGGTCCTCTATTCAACATCTGATACACCGGCTTCCGAAAACGTGGCCATCTGTCCCAGCAGATTTACAGCAGCTTCAGTGAGAAAAATCCCCAGTGCCGCTCCCGTGCCCTCCCCCAGGCGCATATTCAGGTCGAACGCTGGGCTAAGCCCCAGGTGCTTCAAACAATGTTTGTGTCCTTGCTCAACGGATAGATGCGAAGCGATCAGGTAGTCCCTGGCGCCGGGACAAATTCCCACGGCGATCAGTGCTGCTGCTCCCGATATGAAACCGTCGATTACAACCGGTATATGGTTTGCTGCCCCGCCCAGTATAACGCCTGCCATGCCGCCGATCTCAAACCCTCCTACTTTGGCAAGTACATCGATGGCGTCGTGAGGGTCCGGCTTATTCACTGCCAGCGCTTTCTCAATGATGGCTATTTTGTGTTTCAGTTGATCATCGCTGATTCCTGTCCCCTTACCCGTAATGGAGGCGGCCGGTTTGCCAGTAACGGCTGCCACGATAGCGCTGGCTGCGGTGGTATTGCCTATTCCCATTTCGCCAGTACCGACAATATCCAGGCCTTTGGCTATCTCTTCCTCCACGATTGAGATGCCTGCTTCAAGGCTATCTACGGCCTGCGCCCTGGTCATGGCGGGTCCAACGCACATATCTGCAGTCCCGGGCCCAATGCTTTTGCTCAGGACTTTTTCAAATTCAGGAAGTCTTGTAATCACGCCCATGTCGACGATAACTACTCGTGCACCGATTTGCCGTGAGAGGACGTTTATCCCTGCTCCCCCACGTAGAAAATTGAGTACCATTTGTGCGGTCACTTCCTGCGGATACAGGCTGACGCCCTGTGCCACCACTCCATGGTCAGCAGCCATGGTAATGATTGCCTTGTTCTTAATCTGTGGTAATGATTGCCCTCGTATTCCTGCCACCTGTACGGAGATTTTCTCCAGGGTGCCCAGGCTCCCTCGTGGCTTGGTCAACTGGTCCTGCCGCTGGCTTGCCTTATCCATGGCAGCCTTATCCAGCGGTTTGATGTTCTTAATAGTCTTTTCAAGTAAATGCATTCAATCTTTCCTTATTAATTTAATATTCGATACCTTTACGCTGCGGGACGCCTGCCGCGAACGGGTGTTTGATCATGAGCATTTCAGTCACCAAATCGGCGCGTTTTACTATTTCCTGGGGCGCTTTACGGCCTGTTAAGACAAGCTCTACATTGCCCGGCTTTTTATCCAGAAGCGACAGGATTTGCTGAAGGCTTAATAATCCGCGCCAGTGAGCTATGAAGATTTCATCAAGGATTACCATGTCATATTTGCCGCCGGTAACGGCTTCTTCCGCAAACTGGTAAGCGCGATTGGTTTCCTCCAATAACTCGGCATCCGATTTCTTAAAGAGGTCTCCCTCTCCGAACTGTTTTATTTCAAACGCTTTATATTTCTTTACGAAAAGATGTTCGCCGCCGCCCTGCCCTTTGAGAAACTGGATGAAGATTACTCTCATATCTTGACCGGAAGCTCTCAATGCCAGTCCCAGTGCGGCGGTTGTTTTTCCCTTGCCGTCGCCTGTATAGATCTGGACCAGCCCTTTAAAATCTTGTTCAGCCATGTATACCTCCGGATATAATCTCGTTAATTTTCTTCATATCAAGGTTTGCCCTGAACACATGCGCAAGATCGTCGTAAGCCTTCTCTTTATCTGCTGAAGTGTGAGTGGGTTCCTGCAAGCTGCGGAGACTGCAAAGATTATCGATGAACCTGCCCGTGAACTCTGCGTTGTGGAAGAGGCCGTGCATATAAGTCCCGAATATTTTTCCCGAATTGCTGACGTTGCCGTCTGCGTAAGCCGGGCCTTTTGCTTCACTGATCCGGCAAATGGGGTTGTTTGAACCTGCTCCGCTCTTACCCATGTGGATTTCATAACCTTCTATAGAAATGCCGCTCATATTGTCAAAAAGTCCGGCATTTGCAACGACTTGGCCCCTCACCTGGCAGGTGATTTTCTCGATCTCGAAGCTGGTTTCAATGTCCAGCAACCCCAGCCCGTCAGTCTCGGTTAGATCGGACTCGGCTCCCTCAGGATCGTAGATCTTTTTGCCCAGCATCTGGTACCCTCCGCATATGCCGGCTACGGGTGTGCCTTCCCGGGCACTGCTGATGATTGCGTCCGCCAGTCCGCTTTTTCGCAGGAAAATCAGGTCGTCCATAGTGCTCTTTGTCCCCGGAAGTATGATCAAGTCGGGCCTGCCCACATCGTGGACGGTTGACACGTAACGCACATTGCACGAAGGTTCCAGCGGATCGAAGTCATCATAATTGGATATGTGAGGGAGGCGGATCACGCAAATATCCGGACGCCCGCCCGCTCCTTCGTTTGAGCGATCGTCAAGGTATACCGAATCTTCCTGGGCAACCCTTATATTCCTTATGTATGGAATGACACCCAGGACCGGCCTGGAAAACCTCTGTTCAAGGAAATCGAGGCCCGGTTTAAGCAGCGAAACATCACCGCGGAACTTGTTGATCACGAATCCTTTTACCAGCTTTCGCTGGTCCTCCGGCAGTAATTCCATCGTGCCTACTATGGAGGCAAAAACGCCGCCCCTGTCGATATCCGCTACCAGGATGACAGGGGATTTTGCCAGTTCCGCAATGCGCATGTTGGCGATTTCTTTTTCCATCAGGTTGATTTCGGCAGGGCTCCCGGCGCCTTCAATCAGGATCAGGTCGTACCTGGAAGCCAGTTCATTAAGTGATTTCTCGATCTGCGGCAGGAATTTGAAATTGTCCTTATAGTAGTCGGCCGCATGAGAGGTTCCGCGTGCCTTTCCGAGAATTATTATCTGTGACGTTGAGTCGGCCTGCGGTTTAAGCAGGACGGGATTCATATGGACCGAAGGCTGTATACCGGCTGCTTCAGCCTGGCATGCCTGGGACCTGCCTATTTCGCCCCCTTCGATTGTCACGAAGGAATTAAGCGCCATGTTCTGTGCCTTGAAGGGAGCGACCTTATAGCCATCCTGTTTGAAAATACGGCACAATGCGGTGACCATAATGCTCTTTCCTGCGGATGATGCAGTGCCCTGGACCATTAATTTTCGAGCTGTCATCGATTGCCTTCCTGTATTTCCTTTATGGCTTTTATGAGTTCTTTACATTGCGTTATCCTCAGCGGCGCAACGCGCACATAATTTGGCAGGCCGAATGATGCGCAGTCCCGCACAAGTATGCCCTTTTTTAACAACTGCCCCTGAAGCTTACCGGATGTGTTTTAAAAATGAAAAAATTGGTGTACGTCGGCACTACATGGTAACCCAGGCTACGGATTTCCCTGGTAAGATATGTTCTTGACCTGGCTATCCGTTCCGTGCAATTTGCAAGGTAGCCGTCGCTGGACAGGGCAGCGATGCCTGCGCTCTGAGCGGCTGAGCTGACATTCCAGGGAGGCCTTACCTTTTTTGATATTTTCGATTATATCTTCGCATGCCATGGCATACCCCAGGCGCAAACCGGCAAGTGCAAAGTCCTTTGTCATGGAACGTACTATTAACAGGTTATTCCTTGCCAGCAGACTGCGAGAGTCCCATGCCCCCGTAGTAAAGGCTATATACGCTTCATCAAGTACCACGAGCGTGTCGGGGAAAGAATCCAATATCCTTTTCACGTCATTCATGCTGAGGTATTGCCCGGTGGGATTATTAGGATTACATAAAAAGATGCCGGCGGGCTTGTGCGGTTTTGCGAAAGATATGAACGCATCGCAATCCATTTGAAAATTACTATGTTCACTGATGGCGTATTTCACAACGCCGGCGTTGACAATAGCGCAGGCAAGTCCATATTCGCCATATGTGGGGGAAGGGATTACGACTGTATCACCCGGGCCGAAATAGGCGTGCGTAGCCAGCCTGATCACTTCTGTGGAACCGCTTCCTGTGATGATGCGTGAAGCCGGTACCCGCAGCTTATGGGAAAGTAAATTCACGAATTGCCTGGAATTGGGGTCGGGATAATGACCGGCGTCGATTTTATTCATAGCTGAGCGAATAGTTTTCCCCGGGCCATAAGGATTGCAGCACGTGCTGAAATCCATGGTTACGTTCTGCTTAACTATGGGCAGTGCACCCTGCATGAAGTTGACTCCCCCGTGAAAAACGGGTTTTATGCGTGCGATGTGGGATCTAGGAGATGGTGGCAACCGCGGCCTCCTTCCCGATAATCAATAACCCCCAGATTGCGGCAGCCACCAGTAATATGGTTTGAGATTTACTGATTGCCACCAGTGACAGCTCTTGCTCTCCGTCGCCCAGCCTGTAATGTCCGGCCTTTTCCAGCACTATGTCAAGCGATCCCGCCATGGCGCTCATTGACCATCCCGCATTGGGGCTTTCGGTTTTGCCGTGGTAGGCCAGCATCGTCCTCCATCCGGATGCGGGACGAGTCCTGCACAGCGCTGCGGCCCCCAGGATGAATAGGGCGCTCAATCGGGCGGGTATATAGTTGAGAACATCGTCGAGCCGCGCTGCGAATTTGCCTGTGTATTCCCATTCCCCGTGGTAACCTATCATGGCGTCGAACGTATTGACGGTCCTGTAAGCGATAGCTCCCGGCAGGCCGAAGATGGCGAAATAGAAAAGCGGCGCTACGAAACTATCACACAGATTTTCTGCACAGGATTCAATGGCCGCAGATATTAATTGCTTTCCATCCAGATGTGCGGGGTCACGTTCTACCAGTGCTCTGACCTCACTGCGGGCGGCAGCTAATCCCCTTGATTGCAGACTTTCTTTAACTTTCTGCACCGCCTGCCAGAGGCCACGAAGAGAGAACGTGCTCTTGAGCAGGCATGCCGAGATAAGCACATATATGACGGTGTTGAGGTTTCGCACGTATGACAACAGTATATAGAGGGGCAGTACTATAACCAGTATGGTGAGAATCACCATGGCCATGCCGTAAATAAATTGCCTCGCGTTTCCCGACAGCGGTCTGATTTTAAGCTCGCATGAGATTAAGTTGCCCAGCCATGCTACCGGGTGAAAACTGTTTGGCGCATCTCCTATCGACACATCCAGAAGCAGCGCAGCTAATAAAATTAGTAGTCCGGTCATAATTTCTATCTCAACTTTCCCGATGAACCCGCTCTTCGCCCCGATAAAACAAAAAACCCTGCTCCATGAGCAGGGGGATCATTATAAATAACAAATCCCACCCCCTTACTCCGCGGAGGTAGCTTCTAAGCAGCAAGGTGGCGTTCTGACTATACAGTAGGCGGGACTGTACCGGAATTACACCGGTTTGCTTTCCATTAGGCCAGGGTCACCCCTGGGTGCCTTGCTCAAATATTAAATTATTTACAGCATATATTGTCGTCCCGGGAAAGTCAAAATAATAATGCTGTTATACTGGTTTTATTGCCAAACTGCACGGACGCACGTGCCGCGTGTTAAACGGTATACGGCCGCATCATGAAACGGGCGGAAAGATAAAACCATCCCTGGTAAAGAGCTCAATACAAATGTCGACGACAGTCTCATCGTACTTAATACCACGGTTGGACTTGATCTCCTCCAGCGCCTTGTCAACGCCCATTGACGGTCGGTATGGCCTGTAAGAAGACATGGCCTCCACGACGTCGGCTACTGCTAATATCTTCGCTTCCAGTAATATCTCCCCACCTTTCAGACCACGTGGGTAACCGGAGCCATCAGTTCTTTCGTGGTGTTGCAGTACAATCTGTGCGATAGGTGTATTAAACTCAATATCCTTTAGAATTTCGTAGCCGCCCTCGGGGTGTGCCTGTATTAATCTGAATTCAATGTCGCTGAGCTTTCCCGGTTTGCTCAGGATATCAGACGGTACATATAGCTTGCCAACATCATGAATACTTGAACTTGTCTCTACAGTGTTTACCTGCTCATCAGGCAGGTTCATTTTCTTTGCGATGGCAGTGGCCAGTTTTGCCGTCCGGACCTGGTGGCCGGACGTATATGGGTCCTTCAATTCCAGGATCTTTGCCATGGCGCTTACCGTGTCGTTCAGTGTTTTCTTAAGAGAGATTAAGCTTTTTTGTAATTCAGCTTCCGTTTGTTTGAGGGCGGTGATGTCATGCACAACAGCATTGAATCCAATGGTGTTTTTATTAATTATAATTGGCGTGGGATTAGTATAAAGCCAGATGTTAAGCCCTGATTTATGTACAACCCTGAATTCTATGGCAGTCTTTGTGTTTAGGGTGCCTGCAGCGTTGAGAAATGTTTCTAATACTGCTAAGTCTTCTGGTTTCACCAGGCTGACAAACGGTTTGTTCAGCAATTCTTCCCTTGAATATCCCAAAATCAGGCACATTCTATTATTAACGAATGTGATCTTACTATCCAGGTCTATTGTTGCAATGCCGGCTCCTCCCGTTTCGACCAGGCTGCGGTATTTTTCTTCGGATTCACGCATTGCCTGTTCAGCAGTCCGCCGCCGGACAATTTCATCCTCCAATTGTAATATTTTCCTGTCCAGCTTTTTCACCACGCGGTCGATATAAGACTGCAGTATTTCGCCATCCAACGATATGGACTTGCCCTTATCCTTTTGCGATGCGGCTTGATCAATCACACCATTAATGATATTCATGAACTCATCCGGGTCGGCCGGTTTCCTGATAAACTTGTCTGCGCCTAGTTTGATCGCCAGGTCTTCGTCCTGCTGTTCAGTGTACGTGGCAGTGTAGAAGATGAATGGGATATGTTTCAACCTCTCATCTGTCTTGCATTTCAGGCAGAGTTGGTAGCCGTCCATCACCGGCATAAGGATATCTGAGATGATAAGATCAAACTCGCCCGTTGTTAATTGTTCCAGGGCTTGAGCTCCATTGCTGGCCGAGGAGACCTTATGCCCGTGTCCCTTCAGCAACACTTCCAATAGATAGCGGTTTTCCTGGTAGTCATCCACAACCATAATATGCATTTAAACACCTGCACGAAAACAATAGCTCTACATGTATTTCTCCAATTCTGCCAAAAAGTTTCGGGATTGATTGGTTTTTCGATATAGCCGGTGCAGCCCGCAGCAATTGCCTTATCTTTATCGCCCACCATGGCATATGATGTGACTGCTATTATAGGAGTATTGCTATCCACATCAGTGGCTCTGATCCTTTTCGTAGCTTCCAGTCCGGTAATATCTGGAAGTTGAATATCCATGATAATAAAATCGGGCCTCTCCTTTTTTGCCATATTCACGCCTTCAACGCCTTCTCTCGCCTCTACGACATGGTAGCCGTTTTTCTCCAGTATGAACCGCATGAGATAAAGATTTGACTCGTTGTCTTCGATTATAAGTACCTTCTTCATTTCCTTTCCGCGCCTTTTTACTCTCTCACGTTTACATTGCCCTAAAAAATAGAGTGCCAAACCTCTTCAAAATTTCTGCTCAGGCTGTATTTGCACCGGCCACGGAGGAAGGGTTTGCATTATTCTTAAATCTAAGTGGCAAAGTTACAGTAAATTCGCTTCCTTTGCCGTACGTGCTCTTTGCCGTAACATCACCTGACAGGAGGTCGATGAGCTTCCTGGTTAAATATAAACCCAGTCCGGTACCCTCGTATCTTTTCGTGAGTGATACATCAACCTGCTGAAAAGGTTCGAAGAGCTTGCCCATGTCCTCCTCTTTTATTCCTACCCCCGTATCGCTGATCCGAATATTTATACTGCCTTCCACCGGGCCTTCGGCAGCGATTTTAACAGTTCCGCTGTCGGTGAACTTGACGGCATTACCCACGAGGTTCATGAGGGCCTGTTTTACACGTCTTCTATCACTGAAAATCACCACGTCTTCAGGCCCTTCCATTTCAAGCTTGAGTCCCTTATCTTCCGCCATTGAGGAGAATGTCTGAGCAACATCTTTCAGCACATCCCCAAGCTTGAACTCTTCCGTAGATAGTTCCACCTTTCCTGCCTCTATCTTGGAAATATCCAGGACGTCGCTAATCAGGCTCAGAAGATGGGTGGCGCTGCTTTTGACGATGGACAACTGCTTTCGTTGCTCATCGTTGATTTCGCCGGCCATCCCCTGCAACATAACACCTGTAAAGCCAATAATTGAGTTTAAAGGAGTTCTCAGTTCATGGCTCATACTGGCAAGAAATACCGACTTGAGCCTGTCCATCTCTTGCAGGCGAATATTGGATTGGTTCAACTCAATGTTTTTCCGCGCCAGTTCATCTGTCCTTTCTTCGACGAGTTTTTCCAGGTGATCTTGATACTTCGCCAGCTCCACTTAGCGCGATCTTCGTGTGTTGATTTCTGAAGTTAATGCCAATGTTCTTGATCTAACCTGTGATCTTAGGATAAAACTCCCGGCTGCAAGCAGTACTGCCAGCCCACCGACGCCTGTGAGCGACCATATTAGCCAAACTGGAATTGTTGTTTTTCTGCAGATTCCGGCGCCAGCCATTTGTCCAGGGACCGGTAGTAGATTGAATCGTTGTCTTCCTTCAGCGCTTTCATATCGTGATCTGTTTCTTTCGACAAGATACGTTGTCATATTGGTACTCTTGGGGAAGGCAAAATAAAGAATGATAGGCTGAAAAATGACGGCGCTCTTCAAGACTTTATAATCTGTTTCATACTGATAACCGAAGTCCTTGGTTACAACCCCTGCATCAGCCTCACCTCTTGCAACCAACTCAAAAACCTTTGTATAACTATCAGCATCAATAAAAGAGCTATTGATATTATATGATTTGACAAGTTCCTTTATACTCTCGGGCCCCTCGGCGTTTATACTGCCCTTCAACACAGCAATTTTCTTTCCTTTGAGGTCGAAAAACATATTGTTATTCCGGTTCCTGCCCGTGTATATACCCTCGACCAACTTGTATAAACGGCCTCGTGTGAAAATTCGTATGTCTTAGCTCTGGCTTCTGTGTAGGCAACATCGACAAAACATCTATTTCACTATGCTCCAACCTGTTCCGATTCAAAACCAGGTCCCTTGTTTGTACTCTATTTGCCACCCTTCCGCTGAAGCTATGTATTCGATGATGTCCGGCCAGAAACCAGCAACTTTACCCTTATCATCAGTAAAAATATTCGGCTGATTTTCGTAACACTCCCACCCTTACTACCCTTGCATTGTCTGCTACGGCAAATACACTGAAGACGATACATAAAGTAGTGGCAGGCAGGCAAACAGAACGCGAAATGCTTTTTCATTTTAAATATTTTTCTGAAAGCTTGCGGATGTGAAGTGAGAAACGAGATAAGTCTAACCGGTGATGATCGCGACCGGGACAAAAACATCTTGGAAAGAAGGCTTGCTCGGGAAGTGATAGTATCTTCTCATGAATCAATTGCATCAACCAGTTTATTCATGCCGTTCCTCCCTTCTGCGCTGTAACTGCTTTAAAGACCGGTCCTCTTTTAATAGCTACGTTTTGGATACAATATATTCCGCATGTATGAAAATCAAGTATGTTAATATTTAACAATTGTCATACTTGAGATATAGAGGATATAATCTAGTGAAAGGTTGGGTAATATGATATTTAAGAGAATCCCGGTATGGGTTTCGGTGTTGTTCCTGCTCATCATTATTATAGCTGTAGCCTTATGGCTGAGAATTGCGCTCCCTTATAACCAGGTGTTCGTCAATAGCTGGGTGAAGCTGACTGGCGTAGATGCATATTACTATGGAAGGCTGGTGGACAATCTGGCCAGCCATTTTCCGAACCTGACCCAGTTTGATCCCTATTACATATTTCCTGGCGGCGTCAATACCACCACACAGCCGAATTTCTTTGCTTATTTAATAGGTGGAATTATTTGGCTGCTCGGGCTGGGCAAGCCGGACCAGCATCTTGCTGATGTAATAATGGTATATATTCCACCAGTGCTGGCAGCTTTTACCGTCATAGCGGCGTTCTTTATCGGGAAAGCATTTAAGAACGTGTGGGCGGGATTATTGGTGGCGGGTTTGCTGGCGATCATGCCCGGCGAGTTCTTAAACCGGTCTTTGCTGGGCTACACGGATCATCACATTGCAGAATCGTTGTTCGCAACGCTTATCATCTTGTTTGTAATGCTGGCCTTCAACCAAAGTGAAGGCCTCGATCTAGGTAGCATAAAAGAAAAAGGTTGGAAGTCCATTGTCAGACCCCTGGTCTACTGTGCGCTGGCAGGCATAGCACTGGCAATCTACATGCTTATCTGGGCGGGCGCCGCGCTGATGCTCCTGCTATTGTTCCTCTTCCTTACAGTCCAGGTCATAATCGACTATTCCAAAGGAAAAAGTGCATATACGACCGGCGGACTGGTGGTCGCAACCCTCCTTGTAGGGCTGATTATTTATTTACCTTCGGCGCGAAGCTATTTTACTTCACTGGCAATTGTGGGAGCTATTGTTCTCGTTGTTATCGTGATGGGGCTTGCGGCTTTTATGTCCGGACGCCACCTGAAAACTGGATATTTCATTTTGACGTTGGCTGTGGCAG